>CAUZFZ010000009.1:0-124440 GCA_963579025.1 Planctomycetota bacterium | reverse complement strand
GCAAACCACACTCCCACCCCGACCGTCCCCAGCAGGTAGATCACGATGATGGCGATGTCGAGCGGCCGGGCAGTCACATTCATTACGTCGTTTTAGATGGCGAACGACTGGTTCTCAATGCTGCACCCGCGCCGAACTGGGGTCGGAGAGGTAACAGACCCGCGCCGAACTGGAGAACTGGGGACGTCGTTACCTGGCAGCATCGGTCAGCGCTTCACGGCCGTGCGCCTTCGGGGATAGACTTCCGCCTGCTCGGGTTTGAGTTGGAATGTTGCGGACGCAGGAGGGAACCGCATGGCGGAATGGGTCAGTCTTTGTGCAATGCACCGATCGCAGTGTCGGCGTTTTGGAACGCGCGTGGCGATGCGATATCCGGCTGATGGTCTGTATCACGATGTTTCGTGGGACTCTTACCGCAGGAGCGCCGATCGGGCTGCGGCCGGATTAATCGGGCTTGGTGTTCAATCCGGCGATCGCATCGCCATGCTGTCAGAGAATCGCGCTGAATGGTTGATGGCCGATCACGCCGTCCTCAGTACGGGAGCGGCCGATGTGCCCATGCACGCGCCGCTGGCTCCGAAGCAGGTCGCTTTTCAGACCGGGCACAGCGAAGCACGCGGCATCATCGTCAGTGGACAGGCTCAGGCGGACAAAGTTTACGAGGTGCTCGACGAGCTGCCGGCACTCGAATTCCTGATCTCGTTCGACCCGATCGTGCCTCGCTCTGATCGCCTGACCACGCTGACATGGCAGGGGCTGATTCACCGTGCGAGTGCTGAGAATCTCGCTGCCGTTGCTTTGCGCGAGGCAGAGCTGAGTGCATCCAGTCTCGCGACGATCATCTATACCAGTGGGACAACGGGGAATCCGAAAGGAGTGATGCTGTCACACGGCAACCTGTTGAGTAATGCGTTGTCGACCGGCCGGATCGCCTTTGTCACGATGAATGACCAGTTACTGAGCTGGCTGCCGTACAGCCACATCTACGCCCGCACGGTCGATCAATATCTGACGTCAACCGCCGGTGTCACCGTCGCGCTGGCCGAGTCTGTTGAGACGCTCCTCGACAACCTCAAACGGGTCCAACCAACCTGGCTGACGTCTGTTCCGCGCGTGTATGAAAAGATCTGGAACAGCCTGGCAACGCTCGCACCGGATGATCGCATTTCCGCTTTGAGATCCATCTTTGGCGAGCAGATCAAGCAGCTGTCGTCTGGTGGGGCGCCGTTGCCAAAGTTCATTGCCGAGGGTTTTTTCGAAGCCGGGTATCCGTTGCTGGAAGGGTACGGTCTGACGGAAACTTCACCGGTGATCGCGTTCAACAGTATCGAGACTTATCGACTCGGCTCAGTCGGCAAGCCATTGGACGAGGTTGAAGTTCGCATTGCCGAGGATGGCGAAATCCTGACACGCGGACCGCACGTCATGCAGGGTTACTGGAAGAATCCGCAGGCAACGTCGGAAACAATCGTCGACGGCTGGCTCTACACCGGTGACGTCGGCCGTCTGGATGAAGACGGGTTCCTGTACATCACTGACCGCAAGAAGGACCTGTTCGTCACATCGGCTGGCAAGAACATTGCTCCGGCGGAACTCGAACGTCTTCTGGGTCGGGACGAATACATTGACCAGGCGGTGGTCTATGGAGATGGTCGCCAATTTGTCACTGCGCTGGTGGTGCCGAATCTTGAACTGCTGGAAGAACTCGCCGACGAACGCGGCTGGTTGATCGAATCGGATGGCGATTTCCTGACCACATCGACATTGCTTGAGTTTCTCGACGAACGCGTTGCCGCCGTGATGGAGCAGGTCAGCCACCCGGAACGAGTCAAGCGGTGCCTGTATCTGGAGCGACCGTTTCAGGTAGAAGACGACGAACTGACCGCCACATTGAAAGTCCGCCGTCGGCATATCATCTCTCGATATGAAGAACAGTTGGCCGCGATTTACGAGTAAGTGAACCCCAATGGATTCCAATCAGGATCAGTCGCAGGCTACCGGGCAAAGTTCGCTGGATCGGCTGCAGCGCTGGATGCAGGAGGTCATCACGCATCCGGAAGGCATCGCGGCGGGTATTGCATCGGGTACGGCGCAGCATGAAATCGCCGTGTCACAGGCAACTATCGAGGATGTGATCGGGCGATCGGAATCGCTTGGCAGCATCGAACGACTGGCCGTTTACGGTAACGCCTATTTCGCCCGGCTGGTGGAGTGCCTGGGTGACGAGTTCCTGGCTTTGAAGCACGCACTTGGTGAAGAGACGTTCGCGGGATTCGCCTTTGGCTATCTGCAGCAGTATCCGTCGCAAAGCTACACACTCGCCGACCTCAGCCGACGTTTTCCCGACTACCTGCGCGAAACGCGTCCGACGGACGTGCCGTCACCTGGCTGGCCGGACTTCCTGATCGATCTGGCGACTTACGAGCGAAGCTGTGGCGAGATTTTCGACGGACCTGGTGTCGAGGGGCAGTCCCTGCTCGACGGCGAAGAGCTGGCCGCCGTCCTCCCGCAGGATATCCCGCGCGTTGTGCTGCATCCGGCTCCGTGTCTGCGGTTGCTCGAACTCAGATTTCCCGTGCATGAATACGTCACCGCGGTTCGGCGCAATCAGGAACCCGAGCAGCCAGAACCGAAAGTGACGTATCTCGTCATGACTCGACGGGATTTCATCGTGCGGCGCGGAGCTGTCAGCCACCCTGAGTTTCTGCTTCTGAAGTCGTTAATCGATGGAGAACCGCTTGGACTGGCGATCGAATCGGCTGTCGAAGCGACCGATGCCAGTATCGACGATTTCGCCGGTCAGCTCGCCGGTTGGTTCCGTCACTGGTCCGCCGCCGGCTGGTTCGTGAGCTTCGAGCTGGCGTGACAGGCGGGACATGGGTGGAGAGGGTTAGACAGTCCCGATCATACAAGCCCGAAGCGCCAGCGAGTGAACGCGAACGGCACGAGGGGTTCACTCGCTGGCGCTTCGGGCTTGTATCGCTGCATCCATCGTTTCACGCATGACCGAGCAATGCGACGCGTTCGCGTCAACCCGGCCCGTGACCGTAGATGTGCTGGATGGGCGTGGCGTGGCCCCACTTGATCTCGTGGATGCCCAATCCGAACACGTCCGCAATCGCTTTCCGGTCCTGCGGACTCGGGGTCCAGCGGCCCAGGATAATCGATTTGATGCGAGACTCGTCCAGACCGCAGCGCTCGACAAGTTTTTCAAGCGAGAGTTCGTGTTGTACACACAGGTCAGACAATGCGTACGTCGTCGTGTTTTCTGTCATGCTCGGCCTCGCTGCGAAACGCCATTGGGGACGCAACTTGATTATGAGTGTCCAGGAATTGAGAGGGCAACTGAGCGGCTCTACCGTAGCCACTCCTGCGTGCTGAGGCCACTTCACCCTCGCATTGACCGGTTTCGAAATCCGCGCGTATAGTCCGCCGCAATTGACATGGCCCAGGGACCGGGCCTGCTTCACCGGGACACCAGACAGGGACGTCGCGATGAGTTCCGCTGCGCTCAAACAGTCGATCCCCTTTGATCAATTTGAACAGCTTCGCGAAGCGCGGGAGATCATTCGTCGGGAAGCGGCGGCGCTGACCGAGATGTCCACGAAGCTCGACACACGCTTCTGCGACGCCGTTGACCTGCTATTCAACTGTGCCGGTCGCGTCGTCGTTACCGGGATGGGCAAGGCCGGGCTGATCGGACAGAAGATCACGGCAACGCTCAGTTCCACTGGCACTCCAGCTCAGTTTCTGCATCCGGCAGAGGCTGTACATGGGGACCTGGGCGGGGTGACAGCCAATGATGTTGTGCTGGCGTTCTCGAACAGCGGCGAGACCGAAGAAATCTCGCGACTTGTTCCGCTGTTCCAGAAAATCGGTTCGCCCCTCATCGCGATTACGCGAAACGCTGAGAACACGCTGGCTCGAGGATCGTCGACGGTCCTCGAAATTGGACGTCTTCCCGAGGCGGACAGTCTGGGGCTCGCTCCGTCCACAACGACAACGGCCATGCTGGCGATGGGTGATGCGCTCGCTCTGGTTGCCAGCCGCCGCAAGGGATTCACCGCGGATCAGTTCGGCTTCTTCCATCCGGGAGGCAGCCTGGGACGACGATTGACCGCGGTCCACGAGATCATGCGGCAAGCAGACGAATTGCGCATTGCCAGAGACGACGAGACGATTCGTCACACACTGCAGCGGCAACGCTCATCCGGTCGACGCACGGGAGCGGTCCTTGTGACGGATGACGAAGGACATCTGGTGGGGTTGTTTACAGACAGTGACCTGACGCGACTGCTTGAACAGCACCGTGACGAACAACTTGACCGACCGTTGTCCGAGGTCATGACGCACCAGCCAACGACGATCACGTCGGACACACGTCTGGAAGATGCCGTCCTGCTGCTGACCGAGAAGAAAATCAGTGAACTTCCAGTGATTGGCGAAGACGGTCAGCCGGTCGGGCTGATCGATATCACCGACGTCATCGGGCTGTTGCCCGCCGCGTCGTAGCGCTGACGGACGAATGACGTAGCGGGGGCACGCGAGACATTCCATTTACGGAAGGCTTCACTTCAACCGTGCCCGGACGATTTCAAAGCACTCTGATCGTTCTGCTAACGCTGTGCGGCGTGTACCTGCCGTACGCCTATGCCGTGCGCGCGCTCGTTGGTTCGCCGGATGTTCTCCCTCCCCCGCCCCCAGGCGAGTATCCCCTGCCCCCAGTGCGGCCGCCAGACGAAAGCAGTCGCGTCGCGCGCGAGCATCTGGCCGATTATCCGTGGGCGGCCGAAGCCAACATGCAGCTGCGCGACCCGAATCGGCTCTATTACTACACCGAAACGTGGACGCAGTCCGAAGACAAGAGGTCGGTGGAGTTCGAACCACTGGCTCTCGTTTCATTCAGCGAGGACTCGGACGAACCGGTGATCATCGTGGCTGACTCGGCCGTTCTGATGTTTGCATCCGGCGTGGAACTCGGCAAGTCCAAGGTTGCCCGGATTATCGGAGGCACCCTTAGAGATGACGTGCTGATTCAGGGGCCGGACAACCTCGAAATTCGCGGCCGAAACTTCACCTTCTCCGAATCGTCCGCTCGTCTGTGGTCCGATCACCCGGCCGAGTTCAAGTGGATGCAGAATTCCGGCCGCGCCGATCGAGTTCAGGTCGACCTTGAAGTCGAAGATTCCGCAGCCGGGAATCAACCTCTGGCAATAACGCACGTGCGGGAGATTCATCTGATCCGCAACGTGGAGATGAATCTGCAGCTAGAGCAGAAGGACGGCACCCTGACCCCACTGGACGTCAGTTGTGCCGGCCGGTTCCGCTGCCAGTTGCTGGGCGGTCCGGAGGATCCCTCAGCGGAGACGATCGGATCCTTCGAGGATGACGTCGTTGTTGTGCGAACGGTTTCGCCGGGCGTCACGGATCGTCTGTCTTGCGAAGCGCTGGATCTGTATCTGCGGAAGGCCAATGAGGCGTCCACTCCCACCATCACGGCTGCATCGGCCAGCGTGAATCGTGAAGGCAGCGTTGGTTCTTTGTTCGGAGCTGAAGAACAGGATTTGCAACTGCGACGGATGGTGGCCAGCGGTGAACTGATTTTGCTCGAATCAGCGAGTGACCGTCTGGTGGCGCGCATCGGTGTGCGCGAGGGTGTACCACCGATTGCCACAAGTATCGATTATCAATTTGACCAGAAGCGTGCGGTTCTCAATAAGTTCAATCCAGAAGTGCTGCAAACAACCCGTCCGGAGAACCTGCCTCGAGTTCTGATCACGCAACCCGATGTCCGCATCGACTGCCTGCAGGTTGATCTGCATCACGACAGTCAGAACGAACTTAAAGAGATCATCTGTCGGGGTGACGGCAAACTGATTTCGTGGCAGCCGCTGGATGGTGAGCGCGCTGGTCGACCCGCCGGACCGCAGGCGATTCCCGTTCCCGCGTTGACGGCTGCGTGGCGGAAACAGTTGCGGCAATACAAAGACCGCGCGACTGGACACGACGTGATCGATCTCACTGGCGACGCCGTCGTCCGCATGCCTCAGGATCGGGCAGGGATTTCCGCGGATTACATCAAGGTGTGGACCGATCCGCTGCAACGACCCGCGCCGAACAGTGGAAAGTCGTCGGGTTCGCCACAACCTCATCGCATTCTGGCATACGACAATGTCACGCTGGTCAGCCCGGAAATGCAGGGACGTATGGCCGAACTGCAGATCTGGTTCGAAGACGCTCCGCCGCTGCCTGAGTCCGCCACCGACAGTCGTATTCTGCGCACGACGTCGCTGAGAATTCCGGCAGATGCCACCAGCAGGTCTCAGGAGAATCCGGCGAGACACGATCAGCAGGGTATCTTCCAGGTTGTCGACGCCGTCGTTCTAGATACGCCAGGCGCACTCATGTTGCCCGCAACGAAGCCCGACGAACCCGCAGGGATTGCGCCTGCACGGTTGCCGGACGATGTCGAGACGCCGCGCGATCCCGTTCTTGTTTCTACCATGCTCGCTCGTATTCGCATGCTGCGGCGCGGACCGGATGTCGACCCGGAAGTCGCTGAGGTCTGGACTGAAGGGAATGTGCACATCACGCAGCGGGACGAACTGGGTCGCACCGCCGTCCTGCAGGGTGATCGGCTCCATCTGGTCAATCGCAGTGGGACGGACCAGATCGTCCATATGTTTGGACAGCCAGCGTCGATCAATAATCCGCAGATGAATCTCTCTGGCGAAGAGATCTTTCTCGATCGGAATCAGAACCTGTTGTGGGTCGATGGTCGTGGCACGATGACCGTTCCGGTGGACAAGGATTTCGAAGGTAAGCCGCTCGACGAACCGACCGAGATGACCATCTCGTGGTTGAAGCAGATGGCCTTTGACGGCTTGGAGGCGAAGTTCCATGGTCGGGTCCACGCGCGGCAGTTGGATAACGTGCTGAGTTGCCAGCGCATGGAAGTCACGCTGGTGGAGCCGATGTCGTTTCAAGAACTCGACGATCGATCTGCTGAGTCCCCGCCGCCCAAAGTCGCGTCCATCGGATGCTGGAACGAAGTGGAAGTCAGTAGTCAGGAAACTGAGAACGGTTCGCTTAAGAGTGTGAGTCGGGCACGTTTCAACGCCTTCGCTCTCAACAACGAAACGGGTCGTGTTCAGGCGACCGGTCCCGGAGTCCTCGCGACGTGGACGCGCGGTCGTGGCAAGCGGGCGGGACTGGCACCACGCGGAAATGCGCGAGCCAACTCGGGAAGCACCGCCGAATCCACGGGCTGGGAATACACGCGGATCGCATTCGTGCAGGACATGATGGGCCAGGTGCAGTCGCGGTCCGCCCTGTTCCGCGGCCAGGTAAACGTAATTTACGGTCCCGTCAGCGAGTCGCTGGAGAAGATCGACATCGAAAAACTGCCCAAAGACGGCGGTGTGATGTCGTGCCAGCAACTGGAGTTCTCTCAGCCCGACAACGCGGTCGACGACAGCGAATCCGAATCGATCATGCTGCTGGCGACTGGCAATGCGCGACTGGAAGGTCAGACATTTCACGCCCTCGCCGACGAGATTTCCTATGACGAATCCAAAGGCCTGTACATGCTGAAGTCCTTCGGCGACCGCGAATCGATGCTGTGGCGGGAACCACAGGCTGGAGGCGAACGCTCAGCCGTCGTCACGCGAACAATCCGCTTTAACCCCTCGCTGAATTCCTTCGGCCTCGACAGTGCCCGCCGGGTTCAGGGCCTGCAATAACGCGAGCCACTGCTTACCGAGTCGGCGTGAACTTACGCAGGGACGGCATCTGGCTGGTGTCGTCTCCGACGAAGCTGGCGGCTGCGACTTTCACCTCGGCCGTGTACACGTTGCCCTGCGAGTCCCGGCAGACGTCATGCGCCGCATAGAAGTCTTCAGGGGATGCGCCGTTGCCACCGCCGCCCCAGCGGGCCTGCAGTTCACCAGCATGATTGAAGATGCTCATCCGTGACCCCGGCTTCGAATCGTCTGCCGCGTTCCACGGAAAAATGCCGGTCCGGAATCCGAGTTCGAACACGAAGACCAGTCCGTCGACATCAACAAATGCCGCTGCCGGGCGCGCCACATCGGTCCAGATGCTCTGCAGTTCCCCATCGGGTGAGAAAACCTGGACGCGACTGTTTTCGCGGTCACACACGTAAAGCAGTTCGCCGTCACTGGCGATTCCGTGTGGGACGTTGAACTGACCCGGCTGATCGCCTGGCTCGCCCCATGAATCGATGAGGTCTCCTGCCGCTGAGAATCGATGCACGCGCGCGTTGCCGTAACCGTCGGTCACGAACAGATCGCCTGACGGTCCGACTGTCAGTTTGGTGGGAAGATTGAATGGCGGACCACCCGGGCGGATCGTGCGATAGTCGAATCCCTCCGCTCCCGTGTCGGATGGTTCTCCTGCCGGTCCGATTGTGCGGATTAGAGTTCCATCGGCCGCGTATTGCCGGACCGCATGGCCCATGTCGTCGACGACAAACACGTTGTCGTCCGCGTCGATCCAGATGCCATGTGGTCGAACGAACTCGCCCTGGCCCCAGCCACGGAGGAACTCACCGTCCGCCGTAAACACCAGTACTGGGATGTCTGCGCGAGCAAACACGTGAATGTGGTCGTGCGAATCTACCGCGACCCCGACGGCTTCAATAAAGCCAGCTTCGTCTGGGATGTTCGGCCAGCCGGGTACGGCTTCGAATGTCAGCGTTCCAGTTCCAACGGTCATGGCGATTGCGCTTTCAATTTCAGTGGGATGATTGAATTCGTGCCGTTCTTTGCCGCACATCATAACTCCCCGGCAAACTGTGACGATTAACGCGCATCCGACGGTTGAATGAATCTCGTGAGACGCGTCTGTTTCCGGCGAGAGTTCGTGTCGATTGGCGTGGAGCAACCCGGTCGTCGTCACCGATCAGATAAGTAAGTGACGATGGGTAATCTGTGGCGGAACAGGATGACCACCGAGCGGTCGCTTTGTCAGCATTGATCCGGGCGCAACTGGCGTCGCAATCAAGCGGCAGTGTGAACTGGCAGACAGACAGGGACGGATCGTGACATTATTCACACCGGATCAACAACCTGACAGACCGCCTGGGAGACCCGCATCCATGATCCTCCGGTTACCGAAATTGTCCGGCTGCCTGCTGGCAGTTCTGATGAGTGCGTCGACGAATCTGTCCACTGTGAACGCTGCCGATGCTGACTCCCGCAACAGCGATGATGCGGCGGGCTCTGTGAACCAGGAGACGGACGAGTTGTTGCAATTGGTGGACAACGCCATTTCCATCACCGCCCGGCGGTATCTCACCGCGGACGTGCATACTCCGTGGCAGATCATGCATGGTCTGCTGGCCTTGCGGGAAGATTTCCTGATCAAGGTCAACGAAGAGAAGATCGGTGCGCTTGAGTGGCTGACCGAGGGACGCACATACAACGGTCTGCCCATCGTCGAGCATTCGCCCTATGGCGGTCGATTCCACACGTTCACCGAACCGTACGCGTTTGAAGGCCACCCCAACCAGTTCCTGGCCATTCTGACGATGTCCGAATTGCCAGCGGACTACACTTTCAAGACAAGTGTTAATGGGCAGGTTTCCATCAAAGAGATGCTGCGCAACGCGCAGATGGAAGTCAACGACCGCGAAGAAATCACCTGGACATTGTGGGCACTGTCCCGCTACCTGCCGGTCGATAGTGAGTGGAACAACAAATTCGGGGACCCGTGGAGTATCGAACGACTGGTCCAGATTCAGACGTACGCCGAACCGAATGACGCGGCCTGCGGCGGAACTCATGGCCTGTTTGCCTTGAGTCTGGCACGCAACGCCTACCTTGCCACAGGGCAACAGCCGCGTGGCATCTGGTTTGAAGCCGATCAGAAGATTCGGCGTTACATCGCCTCGGCCCGTTCGCTGCAGAATTCGGATGGTTCATTATCAACGAAGTACTTTGGTGGTCCTGGATACAGCCCCGAATTCGGTAAGCGACTGGCGACCGGAGGACATGTCCTTGAGTTCCTGATGGTCGGTGCCCGCGACGAAGATCTGCAACAGGCGTGGTTGCGAAAGGCCGTCCGCTCGGTCTCGCAGGACCTGGTGGATCACCGCCGTGACGCGGCCGACTGCGGACCACTCTATCATGCGTTGCACGCGTTGGTTCTGTACCGTCAGCGAGCAGGCATGACCACTGCGGCACCCGAAGAAGAAACCCCGGAGCCCGAATCTTTGGTTGAGGTCACTCCGGAAGCTGCTGCGGATACAACGGGTAAAGTCACTGAGACGACGATCGACGTTGAGGAATCTGCAATCGAAACCGATGGTAACTCTGAACCGGA
The DNA here is from genome assembly GCA_963579025.1 of Planctomycetota bacterium. Taxonomy (GTDB): domain Bacteria; phylum Planctomycetota; class Planctomycetia; order Planctomycetales; family Planctomycetaceae; genus CAUZFZ01. The sequence goes on along the minus strand of CAUZFZ010000009.1, from coordinate 114,096 downwards.
GCAGGTATTTGTCGCTGTCACCCAGCCCGAGTCCACCGTCGGGACAACGCCCGAAGTCGAGGACGTTGCAGTGACCGATGCCGCGTCCGACCGCGAGGGACCAACGCCTGATCCGGCCGCGGCGATCAGGAAGCCGGATTCGGAGGACACGGATACTCCCCGAGGCTTGTTCGATGCCGCCGTCGTCGAGTCATCCGAAGGTGCTTCGGATGAAGAGGTGTCCGAAGTAGAAGAAGCCCAACCGGCGGACGACCGGGTGTCCGAGTCATCGGATGTAGACGCCGACACTGAAGAAACGCCGCAGGACGTGGAAGAGGACGTGCGCAGTCCGGAAGACAATGCTCCGGAAATTGGCGATGAGCCTCAAATCATGGAAGACGGCTACGAGGTACCCTCGCCACCCACTATGGACTGAAACTCTGGAATGCGAGTCACACTGTAGTCAAAAAGCCCGGCCTCTCCCGCAGGCCGGGCTTTCTGTGTTGACGGCCAGTCGCAGGAATTGCGAGTGGGGTGGACTACGACGGCAGCATGTCGAGCACCTGGTCCGTTGTCAGGACCTTCGAGTAGACGCGTGCCATGGCCGATAGTGCCGCGTAGTGATGCTCTGCAAAAAACGTCGCCGTGGCATCCTCGACGACGATCACATTGTAGCCGCGGTCCGCTGCGTCCCGTGCCGTGGTTTCAACACACATGTCAGTCGCCATTCCCGTGACGACAAGAGTCTCCAGGCCCATGTTGCGTAACAGTTGATCGATGCCCGTTCCGTTAAAGGCACTGCTTGCGTTCTTGTCGATCACGAGTTCATCAGCGTGTGGTGCGAGTTCTGACACGATTTCGTGCTCGAAACTGCCACGTGACCAGAGTGTTGGCTGAGTTGTCAGTGCGACTGAGTCCGTGTCTCGCCGTCGCCGCCGCTCGATCATGTCGCGACCGTCCTTCAACAATGGGCCGTGCCGCGTGTAGACGGCCTCGCGACCCGACTCACGAAACCGATCGAGCAGGCGCCGGGTGTTTGCGATGCTCGTCCGCAACTGCGGGATGTAGTAATCAGCAACGCCGGGATACTGCTCGCACAGCATCTGGGCGACACCACATTCCGGGTTTGACCCGTAATTCTGAAAGTCGATGATCAGCAGGCAGGCTTTCGACCAGTTCACGTCAAACGCCGGCCAGGGCATCATCCAGCCGGGAAACGTTGCCGGTGAATCAACTCGCAAGTCAGACATTGTCACCGTCCTGTTCTGTCGCAGGTCAGTTGCATCTTCACACACTCTCCTATTGCATTAATGCACCATCTATCATTCATGGCGCGATGCGAGCAGTCACAGCCCAACGCTCGGTCGAGTAATTGGTCTCCCAGCTCAGCAGAGTGACGTGTTCGTTGGGCCGCATTTGGATGACGTCTCCGGTTTTCACATGGAAGATTATTGAACCGGGCTTGTCTAAAGCGAACGCGTGTGAAGCACCGAACGTGGACTCCCAGATTCGCGCGCGTAGATCGAAAATCAACGGGACTGCTGGCCGAGGGGCTTGAACAGGCACGGATGTTGCCGGAACACATTCCGTCACAAATGTCACGCCGCTTCCGTCTCGGCGAAAAGCAGTCACGCCTAAACCTCCAGTCGAACACCGTCCAATTTTCGCCTGCGCAACAGTGCCGGATAACCGACCGGTGACCACTTCAAACACAAGTGCTCCGGCTGAGCCCAGTAGCAGCACTGCCAATGTCCCCATTCCCCACCAGATCATCCGTCGGACTTTTTTATGGTCGCGTGCGGAATCGCTCTGCAAGTTCGTGTTGTCTGTCGTCACGTCGGAAACTCCGTTGCCATCCTTCTGACGGTATTCCACGGTCCTCGCACTATTGAGCGGCCCGGAAACAGCGCGGGTGGTACTGTGAAGCGTTGAGCGGCCCGTTCGAGGATGGCATCCTGCAGCCAGTCGAGATCAAACGCACTCCATTCGCCAGCGACATCCCAGCAGTTTGCAATCAGCACCGGGTACAACTCGGTATACATGATGTGATCGAGTTCCGATGCCAAATAGGGTGACGATCGCAAGACGTTTGCAATGCGCTCGTAATCGTCAGGTTGTAACTCAGTGTCGAGGTACAGCTCTGACACCGCATCCCAGACGGGACGACGGTTTTCGAGGTCATCTACCGCATTCTGCATTGGATTCTCACCTGGCAGATAAAGACCTGGCCGACGTCATTGCTCAACAGAAACGGAACGAAGGGCGTGTGACACGCCTTAGTGAGGTCTGACGGAAACGGAACAGCACTTAGCTTCCCTGGCGTCATACTTGGCTGGCCTTGAGCGCCGAATCGCCAGGAGAACAAGAGCGATCACCAGCCTGATCGTATGCGTCTTGCCAGCCACCGCCTTTGCAGGGTCATGACGATTCGTGCCAGGGTGGCGGGTGGGTCGAGTTCCTCGTCTTTCATTGAAGCCGGGAAGAATAATCCACACCCCGAGTCGTGGCGTCGACGCACGATTGCTTCCAGCGTTTCGTGATCGGTATCGAGTTCCAACGTCACTTCCACCTGGGCGCCCACAGGCAATTCGATTCCGGGTGGATCAGGCAATTCCACGAACACGCCCGAGAGGCTGATGCTTTTCGGGGTCGCCTCAATCTCGCATTCACCGTGACGAACCGTCGTGGTCAAGCCGCTGGAATCCCACAGCGACACACGAAACGCCTGCCGTTGATTTGATTCGGACTCATCGTGACCGCACACCAGGTCGATCAGCTTCTCAACACCGTCCTCATCCAGCGTGATAGCGGATTCCGAACGACCGTGAGGAGTGATGGTCAGGACACCTCGTTCGAACGTCACGCGTAAGTCGCCAATGTTGGTTGCTGCCATGCTCACCTCACACTCGATCCCCGTCGTGTGTCGAAGCATCGTACGCCCACATCGATCGCACAAGACGGAACGGCGCGGCAGTGACAGGATCATGAGCTCCCCTGACACCCCGGCCATGACCACGGCAGCATCCGCGCATGTGTTTCAGTTAACCAATCGGTATTCTGCCCGCCTGTGTTCTCTTGATTCACGAGCGTCGGCTGGCTCGTCAATCATCACGTCCCCACCGCTCGAAATGGGATCGACACCAATGGGCTCGAAAATCGTTCACGCTGGACTTGTGTTGGCCATTGTCTCTGTGGGCATCGCCCAGGATCAGGCAAAACCGACGACTGAGGCTGTTAGCCTGGTCACGTTCTATGCCATGGGGGATGTGCCCTATGCACCGGAAGAAGACGTCCTGTTGCCGCAGCAGATTACCGAATTGCCGAAGGACGCGGAGTTTGTGATCCATGTCGGCGACATTAAGTCCGGTGCGCCGCCGTGCGACGAAGCCGTCTATAAAAAAGTGTCGGGCATGCTGAGTCAGGCAGTGGCGCCGGTTTTTATTATTCCCGGAGACAATGAATGGAACGACTGCCTGATTCCTGATCCGGAGCAGGCATGGAAGTATTGGGACAAATACTTCATGCGGTTCGATCGCCGCTGGCAGCACCAACTGCCTGTATTTCGACAGCTGGAACACGAGGAGAATTTCTCGTTTGTAAAAGGCAACGTCCTGTTCGTGGGACTGAACATTGTCGGCGGTCGCGTGCATGACGCAGTGGAATGGAAGCAACGACACGCGGACGGGCTCGACTGGGTCCGTCGCAATCTGCGTCGCTCCGGCGCCAATGTCAGCAGTCTGGTGATCTTCGGGCACGCGAAGCCGGCCGCGAATCACTCTGACTTCTTCGACCCGTTTAATCAGGACGCGGAGGAGTTCAAGAAGCCGATTCTCTACCTCCACGGCGACGGACATCGCTGGATCCACGACCGGCCGTTTGCGGCAAAGAACATTCTGCGCGTCGAAGTCGACCAGGGCGGCATCGCACCGCCGCTGAAAGTGACCGTCACCGATGACCCGACCGACCCGTTCCAGTTTGATCGACGCAAACCGGAACCCGAACCGCGCCCGCCAAAACTCGGGAAGCTCAAAGGATGTCCCGAGGATACTCGTTGAACGATCGCAGGGCTTCGGCGTATCGCACACCACAGGTCGAGCCGCGATAGAGCGCCAGAGTCTCTTTGCCGCGCACGGCTCCGTCCTGGCGGAGCGGGTCGTATTCCACGTTGCGTGCCAGAGCCATCAAACGGCCCAGCCACTCCATCGCTTTGAGCCAGTCGTCACTCACATCAACAAAAGTGTTGGGCTCGAAGCCGATCGTGTGGCGAGGTCCGTTGTCGTACCAGTACGTTTGCCGCGGCGATCGATACGTGACGTTCTCATCGATCAGTCGGTCCGCATGTTTCAGAGCGACGGTCGACAGACGCGATGACACTTCGTGATCGGAATGCCGGTCGTGTGGCCAGAGCATGAAGGCGACATCCGGCTGAATCTTCGCGACAGCTTCGGCCACAACTCGTTTGGCGGCAACGTCGACGTCGAAGTTCATGCCCGCGAAATCGAGGAATCGCATCTCGACGCCAAAGTCCCCGCACAGGCGCGTGGTCCCCTCGACCAGTTCCTTATGTCGCCCTCGAGCGGGTTTCCAGTTCGAGTAGTCTCCGATCAGCGACAGGATCACCACACGGTGATTCTTCCGCACGGCCTGCAGCAGGATTCCGGGAATCCCGAAGACACAGTCGTCGTAATGGCCACCGATTCCGAGGATCGTCTTTGGCATAAGGAACTTTCCTGGTGCGTTCGTGGGGAGAGTTAAATGCGTTGGGTCACGTGACGATTGTCGATAAACGGAAGAGCCGTCGTTGGGACCGGCGAGGCATGGTATCCTCGCGGCTTCGAGTGGTCCCACCGAACCATCATTGCGCATTGATGAGATTCTGCCATGCTGACGATTAACGGGCGTAGCAAACAGGTCTGCTCTGGAACGACACGACGTGATCTGATCCGAGCTGGCGGGCTGGGCATGTTTGGCCTGAGTCTGCCGAAGCTACTGGCGGCCGAGCAGGCGCAGCAGCAGCTTGTACCGACTCACGGATTCACACCAGGCGCTGAGTTCCCGACCGGGCGCGCGAAGTCCGTTTTGTTCATCTATCTGTTCGGCGGGCCGAGCCAGCTGGAAACGCTGGATATGAAGCCCGAAGCGCCCAAACAGATACGCGGTCCGTTTGAGCCGATCAGCTCGCGAACCCCCGGCCTGCGGATCAGCGAGCACCTGCATCGCACCGCCGAGATGTCGGACCGCCTGGCAGTCATCCGGTCGATGACGCATCCGCACAACGACCACAACGCCTGTCACTACATCCAGACCGGCCACAAGTGGACGCGATCTGCCGAGAACGGTTCCGACGTTAACGCGCGGCCATCGGACTGGCCGGCGATGGGATCTGTTGTCGAATACGTCTCGCAGCACTCGGCTGACCAGACGCGCACGTTTCCGGATTACATGTACCTGCCGAACCGACTCGGGCACTTGCAGGGTTATGACCGGACAGGTCAATACGCCGGCTGGCTCGGGAATGCCTACAACGCGATGGCCACGGATATCCGCCGCAAGGGCAAGACCGACAACCCGTTCTTTCGTGAGTGCTCTGAAGAGGAACTCGACTTCCGGATCAAAGGTCTTGTGTCGCGTGATGAAGTATCGCTCGACCGACTCGACCGCCGCCGCAGTCTGATCGAACAGTTCGACGCGTCGCGCCAAATTTCGGATGCGAACCGCTCGTTCAACGGTTACGGATCATTGCAGCAACGGGCACTCGACCTGGTTACGTCCGATCAGATTCGCAGTGCGCTCGACATTCAGCGCGAGTCTGCTGCATTGCGTGACCGCTACGGTCGGCATCTGTTTGGTCAGTCGGCTCTGATGGGCCGCCGCATGATCGAGGCCGGTTGTCGGTTCGTCACCGTCATCTGGGACTGTCCTGATGGCTATTCATGGGACTCGCACCAGCACAGCAATGACGTGCGGGATCACCTGGTCCCCAAGTTCGATCAATCATTCTCGGCGCTGTTAACCGACATGGAAGACCGAGGTCTGCTCGACGAAACACTGGTCGTTGCAGTTGGAGAAATGGGTCGCACTCCGAAAGCAAACGCCGCCTGGGGTCGCGGTCACTGGAGCTTCTGCTTTCCGTGCATCCTCGCCGGGGCCGGCATTCGCGGCGGCATCACTTACGGAAAGTCCGACAAAGACGCGGCCTACCCGACCGAGAATCCCGTCAGTCCGGAAGACCTGGCCGCAACGATTTACGACAGCCTGGGCATCTCGCACGAGATTCAGTTGCCCGACGCCCAGGGACGTCCCGTGACAATCCTCGAAGGCGGAAATCCGCAGCGACAGTTGTTTGGATAGAAGCCATGACAGACTCAATTATAAGTCGCCGCGGATTCATGCAGGTTGGAGCTCTGGGCCTGGGCGGGCTGACGTTGCCTGGGATCTTGGCCGCGCGCGAAGCATCCGGTTCGAGCGATTCCGATACGTCCGTGATCATGCTCTATCAGCACGGAGGCGCTTCGCAGCTTGAGACGTACGATTTGAAACCGGACGTGCCGACGTCGTACCGCAGCGTGTTCAATCCGATTTCGACCAACGTGCCGGGTCTCGACATCTGCGAGCTGTTTCCGCTGCAGGCGAAGATGGCCGATCGATTCTCTATCGTGCGGTCGCTGCATCACGACGTCGGCATTCACAGTGACGGCGGCATCGTGGCGCTGACGGGAAAACGGCCTCTTGTGCTCGACCCGACTTCTGGATCGAAGAGCGATCATCCCGATTTCGGATCGGTCGCTAGTGCCATCAAGGGCATTGGTCAGCGAGCCATGCCGCCATATGTCGCGATTCCCCAGAAGCCCTACATGACACGACCGACGTATCTCGGTCTGCACCGTGCGGCGCTCGAAATTGGCGATCCGAATTCCAAAGGCTACCAGCCGCCACAGGTCAAACTTGCCGCTGGACGCGACGGCGCGTTCCTTGATCAACGACAGTCGTTGCTGCAGAAGTTCGATCGGCTCCGCAGCGACCTGGACACACGCGGCCAGCTCGAAGGCTTCGACAGATTCCGCGATCTGGCGTTCGAATTGATGACCAGTCCGTACGTCGCGAAAGCATTCGCGATCGAGCAGGAGTCGGACACGCTGCGCGAACGCTACGGTCGAAACGTGTGGGGGCAGGCCTGCCTGCTGGCGCGGCGTCTGGCTGAGTCGGGCACGTCGGTCATCAACATCTACTTCAACACGCCGAAGAATGGACCCGAGTTCACCAACTGGGACGATCACATTTCGAATGCCGGTCGACCCGGCCACTTCGCGAAGTACATGCGCGTCCGACTGCCGTACATGGACCAGGCGCTGTCGGCATTGATTGAAGACATCTTCGCGCGCGATCTGGACCGCAAGATTCTGGTGGTTGTCGTCGGTGAATTCGGACGCACACCGCGACTGAGCAACAACAGCACAGGCACAGGGCGTAATCACTGGCCGCAGGCTTATTCCGCTCTGCTGTCCGGTGGTGGACTCCGCATGGGTCAGGTCGTTGGTGCGACGAACAGCAAAGCCGAATACCCCGCCGAGCAACCGCACACGCCGCAGGACCTGCTGGCCACGATTTATCGGCACCTGGGCATCGATCACAGAGCGACCTTGGACGACCATTCGGGCCGCCCTGTGTTCATCCTCGAATCGGGCCAGCCGATCAAGGACCTGGTCTGAGCAGTCATGTCATCGAGGGCGCCGCTAATGACGCGTGAATACGACGTCCTCGTCCGAGCCGGTCGTCTTATCTGTCCTGCATCGGGCGTTGATTCGCCCGCCACCGTGCTGATCGACGCCGGGCGTATTGTCAACATTTCCACGTCGGCCTCGGACGAGCCCAATGCGAAGCAAGAGTTCGACTTTCCCGACGGCATTGTGTTGCCTGGCCTGATCGATCTGCATGCACATCCCGCCAATGCAGGATCTGTGTTCGGCGTCTCACCGGACGCTCACATGCTGCCGCGTGGAGTGACCACCGTGCTCTCTCAGGGAGACGCCGGTGCGGACACTGTTGACGAGTACGTTGAGACGACCATTAACGGGTCGCGGACACGGATCCTGCTGGCCATCAATCTCTCTCGCGTTGGCGAGTCCACAACTCAGGGTTGTCTGGAAAACCTCGACGACGCCGACATCGATGCGTGCGTTGCCGCCACCCAGCGGCACCGGAAACACATTCCAGCGATCGCCGTCAACGTCAGCAATCATTGCTGCGGATCGACGGACCCGCGTGAAGTTCTCAGCCGCGGAATTGAAGTCTCGCGCCAAACCGGCCTGCCATTGCTCTTTGGCATGCGACGCCCCGAGGACTGGCCACTGGCAGAACAACTGGCACTTCTGCGGGCGGGAGACATCGTGACTTACTGCTTCCGTCGAGAGCCGCACTGCATCGTTGAGGGCGACTGCGTGTTGCCCTGCGTGCTCGAGGCGCGCGAACGTGGCGTGTTGTTCGACGTCGGACACGGAAGTGCGTCCTTCAGTCTGAATGTGGCGGAAGCTGCGATCTCGGACGGATTCGTGCCGGACACGATCTCGACCGACCTGCAGATCCGGCACCTGGAACGTCAGCCGCTCGAACATGATCTGCCGCTTGTCATGTCGAAGCTATTCGCGGCCGGAATGCCGGAAGAAGACATCTTCGCGGCTGTCACGTCGCGACCCGCGGGACTGCTCTGTCAGAATCCTGATTACGGCTCGCTTGCAGTTGGGAGTGTGGCGGACCTGACCGTGCTCACCCGCAGCGAACAGCAGACGTTGAGTGACGCACACGGCCTCACGAAAGACGGACCGGTCTGGTCGGCGGTCTTCACGATGAAGGACGGACAACCAGTCGCGCCGAAAGTGTGATAGCATGCCGGTCTTCGAGAGACTGGCGGAAATTGCGGACCTGCGGGAACCGAGGGCTCAAAAATGCTGCATCGCCGCGACGCCATGATCCGGCTGGGACAGGTTGGCCTGGGCGCGATGACATTGCCGGGTCTGCTGCAGAACGAACATGCTGTGGCCGCGCGTCGTCGTGAGCCCGTGCTGCATCGAACGCCTGGCCGGGCAAAGTCCTGCGTGCTGATCTATCTATGGGGTGGACCACCTCAGATGGATATGTGGGATCCAAATCCAGATGCCGCTGAAGGGATTCGCAGCCACTTCGCTCCGATTCAGACCGTCACCCCCGGAATCTCGATCTCCGAAGAGATGCCGCTGTTTGCGAAGTACACAGATAAGACGGCCATCATTCGCAGCGTGTCCCATGGCAGCGACGCGCACGAGCCATCGGTGTATCGAACTCTGACCGGTGACCTGAATCTGTCACTGCGCGTGCCACGGAATCACCGCAATCGAAACGACGCGCCCAACATCGGCTCGGTCGTTTCCGCGTTCTCGGACACGCGTGGTCTGCCGGCGGCCGTCACCATCCCACGTCCGATCGGGCACGAGGGTGTGACCTACTCGGGCACGTATGCGGGGTTCCTGGGAGCACGTCACGATCCGATGGAAATCGCTCCCGCCGGTGAGTCGAAGTCCGGAGCAACGCATTCGATGGAACTGCCCAAGGAACTGAGCCACACACGACTGCTGGCCCGCCGTGGACTGCTTGGTGTCGTCGAGGACCAGGACAAGCGGTTCAACACCGAGGAGTCCGCACTCGGTTATGACGACTTTCGCGAGCAGGCCTTCAGCATGCTTTCGTCACCGGCCGCGAAGGAAGCCTTCGACATCAACAAGGAAGACGACACCACACGCGATCGGTACGGACGCACGGAATGGGGCGAGAGCATTCTGATGGCGCGGCGATTGATTGAAGCCGGTGTTCGGCTCGTCACGATTTCGTGGATGTACATTCAGAAGTCCGGCAACGTAGCCAACATCTGGGATAACCATGGACCATTTGAAGGCCTGACCGGATACGGCATGCTCAAGGCGAAATACGGACTGCCGACACTGGATCGAGGCTTCGCTGCATTGATGGACGATCTGTCGGCCAGTGGTCTGCTGGACGAAACCATGGTCGCGATGTTCGGTGAGTTCGGACGCACACCCAAGATCAACAAGAATCAGGGCCGCGATCACTGGGGAGCATGCCAGTCGGCCGTTCTTGCCGGTGGAGGCATTACCGGCGGGCAGGTGTATGGAACCACGGATCGCGATTCGGCGTACCCCACATCGAAGCCGGTTTCCCCGGAAGACCTGCTTTCGACCATTTACTACGGCATGGGCATCGCACCCGAATCCGAGATTCACGATCCACTCGGACGCCCACATCGTGTGATCAACGGCAACCCGCTGACGTCTCTGTTTGGTGTTTAGCGAAGGGCAGGGAACACTAATCGACGCTGATAAACGCTAATTCTCTTTCACGCGCGCCATTAGTGTTTATCAGTGTCGATTAGCGTTCCTTTTTTTGCGACCGAGCGGCTTCGACTGCGGAGTTTGAAACAACCAGGTCCTTCATGTTTTCACTTTTTCCTGTGACATCGCATCGCTCACGGTTGAACCGTCGCGACGCCATCAAAGCGGCCACATTAGGCTCGGTCTATGCGCCGTTGCCTTTCCTCCAGGCGGCAACTGCGAGCCCTCAACAGACGCATTCCGGCACGGCAAAACACTGTATCTACATCTTTTTGTGCGGAGGGCCATCGCAGCTCGACATGTGGGATTTGAAGCCGGACGCTCCCGATTCCATCCGCGGACCTTTCCATCCAATTTCCACAAACGTGCCGGGACTGCAGATCGGCGATCTGCTGCCGTTGACCGCTCAACGTGCGGACAAGATGGCCATCATCCGCTCGATGATGCACACGTCGACTTCGCATGACGTGGGCATCAAGTACACGCTGCTGGCCGATTCGACGACACCCGGCCCCGCTTATCCACCCAAGCGATCCGATCATCCTGGGATGGGCGCGATCGTTCGCAGCCTGCTGGGTGATAGCGGCCGCCTGCCCGCGTGGGTGACGCTGCCTCGACCGTTCACAACAGGCACGCGTTACTACCGCGGCCAGACCGGCGGATTTCTGGGTTCTGCGTACGATCCTTTTCTTCTGAACGAAGAGAAGAAGGACTCGCTGGCCGACAAGACGTTTCAGATCGACGCGCTCGACACTCCTGAGGCCGTTGACGATACACGCTTCACCGATCGGCGTGACTTACTGAAGTCGATTGATGGTCGTGCCGAAGCTCTGATTGCTTCGGCTCAGTCGGATCAGGTGCGCAATCAATACGAGAAAGCTTTCAACCTGGTCGCATCGCAGGATGTGCGCGGCGCCTTTGATCTTGAACGCGAACCCGACGCACTGCGCGATAAGTACGGCCGCAACGAGTATGGCCAGAGCTTTCTATTGGCACGGCGTCTGGTCGAAGCTGGTACGCAGTATGTCAATGTGTTCTGGACGTATTACGGTCAGGACGGCTGCCAGTTCAATCTGTGGGACAATCATGGCAGCGACAAAGAAGTCTGCGGTGGTCACAACCGCGGAGTCGACATGATCCGCGGCGATTACTGCTGTCCGTCCTTTGACCGGGCGTACTCAGCGCTGCTGGACGACCTGTCGGACCGCGGCCTGCTGGATGACACGCTGGTTGTTGTGACGGGTGAATTCGGACGCACGCCGAAGATCAACAAGAACGCCGGGCGAGATCATTGGTGCGCCTGCTATTCATCAGTGCTGGCCGGTGGCGGAGTTCGCGGCGGCTCAATCTTTGGAGCCAGCGACGCGCACGCTGCCTACGTGAAAGACTCTCCCGTCCGACCGGAAGATCTGGGAGCGACGATACTGCACGCGTTTGGATTCCCGCCCGAAGCCGAGGTCATGCATCCCACCGGACGCCCGGTCCGCAGTTCCAGCGGACATGCCGTAACCGAGCTGTTCGTATGACCGACCGTTGGAGCATGTGTGTCATGAGAAGACATTTCCTGATTGCCCTGGCAGCGTTTGTGGGCTGCGCCGGTGGAAGTCATTCAGCCGGAACTTCAGTCCGGCCACTCGAAACTCGCCAGAAACTGCTCGCTGGCGAACCCGTTCGGGTCGTTTGCTTTGGAGACAGTGTTACTGGTGTGTACTACCACACGGGCAGTCGTCGGGCTTACACGGACATGCTCGGAATCGCACTGCGGAAGACGTCCGCGGATGCCAAAGTCGAGATGATCAATGCAGGGATTAGTGGACATACAACGGTCAACGCCCTGGCTCGCATCGACAAGGATGTACTGAGGCACAAGCCGGATCTCGTCACGGTCATGTTCGGTCTAAATGATATGGCGCGAGTTTCAGTCGACGATTACCGGGCGAACCTGAAGACGATTGTCGGGAAGTGTCGGGACATCGGTGCTGAGGTGGTTCTGGCGACACCCAACAACATCGTCACGACAGCAGGACGCCCAACCGAGAAGCTGATTGTTTACTGCAATGTTGTGCGGGATGTTGGACGCGAACTCGGCGTGCCTGTGTGCGACTGCTACCAGAAAATGGATGTGCTTCGTGCTGCTGACGAGTTCGACTGGCGGCTTCTGATGAGCGATGCCATTCACCCGAACATGGATGGGCACAAGCGAATCGCCGAATACTTAGCAGAATCCATCAGTGGCGTTTCGGTTTCACTTGGAGACACTCCACCGCTTTCTGCGATTACGCGGACGATGAAATTGCTCAAGGCGGGTAAGCCGGTCCGTGTTCTGGCGATGCCTCCAATGGACATGCTGATTACGCCGGCACTCAGGCAGATTGCACCTGACGCGTCGATTGAAATTACCGCGTGGCCGACGAAAGGACTTTCGCTGGCTGAATTCGAGGCCGATGCGGAAACTCGTGTGCGGAAGTTGAAGCCGGACCTCGTGCTGATTGCCGTTCCTCGATCAGCAGCCGCGGGATCGAACGAAGCGTTCGTGAAGTCCTACGCCTGGATCATGAACTGGTCGCTGAACTTCGGCCCGCCCACCTGGGATTGCGTCGTCGTGCATCCGTCCGTGTTCGATCGGAATGGTGTCGACCTGAGCCGTGACAACCTGATCCGTCGGCTCGTTCGTGCTCAGGACCTCACGTTGATCGATCGAGCCAATGACGACGTGAAGGACGTATCGACCATCCTGGCCGATTGGGTCAGACAGCAGCGGGATGGTGATTGCCCTACCCGTTGACGACGTTAACCGGCGTACCGGACAGGAACGCTCGGATGTTTTCGGCAGTCGTTGTCATCATGCGCTGCCGAGCGGCCAGTGTTGACCAGGCCATGTGCGGTGTCAGCAGACAGTTCTTAGCACTCAACATCGGGTTGTCCGACCGGATCGGTTCGGTGGACACAACATCGAGCGCCGCGCCGGCCAGGGAATCCGTATTCAACGCGTCGGCCAGTGCGGCTTCGTCGACCAGTTGCCCGCGCGCGCAATTGATCAGGAAAGCCGTTGGCTTCATACGTCCCAGGAAGTCGCGATCGACCATCCCGCCCGACTCGTCCGTCAGATTGCAGTGCAGTGTCACGACGTCGGATTCCGACGCGACCTCATCAGCCGTCGCCCAGGCAAACGGTTCGTATGTCGGCGCGTTCTGCTGAAACTGGTCACAGGTCAGAATGCGCATGCCCAGTGCGTTTCCGATCTCTCCCACGCGTCGGCCGATGCGTCCGAAACCGATAATGCCCAGTGTTCTGCCAGACAGCTCGACCTGCGGCGTCTTCCAGAATGAGAACGAACCGCACGATTCCCACTCGCCATTACGGACGGCCCGATCGTGCAGGCCAATGCGGTGACTCAGCTCCAGCATCAGAGCAAACGCATACTGTGCGACGGAGTCTGTGCCGTACGTCGGTACGTTGGAAACAGGGATATCCCGCTCGCGAGCGGCATTGATGTCGACACAGTCGAACCCGGTCGCTGTGACCGTAATGAACTGCAATTCGGGGAGTTTGTTGAGCACCTGCGCCGAAAGCCGGACTTTGTTGACGACCGCGATGTCGGCCTTGGCGAGTCGTGATACGACATCACTCGGTTCCGTATCATCAAACAGCAGGACATCCCCGAATTCCTCAAGCGGCGTCCAGGGATTGTCGCCAGGGTTGAGGGTCTTTCCATCGAGCACCACGATGCGTTGGCCCATGACGAATTCCTCTCAATGAGTCTGCAACCGGTCGCTGACTGGCTAACTCTCAACAACGTACAGGTACCGGACATCGTATGTCATCACGTGAGACCGTTCTCGCAAAACTGGAAGCGGCGCGGCGCGAGTTGCTTGACCTGTCTGGTCGCAACCGGCTGTTGAACACTCCGCGCCGACGCACGCGTACTTCCCGGCTTGATGTCGTCGACGAATTGTCGGAAGAGGTCTTTCGGCATCTGGTGACTGAAGGCCGGGCCATGAGTTTTCTGCCGGCAGTTGAACCACCCGAGTCGCTTCCGGAACCAACCGGCGAATCTACAGCGGGCGACCAGTCGGAAGGAGTTGCGACCGAATCACTGATCACTCCGGTGACGCCCACAAAAGAGAGCCGGATCGAACAGGCGCCGATCGAAACGAACGCTGTCACGCTCGAATTCGAATCGTCCGGGGGAGAACCTGACTTTGATGGCGACGACGCTCCTTCGGACGGCCCGGGACTTGCCCAACCGGAAGATGACGACGAGCCTGAGCCTGAGGACGATGGTCCGTCGCCACAACACGTTGATGATCGACTGCAGACCGAACTCTCATCGGAACAACTGCAGAAGCGACTGCTCAAGTTGTATTACGACGCACGAACATTCGAGGAAGAGCAGGGCGTGAATCTGCTGTTTCTCGCGATGGGTTTTCTGAAGTGGATCGATGTGGAACGGGACAACCGGGAGCGCTTCGCGCCGCTGATACTTGTGCCCGTGCAGTTGCAGCGTCGTAGCGCCCGATCGCGCTTTCGTGTCCGGTACAACGAAGACGAAATCGCGACCAACCTGTCGTTGCAGGAGAAACTGAAAGTCGACTGTGGCATTACTCTGCCTGACGTCGGCGATATGGATGACTTCTCTCCAACGGCGTACTTCGACGCGGTGCAGCAGGTCGTCGCGGAACAGGATGGCTGGGAAGTCCGACACAACGAGATGGCGATCTGGTTTTTCTCCTTCTCGAAGTTTCTGATGTACCGGGACCTGCAGCCCGAGAACTGGCCCACCGATGTGCCGCTCGACGAGAACCCGCTTGTTACGACGTTGTTGACCGATGGCTTCCCGACTCAGCGGTCGCTGTGTGGTGATGACGAGTCGATCGACGCTCTGCTCGACCCGCTGCGTACGATTCACGTCGCGGATGCGGACAGCTCGCAGGCCATTGCGATTGAAGAGGTCCGGCGCGGAGCCAACCTGGTGATTCAGGGACCGCCAGGAACCGGTAAGTCACAGACGATTACAAACCTGATCGCGGCTGCCGTCTGCGACGGTAAGCGAGTTCTGTTTGTGGCCGAGAAAATGGCCGCGCTGGATGTCGTGCGTCGGCGATTGGGGACACTCGGAGTGGGCGATGCGTGCCTCGAGTTACACAGTCACAAGTCGAGCAAACGTGTGGTGCTGCGAGACCTCGACGAAACGCTGCGTCTGGGTCAGCCGATCGCCCGAGACATGGAAAAGCACGCTACCGAACTGCGAGAAGTTCGTGATCGTCTGAATGCCCATGCGGATGCGATGTCCACACCATTGGAACCATCGGGTGTCGCACCTTTCGACGCGATCGGTGAGCTGTCGCGCCTGCGGAGCGAGATTTCCAGAGCGCAGGCGAGCGGTGGGCCTCAGCCCGCCGACACGGGCCTCGTGCTTCCCGGTTGCGAATCCTGGACGCCTGACGATCGCCGCGTGCGAGTCGAATTGCTGACAGAACTCGCGGCCCACCTCGAAACGCTCGGCGTACCAGGCGAGCACCCATGGCGCGGTGTCAATCGCGAGACAATTCTGCCAACCGACCTGGACCGTCTGCTGTCCGCGATCCCGCCACTGCTTGATGGCCTGCAACGACTTGGTGTTCAGGCGTCTGAACTGGCCGGTCAACTTGGTACGTCAGCTCCGGTCAACGCAGCGGACGTTGTGTCACTGCTGCAATTGACACGTCGAATCCTGGCCGCCCCGCAACTCGATACCGAGGCACTGGCGTCATCTGTGTGGACAGAACGTCGTCGCGAGATTGCCAACCTGATTGAAGCAGGGTCAACACTCGTCGCGGCACGAGAGCGGCTATCGGGAGTCGTGGCCGATGTGGGGTGGCAAGTTGATGTGGCACAGTCCCGAATCGCAATTGCTGCGCACGGTCGTTCCTGGTTTCGCATTCTGAACGGCAGTTATCGCCAGGCAATGACAACGCTAAAGGGAATCCTTGCCGGGCCGCTTCCCAGGACACTGGAAGAACGACTTGCCATTCTCGACGCACTGATCGATGGCCAGAAGGCACTGAAAGCCATTGTGAATGACGATGGCGGCCCCCGCATTGGCGCAGCAGCTTTCGGCTCGGCGTGGCGGGCGGATGATTCCGACTGGTCTCATCTTTCGGCAATCTGGCAGTGGGATGTCGATGCCGAACAGTCCGGCCTTCCGATCGATCACCGTGCCGTCGTTCCCCGACTTGCTGGCCCTGATGAGCCTGTGAAACTTTGCGATCACTTGGAGTCGACGCTCACGGAAACCACTGGACGGGTCGACGATCTGGTGTCGGCACTGCAACTCGATATTCCCGTGGCGTTTGATGTTGCGTCGGCGACCGAGATTCCATTGGCCAGTCTGGCATCACGGCTTTCCGTGTGGTTGGAGCAGCGTGAAGACCTGAGTCATTGGACGGCCTTCCGACTTCGCTGGCTCAAACTGGAACTGGTCGGTTTGGGTCCGCTGGCCAAATTCGTGTTTGACGGACGCATCAGTTCGGACCTCCTGGTGACGCATTTTCACCTGGCGGTGTACGAAGCACTTACGCGCGAGGCGTTTCGACAGTACCCGGAATTCGCTGAGTTCGACGGGACCGATCACGAACAGCTCATCGGGCGGTTCTCGCGATTGGATATGGATCACATGCTGCTGGCCCGGCGTGAAGTCGCGGTCACTCACTTTGATCAACTGCCCCGTCGAGCCGGAAACATCGGCGAGGTCGGAGTGCTGCGACGTGAGATCCAAAAGAAACGCCAGCATCTGCCACTCCGAAGATTGTTTGCCGAAGCTGGCCGAGCCGTGCAGGCCGTTAAGCCTGTGTTCATGATGAGCCCCACGTCGATCGCTCAGTTTCTGGAACCGGGCGAGGTCGAGTTTGATCTGCTGGTGTTCGACGAAGCGAGCCAGGTTCCGCCGGTCGATGCGCTGGGCGCCATCGCTCGCTCCCACCAGATTGTGGTCGTCGGCGACAGTCGCCAATTGCCGCCGACCCGGTTCTTCCAGCGCGCCGCCGAAGACGACGACACGACAACGGCCGACGAGTTCCAGGCCGGGCACATGGAGAGCATCCTTACGCTGTGTGTCGCGCAAAACGTGCCGCAGCGTATGTTGCGGTGGCATTATCGGAGTCGACATCACTCGCTGATCGATGTCTCGAATCGCGAGTTCTACAACAGTCGGCTGTGCGTTATTCCCAGCCCCGAAACCGAGAGTGAAGAACTGGGACTGCGGTTTCGCTTTGTGGAAGATGGCGAATTCGATCGCGGTGGATCGGCAACGAATCGCAACGAAGCCCGCACGGTCGTCGACGCCGTGATGGAACACGCCGCGAAGTATCCCACCCGATCGCTAGGCGTCGGAACCTTCTCCGTCAGCCAGCGAGACGCGATTCTGGATGAGCTGGAACGACATCGTCGCGACAATCTGGAGTTCGAATCGTTTTTTGCCGGTGATCGATACGAGCCATTCTTTGTTAAGAACCTCGAGAACATTCAGGGTGATGAGCGCGATGTCATCTTTATTTCGGTTGGCTATGCGAAAGACTCCGAAGGCAAGCTGACCATGCACTTTGGTCCGCTGTCGAACGAAGGAGGAGAACGCCGGTTGAACGTGTTGATCACGCGTTCGCGTTCACGATGTGAGGTGTTTTCGTCCATCCGGCCAGACGAGATCGACCTGTCACGGACGCAAGCGATCGGGACGCGGGCATTGAAGACGTTTCTGGAGACGGCCGCAGCGGGAGTTGTGGGCCGACGCGAGATTTCGCACGACGACGAACAAGCGCCGCTGGAAGAACACATCGCCGACATGCTGACCTCGCGGGGCTGGCAGGTGCATCGGCGCATCGGCGTGACCGGGCTGTTTGTCGATCTGGCTCTGGTCGATCCGGATCGACCGGGTCGATACCTGTTGGGCATCGAATGCGACGGTCACGATTACAGCTCGGCACAGACCGCCCGAGATCGTGATCGGCTGCGATTTCAAGTGCTGATCCGGCAGCGCTGGCTGCTGCATCGTGTCTGGACGGTCGACTGGTTCCAGCGTCCGGAAGAACAGCTTGATGCGATCATTCAAGAGGCGATTGCAGCGAAGCAGAATTGGTCAGCCCGCGATGCGGCTGCTGCCGAGAAGAGTGAACTGCCAGAAGCTGAGACAACCGAGCCACCTCCGGCTATTGAACGCCGCGATGACACGCCGATTGGCGGGGAACCATTGAATGAGCCCTATGTCGAGGCTGCCTTCATCGTCACGGACAGTCCTCCTCAGGACCTGCCCGTCGACGAACTGGCGTCCACAGTTCGACAGGTCATCGAGGTCGAGGGGCCGGTCCATCGTGACGAAGTGACGCGTCGGGTCAGTGGTCTGTTTGGACTCGGTCGAGTGGGGACACGTGTCAGTGAATCCGTCGATGCCGCGATTGAGCACTTGTCACGATCCGGTGGCGTCGAGCTGGAGGAAGAATTCCTCTCACTCCCGGATCAGTCTGTCCGCGTGCGCGACCGCAGCAAGGTGGAGTCGTCCAATCTCCGCAAACCGGAGATGCTGCCTCCATCCGAGATCCGAGCAGGCTTAATGAGGATCGTTCAGACGCATTTTGCTGTCACGCGCGACGAGGCGATCGTCGAAACGGGTCGGTTGTTTGGCTCTCGCTCCACCAGTGCCCAGCTCCGCGACCGAATCGACGGGCAGATCACCATCATGCTCGGCTATGGTGCCCTGAAGCAGGTTGGGGAACGAATTCGATGCTGAGTCGCGTCGCGTCGATGTCACAGACCGAGCACGTCATTCATCGTGTAACTGCCGGCTTCTTTTCCGGCGAGGAACTTGGCGGCCGCGAGGGCTCCGTAGGCGTAGCTGTCTCGGGAGTGACCGCGGACGGTCAGGTCGATGGTTTCGCCCATGAGGCCAAACACGATCGTGTGCTCGCCGACGTTGTCGCCGGTGCGGAGGGCGTGGTAGCCGATTTCGTCCTGTGACCGCTCACCCGGTCGACCGGAGCGACCGTGGACGTGTTTTGTCTGGCCCATTTCGGCACCGATGATCTCACCGAAGCGCAGCGCTGTTCCGCTGGGAGCGTCTTCTTTGAAACGATGATGTCGCTCAATGACCTCAACATCGACGCCGTCCGGAATGTCCTTGAGTGACCGCGCCGCCTGCCGGGCGAGCATCATGGTCAGATTGACGGCGACGCTCATGTTGGGAGCCCACAGAAACGGGATCGACTCCGTGGCGGACAGGACGGCTTCACGCTGCTCGTCGGACAGTCCAGTGGTTGCCGCGACCAGAGGAATGCTCCGCTCACCGCAGGCCTGAGCAATCGAAACCATGGCAGCGGGCACAGAGAAATCGATGACAACATCTGGTGGCGTACCCGGTATCTCGCTCGTTATCGGCACACCAATGTGACCGATGCCCGCGAGTTCTCCGGCGTCTTCACCGATGCGCATCGCATCGAGCGCGGCCCAGACAGTCAGGTCGGAATCGGCATGCGTCAGGGCGACAATCCGCTGACCCATACGGCCGGCGGCTCCGTGAACGCCAATCTTCAGTGGTTCAGTCATTAGTGGGTCCGTATGAAAGTCAGCCGCGACGCGGCTCAAAGTGTCGGTTGACTGCGATCCTGAGGCTTGCGCCCAATGGCACCAGAGTTGTGAGCCGTGACGCGTAAGCGGCCGGGCACTTCACCCGTGCCCGAGGCCTTACGGCCAGCGGCTCACTCACGAAAATCGACAACTCTAGGGCCATTGGGCTTGCGCCCCAGGCTATCGCCTGTCGCCGCTTTGCGGCTGAAATCCGGGAATCAAATGATTCCCCGTTACTCACTGAGCGGCCCGTAAGTCATAACAGACGATGCCGTTCCGCATTCGGATAAACATGCGTCCATCCGCGATGGCTGGCGAGGCACAGGCCAGTGGGCCCTGACGGCCGATTTTTGACTGGTACAGCTTCTCGGCCTGACCTTGGTCTTCCTTCTCAAGTTTGTCGATGCCGTGCAGTTTGCGGAGCGCCGCCTCGGTTGCGACGACGCCCTCGTCATCAAACTTCGCGTTGAAGTGTGGCTGAAAGTCTTCTTCGGTTGCTCCGAAGCACAGCAGGCCTTCAAGGGCGTAGTAGACCTTCGAGTCGGCGGCGACCAGCGACGTGTACTGTGGCCGGCCGAGATCAAGGTTGGTCATCCACTCGTCCTCGCCCGACTCAAGATCGACACACGCCAGTCGCTTTTCGCCCTGCACGTACACGTGGCCTGCGACGATGACCGGACTCGATCCCTTGTCCTGGCAGCCGTTGTAGGTCCACAGATGCTCGGCTCCGTCGAGTGACATGCGATAGCAGCGCAGTCCCTTCTTGCGACTGTTTCCGTAAGTGACGACCAGGTCGCCGCTGACGACCGGTGTTGCATTGCCGGATTCAGAATCAACTTGCCACAGCTCGTCGCCCGTCTTTGCGTCGAAGCAGGCCGTCCCGCCCGAGACATTCGCGATGACGAAGTCGCGACCGGCATGCTGCCACAGAACCGGGCTGGTGTGAGAGCCTCGCGTTTTTTCCGGATCACCATGCCAGGCAAGGCTGCCGTCTGCCGTGCTGACGGCAAACAGGTGCCCGCACAGGAAGATGGCCAGGTCGTCGACGATCAGGAACGAGGACTGCCAGAATTCATCGCGATGTTCGACCGGGAGGCGGACTTTCCAGATGTCGTCGCCCGTAACCGCGTCCAGCGATCGCACATGCCCGCCCGCTCCGAGGACATAAAGTCGACCATCCGCAACAGTTGGCGAACCTGACTGCGGGAATCGTGTGTAGAGCGAGTCGTTCTCGTTCTTCCAGAGAGTTTTTCCACTCGCTGCGTCGATGCAGTAGATCGTTTCGCGGAAGGCATAGGCTGCAGCGATCGCTTCATCTTCGTCGCGCCGATCGACTTCGTACTGAACGTATTCGGCATCCGTCATTCCCACACGTTTCTCCGGTGGCAACCACGGGAATCTCTTCTTCGGGACCTCGCGGACTTTGACTCGCCGATGCGTAAACAGGTACACGCGCTGTCCGTCGTCCGAGTCGGCAACGACTGGTGATCCCCAGCCGCCTTCGTTCTTGCCCGAGCCGATCTCCTCGCTGACCCAGACCGGCTTCAACCCCGCCTCGGGTAGTGAGCTGATCAGGGCCGGCGAATCGCCCGCCACACCGTCACGGTTATTGCCACGCCATTGCGTCCAGTCGCCCGCTGTTGCGACCGACGCGGCGATCGTCAGCGCGAAACAGCAGACCATTCGAAGTGTATTCACGATGTCATGTCTCCCCCAGTGACCAATAGCAGACTGCGACCAGCAGAAAGCGGGCGCGAATATAGCAGACGGTCTTCACGCGGGCAGGCAAACTGGTCTGCGCGTGCCGACCAGCTATTCGGGCTTTCTCGCACGGCTATGGACGGCGGCGATCGCGTCCAGATCGAATCCGGCTGAACCGTCCTTGCCGCCAAACCCGCGGACATCGGTGATGCGGATGAATCGGACAACCTTGACGCCGATCTCCTTGAGGTCGAATGGATCTCCGCCGGCCTTCTCAGGATCAGTCGGATCAATCTCGTTTTTCTCGGAATTGGCCAGCACGGGATGGTGCCCGGCGCAGCCCTTGCGCGATGCCGTGTCGAAAGGGAATTCCGTCCAGTTTTCGCCGTCGAGGCTGACTTCAACTTTGGCCAGCTCGAAGAAGCCCTGTTCGGGATCGTTTCCGGGGGCTCGCAGGAACGGGTTCTCGAAGATCAGGAAGTCCGGACCTTTTCCATCGATGACTTCGTTGTCGACAAACTCGACGACGATGATGCCGCCTTCTCCGAGCGAGAGGACATGCTGCCCCGCCTGCAGCTTACCGCCTCCCTGGGGAGGGCCAAGCACGATGTCGGGGAGCTTGTCCTCGCCCTTGCCGCCGCCCGCGCCCGCCTGAAACGTCACCACTGAGTCGATGAACGGAGTCGGGCCTTTGTCAGCCTCGTCATCGGTGTGGCCAGGTGAAACTGCTGCGAGCAGGACACATGAAACAGGCAACCATGTCAGTCGGGTCACAGCGGACGTCTCGGAATTCAGGTTGAAATTGAAGAAGTGGGGTTCACGAAATGCACGAAAGGACACGAAAACAAACTGCTTGTTTTCGTGTCCTTTCGTGTATTTCGTGGACTCTCAACAAGCGAGCCTATTCTGTGGGCGGCGGACCGTCGAGCAGTTTGAGCACAATCTTCTGGGTCTGGTCCTGTTGGATCGGAATCGTCATTCCCCCGGCCACGGTGACCAGGTCTCCGGTCGTGCTGCTCTCGTAGGTTTTCGAGACGAGGCGGCCGGCCTGAGCGTCAAACCAGGCCGTGCTGGACGACGAATCCGTCTCGACTTTGCCGGACACTTCGATAGCGCCGGTCTTGAGGTCGATGTCGGCGGAGACATCCAGTGTGCTCGTGATCTTGTGCAGCTGTTTGCCTTCGCGTGATTCAACACCCGCGTACGTGTGTCGAGCCTTGCCGCTCAACTTTCCGAGCTTTCCCAGTTGCATGTCGTAAGGAATCTCCCAGTTCGCACCGGGTGTCAGAGCCTTCTCGGGAAACCGCAGGAAGTGTTCGCTGTAGGTGAGCTTCTCGCCCTCCTCGGAATTCATACCCGCGGTGAACTGCGCCGCGATGATGTTTTCGCCAATGGCTCCCTGGACCGCTTCCCTCAGACCCTTGACACTGATGACCTCGCCCTGTGGTGAAACGACGATGTCGACGTAAGCACCGCTGATTGCGTCGTAGACGGGTGTCAGCGCATCACCCAATGTGCTGCCGGTCTCATTATCTGTCGATTTTGAGTCGTACTCGTACTTGCCCAACGGCCCGACATTCATTTTGACGGTCATGTGCAGGGCATGGTCACGCAGCACTAAGTTTCCCTTGCTGTCGGGCTCCAGGACCTCTCGCTCGAGAATCTGCATCGATTCGATCGTGGTCGACTGATTCTGTCCGTTGACCTTCTGTGCCAGCTTCATTGACGTGGTCACAGAGTAGTACTGCTTAGTTCCGGTCTGGGCCTTGTGCCGGAGCGCCGGTCCGTCCTGAGCCTGAGCAAACGATGACGCAAGGACGGCAAGTAGAATTGCGAAGCTGGCGACGAATGTTCGCATGATTGAACTCCGGAATAACGTGTGTCTGTAACTGGACAGGTGATCGAACGAGCCAATTCTGCATGCACGTTGGACTGACGCTGTACCCGCCAAACTCGCCTGTGGGTTCATCACTCCGCCCGGAAAACCTCAGGAAATCAGACAGTTTATTCGCGAGCTGCACGTCTATTTCGTGCTGACACAGACATCGAGTCGATTCTCCCGTGACGAATACCAGGCCGGGCTGCCGGTTGGAATGGCCCGGGACCAGGACTACGATGAGTGGTGCTGATTTGCGGGTCCGTAACCTCGTGTTCTGTGTTGATCGCCCATGGCTCTTCGATTCCGTGTTCCTGTCGTCTGTGCCGTCCTGCTGGCTGCGGGATGGACGTCGGTTACAGCTCGGTCGGTTTCGGCCCAGGATGTCGATCCGCCTGGTGACCAGCCGGGAGCGGTTCAACCTGACGCTCCGGAAACTGCCCCGGCCGGTGGCGTGGTTCAGAACAGTGGTCCAGCCCCGAACGTCACGATGCCGACGGCCACCGGTGGGAGTACTGGTGGGAAGTGGCCTCCTTTGCCGGTGACGTTTTACCGCGGCAATCAGCCCCCAAACGTGACGGCCACTGCTCTGCCGATGCAGGGGTTCTATTTCAGCACGTTTCGCGTGGGATTCTTTCTGTTGCTCGTCACGTTCTGGGTCTGGGTATCGGCCTGGGTCAATGAGGACAGCGAGCAGCTTAAAGTCCGCAACGCCTTCTGGAACGGTCTGATGATGAGCGGCGGCGCGGCAGGCCTGCTGCTGGCGATTGGCATGCCCGCGTTCTACATGGCGTTCTTCCTGATCGCCTTCACGACGGGCACGCCGCTCGGGCTTTATGTGCGCGAGCGGAATTCGATGGTCCCGGAGAAAGCCAAAGTCCTGACTCCCGATCACATCCGGCGTGTCGCGATTCGATGGCTGGCACGCATTGGCATCAACATTGGCGGGACCAGTGAAGACGGCGGCTCGATCGGCCCGAACATCAAATTCATCGGCAAAACTTCGACGGGTCGAACCGACGATACCCGCACCCGTCAGGTCGAGAATTCCCGGGGATTTATGGCCGCTAAGGAGTTGGTCTATGACGCGCTGATTCGCCGCGCGACGGATATCCATCTGGAACCCAAAGACGACATCATGTCGGTTCGAATGCGAATCGACGGCGTGATGTATCCCGTCGAGCCGTTCGATCGAACACTGGGTGATGGCGTGCTGAATATCTTCAAAGTGCTCGGTGCGATGGACATCACGGAGAAACGCCGCGCGCTGGACGGCAGCTTTCAGGCCCTTACAGAAGGACGCGAGATTGACTTTCGCGTCGCAACGCAGGGATCTCGCGGCGGCGAGAAGATGAGCCTGCGTATTCTCGACCAGGCAAATTCTGTCTCCAACATTGCACAGCTTGGTTTCCGCAAAGCACTGCAGACACAGATCGATTCCGTGATCGCGTCACCGCATGGCATGCTACTGGTGTGCGGACCGACGGGGGCGGGGAAATCGACGACTCTGTACGCGGCGCTGAGCGGTATCGACGTCTATCAGCACAACGTCATCACGATCGAAGATCCGGTCGAATACAAGATGGAAAACGTGACGCAGATCGAGGTCAACACGAAGTCCGGCAATACGTTTGCACAGTCGTTGCGCAGCGTACTGCGTCAGGACCCGGACGTGATTCTGATCGGCGAAATTCGAGACGGCGAAACGGCACAGATCGCGTGTCAGGCGTCGAACACCGGACACATGGTGTTTTCGACTGTCCACGCGAATGATTCGATCACGGCTTTGTACCGTATGCTGGACCTCGGGATCGAACCGTTTCTGTTCGCAAGTTCGGTGTCTGCGATCCTCGCCCAGCGATTGGCCCGCCGGCTGTGTCCCAAGTGCAAGCAGCCTTACAAGCCGAAAGCCGAGTTCCTGAAACAGGCCAACCTGCCTGTGGATCGCATCGAGAAGTTTTTCCGTCCCCCCAAGAATCCGGAAGAGGAATGCCCGTCGTGCGGAGGGCTCGGTTATCGTGGCCGCGCGGGCGTCTTCGAGTATCTGCATATCAACGACCGGATCCGTGACATGATCCGCGACAAAGCGGGGCTGTCACAGTTGAAAGCCGAGGCTCGGAAGAACGGAATGCTGTACATGCAAGAGGAAGGGCTGCGCCTGGTTGTTAAAGGGGTCACATCGATTGAGGAGTTGTTGCGAGTGGTGAAGTAGAGGGGCCTGTGGTGGCGAGTGAAATGGAATGCGTGACAGGAGCGTCACACTAATGGGACTGTTTGATTTCCTGTCGAGAAAGAAAGAACAGCCGGACGCTGGCTCGTCAGCAAATGAACCTCGATGCGATCATTACTCGTTTACTCATCAGGTACTCAGGCAGGCAGCGTTTGATGACCCGACAAAATGCGTATCGACTCTGGGCTCGACGGAAAGCGACGAGTATCTGGCAATTCTTTGGCAAGCCGTTGAGCAGACGTGTGAGCAATTTGATCGGCCGGTCGAACTGAGCCCGTCCGATATTCTGGTTCATCGATTGAGAGTGGGGGCGTATCCATGTGCTCTTGTGGAATTGCCGACTCCGGCCGCACCGGGAGAGGCGTTTTACGTGGCACTGGTTTTGACTTTTGATCTGGAGGATCGGTCGAAGGGGTTTGCCGAACATCCGCTGCGGTACATCACATTAGAGGAGTCCGGTCGCGCGGGTGGAGCCCTGACGACAATTCTGTGCGAATGGACCAGCGAAGAGTCTCACCTCGATCACGGCACCGGGCCCTGTCCCACGATTGAAGAATTCATGGCCTGTGTGGCAGAACTGGTAATCGAACGGCAGAAACTCTGAAGGTCGCTTGATCAGCAAAAGATCGCTTGAGAAACAACAGTCCCCTCTCCCCCGTGGGGGAGGGCCATCGTCAGTCGATTCCTGATCGAAACAGGCCGGGAAGCTCGAAAGGACAGATTCTTCGATGTTTGACGCCATGTTGCTGATTGTCTGGGGAATTGTGACCTGGTGCGTCGCCAGTGAAGGCGCGCATGGCGCGGCAATTAACGCAGTCGTTGTCGTGCTGTCCGGGCTGCTGGCCATGAATCTGTTTGAGCCGTTCGCCAGCTTCGGTCAGGGTATCTTCGCGAGCTACGTGTGGAGCTACCGGATGGACATCATCGCATTAGTTGGCCTGTTCATCGGATTTGTCGTTGGGCTCAGGATTCTGTTTGAGAAACTTTCGCCCGTTTACGTAGCGACCGAGGGACTGGCCTACGAACTTGGCCGCTGGGGATTCGGGTTGTTGACCGGATACGTCACCATGGCCTTCCTGTTAACAGCGCTGCACACGGCTCCCTTGCCGCGAGAGTTCATGGACTTCAAACCCGAGCGAGCGAACCTGTTCAGCACGATGGCCCCCGACCGTCAGTGGCTGGGGTTTACACAGTGGGTCAGCGAACACACGTTCGTTCGTGGCGGCATTCCCCGAGTATTTGACGGTCCCTATGCGGACTTCATCGACGATCCGAATAACTCAGATGCCCGGAACAAAGTCTGGCCGTCATTTCCGATTCGATACGCTTACCGACGTGAGCAGTATGCCAGCGGCCGTGCAATTGCGGGACCAGTTGCCCAGCCACAACGGGCCGCCCCCGTGCGCAACGCGCCGTCGGGGACCGGGGCCGCCGGCTTCTAAGTGATTCGTCGGCCGTGAAGTGACGGATGTAGCCGAACTCGCCAGAGTTTGGTCTCCCCGAGTCCGGCCAAAGTCTGGCGACTTCGGCTACCTCTCAAAACACGACTGACACAACAGGATGTCGACGTCCGATCGCGAACGGTGGAACGAGAAGTACTCGCATCGTCAGCCGCCTTCGTACATTGAAGCCGACGCCTGGCTGATTGAAGCGATTGAGCTGATCGAACAATCGGCCAGCGTTGTGCAGACGGGTCGACGGGCACTCGACATCGCGTGCGGTCTGGGACACAACGCAATCTGGCTGGCCCAGCGCGGTTGGCAGGTGGACGGCATCGACATTTCGAATGCCGGTCTACAACTTGCCCGGCAGTCGGCGGAAACCGGGAAATCCGAGGTGAACTGGATCGAAGCCGATCTCGATATCTGGGAGCCTTCCGAAGACCTCTGCGACCTTGCAATCGTGTTCCGGTTTCTTGATCGCGTGCATGTGCCGCGCGTTGCCAGTACGGCGCTTCGAGCTGGCGGGTGGTTGATCTATGAGACATTCTCCCGTGCTCAGTTGAAGCGTGCAGATACTCACATCAGAAACCCAGTGTTTACGCTGGCCGCTGGAGAATTGCCGACACTGTTTCCCGACTTCGATGTGGTGATTCACCGTGAAGACGTGCTCGGCGACCGAACTGTTGAACGATTCCTCGCTCGGCGGCGATGATCTCGAACGCAAGCACCCTCAGCTCAAAACACGTTCCCGCAAGATCGGAGCCGCAATGTCAGGTCGCGAATACCCAACCGCCCGAATGGCCTCTGTCGTAGGTTCGTGTCTTGCGGTCATGCTGATGGCCGGTGTCCGCGGCAGTGCCGAAGACCAGCCCGTTTCGATTTTCGCTGCCCGCATCGGCGGGCACATTCATCCCTCGATCTGTCGCACGCAGGATGGGACGCTGGTCGTCGTCTACAAAGGAGCCAACGTGTTGATGTGCTCCCGGTCAACGGATGCTGGCCAGACATGGTCGAAGTCCGAGCCCATCGCCACCTCGGCAAAACGACCCGACGTCATCCGCAAGGTCCAGAAGTTCGAAGTCTACCCCGGTACTGCGGACACACTTCCCGACGATCGAGTGCTGGTTACCTGGAACTACATCGCGGATGACAAGGCCAACGACGGTTACTACGAACGGGCACTGCTCTACAGCATCAGTTCGGATCAGGGCCGTACGTGGACCGATCAGAAGCTGATCGGGCCAGTTGATGGAAAGCACCTGGGTGCCGTTCGACACAATGTCCTTCCCTGGAGTGATGGTCGCTGGCTGTTGCCGTTGCGTGTCGGTCCACCTCGGCTGTTCGATTCGGCGACTGGTGAGCTGTCCGTGTTTCCCCTGGTCGGTCCCGACGGCAAGCAGCATGAGTTCCAGCAGATTTCCCGGACGGCCACGGGGTCATTGGTGGCGATGGGGCTGGTTCTGCTGCACTCCAGTGACAACAGTCTCAGCTGGTCTTCGATCGACGGCTTTCCAGCCGTTCCCGACAAACGGGATAACGCCGAAGGCCGGTACCTGACGACGCTCATCGACGGTCGCGTACTGGTGACCTGGGGTGTGGGCAACGACAACAAGGGGCTGAGATACAACCTGTCGAGCGACGATGGTCAGAACTGGGACGGCGCCCGCACTGTGATCCTGCTGCCGGAAACGAGCATCTCCGCCCGGTATTATTCCGCGCGAACCATCCAGCTCGACGACGAACACGTCGGCACAGTCTTCATGAACCGCGACGGAGTTCACTTTCTGAAAGTCAACCTGAAGCGTCTGAGTCGGTAAGGGTCCTGTAAGTGCAATGAGGACCAGCGCGGGGTTGCACGGCCGACTGGGCAGCCATTGGTGGCGCAGGATTTCCAGATGCGTCGTAATTCCGCAGTCTCATACGTACGCTACTGTTCAGGATCTCCTATTACTCTGAACAGACTCATTAATAGACGGGGGACTGGACATGGCGGGTAAGGAACTGAAGTTCGCGACGTTCAATCTGTACAACCTGCAGTTGCCCGGCCAATCGATGTATCGCGGCAAGAAGTACACGCAGGCCGAGTACGACGCCAAGATCGCATGGACGGCCAGAATTCTGAAAGAGCTGGATGCTGACGTCATCGGGTTTCAGGAATTGTGGCACCCTGACGCTCTCAAAGAAGCGTTTCAGGCGGCCAATCTGTTGTTGGACTATACGCTGGTTGCGAAACGCTTTCCGGGAAAGATTGGAACGGCACTGGCCGTCCGGGCGCCTCACGCGATCGTCGAGAAAGACGGTGTGCCACAGACAGACTGGATCGAGAAGTTTCCCAGCGAACTGGTCCTGCGGAAACGTGAGCCGGGATCGAATAGCTCTGAACCGGACTACGCAATTTCCGTCGAGGTCGACAATTTCTCGCGGGGATTGCTGCGAGCCGTCATCAAGCCGAAGCACGCCAGAAAAAGACCGCCGAACATCGTCGTCTACGTGGCGCATCTGAAGTCGAAGTTGCCGATCCGCCTGGATAAGGTCGATTCTCGTCAGGCCTCAATCCGCAAGCATTCGACGGCAATCGGGTCGGCGCTGTCGACGATTCGACGAGCCGCCGAAGCGGCTGCATTACGCGTGCTGCTGACAAACGAAACCAAAGGGTCGAAAACGCCCGTCGTCATCATGGGGGATCTGAATGATTCGCAGTTGAGCGTGACGACATCCATTGTGTCCGGCGACCCGACCTACCGTCCGTTCTATACCAGTCGAGGTGGACGATCGAGCGACGCCGGGTTCTATGCCGCCGCAACGCTGCAGGAATATCGCAGCCTGCGTGACGTCTACTACACCCACATTTATGCCGGACGCAAAGAGTCGCTCGATCACATCCTGGTTTCCGAGCAGTTCTACGATTACTCGACGAACCGCAAATGGAGTTTCAAGGAGATGCGGCTTCTCAACGATTATCTCGACGACGACGACACGGGTACTTCGGATCACGCCGCCGTATCCGCGACGTTTGTCTACGACCCGGCGTGACCGGGGTCTGCGTTCCGGATCAGTCAGTCGTCGGTTGGTTCGCCGCTCTTGATCCGTGATCCGATCGGAACCAGAAACCAATCGCCCGGGTTTTTGGGCTGAATGTCCATCGGTGGCATGGGTCGCCCCGTTGCCCGATTGTCCGCCCAGGCGATGGTCAGACTGAATCCGTCACGCACGGGGGCCAGCACCATGGGTCGCAACCGGCGGACTGCGGATTCGGACTTCATCCAGCCGAGCGCGATGATCGCGGCGCGCACTACTTCTCCGTCCTCAAAAGGATCATTGATGCGCTGCATCAGAGTCGCGGTCAGAGCCGGGTCTTCCTGGTCTGCATGTAGCTTGCCGAGCGACCAGACGGCGGCGGAACGAGCGTCACCAGGTTTGGGGTCTCGCATCCCGCTGGGTATCCAGAGTCGCAGGTGCGCTTCCGCCGGCTGATATTCCATCTGACCCAGCGTCTCAAGCAGATGTACCAGACCCGCGCCGGACGACAGACTGCTGCCCTTCTGATCCATGATACGTGTGTAGTCATGCTTCACGAACTGGAAGATATCCGGCAGAAGTTCGGGGACTTCCACCATCCGCAATGCCCACGCGGCGGCCGTACAAACTTCCGGTCGCGCATGCTGCTTCACAAGTTGCAGCAGGCGGCGCGCGACTGGCTTGTGTTGCAGTTGACCCAGCAGCACCGAACTCTGCTCCAGCGCCTTCCAGTCGTCGCTTTCGAGTTGTGACTCTCCCGCACCCAGGACATCCTCGATCAGGGCAGCGTCCTTCGAAAAGTCCAGTAGAGTCGTGCGGGCCAGTCGGCGCACCCTCGGATGTGCATCGCCAAGTATCGGTTCCAGCAAACTCACAGTGGCGGGCGTTCGTACATGCGCGAGCGCAGACACAATCAGTTCCCGCAGTCTCGCATCGCGTCGCCGCAAAGACTGCCTGGCAATGGGGACGACGAGTTGCGGATCCAGTTCGACAAGGCGCTCGATGGCCGTTGCTGCAACGCCCGGTTCCTTGTCGATCGCCAGTTGCAGGAGCAGGTCGATCGCCGCTTGTCCGGTGTGAAACCGCAGCAATCGGACGGCAATCATATGCTGCTGCAATCGCCCGTCACTTTCCGCCAGCAACGACGTGACGACCGGCTCAAGGCCCGTCCGCTGAATCATGCCCAGAGACCGGGCCGCTTCCAGTTCCAGCACGACATCACCGGATTTACCGAGCATGCCTGCCAGGGCGTCCTGCGCCTGTGTCTCCCGTGTCTGACCCAGACATCGTATGGCGAGCAGCAGTTCATAACGCCGCATTTCAGCTTGTGAGCGAATCCGTTGCAGCCAGATGTCGCGCATGCCCTCGCCCCACTCCGCCAGGGCCGGCTCGACCACGCGCGCGTACTGCACTCCCAGATTCAGCCGAGCCTGTAACTCCGGCGCGGACTCACGCGCGCCAATGGCGATCAACGCCCGGGCCGTGTCTGTCTGCACCAGTGTGCCAGCATCTTTCTGTCGAACCAGCGTTCGAAGCAACGCTTCCTCGGCGGACGAGCAATCCAGCAGACCCTCACGATGCGCCCGAGCGATGGCCAGTGCGGCCTCTCGCTGGAAGTCTGTTTCCGAACTTGCGAGCGCTTCCAGCCAGAGTGTGAGATACTCGGGCTCAACCTGCGCGGGTCTCGCTTTGATGGGTAGATATGGGTCCGTGTAAAGCAGCCGCGGAGTATCCCCCTGCGGTGGTGGCCAGGTGAGCTGCTCGTCTGCGAACGATGTCGCGACGAGTGCGACCCACAGGGACAAGCTGGCCGACAGGGACAGAACGTACGACATTGGCTGGTCTCGCTCACGAGTGCTGGGCTTACACAGTTCTGGAGTCCCTGAGGACACAGGCCAATACGCGCTTCTGCCCAATGGCACCTGGTTTAGACCAAACGACCGTGAGCCGAACGCGCTGGCGTCGGGCGTTGGGTCAAAACCCCGGTACAACCCGCGGCAAGCCCTGAAACAAGGGCAATCGCCGTCGGCTCACGAAAATCTAAACCAGGTACCATTCGACTACCACCTGCGAAAAAACGCGTTCGTAATGTACCAGAACCTCGCACGGGCCGCGGAGTTCCCCTGGGTGGCACAGGTTGCTTGCAACCTGTGTCGCGAAGCGAGAAGAGGGATCGAGAACGGGTACGAAGGTCTCTTGCTGCTGCGCCGCCCAGGTTGCAAGCAACCAGGGCCACCCGCGTACGAATACCAGGGGGCTGTCGTCATTGATGTGTCGTCAGACGCATTCGATCACGAAGTGAAGCCCGCACATGGCACATATCCGAATTCACCACGTATTGGATGTCGAAATTCCCTTAGTGAATCGCACGGGCCGTCTGTTGATGCGGAGCGACTTCTGTGCGGCCGGGCTGATTGCTGTTTCCAGATTGTGGACCACCAACAGCTCGCGAAAATTCTGCAGTTCTTTGATGGCGTCGTCTGTGAAGCCTGACCCGTAAAGCGACAAGGCTCTGATGGGCAGGACAGACACATGCTTCAGCCCGGCGTCGGTGAAGTGTTTGCTGCCGGCCGGGCCGTCCAATCGCAGATAAAGCAGTTTGCGCAGATCCCACAGGTGTTTCAGTCCGGCGTCTGTCACTGTTGAATCCACCAGATACAGACGCTGAAGTGTGCGCACCCTGCCTATGTGTTCCAGGGATTTGTCAGTGACAGGCGCTTCGACAATATACAGGTCCATCACATTAAACAGGTCTTTGACAACGGCCAGTCCATCGTCACCACCACGCCACGTCTGGGGTATATACACAAAGGTTTTCCACATCGGACCTTCCAGACGCACCTGTAAGCTGCCTCGGTTACGCGTCCAGTCGGAATCAACACTGCCGCCGAATTCCCGAATGGCTTTCACAGCGTGTGCGTGTCGTTCGCGGTACTCGGCCGGAATGAATCCGAATTCCGCATTCATGTTTTTTTCCGCTGGCTGCTCAGCATCAATTGAGACCTGATACAGCACGTCACCCGGATTCCAGGCAATGAAACCGTAGTGAGCGGAGATACCTGTGTGGCGGAACCGCTCGCTCCGCGGGATATTGACCGGTGTGAGTATCTGCGGATCGAGTGTTTCAGGGTCGATTCGTAACCAGCGGGCGCCGGTGCAGTACACATGATTCTGCCAGGTCACAAACGTGTTATTCATCCGGGTCCCAGGCGGATTGACGACGACTCGGGCATTGGACCAGCTTCGGCCGGCCGGATTCCGGAAATAGCGTTCCAGTCCCCAGGACGATGCAGACAAAACGTCTTCTCCGGCGAAATAACCGGGACGCTCGCGTAGCTGCAGCGGGACCTGGCGAACCTCCAGTGTCTTGATATCAATGGCGAGTGGAAACCGGCCGCGCTGGGGGACTGTCGATTTAATCGCTACGAGGTCGTGGAATAGGCTTCCAGCCTGTCAGGTTTCCCTAAGTTGAATCCCCCTGACTGCCTCATTTACGAAAATGACAGGCTGGAAGCCTATCCCACGATTAAATCGACAGTCCCCTGGCCCGGGGGATCGAGACGGCCGATTAATAGAAGGCGACGTCCGTCGAGCGTCATTTCCCGATGCCAGGCCGGCTGGAAGATCAGATGAATGTCTCTGTCTTCTTCCGGTGTGGGGCGACGCGGTGCGAGTCGTGTGGCTGTGTGAAAAACACGGACCTGAAACGGTTCTCTGCGTCCGGCCGTGAAGCTGATCTCGGCGAACCACAGACGACCTTTGGGGCCGTAGCGTCCCCAGGCGATACAGCGTCCCGGCTCAACGGGATAGACGCGGAGCGTGCCCGCGAAATTCGTGCGGCTGAGAAACAATTCCAGTTCACGCCCGGGGATCAAAGGTCGCTGCTGCCCGGCGTTGTACGGCGGGATGCGGGTCGTACTGCCGGTTTCCACTGCGACTCCGTCGTCACCTGGTGTGACGCGTGCGTCTGGCAGAAGCACGCCGAGCGGCTGACCGTCCGGTGCGAGAATGTGGATGCCGGCGGAGGCCGTCACGATCCAGAACTGCTCACCGTCCCAGAGTACATCCGCGATCTGGCTGTCCGGGCGCGTGCGTCGATAGATCGTGCGGAGCTGTCCGGGGGCCGTCATGATCTCGACCTGCAGCGGATTCCAGTAGACGTCGAGCTGATCCGTGCACTTGAGCATGCCGGTCCACATGGATGCGATGTCGCGCCGATGAAATGTGACGCGCTGATTCGGGTCGCGCGGCGGAATCGGATTCATCGGCGCGCGATGCCGTTTGCCGGACAGCGGCGGCGGACGGCCCGGAACATTTGGAATACCCGGTCGGCCGGCCGTTGTGTCATTCACATGACGACGGACCACAATCGCAAGGTGCTCGGGGAATTCGTCGACGTCGCGGCCTTCGTCGTACGTCACCGGCTCAATGTGTCGCAGTGTCTGGTCTCCCAGCGCCTGCGCCCGGCGCCGCATCGCATCGAAGGCTTCTTCCTTCACACCAGCCTGCAGGTCGAGACCCAGCAGCAGCCATGCTCCGTACAGTCCCGCCTTGCCGCCTTGAGCCACAAAACCCTGGGCGGCATCACGAAAGGCCTGCGTGTGTTCCTCAGCGGACAGCATGTTGCTGAAGAACCACGATGTCGGGCGGAACGGACTGCGATCCAGATGGCCGAACCTGTTTATCATCGCGGCGGACATCAGCGGTTGCCGTGCGAGGATGGGCATCAGACGCCGTAAACGCTCCAGCCGCCATGCGGGCCAGGCGAGGCCCTCCGGCGGAGTGACAGCCGGTTGCGCCAGGGCCAGCCAGCCGGCGTGTGCCCAGAACAGTTCGAATTGTGCCTGGTGCGACCACTCGTCAGACGGCTCTGAGTTGCCATGTCCCGGCATGCGCCAGATCAGCGGATGCACACGCCCGTTACGCAATTCGGGATCGAGTTCAATGCAGCGCTCGATCATCCGCCAGAAGTATTCTTTCCAGACGTCATAGCCGTACTGTCCCGTTACGGGGTGCTTTGCCTGTCTGACTTTCGACATGCGCAGATTCATGGGCGCCAGCAGCGTCGCCGCCTCACGCAGATTGATCATCCGGTTGGCAATCAGGTACTCCAGGTGCCCGTACGCGATGTGCATGGATTCAACGACGGTTTCCCATTCTTCAACCGCGGCGTCGACATCTTCTGGCGGTTTGTTGTCCTGCTTCCAGTTGGCGTAGGGACCGGTCGTCCACACCATCGTAAAGTCGTACAGCGTATGGACTCGCTGCGAAAAACTGTCGGGCGTGACCAGAAGAGCCGCCTCACGCAGGGGCAGCGCCATTGCGTATTCGCCAATGCCGCTCAGTCGCGACGCACGGTCGGCGAGCACATCGAACTGAGCCCGGCGGCTGAGCGGCTGCAGACTGTCCGAGTCGGCCACTTCAAGCAGTTCGGACACGAGGCTGCCGGTGAGCAGTTCGACGGCTGCGTCCCGACTCAGCCCGTCGTGTTCAACACGTTTGCGTTCGCCTTCGCCGTCCTGCAGCGACACGAGCAGCGACACCGTGCCGTCGTCACGATCCACGCTGTACTCGCCTACCACGAACAGCGGCAGGTGACGTCGTCGCAGGTCCTTTGCCGTCACATCCAGCTCACGCCGAATGCTGTGCGCTTCGTCGATCTCCAGCACAGCCACGCCCGGCACGCGCATCAGAGCCGACTGCAGCAGCGTCGGATACGCCGACTGCAGCGCATCAAAATCATGCACGAGGTTGTTGGAAGCGAAGGGCAGCACGCCGATGAGCCGGTGAATGCCATTGCGAAAATGATCGCGTGTCTGTTCGAAGATATCCCGACATTCTGTGGCCACACGATCCGGATCACGATTTCCTACCGGCAGGATTTCAGTGCGGAGGCGTGCTCCCACCACGGTCTCGCTGATGGTGCAGCTCAGGAACTGTTCCCGTCCGGATCGAATCAGACGCAGGAGAACGAGCCAGTCGGCCTTCAGAAGTTGTCCGAGTTCCAGACGCCGCGACGATCCTGCCGGCGCCAACGCGGCGGTCAGCATCTGTTCGCGCAGCAGACGTCGGATGTCGCTGCGTTCGACAGTCTGAACGCCCTCGACCTGTGCGAGTTCGAGGGTCAGCAGATCGGGAATCCCGGCATCAATCGATCCACGATCCGCGACCACGGCCACCGTTAGTGCCGGAGCTTCCCCGGAATTCGCACACGCCGCCGAAGTCGGCCAGCCAGCCAGCATCACAACACACAGCAACATCACTCGAACCGCCTGACCGTCACACCACCGCCTGGTACACATCGCGAGCCTCCGGAAGTCTGTGAGAATCTTCCACGTTCACAGGACACGAGGGTCGGTGATCCGGCATGGAGTTCCCTCCACGTCGCCCTGACTGCAGGCGACGTCACGCCCCGCCAACTCGGTATTCCCTCACCGAGTTCGGCCCTTTCAGAAACCGCGAAGCGCCGGCAGCATCAACCACCGGCTGCCCGCATCCTCTGCAAGGTCACCTATTACAATGTCTGTCCCGAGTCCCTCAAGTCAGCGGCACACTCGGAACACTGTGCCACCTCACCGCGACCGGTCGCAGTCGCGTTTCGCTGTGCTTCATTCATCGCGCGGTGGACGGCTCATTAAATCATCCGTGGCGGCTTCCGGGGCTTTGCCCTGAAACAGCACGGCATGCACCTCGCGAGTGATGGGCATATCGAGTCCATGCTTCTCCGCCAGAGCATAGACACTCTTTGTTGTGTGGACGCCCTCGGCCACGGCATTCATACCCGCCAGAACCTCGTCCAGCGAATTGCCCCGTCCCAGTTGTTCGCCGACGTGGCGGTTCCGGCTGAATCCACTGATGCAGGTTGTGATCAGATCACCGATACCTGCCAGTCCAAACAGCGTATTGGGATCGGCTCCGAATGCGGCACCAAAGCGTGACATTTCGACCAGTCCGCGCGTCATCAAAGCCGACTTCGCGTTGTCTCCGTATTTGAGGCCGTCGCAGATTCCGACGGCAATGGCCAGCACATTCTTGAGGGCTCCACCGAGTTCCGTGCCGACCACATCTGAGTTCGTGTAGACGCGGAACCGTTCCGTTGTGAACTGCTCCTGAACCTGTCTGGCGATTTCGGGATCGGTCGCGGCCGCAACCATGCTGCAGGGCTGGCGGCGGGCGAATTCTTCCGCGTGACTTGGCCCGGCCAGCACAGCAACGCGATCGTGGCCCAGCACTTCGGAGATGATCTGACTGGGACGGCAGAAAGTGCCGTTTTCGATTCCCTTAATGACACTGACCACCGTCTGACCGCCGCTCAGTGTTTCGCGGTTCGTCGTCAGAGCACCACGCAGGAAGGCGGTGGGGATTGCGGTGACCAGCATCCCGGCACCGTCAACGGCCTCAGAAATGTTGGAGGTGATACTGACGGAATCGGGGATACGAATGCCGGGAAGCAGACGCCGATTCTCTCTTGTCGATTGGATCTCGGCAGCGAATGTCTCGCTGCGTGCCCAGATCGAGACGGGTCGTCCGGATTGTTCGGAAAGCAGGACGGCACAGGCCGTCCCCATCGCACCGCCGCCCAGGATTGTGATTTTCATCAATGACATTGCCGATGTTGGATTTCAACGGTTGCCAGCCGTGGACGCTGCACGTCCAACCTGAACCACTGGCGTTCGGCAAGGCGTCCTGTTTTGCAGTTTACAACGGCAGAAACGACACACCCGAGTGAATCGCGTCGGATCAATTGGCAGACAGTTTGCCGGACGGCGAAACGCGACCTAGGGTTGGCTGCCTTGTCAGTATTGCAGGGTGGCCTCCGCATTTGCTGCGGAGAAAGCAGCTTGTCGCATCTGTGAAGGAGATCGTAATGCACGCTACCGCCTTGGAACAGCCGGCTGAGCAGGCCATCGGATTCGAGGATCGTCGCAACCAGACTGGAGACGCTCGCCCTCAAGGGCTTCCCGAACGACGTCAGTTTCAGGACGCGCGAACATACGCAAATCCCGAAGCTGCCGAGCTGGCCGAAGCCATCGACAGCTACAAACTCACACATCGCCGCCGCTTTATCACCTACGAAGAGCTGTTCGATGTGATCACGCAGATTGGCTTTCGCAAGGTCGACTGAACGACGCATTGCCTGACGCGGTCGGTTTGTCACTGACGAAGAAAACAAAAAAGCCCGGCTCTCGATCAGAGCCGGGCTTCTTTCATGCGCCTGTGCCGTCGAACGCAACAGCGTCGTTTTCCGGCAACGTCAATCGCGATTGGCCATGTTATTACTGTCGCAGCGTGGGTGTTTCGACCTGATTGAACACCTGAGCCTCAGCGAGTTCTTTGAGACCCAGCCACGGGTCGTCAATGTCGGCTCCCAGCACTTCGCGATAAAGCCATTTCGTCATGGCCGCTGGCGGGATGGGACCGGATGTGCCCAGGAATTCGCTGATCTGGCTGCGGCGGTCTGTGTCGTTGGCGTGCGTCTCTGCAACAAGTGCCTTCCAGACCGTCAGTTCTTTTTTCGACTCGAGTAGTTTCGCCACATCCGCCGGTGGTTCGGGCGCGAAACCCTTTAGTGCAAGAATCAGTGGGAGCTCGATCACGACAGTCTTCGACCTGTCCAGTCTCGCCTTCGCGCCAGGTTTCTTTGCCGGTTTCTTTGCGTGACGCTTCGCCAGCCAGTCAGCAAAACCGGCTGGAGATTTCGGTGCGGCGTATGTGACCACCATCAATTGCTGAAGACGGACCAGGAACACGTCTGGCGAATACAGTCCAGGCAGGACATCGACAACGTGCCCCGATGGAGTGCAAATATATGTTGCAATGTTGCCATGCAGCGTACGTGTCGCTTTGTGACCGCTGCCGAAGTCGATCGTCACCAGCGGCACGGGACGGACAGACTGCCATGCGGGTTCGAATCCCTCATTCACCAGTTGGGCGATGTTTTCGTTGGAGAACAGCACGGTTCTCGCGAGTCGGGCGTTCGTTCAGGTAAACGCCTCGTCAAGGTTACCCATCATCTGGAACAGCAGAATCGGTCGGCCGGATTTGGTGGCTGCTACACGCGCCGCGTCAAAGTCTGGATGCCATTTCACGTCACCGGGACGAACCTTGGGATTCTCGACGTCGGCCGCCGAGACCGCCTCGCTCGACAGCAGGAAACATCCGGTAACCAGAAGCATGGCCGCACTGGCCAATGGCCGCCCGCCTCGCAACCGGGTTGGAGTTTGTGATCGCCGCATGGGGTGTCTCCGTCTTCGGTGAGTGAAAGCCTGTTACACAGAGCTTCGGCACGAAAACGGATTGCATCAAGGCACGATCGGGCCTTTACAAAGCTACTTACAGGACTTTTACAAGACCGGCACAACTCGCTGACAACTACCTCATTTAGACGCCAGTTCGAGGAACTGCTGCACGCGTTGCTCCACGACATCCAGGCTGCGATCCCAGAATTCGCGTGTCTGCAGGTCGAAGCCCAGCGTGGACTGCACTGCGTCCTCAGTATCGCGGCAACCGGTCGCGATCAGGAAGTCCCGGAACTGCTGCGGGAAGTCGGCCGAGTCCTTCGCCAGAGAGTACGCTCCCAAAGAGAGCAGGTATCCGAACGTGTAAGGGAAGTTGTAAAACGGCCAGCCCGAGATATAGAAGTGCAGCTTGGAGATCCAGAAGCCCGGATACCAACCGTCGTCAGACAGTGCCCCTTGATAAGCTTCCCGCTGAGCGGCCACCATCAGTTTGCTTAGTTCTTCGGCGGGCAATTCCCCGTCGGCTCGCCGCACATGGAAGTTGTGGTCGAAGATGAACCGGGCGTGAATGTTCATGAGGAACGCCACCGAGTCGCTCAGCATTTTGTCGAGCAGGTCGAGTTTCTCGTGACGCGATTCACTGGCAGCCAGACGGTTCTCACCCAGCACGGCTTCCGCAAACGTCGATGCGGTTTCTGCCAGGTTCATGGGGTAATCCCTGAGCAGCATCGGCTCATCGCGTAGCACCCAGGTGTGGTACGAGTGCCCGATTTCGTGGGCCAGCGTCGACATGCTGTCCACATTCCCGGTGTAGGTCATGAATATCCGCGAGGCTTTGCGCGTCGGCAGATCGGTACTGAAACCGCCCTGTCGTTTGCCCGGACGATCCTCGACTTCAATCCAACGGTCGACGATGGCCTTGCGGGCAAGCTCACCAAATTCCGGGCTGAACTGCGAAAGAGCGTCAATGGTCAGATCGCACGCTGTGTCATAGGGTAGTTCAGAATCTGGACTTCCGCCGGTTGCTGGCAATGGAGCCTGCAGGTCGTACCAGGCCAGTTTCTTCAGGCCCAGCAGTTCAGCCTTCTTCTCCAGATAATCGACCAGGCAGGATTTGCGATCGGCAATCGTTGCCCACATGGTGTCGAGTGTCTCGCGCTGCAGATGGTTGAGGTTGAGTGGTGCGGCCAGATGGTCGACTCCCAGACGGCGGTACCTCGACAGGCGGCTGCCACCGATGTGATTCAACGCGTCCGCGCAGGTATCCGCGATCACCGACCATGCCTTGCTGCTGGCATGGAAGTTGTTTTCGCGGACGGATCGCAACGGCGAGTCGAACTGCACCTGGCCCGGTGACTTCTCGACAATTTCGCCCCGCTCCATGATCGGGATACGGACCTCACTTGAGAGGCGGTCGTACAGCCGGCCCCAGGCCTGCAGACCATCGACATCCAGGTCGGCTGCCAGTAACTCCTGCTCACGTGGCAGCCGCAAAGCTGCATTCCTGCGAGAAAGTTCCAGGAAGTAACGATTCTGTGCCAGCCGATCATCCGCCGTGATGAATCCCGCGAACGCCTGATCATCCGCGGCCTGGAACGCAAATTCCACGTTCGTTGCTATCTGTGAGCGAAGCGGACTCAGAGCGGACAGTTCTCCTTCGTAACGTTGAAACGTCCGGTTCGCCGCGTCGGCTGCGGCGTGACAACCCACGAAAGCGTCCACAGCAATAAACTCGGCGTTGACACCTTCGAAGCGGCTCAGAAACTCAGCCCACTTCAAAGGCACGTCGTCGCCCGTTTGCACCGGCGGCAGAGAATCCGATTCGCTGGCCAGGTCTGCAAGCTGATTCTTCAGGGTATCGACAACGGATCGGAATTCGTCGGTTTCCGGGTTCGGGTAAAGGGAATCGAGTTCCCATGTCAGCGGATAGCGGTCGGTCATCATGATCCTTCTGGTCGATCTGCGAATGTCCAGTCGACGGGTTGGTATTTGACACCAAGATGCGGCGTCGCGATCCTGGCTCCCTGCCATGCGATGCTGTGCATCGCGCAGTCGAGCACACCTGAAGTCAGCAGTGTTCGTTCCACCGGATAAGCAGGTTCACCGGTATGGATCATGTGTTCGATGGCTTGAACCAGATAAGCGAAGTGGCCATAGGGCTTGTCTTCTTCCAGTTCAAACCAGACAGCAATCGGTTCCGCACGGCCCTTCAGTTTCGCCGCGAATAGAAACTGACTTGCGACACCACTGAGCATCGCGACCGATGCCTTCAGTCCATCGCGATAGTCAATCGCGTAAATCGCGGCCTGCTTTCCGAGACGCTCGATCCAGTCATCCGGTACGTTGCGCGGCTGTTTTGC
Source organism: Planctomycetota bacterium (assembly GCA_963579025.1). Classification (GTDB taxonomy): domain Bacteria; phylum Planctomycetota; class Planctomycetia; order Planctomycetales; family Planctomycetaceae; genus CAUZFZ01. The sequence continues at coordinate 72,278 of CAUZFZ010000009.1, read as the reverse complement.
CAGCGCCGCGTTGAGCAGCTCACGTGAGCAGCGGCCGCTGTTAATCGACTGGACCAGTGCATCACCCTGCATAGTCTGCACAGAGGCAATACCCGACTCGCCGCCACGTCGGCGTTCCACCATGCACTGCAACATTTCGAGCGCGTGGAATCCGTACGCCTCGAGTCCGCCATAACCGACCGCGACGGCTTCCTCGATTTCGCATCCAATCGGCAGGCTGACTGCGGGACGCCGCCATGCAACCGGCAGTGACGACCCGGCCATGAAAGGAAACTTCAACTCACGAGCGGTCTCGTGCATGTGTCGGGCATCAGTCCAGTTCCATGCCAGGTGCTTGTCCGAAAACACGGGAACGACCTGACCACAGCGCCGGAAGGTCTCTGCGATGCCGTCCAGGAAGCGACGTCGCGGAAACATCTTCTGATTCGCGTCCGCCGAGGAGGGATAGTTGCCGTGCTCACCGATGCTCAGCACGCCAGCGACCTGCACTTTGTCCGTTCCCAGCGTGATTGCCTCGTCGATGCTGCTGGCCGTTCGGAATCCATGCTTCTCGGCCAGGCCTCGGCCGAGGTCGTTTGCTCCGACCTGGTCCGTGAACATCGAAACGAGTTCCAGGTTCGGGCCCTCGCCGCCGTCTTGCCTGAAGCCCTCCAGGATTTTTCCGATGATGACGTCCGCGTGGGAATTCCGGTTGTAGACCGTGACGACCGCGGCCACCGGAAGTTTCTCCGGCTTTGCGAAACCGGCGGACGCGAATCGGGCCATCGGCAGTGTCGCCAGTGTTTGAAGGCAGGCGCGTCGTGAAAGCCGTGTCATCTCGACGTTCTCCGTGGATGTTGAAGTTGGATTCATGACGGCGGACCGACACTCGGTCGTTTATACATGAAGCGCGATTCGGGTGGTGAATGATGGTCGACTTCACAGACGACGCCAAACCGGCGTATGCCAGACAGTGACTCCCGGGGCTCGGACGGCTGAACTCAGACAGCAGTGAGGCTACCCTGCGTCGACGACTGTCCTCGCAGGCGGCACGAGACACCCACCACGCAGACCCGCACCAGTATGGATAACACGCTGACTACCGCCAGTCCCAGTGGGACGCCACCACGCACGGCTGCCGTGATCGACATCGGTACTAGCTCGGTGCGCATGGCCATCGGCGAGATCCGCGAAGACGGGTCGATTCGCACGCTTGAGACGCTCACTCAATCTGTTGGTCTGGGCAAAGACACGTTCATACAAGGCACGATCGCTCGTTCGACAATCGAAGATTGCGTGCGAGTACTGACCAGCTACCGCGAAGTGCTGACCTCGTACGGAATCACTGGCAGTGACCTGTTGCGGTGTGTCGCCACCAGCGCTGTGCGCGAGGCAGAGAACCGACTGGCCTTCATTGATCGAGTCTATATCGCGACCGGAATTCAGGTCGAACCTCTCGATGAGGCCGAAGTCAGTCGAGTGACGTTCCTCAGTGTGGAACCGACACTGAAGCTGGATCCGGCTTTGTCAGATGCACGCTCGGTCGTCGTCGAGGTTGGCGGCGGCAGCACCGAGTTGCTCGTTGTCGAACAGGCGCAGGTCATCTTCTCGCACAGTTACAACCTGGGTTCCCTCAGGCTGCGACAAACGCTCGATTCATTGAATGCCCCGATTGCCAACCGACGTCAGATTATGGAAAGCCATATACAGCGATTCGTATCGCAGGCTGGACGACAGATTCGTCAGGGCAACGGTGCGCCTACCGAGGTCATCGCTTTGGGGGGAGACTTCCGGTTCGCGGTGAGTCAACTTCTGCCAGAACGTGTGGAAGATGTGCTGGCGACGATTTCAACCGCAAAGCTGAGCAAGTTTGTCGAGCGGATGTTTCCTCTGTCCGTTGACGAACTTGTGCATGACTACCACCTGACTTACCCGGATGCCGAAACGCTTGGTCCGTCGCTGTTGTCGATGCTGCTGTTTCTGCAGGAGCTGCAAGTCGATCATGTGCGAGTTTCCGATGTCAACCTGCGCGACGGGCTGTTGCACGAAATCGCCAGCCAGGGCGTCTGGAGTGACGACTTCCAGAGTCAGGTCGTCAATTCGACCATCGACCTGGGTCGCAAGTATGCATTCGACGAAAGCCATGCCCGGCATGTTGCCGAGCTGTCTGGCATGCTGTTTGACGCGCTGCAGAGCCAGCATCGGCTCGGCGGTCGTTATCGGGTGATTCTGCACGTTGCGTCGCTGCTTCACGAAATCGGTCTATTCGTGGGGATTACCAGTTACCACAAACACACGATGTATCTGATCCAGAACAGCGAATTATTCGGCCTGAGTCGCCGCGATCTGCAGCTTGTCGCACTGGTTGCCCGCTATCACCGCCGAGCCTCACCCAAGCCGACACACAATTACTTTTCGAATCTCGACCGTGAAGAGCGGGTCATCGTCGCCAAGCTGGCATCGATCCTGCGTGTCGCTGATGCACTGGATCGCTCCTACAGTCAGCGAATCCGAGAGATTGACTGTTCCATTAAGAAACATCGTCTGATCATCTCGATTCCCGGTGTCGACGATGTATCCCTGGAACAGATCACCCTTAAGCAGACAGTACAGTTATTTGAAGAAACGTACGGTCTGTCTGTACTGCTCCGCCGCAGTGCGACCTGACCCCCGTTTGTAGTAACCGCATTCATGCGGTTTTCTGACGCACTGACTCGTTCTCCCGCGAACCACTCGGTAACCACCTCCGATGCCCGACACCGACGCCCGATTTTTCAACCGCGAACTCAGTTGGCTGGAGTTCAACCAGCGCGTACTCGACGAAGCCCGCGACGCTTCGCTTCCACTATTGGAACGTCTCCGCTTTCTGGCCATCACCGCCTCGAATCTCGACGAGTTCTTTATGGTTCGTGTGGGCGGCCTGCAGTCGCTGGTGGATCGAGGCAGCAAGAAGCGAGATCCCGCCGGTCTGACACCCAAGGCGCAGTTGAAAGCCATCGGACGCCGAGTCGCTGAACTCACCCGTGATCAATACGACTGCTACATCAACGAAATCGAGCCGGCATTCGAACAGGCTGCCATCCGAAGGTTGCGTTCAGCCGACCTGTCGAGCCGGCAGGAGCGACTTGTCAGCAGTATTTTCAACGACGAAATCGTCTCTCTGGTGGCCCCGATTGCTGTTTCCTCCAGCGAAGATTTTCCACTGTTGCTTAACTGCAGCATCACCATGTTGGTACGACTGGAGCGTGACTCGCGCGACGGTTCCGACGAAAGAGAATTGCGGCACGCGATCATACCTTTTGGCCGCATTCCGATGAGATTTGTGACATTACCGTCTGAAGGGACGTATTCGTTCGTACTTCTGGAAGAGGTTGTCGAGCAGTTCGTCGAGCAGTTCTTTCCAGAAGAAACCGTTCTGGAGTGCGTCGCGTTTCGCATTACGCGTAACGCCGATATGGCAATCCGTGAGGACCTGGCTTTCGACTTGCTGGGAGAGATGGAACAGCTTCTTGTGGCTCGAACTGAAAGTGACTGCGTGCGGCTGGAGGTCGCTGACCAGGCTTCCGAAGCGGCCGTGAGTTTTCTGCGGGAGTGCCTGCAGGTCGACAAGCGGGACACGTACCGCATTCCTGGCCCGCTCGACATGACGCACTTCTTCCAGATCGCGGATGCCGGCTCTGGTGATGAAAACAGTTTCCCCAAATGTCCACCCAGACACTCACCCGACGTCGATTCTCAGGAGAGCATCTTCGAAGCGATCTCGCGCCGGGACATCCTGCTGTATCACCCCTACGAAAGTTTTGACCCGGTGGTACGACTGGTGGACGAGGCCGCGGACGATCCCGATGTGCTTGCGATTAAACAGACGCTGTACCGCACGAGCCGTAAGAGCCCGATCGTGGCCGCACTGGCGAGAGCGGCTCAAAAGGGAAAACACGTCACGGTGATTGTCGAACTCAAGGCCCGCTTTGATGAAGAGCGAAACATCGAATGGGCCCGGGCACTCGAACAGGCCGGCGTACAGGTTTTCTACGGAGTCAAAGGCCTGAAAACGCACGCGAAAATCTGCATTGTCGTGCGTCGCGAACCGCAGGGGATCCAGCGCTACGTCCATTTCGGAACGGGCAATTACAACGACGCAACCGCGCGTATCTACAGTGACGCCAGTCTAATGACATGCGACGATTCATTCGGCTCCGATGCGATTGCGTTTTTCAATTCCGTAACCGGTTATTCGCTGCCTGGTGCCATGCATCATCTGGCCGCCGCACCGCTGACATTGCGGGATCGCATCATCGAGATGATTGACGCCGAGATCGAATTCAAGCGGCAGGGGCAGGAGGCCTCTATCACCGCCAAGCTCAATTCACTCGCCGACCCGCAGATCATTGAGCACCTTTATCGAGCCGCCCAGGAGGGCGTGCGCATCCGGCTCAACATCCGCGGTATTTGTTGCCTGCGTCCGGGAGTTCCCGGCCTGAGCGACACGATCGAAGTCATCAGCATCGTCGACCGCTTCCTGGAGCATGCGCGAATCGCCTGCTTCCGTCATGGAGGCGATAACCGCGTGCTGATTTCCAGTGCCGACTGGATGCCACGCAATCTGGACCGCCGCGTCGAGCTGCTTGTGCCCGTCGAGGATCCCGCTTCACGTGATCGGCTGATTGACCTTCTGAACGGTGCTTTCCGTGACGCGATCAAGAGCCGGCGACTTGAACCGGATGGCAAGTATCATCACGTCACTGACCGGCCGAAACCGTTGCCGGTGCCAGTGCAGACATGGCTCTACCAGACGACCTGCGAGCGAGTCGATCGGGCGGAACAGTCCCGCCAATCTGTCTTCGAACCGTATCGCGCGCCCAGTAACGAGTGACTTCTGAAGTCCTCGATTTCACTGGCTCGTCTTTCGACTGCGAAGCGGGATGACTGCCTGTGCTGTTCGGTCACCGACTGTGAAATGACCCAGCGGTCGATCGGCATCGTCGTTGATCTGCCACACGGCTCCGGGCCGCGTCTGTTGCCGTTTCCGTTCGCCAGCCGGAATTGCACCATATGGTTTTGGTTTGCCGGATCGATCCATCCAATACAGCTTCACTGTGGCTTTGCTGCGGTTGATGAAGACAACCTGAAACGGATCACCATCTGGCTTCGACGCGGGAGTCGGTTCAGCAGTCGCGAGTTGCCACTTCAGTCGGGTCAGCGATTCATCTTTCGGAGCGATTCTCGCCGCGAACTTCTCTGGAGCGAGAGCTCTCAGTTGTTGCCGTCGGTCTTTGAATTCGGGGAGTGCTGCGAGGTTCGACAGCTCGTAGCGATCATTGCCGCTGTCGTACAGTTCTTCATCGCCGTTGGCGTAATGAATCAACCGCCAGTCTTCCGTGCTGAGTCCGTAGGAGCCCGGTTCACTCAGATGCGTAATCGAAACGTGCGGCCAATCAGCCTCGGGATTCCTGAGCAACGGAACCAGGCTTGGTCCGTCATTGCCCGGCTTTGGCGGCAGACCTGCGAGTTCGATCAGCGTCGGAAACAGACTCAGAAGATTCGTCGGCTTCGAGCAGATACTGTCGGGCTTCGTGCCTTCGCTTAATCCCGGGACGCCAGCAGGAACGCGGACAATTAAGGGAACGCGAGTGCAGACGCGCCACGCGGTGAACTTCTGCCAGTGCTGCTTCTCGCCCAGGTGCCAGCCATGATCACTCCATAAGACCACAATGGTGTTGTCAGCATTTGGACCGTCCTCAAGCGCGTCGATGACTCGCCCAACCATTGCATCCGCAAACGCGATCGAGGCAAGGTAGCCCTGAATGCCCTTCTTCCATTGATCGTGTCCGCGGATATGTGCGAAGTAGCGATTCGGACCGCGCCTCTTTCCGGCCGGCGGCAGGTCTTCCAGATCGTCTTCCCGGTAACCGGGCGGAAGCTGAATATCTTCCAGTGGAAACTGGTCAAAGTACTTCTGCGGGACGAACCACGGCTCGTGCGGTCGATAGATACCACAGGCCAGAAAGAACGGGTTTTCGTGCTTCCTGCTTAGCTGCTCACCGATCCACTTCGAGACCAGCCAGTCGCCGCCGAATTCTTCATCGGTCGCGCTGAGTCCACCCCAGTCTGTTTCTCCGTATTGCCATGGTCCGCCACGCGGCAGGCTGACTGGTCGCTTGTCGGGATAGAGTGTTCGTGGAAACGGGTTCTCCGTTTCTTTGGACGGGAAGTATTCGTCCCAGGACGGTGCATCGATGAAGTAATGCAGAATCTTGCCGGACCCCGCCGACCAGTATCCATTGTCAGAAAAATAGCGTGGCAGCAGCACGTTGTCCGGAAGGATCTGGCGCATCTTCTGGCGGTTGTCGTACATCCCGGACTTGTGGGGCGAGATACCGGTCATGATCGCTGTGCGCGAAGGATTGCACGCCGGAGCAGCGCAATGCGCGTTGTTAAAGAGCACACCGCTGGCGGCCAGTCGGTCGATGTTGGGTGTTCTCGCCTGAGGATGCCCGCCCAGGCAACCGATCCAGTCGTTGAGATCGTCCATCGAGATAAACAGGATGTTCGGTTTCCCGTCAGCAGCTCGCGCACCCGTCGAAATGCATGCTGAGATAAGCAGCAAGACGACAAGTGCGGGAATCCGATTCGTGTAGATAGTCATCCGTCCTTTCCAGTGACTTACCACAATCTGGCAAGTAGATCGGCCATTGCCGGGTCGTGCGTTTCTAATTCGAAGTTCCTGAATGGATGGAATTCGTTGATTCCGAATTAGCGACCCGCGGGTCGTCAGTTGTGATCAGTTCCACTTCGAGCTGCTGTCTTAGTCGAATTCGCGTCTGAGCATACTTCGCATCCAATGCGACGTTGTGAAGCTGGTCCGGGTCACTGCGTAGATCGAACAGTTCTTCGTCTGCATGTCGGCCAAACGAGAGTTCGGCAAACCGCCTGACCTCTAAGTCAGTTCGATGTAGCCGCAGAAACTGCTTTGAGGGTGACGGGTCGATGTTGAAGGAGAAGGCTCCTTTATCGGTCGGCCAGGATGTCTTAGCGAAATCGTATTCGGGATTATGGTCCTCAATTTCACCAGTCGGCCACTTGTCCGGGCCGAAGTTGCGGATGTAGAGGAAGTCGGCAGTCCGTAGCGAGCGAGCCGGGTACGAATAAACGTGTTTCTCCATACCAGACAACGCAAACGTGCGTTGCGGATCGAGCTGTCCTGACTTCTTCGACTTGAGAAGAGGAACGAGACTCTTTCCGGTCATTTGCTTCGATGGGTTCAACCCTGCGGCTTGCAGGAATGTGGGTGCCAGGTCGCACAGGCTGACAAAGTCTGCGACCGTCCGATTTCCTTTGGTGTTTGATCCCCATCGAATCGCCAAAGGCACGCGAGTGCCCTGGTCGTAGAGTGTGGCTTTAGAGCGAGGGAATGGCATGCCGTTGTCGCCGCTGACAACGACGATCGTGTTTTCCAGCTCGTTCATCGCCCGCAACTGGTCGACGATGTCTCCGACTTCGCGGTCGAATCGCTGCACCTCCCAGAGATAGTCGGCAAGGTCGCCGCGCACGGTTTCGTTATCCGGCAGGCAGGCGGGTACTTTGACGCGTGACAACTCGATGCCGCTCTCGACACCAACGCCGTATTCGTAGGGTCGATGTGGATCCTGGCCACCGTGCCAGTAACAGAACGGTTCGCCTGGCTTGCGATCCTTGAGGAACTGGTCGAACGAGCGGAAGCGTTCGCCAAACGAATCACGTTTGCGAAACGTGTGCTTGCTCGGCCACACGCCTTTGCCGAATCGGCCGATGCGGTAACCAGCCTTCTGCAACATCTCGGTGTAAACGTCATATTCTTCCCGTAGCGATCCACCCAGGCTGTCACCTTCCTTCAACCGCCAATGGTGCTGTCCGGTCAGAATGCTCAAACGGCTTGGTGTGCATGACGGTGTCGAAACGAATGCGTTCTCAAACAGCACACCATCGCGAGCGATCTGATCAAAGTGCGGTGTCCTGACGACCGGATCACCGAGTATTCCCGCGTGTGGCCAGGACCAGTCATCGGCCATACAGAACACGATGTTGGGACGCGGAACATCGTTTGCACTGGTCGGATTCTTAACTGCTGCAACATCAAATGTCTGTCGCTGCTTCGTAACTTCAAACGTCTGAGTGAATCCTTCTGGTCCTCGAATACGAAATCGATGACCCAGTGTCGTGTTCTGCAGTATTTGGGTTCGAGGAAGAATGATGCCTTGTTGGCGCTCCTTGTCGTCCGGTGTGATCCAGAACAATGTCAGAGGCACGTCGCCGCGATTTCGGAAGATGGCCTGAGGTCTTTTGGGTTTCGGTGGAACGTATTCCGGCGGTGCAGGCAGCGTGTCCCACATCTGACGACTCAGTTCGGTGAGTCGCTCTTTATTGTCAGCCCTGCCGGCGATGTTTGTATTTTCCAACGGGTCGCTGTCATGGTCGTATAATTCGGTCGCGACAACTTCGCGCGTCCGTCGATTCTGCCATTCGATGTATTGATAACGGTCAGTCCGCATTGCGTAGCCCATCAGTGGGACACGACCGTCCTGACGTCGGAACTGGCTGAAGGCGGCCTGTTTCCACGGCTGATCCAGATTCGACAGCAGTGGAACCATGCTCCGGCCTTCAAGCTGTTCGGACACGGGAAGGCCCGCCAGTTCACACAGCGTGGGATAGACGTCGACCAGTTCCACAAGCGCGTGTGCTTTGCCACCGTTCGCGGCGCATGTGGGAGCACGAATGATCAACGGCACTCGGGCATCAATCTCGTAGTTCGTCTGCTTACACCAACTGTTGTGTTCTCCGAGTTTCCAGCCGTGATCTCCCCACAGTACCACGATGGTGTTGTCAGCAAGGCCCAGCGTTTCGAGTTCCGACAGAAGGCGACCTACCAGACTGTCAATCAAGCTGACAGACGCGTAGTAGCCGTGCTTCAATCGCCGCTGCTGTGCTTGCGTCAACGCTGCTTCATCCGGTCTTGGTGAGCCGTCGAAATCGAAGTAGTCCCGCAGCTCATACATCGTGTTCATAGCGAATGCTGGAGAACCCTTCGGAAGAAAGGGATTCGCTGCCGTGGGGATCGAGTCGGCGTCGTAGAGGTCCCAGTACTTCCGCGGCACAACAAACGGTAGGTGAGGACGGATAAAACCCGCGGCCAGAAAGAAAGGTTGATCGTGTTCTGCCAGCCGCTTCATGGCAGCAAGCGCTTGCTCTGCAATGGCGCCATCGATGTGTTCGTCGTCTGGCGTATCAACGACCTCGGTCGCCTCAGGCCGCATGCGGTTGACCTGCCTTTCGGGTCGACCATCAGCCCGCATCTTCTCTCGATATGCTGCATGCCGTTGTTTTGCTTCGTCGGACCAGAGCGAACTTTGTTTGGGCCAGATATGAGGTTCACTCCATGACTCGTCGTCCGGCCAGGGGTTATGAAAGATCTTGCCGTACGACACCGCGTGGTAGCCGTGCTGCATGAAGTGTTGTGGCAATGTGACGGCATCTGGAATGGTGTGTCGGAATCGTGTCACCAGATCCCAGACTCTGGTCGAATCCGGTCTCAACCCGGTCATGATGCTGACGCGTGACGGATTGCAGACAGCCAGTTGGCAGTAGGCCCGCTCAAAGAGAACGCCTGACGAAGCCAGCTTGTCGATGTTCGGCGACTGGATCGCTCTCTCGCCATAACACCGCAGCTCAGGACGCAGGTCGTCGACTGCGATGAATAGGACATTGGGTCGGGTCGTTGCAGGCGCGTCATCAGCCGCCGTCACGGCCATGCTGACTGATTGCAGAGCCGTCACGACCAGAGACAACGCCGCTGTATTCCGGATTCTCATTCCGCGACCTGCTCACAATCAGAGACTGCTGGGGCGCCACCACCACGACTCGCAAGAGACGACGAACTTGAATGACTGTTCGCCCCGGGAGCCATTAGTGTAAGTCGACGGCGCGACGCTCTACAGCATGCGTGCAAATCGTCAGGAAATTACGATTCGGGCAGATCGAGTTTGATATTCAAATCTCGGAGCTGAGGCGCGTCGACCGGTGACGGCGCTTCCGTCATCAGGTCGGCCGCCTTTTGAGTTTTGGGGAACGCGATCACGTCGCGGATGTTGTCGTCGCCCAGGAACATCATCACCCAGCGGTCCAGACCCAAAGCAATTCCGGCATGCGGCGGAGCACCGTAGCGCAGGGCCTTCAGCAGGAATCCGAAACGCTCTTCGGCTTCGGCCTGATCGATGCCAATGAAGTCGAACACCTTCTGCTGGAGCTCCGGATCGTGGATACGAACGCTGCCGCTGGCGGCCTCGTATCCATTGCAAACCAGGTCGTACGACTGTGCCCGGATCTTTCCCGGATCGGTTTCGAACAGGCCCAGGTCGTCCTTGTGCGGGTAGCAGAAGGGATGGTGCTCGGCGATCCAGCGGTTTTCCTCTTCGCTCCAGCCGAACAGAGGGAATTCGACAACCCACAGCACGTTCAGGTCCAGCGGGTCGTACAGTTCCAGCTCTTTCGCCAGCCGGTTGCGAAGCGCTGCGAGTGCGGCTGACGTAACCGATGACTTGTCGGCTACAAAGAACAGCAGGTCGCCATCCTCACCACCCAGGCGGCGAATGATCTCCTGCTGGTCTTCTTCAGAGAAGAACTTCGCGATCGGTGAATCGAGGGCACCTTCCTTCACGCGGAAGAAGGCCAGGCCGCGGGCTCCGTAGTCGCCGACCCATGCGGTCAGCTCGTCGATCACCTTGCGGCTGTATTTTGAGGCTGCTCCTTTGGCGTTCAGACCACGGACCCGGCCGCCGGACTGAACCGTCTTGCTGAACACACCGAAACCGCACTTCTCTGCCAGATCGCTGATCTCGACCAGTTCCATGCCGAATCGCAGGTCCGGCTTGTCCGACCCGAAGCGTTCCATCGCCTCCTGATACGTCAGACGCGGTAACGGCGTCGGCAGGTCGGTGCCGCGAATTTCCTTTACCAGGTGGGCCATCAGGCCGTCGACCATGTTGAGAATGTCGTCGTGTTCGACGAATGACATCTCGACGTCGATCTGCGTGAATTCCGGCTGGCGATCGGCCCGCAGGTCCTCGTCGCGAAAACAGCGTGCGAGCTGGTAGTAGCGATCCAGACCTCCAACCATCAGCAGTTGTTTGTAGAGCTGCGGCGACTGCGGCAGTGCGAAAAAACTACCGGGATGCACTCGGCTGGGAACCAGATAATCCCGGGCACCTTCCGGAGTGCTCTTGCCGAGCATCGGTGTCTCGATTTCCAGAAACCCGTTCCCGTCAAAGTAGTCTCGGGTCGCCTTACAAACCTGATGACGCAGTGCGATCGCCTTCTGCAGTTGAGGTCGGCGGAGGTCGATATACCGATACGTCAGCCGGAGTTCCTCGTTCGGCAGGTTGTCCCCCGTCGGTTCGAACGGCGGTGTCAGGCTCCTGTTGTGAATGATCAGCTCGCTGGCACGCACCTCGATTTCGCCGCTCTCCAGCTTGGGGTTGATACGGTCGGCAGGTCGCAGGACCAGTGATCCGTTCGCCTGAATCACGTCTTCCCGGCGGAGAGTACGCCCCAGCTCATGAGCTTCAGGACTCTCCGACGGATCGAACACGACCTGAATCAGTCCGTAGCGGTCACGCAGATCGATGAACAGCAGGCCTCCGTGGTCGCGAGTCACGTCGACCCAGCCAGACACGGTCACGGCCGCTCCAACGTCGTCTTTAGTCAGTCCACCGCATGTATGAGTCCGTAACACGATCGATACCTTTGAATAGACATGTGCCACCGTTCTGAGACGCGTGGCGGAAACCGGCAAGTGGTAATCACGAAAGACACCACACGAAAACAAGCGGCGTCCGCAGCTGAGCCGATGTTTCTTTCGTGTAATTCGTGTCTTTCGTGGATGCAATGAAAGTGAGCGAGTCGCTGCGGGGGAGCAATCGCGCGGCTCCCAAGGATGCGGGAAGGTATCGCAGCCGGAATTTCGACGATAGAGGTCCCGAATGTTTTTCGCGTACGGAATGCCGCCAGCGTGGTCTCCCGGGTAGCGGTATTGACCGACTGATCTTGAGGCGAAATTACGAAATCGGGTATTCAGCCGCTCCTCTTCCCCACATCCGCGGCCTCACCTCATCTGACCTTTCGCCTCCTGCATCGCCGGATTTTACGGCGGTGGATCCCTCGGACTTGAATCGATGCGTCACGCTGTCTCATTCGGGGCCCTGTTCGTTTCGTGTTTCTGTGCATCTGCTTTCGGCAATGACCGCAGCTTCCCTTTCGAAGCCGCTGTTGTCGGCAGCCAGGCACAGGTCTACAGCGGACCTCGCACGGACGATTATTACCCCACGCTCAAGCTCCAGCATGGCGATCGCGTGACGATCGTGCGCGAGGACTTCGGCGGCTGGTATCTGATCCAGCCGCTCGCAGACAGCCATAGCTGGATTCCGGTCAAAGACGTCGAGAAGAAACCTGGCGGTCTGGGAGTGGTTATCCGACAGACCAGCGACCACATCGGCAGCAACGTCTACAGCGGCGAGCCGGACGTCATGCATCGACTGTTCCGCGGCGAAGTGGTGCGGATCAAGGGCGAATCAACCATCCGCCTCAACGGAAGCCCCGTTGAAATGTACCGCATCGAACCACCCCGCGGTGAGTACCGATACATCAGTCGGCGCGACGTCGTGCCGGCGGACGAATTCGAGAAACAGCCTGACCTGTTGTCCTCCGCCCGCGCCGACCGGCCGGCTGCGGCAGTCACGCTGGGAGCCCCCGACTTCACCGACATCCAGCCCGGCGCCGGCGCGAATACCATCCAGCCTGTCGCTGAAGAGCAGCCGTCCTCGATTGGACCGGTTTCCCTCCCGCAGCTCGGTCCAACCGTATCGCTCAAGCCGGCAGATCAGGTCGAGCCAGACTCGACGCGTCTGCCCTCCATCGCTGCCGAGGGCGTTCCGACTCCAGCCGTGGGTTTTGGATCGGCTGGACCACTTCCGGATGTCGGCTTGTCCCCGCAACAGCAGGAACTGCTGGATCGAGCGTGGCACGTCATGCGGCAGATCGATGACGAGTTCCGCGCGATGGTCAGCCGACCGATCAGCGAATGGGATCTGCCTGGAATTGAGGAGGCGTATCGCCTGCTGAGCCAGGACTATCGGGCGATGTCGGGAGAAGACGGCAGCCCCACAATCGATTCGAGAATCAGCCAGCGACTGGCCGCCGTGGAACGCCGCCGTGCGTTGTTTGGCGAGTACGCATCGTTCCAGCAGATCATGCGTCGCACCGAGGCGCGTGACTCCGCGATTCGTCAGACGTATCTGTCGCAGTTTTCGGTTTCCACCGCTCGGCCAACGACAACGGTCGTGCGACGACCGTTGCCCAATCCACCGCCACCAACGCCGGCCCCGGTCCAGTCGCGAACGGTGTCGCGTTCACGAGCCGCAGGCGCTGGCTTTGACGGCGCCGGAATCGTCCACCGCTCAGCCATCCAGCGTCCCGGTCTGCCCAGTCACGTACTCCTCGCACCGGACGGTCGAGTGCTGACGTATCTGACTGCCGTGCCGGGCATCCAGCTCGACCGGTTTATTGGCCATGCCGTAGGGATTCGCGGCCCACGCAGCTTTCGTTCGGAACTGAACGCTGACCTGCTCGCCGTGCATCAACTGACACCGGTCACCCTGCGAACACGATAGGCTCATCGGGGTTGGGATGAACCAACACGTTGCCGCCGCACCGATCGCAGAATCGATTGATGATTGGCGATTGATGAGTGTTGATTTTCGAAGTACAGGCCGCCGATGCCCAATGGCACTCACTTTGCGGGTTTCGCCTATGAGCCGAACGCGCTAGCGTCGGGCCTTGGCGGGAAATCCCCGCTAGAACCAAGGCCCGCGGCTAGCGCCTGCGGCTCACAAAATGAGTGCCATTGCGCTGTCGCCTGTGAGCACACCCGATGATGACCAGCCCTGACACTTCGCAGATCACCAATCCTCAATCAAATCGAACTGCTGCAAATTACGAGGACGGATTGTTCTCGCCGGTCACGTCTTCGTAGTCCGCGAAGTCCGCCGCCAGGTACTCCCGCAGTTCCTTGATGATGACGCGCGAACGCTTTTGAAAGACTTCGGCGTCTCGTGCCCAGCCGCGTGGCTCGATGCTGACGCTGATCTCGACCAGCCTGTTCGCACCACGCTGGATCGTCGCGTGGCTGTCGCCGAAGACGAGCGTGATTTTCACCGGCTGCTTGTCGGGAGTACTGCCCCACATCGGAACCAGGCCACGTTGGCCAACATTGATGACAACCTGGTCCTGAGTGACCTCTCCCAGCTTCGCTTTGTGGCCATCGACGAAGGCACGCAACTTGTAAATGATCATGTCCGCCGCGACGCACACTTTCAGACGCGCTTTGTAGATAAGTTCTCCGCCGGTCGACACCGGTGGTTTTACCATCGCGGCGTCGTTGCGACGCAGTTCTTCGGAAGTCAGTCGGCTTGTTCGATTGCGTCCCTCATGCTTCGACATATACAGCGCTTTGTCCGCGCGCTGCACGACTGTCTCGGCGGTATCTTCGGGTTCAAGTTCTGCAACACCGAACGATGCTGTGATTCGAAACTCGTCGGTCTTGATGACCTGTGCCTCTTCCAGAGCCACACGCAATCGCTCGGCCTTCTGAAATCCATCGGACAGAGTTGTTTCGGGACACACAATGACGAACTCTTCGCCGCCGTATCGAGCGACGAGTTCACCGGAATACGTTTCGTGCTGCAGCAGGCGTGAGACGCTGATCAGGACTTCGTCTCCGGCCGCATGACCGTACGTGTCGTTGGCGCGTTTGAAGTGGTCGACGTCCAGAAAGATGATGCAGAAAGGGTTTTCGCAATTTCGAGATTTATACTCGGCAATCTGCCGATCCATCTGCTTACGGAGTTCCCCTCGGTTGGCCACGTGAGTCAGTGCGTCCCGACTGGCCATCAGTCTCAGATCACGGTAGCCGCCTTCCTCCCGCCGACCGGACATGTCGCGAAAGATCTCGGCATAACCTTTCAACTGGCCTGACTGGTCGATCAATGGCATTGTCTGCACTTCAACCGGCAGCCATTCTCCGTCGGCCCGGTGAAGCTGCAGCTCCGTCGTTTGAGCACGGCCGGATTCGGCGGCCAGCAGCACCGGGTTCTGATGATCCGGCAGAGGTTCGCCAAAGCGATCGCGATACTGGATCAGACTGAAGGCATTCGGATGTCGGCGAGCTTCCAGCCAGGAGACGCCCGTCAGTTCTTCACACCCGGAGTTCCAGACCAGCGTGCCTTCTTCCGCTCCCGCGACATAGAAGCCGTGGTACATGCTCTCAACGAGGTACAGGTACGAAAACACATGACTCAGCGAGCCCGCTTCGAGAACCTCGTCCGGCGTGAGCTGATATTGTGATGCCGTCTCGTCAGCCCGTTGTGGCTCGCCGTGGTGTTCGAACCAGCGGGAAAGAGCAGAAATCACGTTGCCGTCAAACTGCGAACCTGAGGCTCGGTACAGCACGTCCATGGCTTTCTCATGCGAGAACGCCTCACGGTAATTCTGTTGTGTTGTGAGCGAGTCGTACGCATCGGTGACCGCCAGAATTCGGGCTCCCTGGTGGACGTCGCTACCGATCACTGAATAGTTCTGACCGGCACCATTGAAGTGAAACTGAGCCTGCGTAGCGATCTGCACGACGTCGTTGCTGGCACGGCAGGCCTGCAGAACATCGCTGGCAATCTGGTACGTCAGCCCCATCAACTCAGACTCATCCGGAGACAGCGGACCTGGCTTCTGCAGAATGATGTCAGGAATACCAACCTTGCCCACATCATGGAGCAAAGACGCAGCTTCCAGCGCGTGAAGATCGTGCGTTTCCCACCCCAGTGACTGACCGACGGACACGGACAGCGACGCAACACGTCGCGAGTGCTGGACGATGGCCGGTTCGCGGTATTGCAGCGCGAGCATCAGGCTGCGCATTGCCGAGCGATGAATCACCGTGCCCCATGCATCCTTGTCGTCGCCCGGTTGACCCAGAGCCAACAGCTCCAGAACCAGACGCGATGAGTTCATCGGGTGCGGTGCCTGAGACGGAACGGACGCTCCTCTCTGCCTGGCAGTGTCATCTCCTGTAGCCATGTCGAGGTTCCTTCGCGTGGAATCGCAATTCAACGCAGGAAACCTAGGTCGACCTCGCGTCCGGTCAAACGCAACTGACGAAATCGCGTCACGGACCAGGTCCGGATAACTGCTGCGTTCGTCTTAATCGTTGCGAGCAGCCTGGTCAGGCTCGGACTGATTTGCCGAGCCGGACGGTCGCGTCGCAAAGATCAGCAATTGCAGAAGCAGGAACAGAACCAGCGGGGCGATCCAGACAATCCGCAGAACGGAAAGCAACGTCTGGACCAGCGGATGCGGCACGTGCGCAAGTTCCACAAACAGGCCGCTCTCCGGACTGCCGCCTTGAACAAACCGCGCGATCACAGTGGCCAGTCGGGATTCATCCACGGACTTTCGCAGTTCAGCGTCCGATTCACTGCCCGTCGGCATGACGAATACGGGCGCCGGGCCTCGGGCCATCTTCCGCGACAGCTCCGCCAGGTGTTTCTGCCCGGACGGATTCAACTGTCCCGTCCCGGAAACGAATTCGTTTTCATGGACAATTCGTCCAGTCGCCTCCGCACTCCGCTGCGACATCGAACGCGAATCCACGACAGCACCGAGCAGCAGAAACGCGAACAGGCCAAACAAAGTCAGCATCAACAGTCCGCACCCGCCGGCTGTCATCTGCGACTTGAAGATTGATCGCTCGGACGTCGTTTCAAAGTGCAGGTCGACAGTCCGGCGACGACGCAGTGAGCCATGAGTCGCCTCGACAGTCTCAAAGCTGCGCGTCAGTTCCGCCCATTCATCGACGATCGGCCCGAGAGGATTTACGCAGCGGCCCAACTGAGCCAGCCCCGTGGCTCGAATTGCATCAGCACCTTCAATCACGCGCGGATCAGCGTCCGATTCAATCTGCAGCCGACCGGACAGCGTGGCCAGGTCAAGATGCAACTGAGCTGTCGCCTGGGAGCCTGTGACTGCCAGGTCCCACTGCAAGTCGCCGGGACCCAGCGACCAGGTGGCTTCGGCCAGATCGGCACCGCTGAGTGCGACGTTCGCCAGCAGGACACCTGCATCCGCGACGCTCGAATTCGAGTTACTCCCGGGCGCTCCCGAGTGAACGGCGGTAATGCGACTGTACTCACCACCCAGATGCCGCAGTAAAGACACATCTTCCAGCAGCGCCGCATCGATCTGCTGGGTCGACAGCGTTGCTCTGCCCGACTTTCCAGGCCCTCGCCGTTCGATCCGCAACAACTGAAGCTGCCCAAGCTGTCCATCGGCAATCAACTCGGTCAACTGTCCGATAAGCGGATGAAACCGCAACAACGGAGCGGCAATCAGCGGAACACCGTTGTCATCGCGAGTCAGTGTCAGCTCATAAACAAACGCCGATCCCTGAGCCGCTTCCGGCACGAGCACAATCGGCGTGCGATCCGCGGCAAGCTGTCGCGCCCCCGCCAGCACGCCGTCCGAATGACCGCAGACAATGACAACATCAACAGTCTCCGTCAGCAGACCTTCCCAGTTGCCGACCGCGCGCACTCCTGGAGTCAGTCCGAGCAACGCAGTCAGGTCTTCGTCAGCAACCTCAGCCACGGCCACGAGCGAATCACCGGGGCTTTGCGAGACCGCGCGAATCAACGCGAGCGCTCCAGGATGCCAGCCAAGCAGTGCGAACTTCATAGAGGGACACTTTCAGTGGCGTAAGCTTCCAGCTTGCGATCAGGCGAGTGAATCAGACGGCAAGTTGGATGCTTACCCCCCTTTTTAGCGGTTGACGACGCACCAGGCGTGGTTCCGTTTCAAAACTCGTACGATGGCCTTTGAGCAGTTTTGAAACAGAGCCCGGTGTGGCGGTGGGTAAGTCCTCATCTGTCTCTCGCTTTTCACCGAAAGCGTTTTACCCTACAGACTGGGGTCGACGTAAAGCGGCGCACCCTTGGTTGTCTCCGATTGCTCAATTGAACGCTGATGGCGTTACACAACCGTAAGATGGCAACCATTTCGACTGTATCGCTGGCAACCGACACTGTAAACACGCGGTCGATCGAGAGATGCGGACGCCCTGGTTCATGACGACGACCCAACTGTGAAGAGCCATACCTATGACGATTTCAGTATCAATCGACACTTTCCCACCACTGCTCTGGGTTATCATTGTGTTGCTGGACGTCGCAGCCGGATTACTGATTCTGGACCGATTGCAAAAAGCACGTGAGTCCTCGACGATCGGGAATTGCATCACCGGCCTTGCCGCCGTCGCACTCTTGTGCTTCCTCATTGCTCCATTCCTTCCTTCACCGAAACGAACTGGGCAACGGGATCTTCGGGATCTTCAGGCGGACATCAACAAACTGACCGCCGGACTTACCGCGTTTAAGACGCAATTCGGCGTCTATCCTCCGAGTCGAATTTTCCTCTATGAACAGCCGGATGGATGGACGGAGGATGCGCGAAGCCGGGGACTCATCAAACGAATGTGGCCGCGATTCAGCTTCGCGCTGGCGCGTGACCTGAATCAAGATGGCGACACTGAGGACAGAATCGAACTGACCGGTGCAGAGTGTCTGGTGTTCTTTCTGGGCGGAAACGCGGATCACAGACAGACAAGCGCTGATACCCCCAACATCCCCGGACCACGTATCGGGTTTTCGAAAGACCCTTCCGACCCGTTCAAAGTCGAATCTGCAACAGTCTCTTCCCGGGATGGCCCATTCTACGCCGGCTTCAACGCCGAGAACCTGGTCGACGTCGACAACGACGAGTTCGCTGAACTCCTGCCAACTCGCCCGCAACACGACGCGCCATATGTCTACCTCAGCAGCTACGGAGGGACGGGATATCTAAAGCGGGACGTAATCGTCTATCCGAAATTCGACAAGCGCAATCTCCGTTCGTGCTACACGACCGACGTCGATGGCAAGCAGGCTCACAACCCGGACTCATTCCAGATCATCTGTGCCGGCGTCGACAATCTGTACGGAGTCGGTGGTCACTATCAGGCCGAAGAGGCTGACGACCTGTTGACCGGCGACCGTGCTCCGGAACGCGACAACATCACGAATTTCCACGGTGGGTTGTTGGGCGATCCGTGACCTTCAGTTCGCTGGACTTTCACGGCAGAACCGGGACGATCCGCCCTCATCGAACCCGAGCCGACGCTCGCGCGTCATCAGTTCCGTCGGGTACCCCCTTCACTGTCGTTTCACTTTGAGGTTGCGTGATGTCGGACAAGGGAAAAATCGTGCTCGCCTACTCGGGCGGGCTGGATACCACGGTCATTCTGCACTGGCTGGCCGAGCAGGGTTACGAAGTCATCTGTTATTTGCTCGACATCGGTCAGCAGGTCGAAGACCTGACCGAAATTGGCGAGCGAGCCAAACGTAACCGCGCGTCGACCTATGAAGCTGTCGACGCCCGCGAAGAATATCTCCGCGACTATTTCGTTCCCTGCCTGCACGCCAACACGGTGTATGAAGGCCGCTATCTGCTGGGCACGTCGATTGCCCGGCCGCTGATCGCCAAGCACCAGGTGCGCATCGCCCACGAAACCGGAGCACGCACGGTTTGCCACGGAGCGACCGGCAAGGGCAACGATCAGGTTCGTTTCGAGCTGGGATATCAGGCCCTCGACGCGGACCTGCAGATTCTGGCTCCGTGGAAGAACGCGGACTTCATCAACCAGTTCTCGTCCGGCCGCAAGACCATGCTCGAGTACGCTCAGAAGCATGGCCTGGAAGTCAAAGCCAGCGCCAAACAGCCGTGGTCCTCCGACGACAATCTGCTGCACATCTCGTACGAAGCCGGAGTCCTGGAAGATCCGTGGGTCACCGCTCCAGCAGAAATCTTCGAACGCATGGTGCATCCGACTCAGGCACCCGATGAAGTCGAGCGATTCATCATCCACTGGGAATCCGGCGTCCCGGTTAAGGTCAGCAGTTGCACATCGCGACCGGACACGTCCGAGGGCATCGACATCGAAATGTGCGATGTCGGCGACACCCTGGCGGAAGGCCTGTTGCCTGTGTTCGAGTACGTGGACACTGCTGCCGCCCGCAACGGAGTCGGATCGCTGGGTATGGTCGAAACACGATACGTCGGCATGAAATCGCGCGGCGAGTATCACGCGCCCGGACACACGGTCCTGCTCGAATCGCACCGCGACCTGGAAGGACTGTGTCTAACCGGCAGCGTGATCGCCGAGAAAGAACGTCGCATGCCCGACTTCGCCGGACTGGTCTACAACGGCTACTGGTTCGATCCGGTTGCCGAAGCTCACCGCGCGTTCTTTGCCGCAACGCAGAAGCACGTAACCGGCGAAACCCGAGTGGCTCTTTACAAAGGTAATGTGATCGTCGAAGGCCGTCGGTCACCGGTGAGCCTGTACGACGCCGATGTGGCAACCATGGACGGCGAAGGCGAAAGCTACCGCCAGGAAGACGCCGCCGGCTTCATCCGCCTGCACGGCCTGCCCCTGCGAGTTAAGAGGCAGGTTCAGGGCCCACCAGAGGGCGGCGACGTGTGAAGTTTGTAGTAACCCGACTTGTCGGGTTCCGCCTGCCGGTCAAACCGCATAAATGCGGTTACTACGAACGGTGCTATCGGAGCCGGCGTACGTAGCTCAGAAACTGCTTTTCAAGAATGGCAAGCTCACCAAAGTCATCCTGAAAGGCAGCCGTTCGATCGTCCGGTTTGTCAAACTGCAGACGCGGTTTTTCGGCGAGCTTCCGTACGTACGCTGCGTACTGTCGCCCGCGCGAGCGAATCAGAAAGTGCGTCAGCGCCCATGACTCGGCGTAGGCATCCACCGCTTTCTCGGGGTCGACCAGTCGTGCGTTGTCCCGGATTAGAGTTTCGAGTGAATCGCCACCACGGCGACTGGTGGCGTAATCGCGGAACTGCCGCAAACGAATCGGACTGACTTTTCCAATTGTTCGCCAACTGCGACCACTGAGGTCTGGCGTTTCGAAGTACATCGCCATGCCTTCGGTCATCCAGAGCGGATTGTCCGCGTATCGCGTGTGGACTCCGCAGTTGAACGCGATCTGATGCGTCGCCTCGTGTACGACAGTCGCAACACTGGCCGGCGACCGAACCAGCCGACGTTGCACGTCGGCGATCGTCTTCGCGTTGGATGCTCCGCCATCAGACGTCAGGTCATACAGGACAATCCGGTTCCCGGTGATCAGGTAATATCCTTGGCCCTTGGCTGAACCGGGTGTCGAGTCGTAGACGGCCAGTTTCCCAAAGTCTTCTTTGCGGGACAGAATCAACACGGGTAGCGGAAACTCTGGCTCGGCGAGTTCCAGATCGCGGGTCTTCCAGAATTTTGTCATCGCCACTTTCAGCCGCTCAAGCAGGCGGCCACACCACTGCGCGTAGACTTCGCTTGTATTCGTTGTAATCACGTAGTGATCGGTCGCGTGGACCGAGAACGGTCCGTTCACTCCCGCCGAGACGGCTTCGTTACTGACGACCTCGCCGAGTTGTGCGGTGGTCAAGGGCTCGAACGCTGTGCTTGTTTTGTTCTCGCTCACAAGGCGTTCGGCGGTCACTGTCCATAACCTGGCGGCCGCGTCTTCAATGAGCAGTCCGCCCTCCGCCCCGCGAAACAGAACTCGACCGTCAACCTGTTGCTCTGCTCCATCGTTGTCTTTGAATCGGACACGCGACAGCACGGAAGCATCGGACGTTTGGCTGGACGACGCCGGTTGTGAGTACGAGGCGCATCCCAATGCACCCAACACTGCACAGCGGTGAATCGCCGCGCGGCGCGACAGGTTTGGAAGTTTGATTGATTCAGAAGTCACATTGGCCTTTGCGGGTCTGCTTGTCGAAGAGTGGCTGCTGGTCCATCGTCGCTCTGTCCACTTCTCAGCGTGTGTGCAATCACTGATCTACGTAAAGGAAGCATTCACGGTCCGCGGGATTTTCCGTCAATCGGTTTGCGGCGGGTCCTCAGCGAGTTCCGCGCGAATTCGCAGTCCGATCGACGGGTCGATCATGGCCGCGGTCGCGATATGGACGCACTCGGCTCCAGCCTTAAGGTAGTCCCGCACGTCGTCCGCTGTCGCGGCACCACCCACCCCAATCAACCGCGTGTTTGTCCCGCGCGACTGAATCAGATTTGAGAACATGGCAGCCTGGTTCGTCGAGGCGCGCCGTGTTGCCGCTCCACAGATACCACGTTTCTGTCCGTCAAACGCGACCGTCCCGTCTTCGTACTTCACCGTCGCCGCGACGCTGTTCGTCATCGCGAGCGCATCAACGTGCCCCTCAATGGCATTCAGCAGCGACTCGGCATGCTCGGGTCGTGAGACATGACCGACCTTCGCAATCAGCGGCTTCGATCCAATGGCCTGTCGCACGGCGGCAGCGACAATTGTGGCTCCGACAGGCTCCTGGTAAAGCTGACCATCGCACGTCGCGACATTCGGGCACGAGAAATTCATCTCGATGGCGTCGGCTCCGGCATCCACTGCCCAGCGAGCACACTGAGCATAGTCGGCAGCCAGGTCATCAGTAGACCAGCCGGACTGCACCGTTCCGACGACGGAAACCGACAGCAGTTTTTCGGCTGCAAGCCGTTGCCGCGTGTCTTCAATGTCGGCGCGCCAAGTATCGGGCCGCATGGACGGCATCCCGAAACTGACAGCCCAGCTTCCGTCGTTTTCTGCTGCCGCCGGAAGTTCAATCTCCCCGCCACTCAACTGCCGTGATGAGCCGGAAATCCTGACTGGCAACAGGTTCGGCAGGACATAGCACTCACGGAATGAGCTGCGGACCGTCTTGTAGGTCAGCACGTCGAAGCCCAGCGAGGCGTAATACCGAATCCACATACCATTCAGCAGGGGACCGGCCGGCATTCCCAGAGGCGACGCAGCTCGCAGTCCGCAGAAGGTCCACTCGCCGGGTACTGCGGGCACGTCAGCCTCGACGGGATCCGGCGCATGATCGTAATTCCATTCATAAGCCCTCGCCGGTTCGTAGCGCGCGAGAGTCAGAGTGGTGGATGCTGTCATGGTCGACCTCCATCGATTCGATCCGATTCACACCGCCAATTGTCTGCGAAGGGTCAGCGACCCTGAAATGCAATCAGGACACAGACTTCGCGGATAGACACAGATTCTGGTCTGCGTCCACTGCGGAGTCCGTGCCCTGTTCACTTGCCAGTCATGATGACAGCGCGAGCAATTAAAGGCTCATGATTCCCTTGGCATCAAGCCACGCGACCACTTCCGCTGCCAGTTCTTCAATACCCTTGGTATTGGAGTCGAGTACCAGTTCGGGATTCTCGGGAGCCTCATATGGATCGTCGATGCCGGTGAAGCCCTTGATTTCTCCCGCCCGAGCCTTCTTGTAGAGGCCCTTGGGGTCACGTGCTTCACACGTTTCCAGCGACGCATCCACGAGGATCTCGACGAACTGACCGGGCTCCAGTAACTCGCGGACTTGGTCGCGGTCAGCCCGATAGGGGGAGATGAACGCCGTCGACGTAATCACACCGGCGTCTGAGAACAGCTTGGCAACCTCACCGATCCGGCGAATGTTCTCGGCTCGATCTTCGGCCGAGAAACCCAGGTTCTTGTTGAGTCCCTGCCGAACGTTGTCGCCATCCAGTACGTACGTCCGCTTGCCCTGCCCGTGCAGAATATGGTCCACCTCGTTGGCAATCGTACTCTTGCCACAGGCGCTCAACCCTGTGAACCACAGCACGGCACCTTTGTGGCCGCCGGCTTTCCAGCGTTCCGCTTGATCGACCTTATGTTCATGCCATGTGACGTTTGTTGCTTTCTGTTCGGCCATCGGTTGGGTTCTCTGTCCTGCTTTGAGTTGTTGACTGTGTTAACGCGACTCATGTCGAAGGTTCTGTATCTGAACTCAGTAGTTCCAAGTTTGAAGTAGCTGGATTCGCAAGAATTCAGCCGGACCGCGAAATTCTTGCGAATCCAGCTACGATCGACCGCGACCGCCCATCTCAAACTTGTAACTACTGGAACTCGTCAGAGCCCGGGCCGAAGTCTCGCGAATTCAGCGACCTGTTGCAGACCCTGGCAAGGCGGGCGGCATCCTAGGGCACGGTTGGAAGGGCTGCAAAGCCACCGAGTTCTCCACGGACTGCGAACAAAAAAGGCCGCCCGAAGGGGCGGCCTGTGTATTTGCGACTGGTCAAACGCTTAGCGCGACATGAAGGCGACGACTTTACCGACGTCGACCGGGACGCTCACGTCGTCCATTGTCGGCATCACCGTGACTGTCGCCTGCAACGCGTTCTGGTCGAAACTAATCCAGTCGCATGCGGGCGCTGTGTTGGCTTCGGCAAACTCTTTGTAGACGTTCCTCAGGTTTGGCCGATTCCGGACCGTCACCACATCGCCTGGTTGCAGCAACATGGACGGCTTGTCGACCGTTCGGCCGTTGACCTGAAAGTGCCGGTGCGTGATGCCCTGACGAGCCTGCGGACGGGTCAGACACATGCCCGAGCGTCGGACGACATTGTCCAGCCGGGTCTCGCAAATAACGAGCAGGTTTTCACCCGTGTTGCCCTGACGACGGCGAGCCAGATCGAAGAAGCGACGCAACTGCTCTTCCCGGAACCCGTAGTAGTATTTGATCTTCTGCTTCTCTTTGAGCGAGATGCCGTACTCCGACAGCTTGCGCCGTCGCTGCTGCGGACCCGGAGGGTAATCGCGGTTCTCAAAGGCTTTCTGCGCTCCGATGTTCTCGAAGATCACGGCGCCTAGCCGACGATTGATTCGCCCCTTCGGACCAGTGTACCGTCCCATGCAACTGCCTCTCTTAACTGCTTGATTTGACTGATGTTATGTAGCTGACCGGGGTTAGCCCGGATGGCGTCGAATTCGGGAAAGCCGAGCACTCTAAGGAGTTGCGGAGTGCGCTTCAAGTCCTGGGGTCAGGCCGGGTCGATTTCGAAATCACGTATCGACGGTCACTGATCCCACCCGTTCCTTGCCGTTACAGATTGGCGTTTGCTACTGTTAGCCGCGCGCCTTCCGAGCTGAACTGAACGGCACCCGGAAATCGCGCCGTCACGCAGGCGTTCCCGTATTTTCGGTTCAATTCTGGAACTCTGGTGACCTTGGCCATTGCGTCGTAACTCCCGCCTGGTCGAGCGACCCGTTCGCCTTCGGATCGTATCCTGTGCCCTCCCGCAGTCCTCGATTCTCTCGCCTCACAGAAGAAGAGTCCGACATGAGACCTTCCGCCCTGAGATTTACGCTCGTGCTTACTCTGTTGTCGCTCATCGCCGAGGACGGCTTTGCCAACGGTGGTGATCCGCTGGACTGGCCTTACTGGCGCGGCCCCGAGATGAACGGCATCTCTCGCGAAAAAGGACTGCCGGATTCATGGTCTCCTGAGGGCGAGAACCTGCTGTGGGCCAGCAAAGAGCTTGCTTCGCGATCCACACCGATCGTGATGAACGGAAAGATCTACCTGCTCGCTCGGTCCAATCCAGGCACCGAAACCGAGGGTGAGAAGATCATCTGTGCCGATGCGAAGACCGGCAAGATCCTCTGGCAGAACACGTTCAACGTCTATCTGTCGGACGTACCCGATACCCGAGTTGCCTGGTCCAATGTCACCGGTGACCCGGAAACCGGCAACGTGTTTGCCTTGGGCGTGTGTGGCAAGTTTCAGTGTATCGATGGAAAGACTGGCAAAACCGTCTGGCAGAAGTCTCTGCATGAACGGTTCGGTCTGCTGAGTACCTATGGCGGGCGGACGAACACACCAATCATTGCCGGTGACCTGGTCATCGTCAGTGCGATCGTGATCGGCTGGGGTGACATGGCAAAACCGGCCGACCGCTATATCGCGTTCGACAAACGCAATGGCCAGCCCGTCTGGTTCGAGGGAACACGACCACTGCCCTTCGACACGACGTACAGCTCACCCGTGCTGGCGGTCGCTAACGGCACGCCCGTGTTCGTCACCGGTTCCGGCGACGGCGGAGTTCATGCGTTTCAACCGCAGACCGGGAAACGCGTCTGGACTTATAACGTCTCACGCCGCGGAATCAACACGACGCCCGTCATCGCTGGCAACATGGTCCTGTGCGGCCACAGTGAGGAAAACCTCGACGGTAATGAAATGGGCGCGCTTTTCGCGCTCGATCTGAACGGCAAAGGTGACATCTCAAAGACCGGAGAACTCTGGCGCACCCGCGAGTGGTACGTCGGCAAGAGTTCTCCAGTGGTCGTGAATGACCGTATTTACGCCATTGAGGACAAGGGCAACCTGCTGGTCGTCGATGCGAAGACCGGCGAACGAATTCAGCGTCTGAAAGTCGGCACGATGGGACGCGCCAGCATTCTGTACGCCGATGGAAAACTCTACTGCTGCGAAGGCAACGGTCGGGAATTCATCTTCAAACTAACCGAGGATGGACTCGAAAAGATCCACTATCAGCGACTCGACGCAGACGTTGCGGCATCGCCGATCGTCTCGCACGGACGTATCTACATCACCACCGGCGAAGCGATGTACTGCATCGGTAAAACAGATCATGAAGTTCAGTCAGACCCGCGTCCGGAACTTGCGGCCGTTGCTGACGTCGCCGACGACACAACTCCAGCACACGTGCAAATCGTTCCCGTCGAATCACTATTGAAGAGTGGCCCGGCCGGACAACGGCAGCTTCATCAGGTTCGACTTTACAACAGCCGTGGCCAATACCTTCGAACCGCTAAACCTGAAGATGTGACATTCAACATTGAGGGGCCCGGGGCAATCGACGCCGAGGGTCGCTACACAACACCACAAGGTACGGAACACGGAGCGGTTGTTGTTACGGCCAAAGTCGGTGAGTTGACCGGCAATGCCCGCATCCGCGTCATCCCCGACTTCCCCTGGACTTTCAATTTCGACAACGGAGAAGTTCCGATCACGTGGGTCGGTGCCCGGTACCGCAACATCGTGATCGACTACGACCTGTTCAAGAAACTGGAAGGACAAAGCGAGACACTCTCACGACTGTATGTCTATCTGCGGTCCGAATTCGTGAACTTTTCCCCGACACGCGTGTGGGACAACACAACACCCAAACAGCGCTGGACTGTCTTCCTGCGATTTACAAAACTCCTGGAAGCCGTCCGCACAATTGACGATGCGAAGGCCACGATCGACCCAATGCTGACTGTGTTGAAGGACGAAGGCGTTGTTTCGGAATGGTCGTTTGAAGACCTGGGCGAAAAGGGACTTAAGCTGACAGTCAAACGTGGAGAAGACAAAGTCAAAGGCAACGGGGTCATGTGTAAGATCACAACGATCCCTAAGGGAGCTCGCAGTCAGGGCTGGATGGGACGGCCGAACTTCAGCAAGTATACGATTCAGGCCGATGTGTACTCCGCCCAACGCGATGGAAAGCAGGGCGATGTCGGAGTCATCGGCCAGCGATACCGCCTGGATCTGATGGGCGCGGCTCAGACTCTGAAAGTCGGCTCCTGGATCGCACACGAATCCAAATTCAATATCGCACCATTCGAGTGGAGTCCTAACACCTGGTACACACTCAAGCTGTCGACAACGATCGAAGACCGCAAAGGCACAAAAGTCGCCATCCTGAAAGGCAAAGTCTGGCCGCGTGGCGAAGACGAGCCGGAAGCATGGACTGTCACCTGGGAAGACACCCCCGGTAACGAAATCGGTAGCCCCGGTTTGTTCGGGAACGCGAAGGATGCGGAGATTTTCTTCGACAACGTCAAGCTGACCCAGAACTGAGCAATCTTGTTGCCAGGCTTCAGCCTGACAGTGCTCCCCCGCCTGAGCGGCGAACAAGTTAACCAATCAAAGATCCCACTGGCCTCACTCCTGAAGGTGAACCATGAAATCGATTCCCACCGTGACCCTGGCGACTGCAATGGTCGCTGCGCTGGCGGCATCTCCAGCGTTCGCTCAGAAGTACGACCCCACCGTCGAAGCCAGCAAAGGCATCGCCCTGTTCAAGGTCGGTCCGAAAGACTGGCCGCAGTGGGGTGGCTGGGGCGGAAAGAACAATACGCCGGACGGCAAGAACATTCCTACGACATGGGACATCGACACCGGCAAGAACATCAAGTGGTCAGCGAAGCTCGGATCACAGACTTACGGCAATCCGGTTATTGCAAACGGTAAAGTCTACGTGGGCACCAACAATGGAGCCGGACATCTAAAGCGATACCCGAGTAATGTCGATCTCGGTTGTCTGCTGTGCTTCGATGAGAAGACCGGTGATTTTCTGTGGCAACATTCCAGCCCGAAACTGCCTACCGGCCGAGTTCACGACTGGCCACTGCAGGGCGTTTGCTGTTCACCACTGATTGACGGTGAAAGGCTGTGGTTTGTCACCAGCCGCGGCGAAGTTCAGTGCTGCGACACGGAAGGTTTCGCGGACGGCGAAAACGACGGCTCCTTCACGGCTGAGCCTGTGCAGACCAAAGAAGAAGCCGACGTCATCTGGGTGTTCAATATGATGAGCCGCCTGGGTGTCTCGCAGCACAACATGTGCAGTTGCTCGGTCACACTGGCCGGGGAAGTCCTGCTGGTGAATACGTCAAACGGCCTGGACGAATCTCACATTAACCTGCCCGCTCCCGATGCTCCCAGCTTCATCGCCCTGGACCGCAATACTGGTGAGCTGCTGTGGACCGACGATTCGCCTGGCAAGAACATCCTGCACGGGCAGTGGTCTTCACCGGCTTATGCTGTTCTAGGTGGCCAGGCGCAGGTCATCTTTACTGGTGGTGACGGCTGGGTATACAGCTTCGATCCCGAAGGTGACGGCAAGGGCAACGCGAAACTGGTATGGAAGCTGGACGGCAATCCGAAGGACTCGAAGTGGATCCTTGGTGGTCGTGGCACGCGGAATAACATCATCGCCACGCCGGTGATCTATGACGGCAACGTGTACGTCGCCGTCGGTCAGGACCCGGAACATGGTGAGGGCCCCGGTCACTTGTACTGCATCGATCCGACCAAACGTGGTGACGTCAGCATCACGCTGGCCAAAGACGCCGATGGCAAACTCGTCCCGCACCGCCGCCTGCTGGCCGTTGAACTGGAAGAGGGTGAGAAGATCGAGAAGAACCCAAATTCCGCGGTGATCTGGCACTACTCGAAAGTTGACACCAACAACGACGGCAAGGTGAAGTTCGAAGAAACGATGCACCGCACGATCGGCACGGCGGCGATTAAGAATGACATTCTGTTCATCTCCGACTTCAGCGGCCTGTTCCACTGTTTGGATGCGAAGAAGATCGACACGACCCGCACGAACGAAGACGGCACACATCCGCCGGTCGTCTACTGGAAGTACGACATGTTCGCCGCGGCCTGGGGATCGCCCTTGATCGTGGATGGCAAGGTCTACATCGGCGATGAAGACGGCGACATCGCCATCTTCAATCTGTCGTCCGATCCGAAAGTGGCAATGGACGACGAGCAGCCAATCGCTGAGATCAATGTTGGTAATGCCGTCTACAGCTCGCCGGTCGTTGCCAACGACGTGCTGTACATCGCCAATAAGTCGACGATCTTCGCGATCGCTGCCGAATAGGCTGAGACGCGTTTGTGGCTGAACGATAACGAGGCCCGTCGATCCAGATCGACGGGCCTCGTTTCGTTTGTACGCACACGAATTCTGAGATCGTCGTCAAACGAGACAGATTCTGCGTTCTCCTCCGGCCTCAGCAAACTCGATCACACTTATCTGCCGACTCCCCTGAGAGGGTGCATGCCGTGACAACTCGTGAGACGCTTGCTACCACACCTATGTGCGCTACATTTACCAGCATGTCACTGCTCGTTAACCAACTTTGGCCCCACCTCAGCTATGTCCCAGATACTGGACTTCGTGCTTAGCCACGTAAACCCGATCCGACGACATTGGCACGAGCCATGGGTTCCCATTCTGCTTTCGTTTCTTTCGGCCGTAGTTGCACTTGGAGTTTGTGACTATTTTCGTTCTTCACCTTTCACGATTGCCGACGGGATCATTGCTTGCTTGCTCGCTGTGGTAGCCCTATTTGCTTGGTACGTCACGTCACGGCTACCAAAATCTAAAAAAGGCAGATTGGGATTTGGCATCGCACTCGTGTATGACGATGACGCTCAGGCGAAGCGCATTCAGTCTGATTTCATCACGACGATGAGGCAACTGGTCCACGCTTGGCACGTCGATAACGGCACTTGGTTCTTGGAGTTACCCAGTTACGTTGCGGAGTCGCTTGAGCGAGTTTCAGGGGAAGAACTGGAATACCTTGCGCAGGCGTACGCGACGAAGACCAGATGTCACTTTATGGTGTGGGGACGTGCGAAACTGCGGCATGATCTTGAGGACATTCACGTGCTTGACCTTCGGGGCTTGGTCCGCCACAAGGAAATAAAGAAAACGTCTCAAGCTCAGCTCAGCTCAGAATTCAACTCAGTGTTTCCGCGTCGCGTTCGAGTAGCCATGGCGAATGACTTTGTTGGCTTTGAAGTCTCAGCTCAATCTCTTGACCTCGTCGCCCGATATATCACTTCGCTCGCAGCGGCGCTCTCTGGTGACCTTTCGCATGCGATACGGCTCCTCGAACAGCTGTCGAATGCTCTTGAGAAAAGACCAGCTCCCGACGAAATCGCGACTCGGTTGAAGAGCCGCGTCCCAAAGCAACTGACGCGGATGCGAGATGCTCGGCTAGATCACTTGATGCATTCGTATATTCGCAGCCGTGATCCCGAAATGCTCTGTGAAGTAGCCCATCTAACGTCTGTTTACACCGGACGCGACGCCAAGCGTTATTACGTCAGCATCGCGCGGGCGATCTGTTTCTTCATGCTCGACCGCAATGTCGCGGCGGCGCGTGAGGAATTAAAGCGGCACGCCGCAATACCGGATCCGAGTTGCCAAATAAGCCTTGCCTTTCTCGACGCATACGAAGGCGATCTACAGGGGGCATATAGGCGATATATGAGCCTGAACGTGGACTCCTTGAGCAGTGAACTCGTGGTTGAAGTAGAGGAATTCATTCACATCGTCCTTGAGCAAGAACCCCATCAGAAGCAATTGCTTTTCCTGACTGGAATGATCAATGAGCGGTACAAGGGTGACTACGCTTCGGCTCGACGAGACCTGAGAGAGTTCGTGCGATGGGCCGAAAATCACTCAGAATTCGCACGTCAAGTCAAAGCCGCGGAAAAGTGGTTAAAGGAAATTCGATACAAACGATGATGTTTTCACGCGGGACCATCCGGCGCCCGGCTCCGCTCGCGCGAAGCTGTTTCCCATGCGAGCAGAGCTTTCTTTCGTGTGGTTCCCCAGCGGTAATCGGCGATCACTCCGGTCTGTCGGATGACCCGGTGACAGGGAATGAGGCCGGCCAGTGTGTTGGCAGCGACGGCCGATCCAACCGCTCGAGCGGCGGAACGATTTCCTACCGACTCGGCCAGGTCGCTGTAACTGACCAGGGCTCCACGCGGGATGTTCAACAGCGCCCGCCAGACACGAATCTGAAAATCGGTGCCACGAACGATCGCGCGAAACTCGGTTGGCCGATCGGTCGAAGGCGAGTCGAACACAGGAGCAACAACGCGCGCGGCGTGGTCGTCATTCCATTCGATGCGGGCAAGTGGCCAGTCTTTGCGTATGGCAGACGCGGCCGTTATTCGGCTGCGGGATTCGACGAACGTCAAATGGCAAATGCCTCGTGGCCCCTCGCCCACAAGGCAATAACCAAACGGGCTATCGGCGAAGCCCGCTTTGATCGTCCATCCGTCACCGCCCGATTTCAATTCCCCGGGAGACGCGGACTCCAGTGTCACACACAGATCATGCAGTCGCCCGGGCCCTGACAGACCAACATCCAGAGCAGCGTCCAGCACGCTCTCACCGCGCCGCAGTAGTTCGCGTGCATGGGCATGCGTCAGACACTGCAGAAAACTTTTGGGAGTAATCCCCGCCCAGCGGGCAAACAGCCGCTGAAAATGAAACGGACTCAACTTCGCTTCGCGGGCGAGAGTGGCCAGGTCAGGCTGTTGTGTGTACCGCCGGTCGAGGAACTCGATGACGCGGGCAATTCGTTCGTAATCAGTCATGCCCCGAGTTTAGAAGAACGCCGTCTCCGTCCCACCCGATTCTTGCGGCATTGGTGTCGCATCCAGGTTCGAGGGGAGCTACTTCTGTCGATCGTCATTCGCGTGCTCAATCCCAGTCGCCGGCAAGTTCGGCCAGGCGATCGACCTGGTGATACAGCCCGACCACGATCAGGACAGTTCCAGCCGTCATGATCTCGTCCTGTGGCGCGGGGATGAAGTCTGTTTCTCCCGGTCGTCGCAGTGCAGCAATTCGTAATCCGGTGTCACTTCGAATCTGGGCCTGACTGATGGCCTGATCGGCATACGGCGAACCCTCACGGCAGACGACTGCTTCGAAGCGATAGGCGTACGGACTCGACAGCATGCGATCCAGAAACGAGCTGACACCGGGTCGGAGCATTTCAGCGGCCATACGTGCACCGCCCGTGCCACCACGGATCTGCACACGGCAGCCGGCCTTCTTCAAACGATCGACACTGGCGTCATGGTTGGCCTGCACGACGATCCGGGGTCGTTCGTTGATCTGTCGGGCCGTTACCGCGGCGACCAGGTTGTCGCGATCAGAAGGCAGCAGTAACGCCAGTCCTCGAGCGTGTTCGATACCGGCTTCCCGCAGTTTGTGCGGGTCATCGGCATCGCCTGTGATGACGTGCAGGGCCGGGAACGCGGCCTGTAATTCTGCACTTCGCGCAGAGTCGCGTTCAATCACGGCACATGATCGGCCGCAGGCGAGTAATTCACTGATGACATGCAGACCGGTCTCACCGGGACCGCACACGATGTATCGATTCGACGATTCTGCCGTGGAATCCGCAGGGCGCGTTGCGTCAGGTGGTTCAAGCGCTGGCGCCGGACCACGGTCCTGTGGTGATGAGTCCGTAGCCGTCTCACTCAGCACTTGCTGCAACCGTTCGATCTCCGAGTGGCTTCCCATGACCCTGAGTTTGTCGCGGGAATACAGAGGTGTGTCCGCGGCAGGATTGTAGACCGTGTTGTCCCCACGACTGATGGCCAGGCATGCCAATCGCAACGCGGAGCCTCCGCACAGCACTTCGTTAAGGCGACGCACGCGCGGATTGAGTCCCACATCGACGTCGGCAGTCTGGAGTATGTCCATGCCTCCCTGTCGGAGGAAAATGTCAAGATGCTCAACAACCGTTGGCCGAGCCAGTTCGCTGGCGAGCCGCATGCCTGCGATCAGTGGAGTGCAGACGACTCCGTCCGCTCCGGCATACTTCAGTCGCTCGCCACCCGTTCGCGTCATGCATCTGCTGATAATGCGCAGATCGGGATTCAGTTGCCGGGCCGTCACGATATCGACCAGGTTTCGACGGTCGTCGGAATGTGCGGTAAACAGTCCGCGAGCCCGCGCGACGCCGGCAGTAATGATCGACTCCGGTTGAGAAGAATCCGTCCGCAGGCACGGAACTCGCGGGAAAGCCGACTGAAACTCCTGCGACAATTCGAGGGACTCTTCGATCACCGCGCACGGAACATCGGAAGACGTGAGCTGATGCACAATGCCCTCCGTCACCACGTCTCCGCCACACACAATCATGTGATCCGACAGTCGCGCGAGTCGCTTACGGACACGACGACCCTGACGCAGTACCTCATAGTCGCCTTCAACGAAAAACGACGTCAACTGGGCGATCACGTAAAGGAAAAACGCCACTCCAACGATGCTCTGAAACGCCGTCACGATGCGAACGAACGGGCTGAAGTCGACATACGGCGACGCACTCGAAACGTCAAATCCCGGGTCCTGGTGAGGATCGGTGTTGCTGACCCAGCGATACCGGCCGGCGTCGTCACGCCAGACTTCGACGAGTTCCGTGCCCAGCAGGTCTGTATAGCCAACCGTCGTGAGCGTGATCAGCGACGCATAAATACATTCGGTGACTTCCCAGCGGTCATCCTCAAGCGAGCCAAGTCGTTTGCCGAAGCCCGCGTTCATGCCGCACAGACAGCCGGTCAGGTAGTACAAAGTCGTCGAGGCCAGAATGACACAAGTGCCCATTTTGAGCACTCGCGAAGCCCTTCGGGCAAGCCGCACTTCAAACTCATTACGCATCCCACACCCCGCAGCTCTCGGCAGAACATCAATGTTCGTGTGACGGATATCCGGAAACTATAGAGAGAAAGCCCATGTGTCGCGTCACACAACTCGAACTGGATTCAACCGCGTCATGGGAAACAGAGAGACAAAACTGTCCGGAGCAAGCCATCGCTCGAATCCGCGAAGTGCGACACCCCACCGCGACCTCGCTGGAATGGGGGACGAGAAATGCAAGATGGCAATGTGCACTTTGAAATTGGGACTTTGCAACTTGCAATGTCCCCCACCTGACTGCGTCTTCCAGCCAGGCGACATCATCGGCTACCACCCTGCGCCGGCCGTCACGAAATTGCCTGTTGGATCGCAATGTGTGACACTCTGTGCAGGTCACGACCGTTGCACGACTCAAGAGTGCCACCATGCCGAGAGTGTTCGTCAGCTACAGCCACGATTCGCCCGAACACTCCCAGCGTGTGCTCGAACTGGCGTGGACTCTGCGCGACAACGGGATCACGGTCCAACTCGACCAGTTTCACCAGCACGAGATCGTTCAATGGCCGCGCTGGTGTCGACAACAGATGAAGCGTGCCAATTCCGACTTCGTTGTCTGTATCTGCACCGCTGAGTATCGGAGTCGACTGGACGGAAATGTTCCGCCCGAACAAGGTAAGGGCGTCTACTGGGAAGGCGATCTGCTGGAAAACGAAATCTACGACGCCAAAGGCAACACGCGGATCATTCCCGTGCTGCTCGGCGACGAGCCGGAAACATCACTGCCCGAAATTCTCGCTGGCTGGACACGCTGCCGTCTGCATGATTTTTCGCTGAGCGATGCGGGTTTCGAAGTCCTCATCCGCATCCTGACGAATCAGCCGAAGGTCGCGCTGAATCCCGTCGCAACCGTTCCCGATCTCTCGACGATGACGGCGCCGGAATCCATCAGCCAGACCGCCGGGGCATCCGCCGCACCGTGGCAGTCGAGCCCCATCGCGGTCTCGAAACTGCCTCGCACTGGTGACGTTCTCATCGGTCGAGCACTTGAGCTGCGCCGCCTGACACAGGCGTGGAAGAACCCCACGACGAGCATCGTGCAGATTGTCGCTCCGGGCGGAGTTGGAAAAACACAACTGGTCAAGAAGTGGCGGGAGAGGCTGCTGGACAAAGACCGTAGCCGACGTCGCCAGACTTTGGATCGGGCGGCCCACGAACCAAACGCTGGCGAGTTCGGCTACCCGGTGCGCGTGTTTGACTGGTCTTTCTACAGCCAGGGGACGCAGCAGCAGGCTTCGGCGGATGACTTCTTTGATCGGGCCTTGCGGTGGTTCGGCGAAGCACAGCCGGAGAATGTCAAAGATCCGTGGGCCAAAGGCGAGCGGTTGGCGGAACTGGTGCGGCAGCAGCGGACGTTGTTGATTCTGGATGGCATGGAGCCGCTGCAACATCCGCCGGGGCCCATGGCCGGTGAGCTGACCGATCCCTCGATCAAGGCTCTGCTGCAGGGGTTGCAGCGCGACAATCCGGGACTCTGCATCGTCACCACGCGCGAGGCCGTACCCACGCTCGATGAAATGAGCGAGCCGAAACGGGTGACCGTCGATCTGGACAGCCTGTCGCCGCAGGCCGGTGCCGAGCTGCTCACACACTACGGCGTGACGGGTGAGCCGAACGAACTGCGGCAGGCGTCGGTCGATGTCGACGGCCATGCCCTGGCACTGATTCTGCTGGGCACGTACCTCAAGGCCCGCTGCGAGGGCGATGTCCGGCGGCGATCCGAGGCGCTGCTGTTCCACGGGCATGAACGCTACGCGGCGCATGCTCACAAGGTGATGGCACAGTATGAAGCGTGGTTTTCACAACAGGACGACACGGGCCGGGCGGCGGTGGCGATCCTGCGTCTGATGGGCCTGTTCAATCGCCCGGCCGATGCCGGCTGCCTCGCTGCGCTGCGAGCTGAACCCCCGATCCCCGGTTTGACCGAAGCCCTGTTCGTGGGCGACCGCGACGAGGTGTGGCAGCGAGCGGTGGAACGTTTGCGGGAAGCTCGTCTTCTTGCTGATGATGACAAGGTGACGGGGAGACAAGGTGACAAGGTGACAGAAAAAATCACCCCCTCACCTCCTCACCTTGTCTCCCCCTCTCTCGATGCTCACCCCTTGGTCCGCGAACACTTTGCCGTTCAACTCACCGACCAACCCGACGCCGCGCGAGAGGCTCACCGCCGCCTGTATGAGCACCTCAAACAGTCCGCCCCCGAACTGCCCGACAACCTCAACGACATGATGCCGCTGTATCACGCCGTCGCGCATGGGTGTAAGGCGGGGTTGTGGGAAGAGCCACTTCACGGTCTATACATTCGACGTGTGCTCCGCGGCACCGAGAATTATAGCATTCGAAAGCTAGGTGCATTTGGTGCCGATTTGAGTGCGCTGTCCGTCTTTTTCTCGAATCCGTGGACCGACGTTCCGAAAGGAGTGAGCGAATTTGATCGCAGTATTCTCGGTAACCAATCGGCATTCTACTTGCGGGCCTTGGGGCGACTCGAAGAAGCAAGGGCACCGTTCGCCGACAGCCTCGAAGCGTGTTGCTCAGACGAAAGGTGGGACGCAGCCGCCATACGCGCCTTGAACCTGAGCGAACTGTCGCTGACGCTGGGCGACGTGTCGTCCTCGGTGCTTCAGGGCGAGCAGAGCGTGGAGCTGGCCGACCGCAGCGGCGATGCCTTTAAGCGAAAGACGACTCGTGCAAGGCTGGGCGCTGCCCTGCACGCCAATGGAAGGATGAAGGATGAAGGCGGAAGGATGAAACAGGAAGAAGATTCATCCTTTGCTTCCGCCGCTTTCCGCGAGGCCGAGGCGATGCAACAGGAGTGGCAGCCGCAATATCCCCTGCTCTACTCGGTGTCGGGCTACCAGTACTGCGATCTGCTGCTGGAGAGTCCAGACCGCCACAGGCCGGATCAAGCGCAGCGCCGCTCCGGCGAAAGCGCGGACAGCGTGGATGCCGGAACATCGCTGCGCTCGGTCCGGCCTGCAACAGAGCCGGCCGACGAGAGTCCCGAGCAAGCCATCGCTCGAATCCGCGAAGTGCGAAACCGCGCTGAGACGACGCTGAAGATTGCAGAAACGGCTCTCGTCGGCATTCTCAACCAAGCCCTTGACCACCTGACGCTGGGTCGGACGTATCTTGCCGAAGCGGAGCTGCAAACTGAGCCGATCCGCAACCGCGGACTTGATCAGGGTGTCGATGGGGAATCTGCCGAAACCGCAAAACCCGAGGCGAGCGCCTGCGGCTCACTCCAGCAGGCCGAGCAGCACCTGAACCAGAGCGTCAGCTTGCTGCGCCAGTCCGGCCAGCAGGATCACCTGCCCCGCGGCCTGCTGCACCGCGCGGCGCTGTGGCGGACGCTGCTCGCGCTGGCTCCCTCTCCCTTCCAGGGGGAGGGTTGGGGTGAGGGTTCTGCCGATACCCCCTCACCTGACCTCTCCCCCACTGGGGAGAGGGACCTGACGAGTCACCCCTCTCCTGACCTCTCCCCTCAAGGGGAGAGGGACTTTTACGCGCTTGCCGATCGCGACCTGTCCGAAGCCGAATCGATTGCCGAGCGTGGTGCGATGCTCATCTGGCAGATCGAAGCGGCGCTGGAACGCTCGCGGCTTTGCCTCGAACTGCATCAGGTTGACCGGGATGGCGAAGCTCCTGCTGAGCCGGGGTCTGAAAGCGACGACGACGCAAGCGGCTCCCAAGGAACTTCATCCACCAAAGATGGATCAACGCGGCGGATGACGTTCCTGAACCAAACACGGTGGTCGCGTCTAAACCACCTCAGTGGCTCGGCAGGAGCCTCGCCCTCCCAGGGCTGGGCTGGTACAGGCTCAGCAGAAACTCGACGCAGCCCGCGAACTGATCCGGCAGACCGAAAAGCCGTACGAGTCGCACGTCCCCGACTGGAATGACTGGGAACCGCCGGCATATGTCGACGTCTTCCAGCCGGGCGACATCGTCGGCTACCACCGCCGCAACGGAGAAATTGAAGCGCTGCAGGAGGTCATCAATACCGTCACAGAATGAAGCTGGTCAGCGCGGTGGATCGCCCGCGTCTCTGCTCCCCCTCAATCAGGCGGCCAGGGACAGGTCCGGGCACGCTCCCTGGTCTCTTATCAGTGAGATCCTGCGCAAAACGCGCAGGATTTCTGACGTAGCATGGGCCCCCGGCCCGTGTTCGGTGCAGTCCACGGGCCGGGGGCCCATGCTACTTTTGGTTCCGGCTCCGGCGGGTTAGGATCGTGCGATCAGGAGTGCTTGAAGACCGGTGGGATGTCAGATGCGGCGTCTTCCGCTCCGGCCGGTATCAACTCGGAGAGGCGTCGCACGATTTCGTCTGCGGAGACGCCTTCGGCTTCCGCGTTGAAGTTCGTCACGATTCGGTGCCGTAACACGGGAGCCGCGACCGCTCGGACGTCGTCCGTGTTCACGTAGGCTCGACCGTTGAGCATCGCTCGGGCTTTGGCGCCGAGGATCAGATACTGACTCGCGCGCGGTCCGGCGCCCCAACTGACGTACTGATTGATGAAGTCCGGGACGTCGCCTTTTTCGCGCCGTGTCAGCCGGGCGAACTGCATGGCGTAGCGGATCACGTGATCGGCCACCGGAATTCTGCGGACCGTCGCCTGCAGTGCAATGATTTCTTCGAACGAGAGAACGTTCTCAACCTTCGGCTGCTCGGTGGCTGTTGTCTGCCGCACGATGCGGAATTCCTCGTCCTCGTCCGGATAGTCGACGAAGACCTGAAACATGAATCGGTCGAGCTGAGCTTCCGGCAGCGGATAGGTACCCTCCTGCTCGATGGGGTTCTGAGTCGCCAGGACAAAGAACGGTTCGGCCAGTTGATGCCGCTTGCCACCGGCCGTTACCTGGTGCTCCTGCATGGCTTCCAGCAGAGCGGCCTGCGTCTTGGGCGGTGTGCGGTTGATTTCGTCTGCCAGCAGAACGTTGGTGAAGATCGGCCCTTCGATGAAGCGAAACTCACGGTTGCCGGTTGAGCGATCTTCCTGAATGACCTCGGTGCCAGTGATGTCGCTGGGCATCAGGTCGGGCGTGAACTGCACTCGGTTAAACGACAGGCTGAGTGTGTCGGCCAGAGTGCGGACCATCAGAGTCTTCGCCAGGCCAGGCACGCCGACCAGCAGGCAATGTCCGCCCGCGAACATCGCGATCAGCAGCTCTTCGATGACCGCTTTCTGTCCGACGATCGCCTTAGACAGTTCGCCCGTGATGCGCCGATTGGCAGCGGCCATTTTTTCGATAGCCTGCAGGTCGGTGCCGGTCTCGGTGGTGTCTGAGAATTCGTTCACGGCGTTTCCTGAATGAGTAGCTCTGGTCGTTCGACGACTTCGCGAATTCCTGTCGCCCTGCGCGCATCTCGTACGACGGACATTCCTGTCCGTCGATCTGCATCCTGCGACGGACAGGAATGTCCATCGTACGTGCTCGGTTGCGGCTTAGCTGCGTTGGTCGACGGCAGGCCGAAGGCGTACTGTTAAACGATAGCTGGCGCGGAGACGTCAGTCACCGCTGGCGTCGGGAATGTGTCGTTGCACGATTTCGAGCACCGCGTCGTGCAGTCGACCGTTCGAGGCCAGGAGCGTACTTTTCGCCAGCGGCAGCGATTCGCCGTGACAGGTCGTGACGCGGCCGCCGGCTTCCTCAACGAACAGACGACCTGCGGCGAAGTCCCATGGTGAGAGTTCGTATTCGAAGAATGCACCGAACAGACCGCATCCAACCTGCACCAGATCCAGCGATGCCGTCCCGAAGCGGCGGATCCCGTGAATCTGCTGACCAAACAGGTCGCGGATGGCAGCCAGCGTCGCTTCCATCATCGCGCCGCGGTCGTAGTAAAAGCCGACACCGACCAGCGACTCGGACAGCTCATTGTGTTTGGCCACGTGGACGCGGTCGTCTCCGGCAAATGCGCCAGCTCCTCGCACAGCGTGAAACCAGTCACCACGAGCCGGGTTAAAGATGACCCCGCAAACGGGTTCGCCGCTCTGGTAGTACGCGATCGAAACAGCGAAGTGCGGAATGTCGTGAGCGAAATTCGTCGTGCCGTCGAGCGGATCGATCACCCACAAGTGCGGCGCGTCCGGGTCCGCCGTGTGTGCTTCTTCACCGAGAACCGCATGGTCGGGGAATTCTGACCTGATGACATCGACGATCGCCTGCTCGGATTCAACGTCCGCGTCGGAGACCAGGTCGCACGAGCCTTTCTCGCGCATCTGGATCCCCTGTCGGAAGTACGCCGACAGAATGTCGCCGCCGGCCTGCGCTGCTTTGCGTGCGACGTCGAGTTCGCGCATGTGGGTTTCCGTCTGAGATGTGCGGTCTGTGGTTAGTAGGACAGCGCCATTTTGGAGTGCGGTGATGCATCACCACTTTCCCATTTTTCCGTTCGGCGTAGCCGCTTTCCGAGGGACTTTGATTGCGTGCCCGACATTCTCCCTCGCGGGTAAGAGAGAAAACACAAAGACGCTCACGTCCGTGTCGCCAACAGAGGAAAATATGAGAATGTGAAAGCGACGATGCATCGTCGCACTCCAGAAACGGCGCATTCCAGTTAACGCGTGCAGTTCAATCCGGCAGACGTTTACGCGATGGCGTTCGCGACACGACCGGCGCTTCGGGCAATGTGCTGCCTGCGTCGATGCGTACCTGACGTCCCTCCACTGTGCGCGATACCGGAGCACAATCGAGTGGCGGGCCTGGCTCCGTGAAACGCAGACTGCGCGGTACGTGCTCGGGACAATCGTTGACCCGACGGATGTCCGCACCCAGCAGGTTCAGTCGTTCTTCGAACTGCTGATACCCGCGATCCAGGTGATAGATTCGACGAATGACCGTCTCCCCATCGGCAGCCATGGCTGCGAGTACGAGTGCCGCACTCGCCCGCAGATCCGAAGCCATCACGCACGCGCCACTGAGTCGCTCGACACCATTGATGATCGCACTCGGTCCATCGTGATGCACCTGCGCACCCAGACGCACGAGTTCCGGGATGTGCATGAATCGGTCAGGGAACACTTTGTCCGTCACGACACTGATACCGTCGGCCAGACTCAGCAGCGCCATGAACTGCGCCTGCACATCGGTCGGCAGTCCCGGATAGGGCAGCGCGGAACACTCAGTGGCACGCAGCCGATCGGGTGCTGTGACTCGCAGCGAACAGCGACCGCCGTCCGGCGACTCTTTAATGATCAACGGGACGCCGACCGCTTCCAGGCGATCGAATACCGCACTGAGGTGTTCCGGACAAACGTTGTCGACGGTGATATCGCCACGCGTCATGGCCCCGGCAATCAGAAACGTGGCCGCTTCGATACGGTCTGGAATGACACTGTGCTCCGCACCTTGAAGACGCGGGACACCCTCAATTCTCAGGAATGGTGTGCCGAGGCCCTCGATTCTGGCACCCATTGCGTTGAGCAGATTGCCGACGTCAACGACTTCCGGTTCGCAGGCCGCGAACTCGATTGTGGACACGCCGTCGGCCAGTGCCGCTGCTGCCATCACATTGCAAGTGCCTGTTACCGTGCTGCCGAATGATCCACCAAGAAACACACGCGCGCCCTTCAACTGCGAGCACGACGCCATCACGTAACCGCGTTCGATGCGGACATCCGCACCCAGCGCCTGCAGACCCTTCAGGTGCAGATCAATCGGGCGATCGCCGATCGCACAACCTCCGGGCAGTGAGACGCATGCCTGACCTCGGCGAGCCAGCAACGGGCCCAGCACACAGATACTCGCCCGCATGCGACGGACGAGTTCGTAGTCAGCGACAACGGGCGAATCGTCGATCACCTCCAGCTGCATCGAGCCGTCGTCGCGTCGTTCAACAAGAACACCCAGCGAGCTGAGTAACTGCGATAGCGTCGACACATCGACCAGCTCGGGCACGTCGTGCAGCGTGACCGGCGAGTCGGCCATGATCGAGGCGGCCAGCATCGGCAACGCCGCGTTCTTTGCTCCGCCAACCCGGACACGACCTTGAAGCGGACTGCCACCACGAATGACGAACATGTCCATCCCTGGACCTCCTCGTTTGTGTTAAGGACTGGCGCAGAATTCAAACCAATGCTGGTGTAGCTGAAGTCGCCAGACTTTGGATGGCCGACGGCCAATCTCCAAAGTCTGGCGACTTCGGCTACGGTGGATCGCGGGTCAATTATTCTTTGACATTCGCCTTCCGGCTCCACACGACGCGCGATCGACCACCGAGGTCATGCGCGATTTGTGCCGGCTCGTACGTTCCAGCGACTTCGAATAGCGCGACGACAGCCTCCGCCTGTTCGGCTGCGATCTCCAGCAGCAGCGCCCCGCCATCCACTAGAAACTGATTCGCGTCCGGAATTAACCGCCGCACAACATCCAGCCCATCAGGTCCGGCCTGCAATGCCAGATGCGGCTCGTGATTCCGCACATCCGGCGGCAGTGACTCC
The DNA here is from genome assembly GCA_963579025.1 of Planctomycetota bacterium. Classification (GTDB taxonomy): domain Bacteria; phylum Planctomycetota; class Planctomycetia; order Planctomycetales; family Planctomycetaceae; genus CAUZFZ01. The sequence goes on along the minus strand of CAUZFZ010000009.1, from coordinate 29,546 downwards.
ATCTCTGAATCTGTGATGTACGGAGGATTGCTTGTGATGACATCAAACTTTGCATCCGCGGAGAGCGGCGCCAACAGATCTCCCTGCAGCAATTCGATGCGAGATTCCATTTCGTGTCGCTGGATGTTGCGACTTGCCACTTCAAACACCTGCGGGTCGAGTTCCACGGCGGTCAGCCGCGATGCCTGGCAGTTGGCGGCGATCGAGACTGGTATGCACGCAGAGCCGGTGCAGACATCAAGAATTCGCGGCGTCTCGATTTCGCTGGCAATATCGAGTGCCGTGATGACAAGTGTTTCGGTATCCGGTCGCGGTATGAAGACTCCCGGTTGCACCTCAAAATCGAGACCGAAGAACTCGCGAAACCCGACCAGGTATGCCACCGGTTCCAGTGTTGCCCGCCGCTGAACAAGTTCGCGCATCTTTGCGCGTTCTTCCAATGTCAGCGGAGCGTCGTATTCCGTATAGAGCCGAATCCGCTGACAGCCACGGGCATGTGCCAGCAGGATCTCGGCGTCGAGCCTCGGGGATTCACAGCCGTGGCTCTTCAGATGCCCGATCGTCCAGTCAAGCACTTTCTGCACCGTCCACGATTCGACGGGGGACTGGCTGGATGTGGCTTCGGTCACGATAGATTTCCGAACTGTCTAGTTGAGAGCGCCGCCCTTGAGCCGCTCGACGCGATCGAAGTCAAGCAGCGCGGCGACGAGTTCGTCAAGATTGCCTTGCATGACCTGGTCGAGCTTGTGAATCGACACACCGATGCGATGGTCGGTAATTCGGTTCTGGGGGAAGTTGTACGTGCGGATGCGCTGACTGCGATCGCCTGATCCGACAAGCGTCCTGCGATGCTCGGCCCGCTCGTCCGCCACCTCCTGCTGTTTCTTTTCGAGGATGCGACTACGGAGGATGCGCATCGCCTTTGCACGGTTCTTGTGCTGACTCTTCTCGTCCTGAATCTTGACCACGATGCCAGTCGGCAGGTGAGTCATGCGGACGGCACTTTCCGTTTTGTTGACCTTCTGGCCGCCTGGGCCGCCGGCTCGCATTGTGTCGACCTGTATGTCGTCGTCTTTCAGATCGATTTCGACCTCCGTCGCTTCCGCGAGCACGGCGACAGTTGCCGCACTTGTGTGAATGCGGCCCTGCGATTCGGTCTCGGGCACGCGCTGGACACGGTGTCCGCCACTTTCAAACTGCAGATGATGAAAACAGCCCTCACCCGAGATGGACAAAATGACTTCCTTCATCCCGCCCATTTCCGAGGCGTTGAGTTCCATCACTTCATACTTCCAGCCCTTCAGGTCGATGTAGCGGCGGTACATCTCAAACAAATCCCGAGCGAACAGACTGGCTTCATCGCCACCCGTTCCGGCTCGGACTTCCATGATGCAACTGCCACGCGTCAGCGAGTCACCGGCCAGAACCAGCTCTTCAAGTTCTTGTCGCTGTTCGTCGAACTGCTTGTGCAGGGTGTCGTATTCTTCCTTCGCGTAGGCTTTCAGCTCGGGATCGGACTCTTCGTGACTCATCAGCTTCGCGGCTTCGACATCTTCTTCGAGCTGATTAAAGTCGCGAATGCGGTGCGACATCTTCATCAGACCACCGTGCTCACGCTGGATCGCAAGCAGTCGTGAGGTGTCTGAGAGGATGTCCGGATCTTGAAGCTGCAGTTCGAGTTGTTCGAAGCGCTTCAGCTTTTCCTGCAGACTCGGAAACATCGCATCGAATCCTTGAACGGGAGCAGAGACTGCTCAGCGAGGCCGCGAGAGAATCCAGCAGCCTCGGACCCTTCCAGTGGGAATTCAGCCGATCACGAGCCACGGCGTCACAGGGACTTCACTCCGTCTATGCGCAGCAAAAGCCCGGCTGTTCGAAAAGAGCCGGGCTTCAATGCAGATTCAGGCGGAGTTATTCCTTGTTGCGGGCGGCCCAGTTGTACTTCTTCTGAAACTTCTCGACCCGTCCCGCGCTGTCAACGTATTTCATCGTTCCCGTGTAGAACGGATGGCAGCTCGAGCAAATGTCGATATTGAGTTTCTCAACGGTGCTGCGCGTGGCGAATGTATTTCCGCACGTGCACTTCACCTGAGTCTCGTTGTACTTGGGATGAATTTCCTTCTGCATGACGACACCTGATTGAGCAGACTGAGTGGGTTGGAACTCCGATTTTGACCAGCAGTTTCCATCCGAAAGCGGAATTCCAGTGGCCAGCGAAGCGAGGGAGTGTACGGCTCACCGCGTGCTGCAGCAACCCGCCATCACGGTTGCGGGGCGGCACTCGGAAGCGTGTTCTTGTCACTCCCCGGCGGCGATCCCTTCACGGTCTTCTGAATCTGAACATCCGGTTGCTCAGCCCGCAGCGACTGAACTCCCAGCATGATCGCTCCGGTCACAAGGAAGCTGTCGGCAAAGTTGAAAATCGGCCACGCGAAGTCACCGAACGTGAACAGCAGAAAGTCCCGCACGCCGTACCAGGTCGATCCGTCGAGCTTCACGCAGCCGTGCAATCCAGTGCGGTCGTAAAGATTGCCCAGCGTCCCGGCCATGATCAGGCCCATGGCGATCGTCAGCCACAGGCTGCGCGCCGCGCCGTAGGCGAACAGCCAGGTCAGAACACCCACGACAGCCACGACACTCAGCAGAGCGAACAGCCACGTATAGCCCTGCCCGATTCCCCACAGGGCGCCTTCGTTGATACTGGTCATCAGTCGAAAGGTCGACCAGCCACCAAGGATCGGAGTCACCCAGTCACTGGTTTTCCCGGGATAGCCAAGTTCTGCAAAAACCCAGGACTTGGACACCAGATCGATCGTCAGGCCGACGGATGCCAGCGAGAGAAACCAGACCCAGCGATTCCGGGGTATGTCGCTCATGAAAATTGAGTTTCGCGTTTCCGAGCACATTCGACGCAATTCCGCGCCCACGGAATGGCTTTCAGGCGAGTCTTGGGGATGCCGGCTTTGCGGTCGGTCTTGCCCTCTTCGACGCAACCTTCGCACAGGCCGAACGTCCCTTCGTCGATCTTTTTCAGGGCGGCCGAGATCTCAATCAGAGTTTCCTGTTCGTTGCGAATCAGGTCGAGAGCAAAATCCTGCTCGTAGTTCTCCGATCCGAGCTCTGCTGGATGCGTCGGCGACCGCGAGTCGCCGTCTTCGTGCCCGAACGCCCCTTCCGTGATGCCCTCAAAGTCGCCCCGCAGACGGGCTTTCAGGTTCTGAAGCTGAAACTGATAGTCAGCGATGTCTGTCTTGGTCAGCGGCATGTGTCTGCGTTTCTACTCGCGAACAGCCGGAGGGGTTCCCTGCTCCCCGAGGCGCTCTTCCCTGTCCGCAGCCATCCTGGCTGCCATTAATCGGTCGGACATTATGCACCTGTCACACCTGTCATTCAAGGAGGTCGAAACTCGTCGCAGCCATAGGTTACTATGCACATGAGATTGTATCTGTTTATTGTGATCTTTTTGCGCAATCTCATGTCACGTGGAACATCGGCGATTCCCCCTAACGAAAGTCAGAGATACGCATATGTAAACATTAATGCCGAGGCCGTCCTGGCGCAAAGAAAGCCGGCTGGACCCAAACGGTCCGGCCGGCTCTTCGTCGCTGAAATGAAACTGACGCGATGTCGCGGTTCAGTCGTCGTAATCGACTTCGACATACCCGTTCTTGACTCGCACTTCGACACGGTATTTGCCGTAGTCGTACTTCTGGTATTTGCCGTCTAAGAGGCATTTGATTCGCAGTTTGCGATGCTCGCAGCCACAGGCATGGCACTTGTCACACGTCTTCGCCTTGGGTTTGCACCAGCTGAGGTGCAGAGACGGAGCTCCGCAGGAGGGCTTCGGCGTGCAGCAGGGAGCCGGTGCTGCGTGATGGTGACACGCGGTTTCCTTCGGAACGCAGATCGCGACGTACACGCAGGGTCGCTTTTGCGGAGCACAGCAGCCGCGCTTGATCGGCTTCCAGCAGGGGTCCGGCACTTTGATGATCTTCGTCTCGGCACAGCAGGCAATGTGATGCGGGTCGCGGACCTTCACATTGTGGTACAGCTCGATCGACTCTTTGGCCATCGGCGCACGTTCTGCGTGATGATCGAATCCGACGAATGCGGGGGCCGGCAGAGGCAGCGTGGTCGACCGGAAGGTCGGATGGTACGCCGGATACGTCAGGACAGGAGCCTGATACGAAATCGCGACGGGAGCGACCGAAGTCGGAAACAACGGACTGCGATAGTCTGCGGCGGACGCTCCGCTCACCAGCGCGGCAATCGCCGCAACAGCAACGAAACTTGAAAGCCTGCTCATCAGAATCTCTCCTCTTCCAGGTGGGTAAGGCTGGTACCCGCGACGGTCATGATGCGATGCGGACCGGTGGCGAGTTGTGAACCAAACAGACAGGAAAACTCATCGACCAAGGGTAGGGCGGTCTGATCCCTGACCGGCTCTGCTTCAAAGATACCCGATTGAGCATTAGGGAATTGTAGAAGTGCTTTGATCTACGGGGAATTCAACGATGGATGTGCAGTCTGTGCTGCATACGAATGATGGGTAGACAATTGCGACATGAGTTTCGAGTCTCCGACTTTACGAAAACACCACAAACTACGCAGTACTCCCATATTTCGCGTCGCATGTACCGGCCCGACAGCGCTCAGGTCGAGAACGGAACGTGCCATAATGACACTTTCGGCAACAGAGCAAGGATTCGAATAAGTGCCAATGTGGCGGGCCATAATGGCATTAGCAACGTACGGATTATCAGATGCGAGTCACAACATACTTATAAATAACAAGTTACGTCACATGTGAGTTCGCAAGGTGTCGTCTGGCACGGCGCGTGCATTGATGTGTGGGATCACCGACGTCAACCGGTGATTTGAAGTCGACACCAAATTTCCTGCTCAAACTGGAGACTCAATCATGCTGCCAGCATCACCATTCTCACGCGTCTGGAACTTGTCACCATCCTCGCTGGAGGGCCTGCGTCGGGAGTTTGACTCAGCGCTCGGGTCTGTTGCCGGCGCTGTCCGCTGTGACGGGCGTCCTGCCCTGTCCGTCTGGGAATCAGAAAACGGAGTCACGATCGAAGTCGATGTACCAGGTGTCCCCGAGAAAGAACTCAATCTGTCGATTGAAGACGGTGTCCTGCACATCACGGGTGAACGCCACGCACCGGAAAGAGATGGTGAGCTGAAAGTCAGTCAGCATCACTACGGCGAATTCCACCGTTCGATTTCACTGCACGACACATTGGATCCGTCGTCTGTCACGGCCGAACTCGACAACGGCGTTCTGATTCTGAACATCGCCCGCAAGGCGGAATCCCAGCCGCGGAAGATTCCGATCGGCGTACGCACGAAGTCGGATGAAAGCGCCGAGTTCTGATCCGGTGACCCTTCGCTGTGATTGACCGACAACGTGATCTGACCGCAGTCGACCATTCGGGCCGACTGCGGTTTTTCGCTGCGCAGCGATATGATCGGCGGCGTTATGTGCGGACGTTCTTAAGTTGCCTGATTCCCGCCGTCCGAAAGATCACCTGATGACAATACGCTGGGGCATCATCGGCTGCGGTGACGTGGCTCGGAAACGAGTCGCTGGAGCTATCCAGCAGGAACCACGCAGCGAACTGATGGCGGTCAATCGCCGTGATCCGACGAAGCTGCGGGAATTCCGAGACGACTTCAATGTGCCGCAGGCCTTCGAGTCTGCAAGCGATCTGATTGCCTCGCCGGACATCGATGCTGTGTATATCGCGACGCCGGTGAATCTTCACCGACCGCAGACACTCGCCGCAGCCGCGGCGGGAAAACATGTGCTTGTTGAGAAGCCGATGGCGATGTCCGTTGCCGAATGCGACGAGATGATCGCGGCTTGCTCAGAACATGACGTGCGACTGGGCGTCGCATTTTATCGGCCGTTCTATCCCGTGGTTCGACGTATGCGTGAGCTGGTGGAGGCCGGGGACATTGGACAAGTGCTGTCGGTGTCCGCGGTCACGTCGACACCATTTGCGCTGAGCCCTGAAGAGGATGGTTACTGGCGAGTCATCCCAGAGCAGGGTGGCGGCGGGGCGCTGATGGATATCGGCAGTCACCGGCTGGACCTGTTCCTGCAACTCTTTGGTCCTGTCCGTGGTATCAAAGCCTTCTGCTCGACAGTGGCCGCAAGCTACGACGCGGACGACGCCGTCACGGCTGTGCTGCAGTTCGAATCGGGTGTCCTGGGATCACTGCAGTGTTATTTCGGAGCGAATACGGATCCGGATGAGTTCGCGATCCTCGGCACCACGGGCCGACTGGTCAGCCGCCCCTTGAACGCCGGCGAGCTTATCATCGAACGCGGTTCAGAACGGACAATCGAGTCGCATCCACCAGATTCGAATTTCAACGCTCCATTGATTGCGGACTTCGTGTCGGCCATTCTGGAGCAGCAGCCATCGCAGATTCCCGGTGAGCAGGGACGCGAAGTCAATCGCCTGATGGAGCTGGCATATCGAGACTCGGGCTCGTGAACCGAGTAAACCGCAATTAGTCATGATGTTTCCATTCGCGGCGTGCGCATGCTGCGGAACTCCTGATGCCCCATGAAGGAGAGTGATCGATGAATGCTCAATTGAGATTGATTTGTGCCAGTGCTGTGGTCGTCGGAGTTGGATTCGGCCTGACGACATGGGCTCAGGATGAAAAACCGGCGGAAGGAGCGGCTGTCTTCGAATCGGATCTGGATGCGGCTCTGCTGGCTCTGACGGAACAGGAAGATGATCGCGACCAGCCGCGTGAGCGTGATGGAGATCGTGAGCGCGACGGCGAAAGAGAACGCGATGGAGATCGGGAACGAGGCGAAAGAGAACGCGATGGAGATCGCGAACGTGGTGATCCTGACAGAGAGCGCGCAGGCGAACGGGAACGCGAAGGTGAACGCGACGGAGATCGGGAGCGTGGCGAGCGCGAGAGTGCTCGCCAACGTGAACGCGAGGACGACCGTCGTGATCCTGAGAAAGTCGCACAACATGAGGAATTCCGACGGCACGTCGAGCGTATGAAAGCTGAGATCGCGGAACTGTCCGAAGCGGGTCGTCGTGACGAGGCACAGCGCGTGGAGGCCGAATTACGTGAGCAGATTGCAGACTTCGAACGTGAGCAACGCGGGCGAGGTGAGGATCGAGAAGGTAACCCGCGTGAGCATCTGATCGAGGGGATTCACTTGCTGCATGCGGCTGCCGAGCACTTCCAGGCGGCCGGTCTGGAAGACGTGGCACACAGTCTGGTCCAACGGGCTCGCGAACTGGGTCAACACGCGGAACGTGAAGGAGCCGAGCATCACGAGCGCGAGGGTCGGGACGCCGAGCGGGCAGAGCGTGGCCGGCGTGAAGAAATCGAGCGGCATGAAGATGAGCGACACGAACACGGCGAGCGAGAGCGAGCCGAACATGGCGACGGTCGCGTCGACGAACTGGCAAACCGAGTCGAACAACTGACGGGTCAGATCAGTGAGCTGCGGCAGCTCCTGCGTCGAATCGCCGGCGAGCGTGGGGACAACGAAGGGCGTGAAGAACGTCGTGACCGAGACGAAGAGCGTGGGGACAACGAAGAGCGTCGTGACAGAGACGAAGAGCCTGGCGACAACGAAGATCGAGATGCGGAATAAGCCGGGTCAGTGATTCGGAACTGATGCGTCTCGGGGCGGTCGAACGTGTGTTTCGGCCGCCCCGTTTGTTTGGAATGGCGACTCGATTGTCTCACTGAAGCGGGTGGGCTATTACCCCGACTGACGAGTTGACCGCGACCAGAACGGAAACAGGACAAGCCAGAATGTTTGATCGGGACGAATTGATTCAGTTGTTTCGTGACCGGGCACTGAAGTTCGGCGACTTCACCCTGGTGTCCGGAAAGAAGTCGACTTACTACCTGGACGGAAAACAGATCACGCTGCACGCTCGTGGTTTGAAGCTGGTCAGTGAGGGATTGCTCGACATGCTTGCGGATGTTGAGTTTGACGCGATCGGCGGAATGTCGATCGGGGCCGATCCGATCATCGGGGGCGTTCTGACCGCGGCCGCCGATCGTGGTCAGTCGATTGTCGGAGTCATGGTCCGCAAAGAGTCGAAAGGCCATGGAACTCAGAAGTACATTGAAGGTCCGGTTGAACCGGGCATGCGAGTCGTCGTGATCGACGATGTGGTAACGACCGGTGGAAGCTCGCTGCTGGCCGTTGATCGCATTCAGGAGTTTGGCTGCGAAGTTGTGCACGTCGTCGGCATCGTGGACCGCATGCAGGGTGGAGCCGCGAACTTCGCCGAACGCAACCTGCCGTTCCGCTCGCTGCTGAGCATTCTGGACTTCGGCATTGAGCCGCCAGCGGATGACTCATAGGCGATCGCCCGCTGACTTGCGTTGTGTCCGGTCGCCAGGACGGGACGCATCACATGGCACTTGAATTTCGGGGCGCCGCAGTCTCAAGCCGCAGTTCGTCGCTGTCTGACATTTGCCGCACGCTGTTCCGAACGTCGAGAGCCATGGTTTCGTCTCGACAGAGTACGAAGCACGTCGGTCCCCAGGACGTCTGAGCAAAACCGATGACACCGGATGCTCGCAGTTTTTCGCTGAGTTCGTTCATCGCCGGATGCAGAAACACCCCGTTCTGCACGGGAATGAAGTACTCGCCGGCAAGTTGTCCGTATCGGTCCAGGCCGTCTGCGGCTGCGTCGAAGTCGCCGGCCTGAATCGCGGGCAGCAGCTCCATCACGGCAATCCGACACAGTTCGCCCGTCAGTTCAGTGGACATGCCCGGTAGACGCTCGAACGCAGATTTCTCATCGCCGCCGGAGAGTCCCGCGCCGCTTCGCGGCGTAATCAGCAGGAATCGCCACTGTTCGGGAAACGGCACGTGCGAGATCAGTCTTCCAACCTGATCCTGCTCGGTACGTCCGCCTTCGAGAATGCAGCCACCGTATTCGAATCCCCATGTGCCAACGGCAGAACGCAACCCTCGACCCGACAGTCTGGCGAGTTCGTCTACCGAGCGCTGTCCGTCTGAAAACAGAACGTCCAGACCGCGCGCGACGGCCAGCGAAAGTTGTGTTCCCGAGCCCAGTCCACGGTGCGACGGAATTGCGGAATCGATGGTTACCTGCACGGGGCAGCGCAGAGCCAGATTGTCCTGCTGACACGTTGCGAGGATTTGCCGCACACGTTGCTCAGCATCGCGGGACGCTGCCGCAGCATCGCCGGAAACGTTGACAGCGTTGTCGCTGTGACCAGTCCTGGCCTCGATGCGAATCGTCCAGCCGGGGGATTCAAGCATCACGCCAACGCCGCCAAACTCGCGACCCGACTTCGGTCGATGCGTCAGGAGTCCGAAGTGCAGACGCGATCCGGTCGAAACCGTGACGGCACTCATGATGGGTCAGGATCCTGTAACTGAGTCGCGATGTATTGTTCCAGCAGCGAAAACGCGGCCTGTTCACGCGGTCCCGACGTTTTCTCCACGGGACTCCGCAGCATCTCGAACTGCGAACGTATCTGATCGGCGGGCAGAATGTGAACCCGCGTGGCCAGGATCGCGGCTTCCAGAACGGCATGCTTCGCACGATTGAAGCCAAAGAAATCCCGCAAGCGGCCGGTATGCACGACGCGGGCTTCGATGCGCGTCCGTTCGTCGGAGTCGTCGAGCGATTCGATTTCAAATTCGAACCAGCGACAGGCGGATTTCAGAACGCGCCCCGGAATTCGCAATGCTGAGAACGTCGCTGGAGTTTCCTCAAGCTGGCCAACAGCCGACTGAGCTAGGAGCAATGCGTCGTCGACGACGTGAAAAACACCGAACGGGTGCAGTTTCAAATTCTGGTAAGTCGTCGATGTCTGAAACGGACGAAGGATCAGAGTTCTCATCGCGTCGTCGACGATTGGCCCCATCGGGGCGACGTTGACCTGGGCTGCAGCGTTCTGGCTCGTGACGATGCCCTCGAGAATCATCCGGCAGCCTCGGGAGTTTCAGGCTCGCGACCGACTTCTACCCAACCGTGTCGAGCACTTCCTGCGAGACGAAGATCGGCAGGATCGGGTCGTGGTGGACGGCCAGTGAAATCGCGTCGCTCGGACGGCTGTCGACGTTTAAGAGTTCGCCATCGGGCAGCCGTATCCGCAATTCGGCGTAGTACGTGTGATCCACCATGCGGGTCACAACGATGTCCTGCAGATCGCCACCCATCTGCTCGATGACCTGTTTGAGCAAATCATGCGTCAATGGTCTGGGCGGTGGCGGGGCTGTCAGTCGGCGGTTGATGCTGGTGGCTTCGAATAGACCAATCAGAATCGGGAAGGCGCGGTCGCCGTCGACTTCGCGAAGATAGACGACCTGCTGGTCATTAATCTCGCTGATGATGATCCGCGAAAGCTCCATTTCGACAAGCACGGCGACAGCTTTCCTAACGAAGTCAGCGGCTGCGGTTGAGTTGAACGGACCGAGTATACCGTGTCGAGTTAGTGTTAAACGAGTGAGTGGGTCTGGCTACTCCTCAAGCCAGTGGACTTCGCCATTCCAGCCACGGGCCTGCATCGCCCCGTGAATTCGCTCGGCTCGGTTCAGCGAGCGAATCAGCAGCATTCCCAGCATCTGCGCCAGCGTCTTCCAGCGGAACCACAGGCTTCCACGACCAAAGGACCGCGTTTTTCTGGCCAGCCGAAGACTGTCGAGTTCGTCCCACACCACAAACACGTAGCGATACATGAAGGCCAGAATCGCGACCACGATTGCCGGTACCTTGAGCCGGCGCAGAGTGACCAGCAATTGCTCGAATGGCATCACGTTGACGAGCCAGAGACTGACCAGAAAGGCGAGCGTGCCTCGAAACAGAATTGTGAGCATCAGATCCCAGCCGCGATCGAGGCCCTGCGACAACGGCAACGAGATTGCCATCGACCCGATAAACGGAAGAAACAACAGCAGTCGTTTGACGATGTAACCGAATGGGACACCCGCGATGCTGTGACCGACGAAGACCAGGCAGCCCAGCACTCCGTAAGCCGGCCAGTAACGCACTGGAATCGCGGCGCCGGCAACGATCACGCTGACTGCCAGGACGAGTTTGAGCACCGGTGGCAGGCGATGACACACGGAAACCGAGCGTCCGTAGCGGTCCCAGAAATCACTCACTGGACGCCTCGACGACCGGAGTTGGCTGTTGCGGCATCACGCGGCCCAGCAGGATGGCCGCGACAAAGACGATCAGCACGCCGCCGATCCCGGCAATGGAGACCGACAGCGTCTGCCAGCCTGGAACGGGAATGCCGTCGTAGTCACTGAAGAGCCCCGCGACCGAATCATCGGACGCATCGATACTGAATCGCTGCGCAACGCTGTCCAGCCCGTCCGGCAATCCCGAAGCCATGGGCGACAGGAACGCGGCAACCGCCAGTGAGCAGACCAGCCCGGCAGCCAGGAACCGACCGGATTCCGTGACAACCGTTGGCTGTGCGGCGGTGTGAATCAGGTCCGGTCGCTGGCGGAAAATCAGGCTCACCGTGAAACCGGTGATGAGGGCTTCTCCGATCCCGATCAATGCATGCACAGTCACCATCATCACGAAGATGTTGCCGAAGTCGAATTCACTTCCGGCGTAAGACAATCGAAATTCGAGACAGAACAAGGCCGCAGCAGCCATCACGCTGAGCCACGCAGCCATGACCGCTCCGCCGACAGTGCCCCGCAACCCGTCTCCAGTAAACCTGCGAATGGACGACATCACTGCGTAGCCGCCAATCGAACCCAGCACGGCCATATGCAGAACGTTCGCGCCCAGCGCCACCAGGCCTCCATCAGAGAACAGCGCCCATTGCGCCACAAGAACGAGCGTCACCGCCAGGCACCCGGCCCACGGGCCTAGAATGGTCGCGGCCAGTACGCCGCCCATCAGGTGGCCGGACACAGGCAGGCCGATCGGGAAGTTGATCATCTGCCCCGCGAAGACGAGCGAACCCATCATGCCGGTCAGAGGCACCGTTCGGTCCGCCAGTGAATCCTTCATTCGGTGCAGGCTGTATGCCACGGCGCCCAGGGAAACTGCCCCCGTGGCGATACAGACTTCAGTACTCAGGTAGCCGTCCTGGATGTGCATTCGCGTCAATCACTCTTCAAACAGTCGTCTGCAGTCGCTTCTCCATGCGGAGAAGCGCCGCCGTGTAGATCGTACAACAGGGTACTGCAATCAGCAGCATACTCACGGGGTCCGCCGGAGACGTAAGCATCGCGACTGCCGCGAAGGCTATGTTCCCATTCAGCCAGCTTCGCGACGTCCGCATGGCCACCCAGACCGTCACGATCGCCGTGGCAAGCACCAATGCAATTTCGAGCACGCCGATCGAGAGTGACATCGTTCTGTTCCCAGATTGCATGGACTGGAAAAAGTACCCAGGCACGACCGGCGGCTTCGGAGCCGATCAGAAATCAATCATGCGTCATGACTCGCTCTCCGACGGTTCAAACTTCGGTGGCTCGAACTTCGGAGCTGTGACTTCGCTGACTTCTTCTTCCGGCGCCGAGGGACGCGGAGCACTCGACGCACTGCTGCTGGCATAGTTCGAAGTGCTGACCTCGTCTTCAATGCCGCGTACACCCTTCTTGAATTCCACGATGCCTTTGCCAAGGCTGCGTGCGACTTCCGGCAACCGTTTGCCGAACAGCAGCAGAGCGATCGTGCCGAAGATAATCATCTCGGGCAATCCAGGGGCACCGATGCCAAACGCCAGGATCGGAGTCATTTTGCACCTCGTTTCTGATGAGTAGTTGGTCAGATTCTGAACGGCCTCACGCGTCGTCAGTCGGAGCGTCGGTGTTGTCTTCCGCGTCTTTCGTACCCTGCTTGAACTCGACCACGCTGCGGCCGAGGGAACGCATCACGGTTGGCAGCCGTTTGCCGAACAACAGCAGAATGATCACGGCGAAGATCATCAGCTCGGGCAATCCAAGACCGCCGACAAACGGGATAAAGGCGAACATGCCTGGACTCCTCACTGAATCACAAAGGTAATTAACAGCACGAAACAACGACGCGAACAATCGAGACAGCGCAGTCAGACACGCGATACGTTTTCGTTGGGAAATCGCGAGAGGCTGCGAGGAAAAGCCGTCAGCTCAAAGAAGCACTCACCTGCGAAGAGCAAACTTGAGCGAGAGACCGACGACCGGACATCCGTCCCGATGGGGGGACTCACAATGGATTTGGATGTCCACTCGGTTCGCCCGCGAAGAGCAGGTGGGATGAGCGGAGCAGAGAATCATTCTAGATATCGACCCTCTATTGTCAATGACTTCACCGTGAATGGGCCGGTTGCCGTTCGACGGAATCCCGCTTCGTCTGAAGTTTCGTCCGAATTCACATCAGCCGATGTGCATGTCAGCAGAATGGCAAATCGAAACAGGCATGTGATTATCTCAAACGACACATGTGAACTCACGACACGCGGAAATCACTTCCACAAACCGCCGTTGACCCGTTTCTCAGACTGTTCCTATAACCCGCCGCAGAGCCGGGCTGCCCGATGGATCGGGCCTCGTACCGGCCACGCACTGAGCTTACTTACGGAGTTCTGCGATGAGTGAAGGGAATCCCGTCGCCCGCAATGGGGGTCATGACAAATCACGCCCCCGCCCCCGAGCGATGATCATCATCGCGGGAACGGCTGCCCTCGTCCTGGTGGCCGGGGTGTCGATGCAGTTGTTCCGTTCCTGGAACGAAACAAGAGCAGCCGATACAGGCACACGCGACGGTGCAGGGCGAGCCACCGTCGCGAATTCGTCGGTTCCCAAAGAGTCCGCGGCCAAAGTCACGCTCGGCCAGCGCAGCATTCAGATCTCGACGGAAATGCTCGCTACGGAGTGTATGAAACGCAACGGTGACGAGGTGCTCGACAGCATCATCAACCGGGCCATCATTCAGCTCGCATGTGAAGGGGGTGGTGTCACAGTCACGCAGGTCGAGGTCGAACGGGAAATCGTCGACATAGCGACGAGTTTCAAAATCCCGGTCGAAACATGGCTCAACATGCTGACCACGGAGCGAGGCATCACGCCGGAGCAATACAGCCGCGATGTGATCTGGCCAATGCTGGCGCTTAAGAAACTGGCCGGTTCAGACGTCGAGATCACCGATGAGGACATGCACCGATCCTTCGTCCGCAACTACGGTGCGCGAGTCAAGGCTCGGATGATCATGGTTGAGAGTCCGCGACTGGCGAACACAATTGCCCTGCAGGCCCAGCAGACCCCGGACGACTTCGCTCGCCTGGCCATGAAGCATTCGATTGAGCCAGGCAGCCGAGGACTTGGCGGAAGCGTACCGCCGATCGCCAAATACTCAGGAAATCCGACAATCGAGAATGTGGCATTTCGGCTGAAGGAAGGCGAGATCTCGGAAATCGTGCAGGTTGGCACGACGTGGGTCATCCTCAAGTGTGAAGGCTTCACCGAGCCAATCGTGCAATCCATCGACGAAGTTCGGCAGCAAGTGATTCAGGACCTGACTGAAGACAAGGTCCAGGAGGCCGTCGGAAAGTTGTTCGAGCAAATCAAGAAGGACGCGCGAATCGACAACTACTGGAAGGGCACAACGACCGGCAACATTCAGCAGGTTTCCGGACAGACACGCACGCCCGGCGTCCAGCCCAGAGCCGCGACAACCACAAGGCCACGGAATTCTGTTCGAAGCCCGAGCCCCACTTCTGCCAGTCCGTTTCCGTCGAGTCCTTGAGGATTTGTGATGCCACTCGTTCCAACGTCTCACGTCGGCACGAGTCACAAGCGGACGCTCACACCCACTGAACCGGGTCCGATTCAACCGCACTCGCCTGCACCGTGAGTTCGGCGAACTGTTCTCGCAGCGTGTCGGCGAGGTTCTCCATGGCAGGGCGTTCCGTGGCGTAATGGCCCGGCAGCACCAGCGCGATGCCCAGCGTGCGAGCTTCCAGGCAGGCGTGAAATCTCGCTTCGCCGGTCAGCAGAACTTCGCAACCGGCGTCTGCTGCGTCATGCATGAACTCGGCCGCCGCGCCACAGGCGATGCCCACGCGACGCACGGAAGCCGCCGTGTCTCCGACCAGCCAGGTATGCTCGATTCCCAGAGCGGCTTTGACGTGATCGACGAACTCGGAAAGTGGGATGGGAGACAACAGGTCGCCAAACCGTCCGGCTCCGGCTGAAGACTCGTTCGTGTCGGCTTCGCCGGTGGCGGGCACACTGGGGCGCAGCGGGCGGATCTCGGTCAACTGCAATGCGTCAGCAAGCTGCCGGTTAACGCCCTCACTCGCCGAGTCGTAGCTCGTATGAGGCGAATAGACACACACGCCAGCTCGAATCAGATCGAGCAACATACGGCCTTCGCTGGTGGCGTCTGTGATCTGTTGCACGCCGCGAAAGAGGACCGGGTGATGTGTGACAACAAGCTGAACGCCCCGTTCTATTGCCTCGGCTGCGACATCTGGTGTCAGTGTCAGGCAGGTGAGCACGGACGAGACATCATCGACACCAGCACCGACCAGCAGACCGACGTTGTCCCAGTCTTCAGCCAGGTCGACGGGAGCCAACTCCCTCAGGAACGACACGACGTCTTTAACCTGCATGACGGATCGCCTTACCTGAAACCCCGTTTGAGCTGCTCAAAGTTGCGATAGTTTTCGTAGGCCAGTCCCGCAAACATCAAACCGCCAATGAACATCCCGAAATTGATGAAGAACAGCGCCGCCAGCGCGGCCGTCACCATTCCAACCTGATGAGTCCTTATGCGACCGGAAGAACTGCCGCGCGCGTTTAAGAATTCGGAACAGATCTTGCCCCCATCAAGTGGATGGACGGGAAGCAGATTGAACAATCCCCATGCCAGGTTGATCCACTCGAGCTGCAGAATTGCCCAGTCAGCCGGTGACTCGAGCGGACGGCGATTCATCAACATCGGCAGCCAGGGACCTTCGCGGACGGCATCTTGTGACACTGCGAAGTCGACGGCGACAACAATGCCGAACAGAACGAATCCGGCCAGTGGTCCGGCAAACGTGATCCAGATGGAACGCCCGCGAGTGTATCCATAACCGGGAGTAAACATCGCGACGCCACCGAAGTGGTACAGCACGACGTGCGGCG
The DNA here is from genome assembly GCA_963579025.1 of Planctomycetota bacterium. Lineage (GTDB taxonomy): Bacteria > Planctomycetota > Planctomycetia > Planctomycetales > Planctomycetaceae > CAUZFZ01. Next base: position 13,411 of record CAUZFZ010000009.1, on the reverse strand, counting down.
GCCAGCCAAAGTGGCGTGCCGACAGAGCGTGGCCGAACTCATGCACGAGAATCGAAACGAACATGCAGACCAGCCAGACAAAGACCAGGTCAAGCCGTCCGTCCACCCAGCCAAGCAGACAACCGATGACCCAGAACGCCGGATGCACGCGCACCGGAATCCCCAATAGCGAAAACTTGAGGTCGTAAGCCGTTTCACCAATCGGTAGCACTATGAACCTCCTGTTCGGCTGCGATTGTGTCCCGAGCGAGACTACGGACCTGCTTCGACGGTGACGGCCATCACGACAGGAGCCGATCGGTCCTGGCCTTTGATCAGCCCGATTTTCTCGATGACCACATCACGCCCCGGTCGGATGGCAAAGTACCGAACCTGCTGTGAACGCAGTGCAAACGCGAACTTTGATTTCGGCACATCGAAGCGGCCAATGTAGTCTGCGAAGTGCTGTCCGTCGTAGAGCGAATGATCCTCAGTCACTCCGTCCGCATAGGACAGGCGAACGATCATCGTGACCGGTCCCTGCTCCCGCGGACCTTTGGCACCCCAGCCGCTGACTCCGCTGAGAAAATGAATGGCCCTCGCTGACGATCCGCAGGGTATCGTCACGGACTTTGGCATCGTCGGAGGAATTCGACCTTGCGGACCGTTCAGCATGATCACATTCGGTACCTTGTCACCCTTGGGATCGACAAGCTGAAACGGCACTCCCGCGAACTTCCTGGTGGACCAGTCCTTGAAGACCAACCGCTCAACGCTGCTCTCTTCACTGAAGAACATGCCTCGCGTACTGACAATCGTCGCGTACCCCGTCAGGTCGATTGAAACGAACTTCCCGTCGGACTGTGCACTCTCCTGAGCAACCAGTGTGCTCAATAATCCCAGCAGTAAAGTCAGCACGATGGTTGCTCCGCGTTTCATGCGAACGGCCCGAAATAAGTGACTCAGATCTTGCGTCATGAGCGAACATTCTCAGGTGACCGGATCTTTGGGTTTTCTCCAGTCATCCATGAGTGAACGTGGTGATGGTCACTGATTCGGCCAAAGACCTCAACAGGTGAGAAATCACACCTCGTGATTGGCGGCCGCCACGGCGACATCCGGAGCCGCTTCGAATCGTGCGTCTACGGCCGGTCCAAGCATGTTGTTCTGCACCAGATTCCCAGCACCGCCCGTAACACGAATGCCATGTCGCATGCGCGGTTGCTTCCTCCGGTCGATGACCGTGTTATCGGAGACACGACAGTTACGACAATCGGTCAGTTCGACGCCTCGGTACATCGGGTCCAGAATCTGACAATCACTGACGCTGGATTCATTGCAACGAACCAGTGTGATGGCCCCACCGGATTCCTGACTGCCCGAGCAGAGTCGTTCTGTGACCAGGCCATGCAGTGAAACATTGTCGCAGTCTTCGAAATAGATGCCGTCTTGTTCGGGCATCTCATCAGTTGCCCGCCACACGATTGTATTGCTGCCGACGGCGACTCCCGAACAGCGCGCCGCGTGAATCGACAGGTCCGGCGAGTTGTAGATTGTGTTGCCCGTCATCGAGATGCGGTTGAGGTTGCGCAGTTCGACGGCTCGGTCCTGACTGCCGATGACATTGCCCGTGAGCGTGATCAGCGGACTCTTGTTCGGATCATCGGTTTCTTCACCGTGAATGCGCACATTGGCTCCACCCGGCGTGACCGTTGCCTGAATCGTGTTGCTGACGATCGACACTTCGCTGATGCGGCCATTCGGAGCCGTCGCTTCGAACCAGATATCGGCCGCCGGTTCTTCTGTGCCGGGCAGGTTGTTGTATTCAATGTCGTTGCCGGTGATGTGCAGGTTGTGGACGTCTCCGTTGAGCGACTTGATTCCCGCACGTTTGTTGTAGCTGATGTGATTCGCCGAAATGATCGTCTGGTGCAGGTTGCAGTTGTCGAAGAAGACGCCGTACTCGCGGTTGTCATAAATGTGCGAATGCGACAGCAGGAAGTTGCGGTTCCGCTCGATCAGATGCAGTCCGAAGCGCACGTTGCGGATCAGCATTCCGGTGACCGTACACTGCATGGTCTTTCGCAGCTCGATTCCGACGGCTTTCGGATGCGCGCCCAGGATCTCGAAGCCACTGATGGTCGGAAACCGTTCGTTCTCCCATGTTTGTGGTTTCACTGACTTCGGCGTGGCCGTCCCCTGATGATCGCCCACGATGCGGAACGCCGGGCCGGGTCCGTCCATGACGACCCGCGCTGTGCCACCTTCGCCGAGCACCGCTCCGTAACCCTGCTTTGTCAGGTCAAGCACAATCGGCTGCGTGATGTGATATGTGCCCTTGCTCAGGTGCAATGTCCCGTCGCCCGCGTCGAGGGCGTGCTGCAGTGCTTCGCCATCATCGGCACGGCCATCTCCGACGGCCCCGAATTCACGTGGGTCGCTCATCTATTTCTCCGACGACTCGGGTAGCTTCTCTGGGCTGACTTCCGACTGGATTTCCAGGTCACCAACTGGCTCGATCTCCATTGCTTCGATCTCTTCCTCGAATTCAGGTTCCAATCCGTCGGTGACTCCAGCGATGGTGAGATGTTCGATGTAGCGAACCCACTTTCCGTACTTGTCCTGGCGTCCGACACATGCGAGCAGTACGGCACGGACTTCACGCCACGGCACTTCATCGTCGGCATCAAGTTCGACGACCAGATCCCGCGTGATCGGATCGCCGGGACGGCCAATGATCTTGAGTATCTCACGATTGAGCCGCTCATAGCCTTCAGGTGCTTCGCCCAGATTCCGCATTCCCAGAAAGACACCCGCAACGGCCCCTTCATCCGTGGCCGCGAGGCGAACGCGGATATTTGGCAAAGTCATCCCCGTTATCGGGCGAGGAAACTCCAGGTCGAAGTCCTTCGCCCAATGCCATTGATCTGCCTGCGTTTCGAGGTTTTCAACCAAAACGAGACGCTTCGCGGAAGGGAATTCTGCAAGTACTCGTAACAGCGGGCGAAGCTTTCCAAAGGCCACGACACTGTCTGCATGAAAAGCAATCGCGATGCCGCCTTCGTCCTGGGGAAGTAACAGGTCGGGAGGCCATTTATCGGTCTCCGCGTTGACGGGCTCTCCGTCAATCCGAATCTGGAGCCCGCTGATGGACTCTTCGGTTGCGACTCCGATGCGAAACGCCCGGGACAGCGACGTCGTCAAATCCGCCGAACCCCTCACGGGGACAAACTCCTTCTCCTGAAATTCACATCCGGTCGAAGCGAGCAACAGCAAAGCAATCAACGGTTTGGTCCGGTGCGACATCAGATACTCCGGTTTGGCTCTTTTGAGCTTCGAATGACGAACACGTCGCGACCAGGTTCTCATCCGACGCGAATTGCAGTCGGCAACTGACATCTCAACGTGGCGGTCTGTCGGGAGCATACTCAGGAGCAGAAACGAAACGGAAGGAGACGCACACGGGCTTGAAAGGGTGCGGAGAACTACGGTGGAGTTTACGCTGATGACTGAAGCAATGTGATGGACCCGCAAATCCGATAGAGACTTTACCGAGGCAGACACACAATTGAGGCGTCCCGGACTTCGCGTTCTTTGCGACCTTCTGTCGACATGCTGTTGAACAGAAGGTCGCGAAAGCCGCGAAGGTTTAGAAATGGAAGCAGTGCTGACGTGAATCTGTTGTGCCGCAGCATGTGGTTGGTCGTGCTTGTGATGATGCCGTGCGCACGGTGCGTACAGGCGGACGACATAGACTACATCCGTGATATCAAGCCGATCCTGAAGGCGCGGTGTTATGCCTGCCATGGTGCCTTCAAGCAGGAGGCAGAACTGCGTCTGGATACCGCTGCGTCAGTTCGTAAAGGTGGCGACAATGGAACAACGGTCAATCGGGACGCCCCGGCCGAAAGCCTGCTCCTGCAACGTGTGACTTCGTCGGACAAAGATGAGCGAATGCCTCCGGAGGGCGACGCGCTGACATCCACTCAAATTACTCTGCTCCGGGGCTGGATCGCGGCGGGTTCTGGGGGACCAGCGGATGAAGTCGGGCAGGCCGATCCTCGAAAACACTGGTCGTTTCAACGGCTGGCACGCCCCGAGTTAGACGTTCCCACAGATAGTCACGTGATTGATGGACTGATTGACAAGCGACTCGCCAGAGCCGGATTGCACCGAAACCCGACCGCCGAGGCACTCACGTTGATCCGCCGCATGTTTCTGGACATGCACGGCTTGCCGCCGTCTCCTGATCAGGTCGCGGACTGGTCAACTCGACTGACAAGGGACGTTGTGGAAGGCCAGCCGCTTGATGCGGCTGCCATTCAGGGATTGATCGAGTTTCTGCTGAGCAGTCCACGATACGGGGAACGCTGGGCTCAGCATTGGCTCGACGTGGTGCGCTATGCGGACACCCATGGCTTCGAAGTCAATACGCCGCGACCGAATGCCTGGCCGTATCGTGACTATGTCATCCGCGCCTTCAATGACGACAAGCCGTACAACGAATTCGTCCTGGATCAGTTTGCCGGAGACTCGACTGGCGAGGATGCCGGTACGGGTTTCCTGGTCGCGGCAGCGGTGCTTCTACCTGGTCAGATCGGAGCGGATGCTGCATCAAAGCGTCTTGCCCGGCAAGACTCGCTTGATGAGATCATCGTCGGCACAACGGCGACGTTCCTGGGCCTGACTGTCGGATGTGCCCGGTGTCATGACCATAAGTTTGATCCGTTCACTCAGCGCGACTACTACGCGATGCAGGCATTCTTCGCGGGTGTCGATTACGGAGATCGAGAACTCAATGATGTTTCGCGAAAGGATCGCTTGGCAGAAGCAGCGACGCTCGTGCCGCAGATCGATGAGTTGACCGGACAACTGTGTCAGTTTGAACCGCTCACATTTACCGGGCGGACAATCGTGATCGACGACGAGGACGCGGATCACGTTTCGTTACTGGCGACGGAGAACGGGCACGGGACGAATCCGGACGGCTTGGACCGTGGATATGCGAAAGATCCGGGCACGGTGGATCGTGTCGCGAACCTGAGTCGTAGTCGCTACACGTGGTGGCCCAATCGACCCGGCGAAGACGTATTTACCTGGAACCCGGAAACGGCGGGGATGTTTCGCATCTGGATTTCATGGGGAGTACATGGGAGTGGCGTCCACACGCGTGACGCACGTTACGTACTCGACGTGGACGGCGATCTCGATTCACGCGACGACCAGAAGGAAATCGCGAAGATCGATCAGTACTACTTCTCAGGCGTCAGTGAAGGCACGTCGGAGAAGAAGCCACTCTGGAGCGGACTGTTCGATGCTGGCGTGCATGAACTAACCGACTCAAGCCGGTTGATTCTGCGCGGTGGTGAGACCGGGACCGGTATTACGGCGGACGTCATCGTGCTGCAGGACGTTGTCAACGGCGAGAGTCCGTCATTGCCACGGTTGCGCGGGCCCGTCAGCCCGTTGCACAACATTGAACGCTTTAAGCCGACCGATGCCCGCTTTGTCCGCTTCACAACCTTCGAGACGTCCAACGACAACCGTTACGAGCCGTGCATTGATGAACTGGAAGTCTTCACTGCGGGTGACCGGCCGACCAACGTGGCACTGGCCGAACGCGGCACGCAGGCGACATCGTCGGGTGACTATTCGAACTCTGGCAAACACCAGCTCGCGCACATCAACGACGGAAAGTACGGCAACAGTCGGAGCTGGATTTCTAACAAGCACGGTGGCGGCTGGGTCCAGTTGAAGATTGCTCAGACCGAGACGATCGATCGAATCGAATGGGCGCGCGACCGTGAGGGCAAGTTTCCGGACCGCCTGCCCGTGCGATACCGCATTGATGTCTCGCTCGACGGTGCGACCTGGGTGCCTGTCGCGCAGTCCGATGACCGGGCACGTCTGGGAACGGCGCACGACAAGCTGATGGCGATTCAACGTGCTGGTGGCGGCGAAGCGTCGGCTCAGTTGTCGAAGCTGACCGCGGAACTGGACACGTTACAAAAACAGAAAGCGAGTCTGGAGAAACCGACGCTGGTCTATGCCGGGAAGTTCAGAGTTCCGGACGTCACGCGCGTGCTGCGACGCGGGGACCCCGAGCAGCCGGAAGATGAAATCACTCCTCATGTACCTGTCGTGCTTGGATCAACCGGTACTGTTCGTGACGAGCCAGAGCAGCAGCGGCGGGTCACGCTGGCGAACTGGATTGCGAGTGATCAGAACCCTCTGACCGCTCGCGTACTTGTCAATCGCATCTGGCAGTTTCACTTTGGACGCGGCCTGGTTGATACGCCTAGTGATTTCGGTCTGCAGGGTTCGTTACCGTCACATCCCGAGCTGCTCGACTGGCTCGCCGCTGACTTCATCGAGAACGGCTGGTCGATCAAGCATCTGCACCGAGCGATCCTGAGTTCGGCGACTTATCAGCAATCGTCACGCATTAACCCGGACGCGCAATCGCTTGATGGTGACTGCCGGTTGTTATGGCGATTCCCGTCGCGGCGACTGGAGGCCGAGGCAATCCGTGACAGCATGCTGTCGGTTAACGGGCGACTGAACCTGACGATGGGAGGTCCGGGTTACAGTTTCTTCAAGACGCGCGGCGGGCTGAGTGGCTTTCCACCAATCGATGAGTTTGGGCCGAACGAGCTGCGACGCATGATCTACTCACACCGCATCCGCATGGAGCCAGTGCCGGTCTTCGGAGCGTTCGACTGCCCGGATGCGGGCCAACCGACACCCCGACGCAGCCAATCGACGACGGCGATTCAGGCGTTGAATCTCTTTAACAGCCCGTTCGTAATTGAGCAGGCAAACGCGCTTGCCGACCGTGTTCGGCAGTATGCTGGCGACACGGCTGCCTTACACGTCAAGCAAGCCTGGCGACTTGCACTGGGGCGTTCTCCCCGCCAGAACGAATTATTGATCGCTCAGAAGGTCGCTGAGGAATACGGGCTCGAAACGGTCTGTCGGGCTCTGTTCAACAGCAACGAGTTCCTGTTTCTCCCGTGAAGACAGCCGTGTTAAACAAACTCACACAATCGCACCTGCTGGATCGGCGCAACTTCCTGGGATCGACCGCGACCGGTTTAGGTTCCGTGGCGCTGGCCAGTCTGTTGGAACGCGAGGGGCTTCTGGCAGCGAAGCCACAGATTGATCCGGGGCGGCCGCATGCTCCGCGGAAACCTCAGTATGAAGCGCCGGCGAAGAACGTGCTGGTCATCTTTTGTGCCGGTGCCTGCAGCCAGCTTGAGACATGGGACTACAAGCCGGAACTCATCAAGCGCGACGGCCAGCCGCTGAAGGGCGGACCGGCGGTCACGTTTCAGGGACCGGCAGGGAATCTGGCGCGGCCACAATACAAATTCCGGCCGCGAGGCGAGTGCGGCAAGATGGTCTCCGACATGGTGCCGCATCTGGGTGGACTGGTGGATGACATCGCCTTCGTGCATACGCTGACCAGCAAATCCAACACGCACGGTCCGGCTGAGAATTTTCTTTCGACGGGGTTCGCGCTGGATGGTTTTCCTAGCATGGGAGCCTGGCTGACGTATGCCCTGGGTACCGAGAATCAAGACCTGCCGGCGTTTGTCGCAATTCCCGATCCGCGGGGAGTACCACAGGCGAGTGTGAATAACTGGGGCCCGGGTTTTCTTCCCGCTGTGTTTCAGGGCACTCCATTCAGCAGTAGTCAGCCGATCCGGAATCTGGTCGCGCCCTCGACGATTGACGCAAAGACTGACCGCGCCGCTCGGTCTCTGCTGAAAGTGATCAACGAAGAGCATCTGCGAAGGAACCCCGGCGACAGCAATCTGACTGCGAGAATCGCCAGTTACGAACTGGCCGCGCGGATGCAGCTTTCCGTGCCCGAGATCACCGATCTTTCGAGCGAGTCAGCTCACACGTTGAAGATGTACGGTGCCGACTCGCAGAACGAGACGAAGGCTTCGTTCGCAAGGAACTGCATCCTTGCGCGGCGACTGGTGGAAAGTGGCGTGCGTTTTGTGCAGTTGTTTAATGGAGCCTATGCCAGTGGCGGGCGTCTGAACTGGGACGGACATCAGAAGCTGCGGGAGCAGTACGACGTCCACGGAGAGATTCTCGATCAGCCGGCGGCAGCCCTGTTCCGCGATCTGCAGCAACGCGGACTGCTGGAAGAAACACTGGTTGTGTGGTGTACCGAATTTGGTCGCATGCCGATGTTTCAGAAGGGCGCCATGGGGCGAGATCACAACCCGCAGGGATTCACGGCCTGGCTCGGCGGCGCGGGAGTGCGAAAGGGAGTCAGCTTTGGAGCCACGGACGAACTGGGATTCAAGGCCGTTGAGAATGTGCGGTCCGTGCACGACCTGAACGCGACAATCCTGCATCTGCTCGGTCTGGACCACACGCGACTGACATTCCGGCACAACGGCATCGACCGCCGTCTGACCGACGTACACGGACACGTGATTGAGCAGGTGCTGGCTTAGGCCCTTCGATCCTGGGATCGACCAACATGTTGTCACGGCTGAAAAGCGGATTGATGATTTTCGATTGATGATTGTGGATTTTCAAAGTGGAAGCGGTGGTCGCGTTTGACGACGGAAGTGACCGCCCCTGACACATCGGCAATCAACAATCATCAATCAATCCGACTGCCGCGAAGCGGCCCTGGCTGCTGAGCCTGTCTCAGAAGCCTATGCCGCCGTCGAGCGAGTCTTCGCCTGCGTCACCGTTCAACGCATCACTACCGCTTCCCCTACTGTACCGTGCTGAAATCAGCAATCCGAGCCGGCGCGTCAGGAATCGTTCCGGCGGCGAATAGCTGCTGACCAATCGTCCGCAGGTTTGCATCGAGGTATCCGAAAACCTCGGGAGCCGCTCCATAGCTCAGCATCTCTGCGCGTACGGACTCGGCAGAATCTCCCTGTACCATCAATCGCCATGCACCCACGACGCCTCCCGTTCGCTGCGCACCCGAAGCGCAGTGAACCAGAACCGGTGCTCCGTTCTTCACCGCCTGGTCAATGGCCTGGATCGCGCCGACGTAATTGTTGACGTCTCCGGTACCGTCACCGCACAGAGGAAATCGCACGTGACGGATGCCCAATCGAACGGCGGTTGCGAGCTCGGCCTGTTGATGTTCGTCGTCGGGTTGCGGCGCCGTCAGATCGACGATGACCCTGATACCGTACTCACTGAGCGTGGGCTCGATCATCCATTTCGAGATTTGACCGCTGCGGTAGACCCGCCCATCGACGACGGTGCCAAAACGCTTCGCCGTCAGTCGGTCTTCAAGAACTTCTTCCCATGTGAGGATCGCGACCCCGAATGAGACGGTGATTGCCAGCACTGTTTTCCAGAGCCGCGAAACGTTGTTGGCGTTCTGCGGCGACGGCCCCAGCGCAGTCCCCATTTCATAGTCCTTCATACCGAGCATTGCTCCATTTCACTGAGAACGGTTGGCTCTGCTAACCATGTCGTAGTAATACTCAGCCGAACGCCGGTCGTAGAGAATCCTGCTGTCATGAGAATCGATGTCGCTCCGTGGGAGTGAAGTGCTGCGACTCAGTGTGCTAAGTTATTAGTAGTTATGCTGACGCAGAAGCTGGCATGTCGTATTCAGGAATCGTGGCGGGGGCGAGTTGAGGTTCTGTGACCTCGTGGCAGAGCACGGCACGGAAACAAGACAGACGGTGCTCGGCCGAATAGATCGCTTTTGCTGGTCGTTCGAAATCCACGTCACTTGCGAATCGGAGTCCTGCCCGGCAAATGGCGTCACACAGATAACGGAGACTGATGCGAGGGACGTCAAACGTCAGCACAATGAGTCCGCCGGGGGCGAGGACTCGTCGAAATTCGACCAGGGAATTGAAGACGTCCTCACGAACGAATGGCAGGAACGGTCGAGCGTGCATGAGGAGTGGCCACTTATTGAATCGATCCTTGAGGTGTTCCAGGACGGAGATGCAGAAGACTCGATCGAACGTCGCGTCAGGCCACGGAAGGTCCGTCAAAGAGGCCACTGAGTACCGAATCGCGGGCGCTTGTGGCTCGAAGAGTCGTCGCGCGGAAGATTCGCCGAAGCCTGCCTGGATCAACGACCTCATTTCGTGCTGATCCAGGACACTCCGGTCGATGTCACACGCGTGACAGGCCTCGCACACCCTGGCGAGATGGAACTTCAGCGGATGTTCAATGCCGCAGGCCGCATCGAGCACCGTCGCGTCACGGTCGGCAAACTCGGCCGCCCAGGCATATTCGTAAGGTCGACTCCACCAGCACTCCGGCAGGTCGAAGACGAAGTCGTTCCTGCGTGCGTCGCGCGTCGTCACAAATCGCGAGACCAGTCGATCCATCCCGTTCTCCTGGGGTCCATTCCACTCGTTGCCTTGCTGTCTGACTTCGCGTCAAGCGGCGTGCTTTTCGTGCGAACGATAGAAGACTTGTGGAGATTACGAAATACGAAGTAGTTAGTTGTATGGAAATGGGCTCAAACTCGGAGTCGCCGGATGAAAAACCGGCCATCCGTGCGTCGGATTCGTATGGATTTCGTTACGACCGGTATTGACCAGATACTAATCGGTACGTAGAACTAACGTCCGTTGAAGGGATTCCTCAGTGGAAATGGACGTTGGCTATGCAGACTGGACGCTACAGACGTCAAGTAGAACGCAGTTGGCGGGGGACCCTCCGGAGGGGCAGCGGAATACACCATCCTGATTGCGCGTTGGTACGCAGGTCGGCGTTTACCATTCTTGAACTGCTCGTCGTCGTCGGCATTATGGGAATGCTGATGGCGATCATTCTTCCGGCGGTGGGATCAGCTCGGGAGGCGGCGCGACGGACGCAGTGCATCAGCCAGATGCGGCAGATTGGGATTGCTCTGCATAGTTATCACGAGATCAGCGGATGCCTGCCGCCCGGCTGTCAGTGGGAATGGACTCGACAGTCCGCGTATGGCTGGAACGTTCCCCTGCTGCCGTTTCTCGAACAGAGCGCGACGTATCAGCGACTCGACCGTAATCGGTCTCTCTTCGATCCGGTGAACGAGGGCTCTCGTGAGGCGCCGATGGGACTGCTTGTGTGCCCTTCAGACATCGCTGACTCGACGTTTATGTTTTATCACGATGACAGCACGGCCACGCCGGGAGCTCCGCTGTTTCGAGTTTCGACGGCGAGTTACGTCGGTGTCTTTGGATCCGTCGAGCCCGACGAAGACCCCGACCCATTGAACGTTCCTGGGGATGGTGCCTTCATCGACGGTCGCTCGCTGCGGTTCGCGGACTTTCAACGCGGACTGAGTAACACGTTGTTCGTTGGCGAGCGCACGATGGAACGCGTGCCTTCAACGTGGGTCGGTTTTGATATCCGAGCCGACGACGGTCTGTGCCGGCTTGTCGGGATGGCCCAGACGACGCCCAATTGCGAACCGTGCGATGAGTGTGAATTCAGCAGCCGTCATCATGGCGGTGCAATGTTTTTATGGGGCGATGGACGCGTGCGAATGATCTCAGAGAACGTCGATTCTGCTGAGTACCAGAGATTCGCGCGACGCTCATCGAATTAGTAGTCAATCAGCAATGCTCGGAGGGGCCAGTGACCACTCACCAGCTTACACGCTGCGAACTGGAAGTGATGGACATCATCTGGGAGTCGCGGCGGGCGACTGTCCAGGACGTGGTGGATGCCGTTGAACGTGACCTCGCTTACACAACAGTCATGACGACGATGAAGATTCTGGATCGCAAGGGGGTCATTCGCCGCTGCGGCAAAGTCGGTCGAGCCTTCCTCTACGAGCCACAGGTCACGCGCGACGACGTCCAGCGTGCAATGGCTGGTGAACTGACCGAGAAACTGTTCGGCGGGTCAGTTTCGTCGGTTGTTCTGAGTCTCATCGATGGTCGTTCGATTTCGAACGCCGAGATCAAAGAGCTGAAAGCCGCCATCAAGTCTCTGGAGTCGGGCAAGTGACAACACTCCACTTTCTGGAACTCGTCACGTCGTTGTCAGTTCAGGCTGGCCTGGTCGTCGCGGCGACGCACTGGGCTGCGCGGCCTCTGCACGAGCGGACTCAGTGCCGGTTGTGGACGGCCTGCCATGTTGTGCTGCTCGGGCTGGTCATTGCTGCGCTGGCACTGCCTCATCCGCGGCTTGTACAGCCGTGGTCTCACGCGACAGAATCGCAACTGACCGACGCGGTTTCTTTTCAGACAAATGCCGGTCAGGTCGTGCTCTTTGTATGGGCAGTCGGTGCCGTCATCTCGCTGTGCCTGCTGGTCTATCGAATGTTCCAGGTCAGTCGTTTCCTGAAGACATGCACGCCTCTCAACCCAAACAGCCTCCCGGAAAATACACGCGAAAACTTCGCCGATGTTCCTTCGATCGGCGTTGCTGGCTCTCCCCCGGGCAGAGACGAACCGGCATCAGACACGTCCGATGTCAGGAAGAAACGGTTCCGTGGGAGAGCCATTCAATCCATCCGACTGCTGTGCAGCCCGGCTCTGTCGAGTCCCTTCTGCTGGCAGTTTCATAATCCGTGCATCGTCCTGCCGGACGTGCTGCTATCGCTTGATGACGAAGAACTGCAGTTCGTCATTCGGCATGAAGTCGAGCATCTGCGAACCGGGCATCCACTTCAGCAGTTTCTACAGCGAGTTGTCGAGGTGCTTTTCTGGTTCCACCCAATGGTGTGGTGGGCCTCACAGCGGACGGAAGCGACTCGCGAATTCCTCTGCGACGACGCTGCCATCCATTCTCAGTCCGAAATCGCCGCCTATCTGCGGACACTGCTGACAATCGTCGAGCAGGGCGCTGCCCGCAAAGACCCGATCCATGCGCCGCTGGCGTTTGGTCGTGGCCGAAGCCTGATCGCTGCCCGAGCGGGTCGGCTTGTCGCAAGAAACTGCACGGATCGGCCCGGTTCTAAAGGCTCAGGACTGACTGCGGCGATCGTGCTTGCAGTCGCAACAGTGATTGCCCCCACAGTGTGGCTGCCGGTGAATGCGATGGCGTCATCACAGTCGGCCTGGTCACCCTGGCCGAAATGGACAGCAGCCGTGCTGCACGACTTTGACATTCATGCTCGCGACTTCGAAGTCAACGCGTACGACGTTGACCTCAATGAACCTGCCGACGACGACTCCGACGAGCACGACTGGTCGCCCGTGACATCGCTCGACCAGCGTCGGCCGGGCGTGATCCCTTTACGTGGCGGTGGTTATGCTGACGTAAGTTGTTGTTGAGTGTGAGTTTGCCGCGTTGGCGGCTGGATGTCGCGGGGGGACTTCATTTCCTGTCCCATGTCCGGGGCAGCCCAGGGGTCCAGTCTCTGTGGGGCGCGGATTATGCGGCGGTTTTTGCAGCGTGGGAGCTGTTTTCTCCGTAAGGTCGCAGTCCGGCGGGATAGGCGGCCCTCAGAGTTGCCCCGTAGGTGGCGCTCCAA
>CAUZFZ010000008.1:0-132510 GCA_963579025.1 Planctomycetota bacterium | reverse complement strand
GTCGTTGCTCACCGGTCGGACATTCCGGCTTCTCGGAACGATGTTGCAAAGTGGAATTCCCCTGCTGGAGGGAATTCGACTGTGTCGCGCGTCTGTCAGAAACCGTCTTTATCGACGGCTCTTTGATCAAATGGAAGAAAGCGTGGTTAACGGTGGCAGCATCGCCGACGTCCTTGTTGTCTGTCCTCTGTTGCCAGGTGGAGCGGCTCAGATGATTCAGACAGCGGAGCGCACAGGACGTCTGGCGCCAGTCATGGTCTCGATGGGATCGTTTTATGAGGAGGAGGGCGAGCAAAAAGTTCGCGACCTGGTCAAACGGCTTGAGCCACTGATCATCATTGCTCTCGGAGTGGTGGTTTGTGGAGTTGTTATGGCCATCATGCTGCCACTGCTGGAAATCTCGACGTCCTCTCGTTAGAGGGATTGTACAATCGCGTACTTTCACCGTGAGAAACACGAATCTGTGACGCAAAGTTCGTGTAATACCAATCGAGGACACTATTGCACACTACATTTCAGTGACTAGCACTGCCAGTTCCTTCGTGGTCGTGGATGAATGGTATGGTCGCTAAGGATCGTCCTTGAATTAAGAGTCACATTGTCGTCTTTCGCTCTGCGAAAGAACGCACTTTCGCGGAGCGAAAGGCGACACTAAATGATCGAACGATCCTAAGCAGTGCTTATTGGTCCCTCCCTCTCGATACATAGCAGCAGGCCCGAATCGCACCATGTCCCTGCAACTGTCCAGCCTGACCAGACGCATGAATCCCTGTCTGACCCGACAGCACGGGCTGATCGGAGTCGATATTGGTTCTCGGGTCATTAAGGTGGCTCAGGTCGAGCGCCGCGGCGCCAACTGGGTGCTGGCCGCAATCCGTGTCCTTCCACTCGCCGGCAACGGCGAGCTGACTCAACAGACAATTGAAAGTGGCTTGATTGGCGATTCTCTGGACGGATTCCACCCAACGCAGTCAGGATTCCGTGGGCGTCGCGCGGCTTGCCTGTTGCCGACGGAAATCGTCGAACCTCGATCACAGATGCTTCCGCGGGTAGGCGAAGGCGAGCTGCGGTCCATGCTCCTCGAGGACTTTGCCGACAACGACAACCAATCGACGATTACAGATCTCTGGTCCGACTCTGACGAATCGCGTACGGAATCGCCGCTGGTTCGCGTGTCAAACTGCTCGATACCCGAAAGCGTTGCACAACGGTGTGCTGAGGATCTGCTGTCACATCGGTTGCAGTGTGAATATCTGGACGGTCTGCCGTTTGCGATGGCTCGGGCCGTGGGGCTGGTGGACGACGACATGGAATGGGAAACCCTGGCTGTTCTGGACTGGGGGCATACACGTCCGTTGCTCACCATTCTGCGGAATGGAGTCCCAGCTTTCACACGGATACTGCGCCAGTGTGGTACTGTGAATATCGAACAGGCGATGGAGGACGCACTGGGAACATCGCCGGAGGAATCGGCGCGTGTGTTGAGCCTGTGCAGCGTCGCGAAATCGGAGAGGGCGGGGGCGGGACGTTTGGCCGAAGTTCTTAGTGGTGTTGTTGCGCCAGAGGCCGATCGCCTGGTGGTGCAACTTCGTCGGACGATTGAGTTCCTGAGGCAGCAGCATCCCGAGTTGGTTCCAGCTCGCCTGTGGATGCTTGGAGGCGGGGCGACAATTGCGGGAATTGATCAATATGTGGCTGAGCAACTGGAACTCGAAACATCCGTGTGGCAGTTGTCAGCGTCCCGATTGTCACCGTCTTTGCGTCGCCTGCGACAACAACCCCTGTTTGCTGCCGCCATCGGTTTATCAGTACCAGGTTAAATGTAGATTGTCACAGGGGAGTGGTGATGAAAACACAACTGAACCTTCTGCCGCTTTCGTTCCAGCGGCGTCTGGTGGTTCGACGCGAGTTGATTCGGTGGGGATCAGGCTGCGCAATAGCACTTGTCATCAGCGCTATATGTTGCATGGATGCACACAGCACCTCGGAGCAAAAGCAAAGACAACTGGACCGTTTGACGTCGCAAGCAGTTCCCCTGCGAAGGCTGAGCGAGGCGAATCAGCGACTGTCTGAACGGCTGAACCAGGCACACCGTCGACACCTTCTGCTGCAAAGTCTGGAAGGAGTTCATCCACCTCTGCAGATCATGGGCCTGGTCAGTCGCAGCGCCCACAATGACATCGGGGCAGTTCAGGTGCGCAGCTTCATCCTGACTCCGGGTGCGGCCGATCGGACGCAGATGTCACCAGGAAATGCACGCGGCAGCGTTGTGAGTTCCACCAAGAAGCCAGCCACGAATGCGGGGCGATTGTCTCTACAGGGAGTCGCACTGGACGACAATGCTCTAGCACGTTTCGTCAACGGGCTGCGTAACGAGGGCTTGTTCACGTCCGTAGAATTGCGTTCGTCCAGCACGCTCCAATTGTCCTTCGGTGATGCCCGACAGTACTCCGTCGAATGCCGGTTCTAACCATGAATACCGATCCGAAACGGTCCATGCGGACATTCCGTCAAATGGCTTTTGCCATCGGGTGCGTTGCCGTATTGGGCATCGCTTCGTCAGCAGGTCTGTTCGTCTACCGACCCGTGATAGTTGATCTGCAGAAGCTTGATCAGGAGATCGCCGCGACACAGGAGTTTCTATCGAGTGAGGCGAGCTTGAGAACCCACTCGCAGCAATTGCAGAAGCACCTCGGCGAAATGGACCGACGGTTCGAGGAAGCCATTACACGCATCCCGGAGACTGTGCGCGAAACGGAATTCCTTGGACAACTGTCCGATCTCGCCGGAAGCAGCGGATTGCAGATGCTTGACTTTCGGCCGGTTGGTGTTGTCGAACGATCCGGGTATCAGGAATTGACGATCAACATTTCCGACAAAGCCAACTACATCAGTCTGTGCACTTTCCTGCATGGCCTGCGCAACCTGGATCGGCTCTGTCAGGTGACTTCGTTAAACGTGAGCGAGAATGCCGGAAGTTCTGAAGCTTATCCAGCCAGCCTGACCGTCGCTGTGTTCTTTGCTCCACTCAGTTCCGATGCGGAGACGGGAGATGATCATGCGGGCTCCTGACAAGAAGGCCAGGCGGACGCCGATCTGGAAAGTCGCCCTGATCCCAGTGTTGCTGATCGGATTGGTATGGAATGTGACTCGGGGTACTGACGTTGTCCCCGTACTCGCTGCCATTGCAGAGCCCACCGAATCCGACGTGTCCAAGTCCAATCGCGTCCTGAGTGTGACGGAAGTTCTGCAGGAACTGCAGGAAACACGTCTGGCCGAGAAGTCTCGGTCACCGCTGCAACTCACTCGAATTATCGAGTTTGATCCGTTTTCTCGCGTCGGTGAACTCGCGAAAAAATACGGAATTACGGACACCCCGGCGCACACTGTGGACATCCCAATACCGATTTCGGACATCGCACCCTCACCTGCCACACCAACCGATCCGGTGGAATCCGCCCCCGCAACTTACGTGGTGACGAACCCGGTCAAAGCCGTACTCAACGGACCGCATGGTGCCGTCGCTCTGATCGATTCGCGTATCGTGCGCGTGGGCGATTACCTGGAACCAAATGTTCGCATTGTCGCGATCCAGTCCGATGCGGTTGTGGTCGAGCTGACGAATCAGGCGGAGGATGCTCTGTAGTCGCGCGGTGTGTCCATCTTGAATCAAAGTCCAGAGACACCCGCAAGTTGCCTCGATTCGTCCGACACAACCCGTACAACCCGCACGATCGGAACCTTGCTGCGTGAGTTGATTCCCTCCGCTGAGTCCGTCTGAATCGGTCGTGCGTCATCTGCCGATTGACCGAGTGGACCGATCGCGACGCCTGTCACGATTTCGCGGACAGCTTCCGCAGGTTGATCGGTAAAAATGGAATCGGGACTGCGGGTCTGTCACGGACTGCGAAGACGATCCCACCGGACTGGATGGAGCACATGGACGACCGGATACAATTGTCAGAACCCCGCGCCAGCGACGGCAGTCGGACCGTGGGGATCGGAGTGCTGTCCATCGTCGCACTGCTTGCGTTTCTGGACGCAGACGGTCCGCTCAAGGAATCCCGCCAGTTCATTAAACGCTGGACCGAGCCGGCGGTGTCCGCCGATGCCAACGCCCAATCAGCGTCTGTCTGGCAACAGTCGCCCGGCGGACAAGACACCGCTCAGCCCCCCGCCGCCAGTGCGCCAGCCCGACCAGAAATCATTCAGACTGCGTTTCAGGCCCCGGACGGTCCCCCATCACCAGTTCCGCCGAATGAAGATGATGCCCAGGGATCTGAAGCAGACGCATCACCGACGGCGGATGAACAGAACGCGGCATTGCCGCCACAACTGCCCGACCCTGAACCGCGCGTGCCGCTGCTTCCCAATCCGCAGGCGACGGAAACACCCGCATACGAAGAGCCTGCCGTGCAGGTCCGCATTCCCATCAATGACCTGAATGGTGAGGTGCAGATCAGCGGCGGCGGCGATCACATTTCGTTGCAGGTGAATGGAGCACCGGTCAACGAGGTCCTGTCGCTGATCGCTCAGCAGCACGGCCTGAACGTGGTCGCGGCTGCGGAGGTCAGCGGCAACATCTCCGTAAATCTCGTGAACGCCCGACTGGAAGACGCGCTGGACGCGATCCTGCGAGTTAACGGTTACACTTGGTCCAGGCAGAAAGACATCATCCTCGTCACGTCCACCGGCAAAGACTCGTCGTCGCCCCCAAGCACGCAGGGCCAGGAACTGCGAGTTTTCCCACTCACCTGGGTCTCCGGCGAAGACATCGACATCGTGATCAAGGGATTGCTGTCGCCCGTGGGCAAGTCCTTTGCCCGACTCAGTCAAACGGGAGATCAGCGCAGAACACAGGAGCAGGTCGTGGTCGAGGACCTGCCAGAGAACATCGCCCGGATCGAGTCCTATATCCAGCAGATCGATCATCCGCCGCGGCAGGTGCTGATCGAGGTGCATGTGCTGAGCGTCCTGCTGGACGACGAAACTCGGCATGGCGTGAATTTTGACGCAGTGCTTCGCCTGGCGAATGCAAATGTCACTGTGGCCACGCCCGGCTTTGCCAACGGAGCGGCAAGTCCTGCGTTCGTGTTGGGGATCGACTCCACCGACCTCGATGCGGTTATTGAGTCCCTGCAGACAACCAACGACGCGAAAACACTGGCGTCGCCCAAGGTGCTGGCAGTGAACGGTCAGGAGGCTCGTATTCAGATCGGTCAACGACTTGGTTATCGCGTCGTGACAACCACGCAGACAAGCACGCAGGAAGATGTCAACTTCCTGGAGACGGGCATCGTGATGACTGTCACGCCCATCATCGGCGAGAACGGCCAGATCATGATGACCGTGAAACCGAAGGTCTCGGACGGACGTATCAACCCGGCGACCTCCCTGCCGGAAGAAGAAACAACGGATGTGGACACGACCGTCGTGCTGCGCGACGGTCACGCCATGGTGATCGGCGGCCTCATCGACGAGACCGACACTGACATCCAGAACAAGATTCCCATTGCGGGCGACTTGTGGGCAGTCGGTCGTCTGTTTCAGAGAAGGCAGACCGTCAGGATACGCCGCGAAATCATCATCACACTGATTCCGCGGCTGATACCGTTTAACAGCGAGTATCAGTCCATCGAGCAGACGAATCTGGCCCGATCGACAACTCCACTACTGGACTGGCCCCTGGAAAAATTCCCACGCCCGTTCGAACCCACCCTGCCCGACGCCACGGAAAACCCGCGAACAATTCGATTCGACCGAATGTTTAGCTCTGTCCGCGACCTGAAAAACAAGAAACCGCATGCGATTGAGTACTTTTTTCCGAGCACACTCGACCCGTGGTACTACGGTTTGAACGAGTGAGCTGTTTCCGGTTGAACGCTCGCGCGATTCATGACACCACGAGTGCCCGCCATGGCCGATCGCATTCCATTGCCTCGCGAACTGCAGCATCTGATTGAAAAACGGGACAGTGACTCTGGCCGTCGGGAGGATCGCCGGAAGGCGGACGAGCCAATCGCAATCGAGCGACGCAGCGGCATCGACCGGCGTCAGCGCCGTCGGCGAGGTGAAGATCGCACGTCTTAGCGCTGACGGGACGCGCCGGTCATTCACGCGTCACGCCACCCCTCGATGTTGTCGGCGAAGCGGTTCAGACCGTTGTTTACCAGATGGTCGCTGATGACTTCCCGTTTCTGGTGGCTGCTCAAACCGTTCAGAATTCCAAACACGATCGAGCCACAGACGATCGACGTCACCTCAACGACCCGCATCGGAAGATGGAATTCCTTGAGGTCCGCGTAAATCTCGTCTGCGCTGCAGAACTCGCCGAACTTCTCGCGACCGTAGATCAGCTCCACGCCTCCCAGATCCCGCGACCACTCGTAATCGAACGGACCGTATTCCCGGTGTCGATGTCGCACCCAGAACGCAGTCCCTTCGAATCGAAGTCCCGATGCCGCTGTCACAGTCATACCTTTTTCAGATAGTTGGGTCGTATTCGCGATTGTTGCGCAGGCATCGTCAGTCCGACAAGATCAGCCGGCGAGCCCGCGAGCCCGATCGAATGTGGCCGTTCAGCCGGGGAACTCCGCGTTGACGCGATACGGGTAATGGGTCAATTTCCGTGACCCCGCCCGGCAGCGTTTCCTGCGGCCGACTCCCCACCTGTCGTCAACGCGTCTGTTTCCCGTGATGGATCACATTCTCAACCGGTTTCGCATCGGCAGACCGTCCTGCATTAACACGGCGGCACTGTTGATTGCACTGTGCTGCATGACTGCCGGGTGTTTTCCTCAGAAGTACATTGAACTGGAACACCACCGCTGGCGCCCGCAGAAGCTGCAGGCCGCTCTGGCCGGCCCCGACGAGCCGGACGAACGCAGTCTGCAAGTGCTGCGCAGATACGATCTGGTCCGGTTGGGAAAGCCGGATTCCGACGACGTCATCAACGCGCTCGCCGACGTGTATCGTCGCGAGCCGGATCTCGAACTGGCGTATGCTCTGGCCGAGCTGAATTACTCGGCCGGACGACGTTCCGAACTGCTTAACAAACGACGGGCCATCGAGCGGTATGTCGGCTGCCTGGCATACGCGTACCTGTACCTGTTCGCACCGGATTTCGACGGCCGACGAAGTGCCTGGGATCCGCAGTTCCGAGGTGTGTGTGACCTTTACAACTCAGCGCTGGAGCGGTGTCTGCGTACGGCCCAACAGGCGGGTGTTCTGAAGCCTGGCAGCGAAGCGACGATCAACACCTGCCAGGGCCCGATCCGATTCACATGCGCGGCACAGAGTTTTCAGTGGCAGGAAGGAGACCTCGACCGCTTCGAGTTCGTCGCGGACTATCGCGTCGTCGGACTCCCGAACCGTTACCGCACATTCGGTCTGGGTGTGCCGTTGATCGCTGTGCGGCGCGACCCTGACGGCGCCACCGATCGCGATGGCTATTACCCACGGGGCTTGAGTTTTCCCGTCACGGCATTTCTTCGCTGGACACCATCAGTCGTGGAGGGTGAGCCCGACGCGGCAGTTCTGGAGCTCTACGATCCACTCGAAAAATCTGAACTGAAGATCGCCGATCGCCGCATTCCGCTTGAAAGCGACATCACGACACCGCTGGCTTACTACCTTCAGAATCCTGAGTTGCAGAAACTCGATACCTATGGGTTTCTGCGGCCGGACCGGGCCGAGCAGATCGCCGGGCTGTACATGCTTCAGCCCTACCAGCCGGGGAAGATCCCGGTGCTGATGGTGCATGGCCTGCTCTCGAGTCCCATGACGTGGATGGAAGCACTCAACGACCTGCGCAGCATGCCGGAGCTTCGCGATCGCTATCAGTTTTGGTTCTATCTGTATCCGACTGGCGAATCATTCTGGGAATCGGCCGCCGACCTGCGTGAGGAGCTGGCGGCCATGCGTCGTGTGCTCGACCCGTCCAGGAAACAGACGGCACTCGATCAGATAGTGGTCGTGGGGCACAGCATGGGCGGCCTGATCTCACGACTGGTCACTCTGGAAGGTGGCGACGAGTACTGGAATGCTGTCAGCGATGTCGACTTTGGTCAGGCGGGCATCGATTCAGCCGCGCGCGAACAGTTTGAACGCGCATGGTATTTCCAACCGGTCCCTGAAGTTCGTCGTGTCGTCACGATTGCGAGTCCGCATCGAGGCAGCGGCGAAGAGACTCCCGTATTTCGGGACCTGTTGCGTCGCGTCGTCACGCTTCCGGAACGCAGCCGGGCGGCGGCTCAGGAATTGCTGACAGACGATGGCAAGGTGTTCCGCCATGCCCGCAGTGTGCCAATCACAAGCCTCGACTCGCTGGCCCCGAACTCAGAAATCCTGCAGGTCCTCGCGGACGCTCCCAATGCCCATGGAATTCGCTATCACAATATCGTCGGCATGACAGACCCCGACGGTCTATCGAGTGTGTCCGGACGCGAGGAAGGGGACGGGCTGGTTTCGTTCGCCAGCGCCCACCGGGAGGATGTCGAGTCCGAGATCATCGTCCAGGCGACGCACACAGACGCGCATCGCCATCCGCTCACGATTCTCGAACTTCGTCGCATTCTGCTGGAGCATCTGCGTGAAGCAGATGCTGGCGGAGTCAGGACGATAGAGACGGCGCCTTCCGGAGAAGCCGCACCCATGCGCTGAGTGCCGACATCCAGCCTCTTAATCTTAATCCTACTCTTAATCTTAATCCCGACAGAGCAGGCGATGTTGGTCGGAACGTACTGCACCGGCATAGCGTGCGCCGAGATCCGTCCTCAGCAGTCTCGTTCAGATTAAGATTACGAGTAGGATTAAGATTAAGATTGGAGGATGCAGGGCTGTGGCGCGAGAGCTGTGGTGCGAGACGAAACGTGAATCACACTACGACTTCGCCATATCCACCAGTATCGGGTAACTCTGCGACTTCCACCGCTTGTTACCGGCCTTCCGCACGCGGTTCTCGACGACCAGCACGCCGGACGAGTTCATCCACGGGATACCGGCGAAGTTCAGGAAGATGCGCTGCAGATTCTGTCCGTCACCAAAGCTGAATGTGGTGGTCGCCATGACGGACTCTTCGCCATCGGGCGTGCGAACGAGAACTTCGGACTCGAACTCGCTGTCCTTGTCGGCGTCTTCCCGACTCCACACCGCGATGCCCTTCAGCGGAGCCGGAATCAGCACCGGACCGTCGGCTTTCTTCTTCTTCGGCTTTTTGTGCTTCGGGTCGATCCGGATGACCATCCGTTCGATGACCGAATTCAAACTGACCAGGTTGTTCGTCTCATCGCGTGAAACGCTCTGCGCGCAGACAATGTAAGCAGCGGCTGGCATTCGGGTGTCTCTCTTCCGTTTCTGGGGCTTCGTGCCGTCTCTTCAGCACGATTCATAGCTTCGCTGACGTCCAGGCGGAAGGACTCCGGTTGTCCGCAAGGCCATTGATCGGGAATGTCGCACGCCCGGCCGAGCACCGGGCTCGATCGGCTTCTTTGACGATGACGTGCGGAGTAAGCTCCGACGCTGTCAGCGACCGAACGGCACAGCACGTTCTGGACCATACACCAGGGTGACTCAGGCGAGCAGGCTGCCGTAACCGCGGACGCATGAGAAACCACCAATCCATAAATCAGCAAGTCAGGAGCAGTTCAGTGAAGACCGCCATCCAGGGATTCGTAAGCGCAGGAGTTCTCTGTCTCGTTTGCACGGAACAGGCATCGTCGGCCGACCTGCCGGATGTGGTTGCGGGCCAGCGACTGGAACCAGCCACGGAGCTCGTTTTCACCGAAGGTCCCGCTTACCACGCGGATGGCAGTGTCTACTTCACCGACATCGCCAACAATCGGATCATGCGATTGGCTCCCGGAGCGGAGATGGCCGACACTTTTCTGCGTCCCAGCGGTCGTGCTAATGGACTGGTCTTCGATGCGCACGGCCATCTCATCGTGTGCGAAGGCAACGAGAAGGGTGGCCTGGGCGGTCGCCGGATCACACGCATTGATGCCGTCTCGAAAAAGCGGACGGTGATCGTGGATCGATACAAGGGCGGACGGTTCAACAGCCCGAACGATCTGTGCATCGACAATGGGGGACGCATCTACTTCACGGACCCGTACTATGGTCCCGACCGCGACGGTCTTCAACAAAGTGCCGAGGCTGTTTACCGCGTCAACCCGGACGGCAGCGATCTGACGCGTGTCCTGGGTCCGGACCGCATCGCGCGACCGAACGGGATCGCAATTTCGGCCGACAACCGAACGTTGTTCGTCGTCGACAATCAACCGCTCAAGCCGGTCCGCAAAGTGTTCTCGTTCGAGCTGGATTCGGACGGACTGCCCAGCGGAAAACAGAACGAGATTCACGACTTCGGAGCCGGACGCGGTGGCGACGGAATGTGCATCGATTCGGATGACAATATTTATGTCGCCGCGGGTGCCGACCGGCCTTACACGAATCAAACGACGGACAACAAAGCTGGCGTCTATGTCTTTTCGAAGAAGGGCCAGTTTCTGGGCCTGATCCCCGTCGCCGAAGACATGATCACCAACTGCTGCTTCGGAGGACCCGACCTGAAGACGCTGTACGTCACGGCGGGAAAGACGGTGTGGAAGATCCAGAACCGGGTCCCAGGGCGAGTCCTCTGGCCCTCGGCACAGACACAGTAGTCCGCGAAAGGGTCAGCTCGGAATCATCGCCGGAGCGGCGGCGCGCAGAAGCTGACCGGGTGTCAGCACGTCGGCCGCGTTGCGGTTGCGATCATCCATGCGGACTTTGCGAACCAGCACCCACTCGTCCGCTGCCGCAACGAATATGCCGCGATCAGTCGACTCACCAACCGTCCCCGGCGACATCCCATCGTGGGGCTGGCCTGTGCGTTCCGCCTTCACGATGCCAATAACATTGGCTCCCAGACGAGTTTCGGGGAAACCCCAGGGAGAAACGAACGGGGCATAGTCACCGGCCCGCACATGGTTCACGACATCCGCCGCCGCCCAGTCCCACTCGATCTGGCCAGCGTTCGGTGCCTTGCGTCCGAAGTATCGCCGACGTGAGAAGTCCTGGGGAATCCTCGGGATGGCGTCCGCTCCCTGGGCAGCCGCTTCGAGCAACTGCTCGATCAACGGAACACCGGCGCGGATGCACTTTGCCATCAGCGAGAACCCGGTCTCTGTGGGTTCAATCGGCATACGGGACTCGTATGCAATTGTGCCCGCGTCGATTTCGGGAGTCATCTCATGAATCGTTACGGCATGCTGGGTCTCGCCGTTGTAGATCGCCCAGCTCGGAACGTTCAGCCCGGCATAATGGGGCAACGGGCCGGGGTGCATGTTGTAGGCACCGATGCGACAGGCGGCGATGAGCGGGCCCTTGATCACGTACAGCGAATGCACATTCAGCAGCAGGTCGACGTGTCGTTCGGTGATCTGTTCCGCAAATGCCGGGTCACGAACATGCTCCGCCGGCCAGACGGTGATGCCATGCTTCTGTGCGACATTCCAGACCGTCGCCGACTTCGACTGATGCGTCGGTGAAGCCAGAACTCCAACAAGTTCATGGGGCCCGGTTAAAAGCTTGTTCAGTGTCTGCAGTCCGGCGGATTCTTCCGCCACGAGCAGCACCCGCAGGGGTGAAGGCATTGCTGGTTTCCTTTCACAGCATGTCAACGACAGCCCGGCGTGGCCGACTTGCCACAACCCAAGTCGGGACACCACTTCCAGCGACCGATCACTTCGCCTGGAAAAAATGGTTACCCGGACTACCTGTGCAGCAGGCTGTCAGCAGTAGTCTTCCGTGCCTGTCACGAGCGGCGCCGCAATCGCTCACAACTCATCGTTCGGGCGCTCGCAGTCCGGCGAATTCCGTCTCGATTCGCTTGTACAACTGCGAAGAGTGACATGAAAACCGACGGCATGTCCAGATCAGTTCGCGTGTCAAAATGACGCACCTGGTTTTCTGGTGGCTGGTCCGGCAGACCTCCGGTTAGACCATATTCAGTTTCGCGAGCGTTTCGGCATCGAGTGTAAACAGCTCGTCAATCTCGGTGGCGCTGCCGAAGACCAGATTGGCTCCATCGCCACCAGCGATCGTGTCAGCACCGCCGTTGCCAGAAACGGTATCGTCGCCGTCTTCGCCCAGCGCGATGTCGGCACCGCCACCGGCGAAGATTTGATCGTCACCATCACCACCGACAATGGTGTCGTTGCCGGACCGGCCATTGATCCGATCATTACCATCACCACCGTTGATCAGATCCTGTGCGCCGCCACCGTCGATTCGGTCGTCGCCGTCACCGGCGATGATCGTGTCGCGGCCACCGTTTCCTCGCAGGGTGTCATCACCGTCTCCACCAAAGAGGACGTCGCGTCCGGACTGTCCCTTGATCGAATCGTCCCCGGCGCCGCCGCGCAGAGTGTCCTTCATCGCACCACCGAAGATCCGATCGTTTCCGTTACCACCCTCGATCGAATCGTTGCCGCCCATGCCATTGAGAGTGTCGTTGCCGTCGCCGCCGAAGATTCGATCGGATCCCTGCCTTCCGAAGATGCGGTCGTTGCCAATCCCACCATCCATTGTGTCTTTGCCTGTGCCGCCATCGATGTTGTCATTGCCGTCGCCTCCGTTCAGACGATCGGCTCCGTTCTGGCCGCTGATCGTGTCGTTGCCCAGGCCACCAAGCACGATGTCGTTGCCACCGGATCCCCCGATCACATCGGCGCCATCGCCACCGAAGATGACGTCGTTCGACTGCGATCCTGTGATCGTGTCGTCGTCGTCGCCACCATTCAGTTGTACGAAATAGCCGCTGATCGTCGAACCGCTGGCAGTGATCGTGTCGGTACCGGCTTCACCGTTGACTTCAAGGATACTACCGGCGTCGCCTGTCAGCGTGCCGATGGTAATCGTGTCATTACCCAGTCCGGCATTGATCTGCGTGCGGGGGACGGAACTGCCGACCGTCAACGTGTCGCCGCCTTCAGTAATCTGCAGGCTACTTCCCAGCGAGCCGACCGTGTAGGTGTTGTCCGCGTCCGTACCCAGCACGACGACGGTGTCGAACCCTTCCGTGCTGGACAGCGTGTCGTTGCCGGATGCGTTGCCGCCCCAGACCAGCGTGTCGTTATCCGCTCCGCCGTCGGACACATCGTTACCGTTCTGGCCGTTCAATGTGTCCTGTCCGTCGCCCCCCCGCAGGGTGTCGTTGCCCATGCCACCGTGCAGCAGATCATCGCCACCACCCCCGGAAAGCGAGTCGTTGCCATCGTTGCCTTCCAGAGTGTCGTTGCTGGTGCCGGCAAGAATGGTGTCATTGCCTTCGTCCCCTCGCAGCGTATCGGACTCGAGATTGACCACCGGCAGCGGGTCCGGGAACAACGGCGTCGTGTTGGTTCCGGGAGGTGGGTTGCCGGCAGGGGTCGGGTCCTCATCGATAATCCGACCTTCACCGTTCGCGTCAAGAATGGCCGCACCGATGGGGTTTGAAAGATCGACGAAGAAATTCTCCCCGTTGATTTCGTCAATCAGGTCGCCGATCACGGAAATCGAAATGGTTTTCGACGTGTCGCCAACGGTGAACATCAACTGGCCTGTGCGTCCCACGTAGTCGACATTCTCCTGCGCGGCAGCCGCGCCAGTCCCTGGACGTGTGGCGAAGCTGACGGTCACAGGATCCAGGATTGTTCCGGTCAGCGTGACCGTAAACAACATCTGCCGGTTGCCGTTGTTGCCTTCAAACACAGTCGAATTGCTGATCGACAGCAACGCCTCGCGTGCATCGATTCGGTCGTTTCCGCTGCCCCCATCGATGACGTCGAATCCCGTTCCAGCAAGCAGCGTGTCATTGCCCGAGTTGCCGCGAATCGAGTCGTTATCCGCGTCGCCACCCACGGCGTCGTTACCACCACCACCGAACAACGTATCCTGACCGTCCCCACCGCGGATCAGATCGTCGTCCAGTTCGCCGTCGATACTATCGTCGCCCGTGCCACCCAGAATGGTGTCGTTGCCGTTGTTTCCGTTGATCTGGTCATTGCCCAGATTCCCGTCGATGCTGTCATTGCCCGTGCCGCCATCGACCTGATCATTGCCGTCACCAGCGTCGATCGAGTCGCCACTGCTGCCTCCATTCAACGTATCATCACCGACTCCTCCAAGCATCGTGTCGGCGCCGGAACCACCTTCGATGGAATCGTTGCCCGCACCACCATCAATCGAATCCGCGCTACTGCCACCGGCGATGATGTCGTCACCCAGGCCACCGTCGATCGAGTCCGCGCCATTTCCGCCATCCAGCGTGTCGTCACCAGACGAGCCGTTGACAGTGTCGGCACCGTCTTCGCCGGTAAGGCTGTCGTCGCCACCCATGCCGTTAACGAGGTCCGCACCGTCGCCACCGTCGATCGTGTCCGCGCCAGAGCCACCGGTCAGCGTGTCGGCGCCGTCACCACCCATGATGTTCGCGCCCACGTTGGAAGGCCCCAGGACCACGTCACTCCCGTCACCGGCGTCAACATTGACATTCGTCAGCGCTCCGAACGTCGCTGCCATAACCGTAGAAAGGTCGATCGAACTGTTCCCGTCACCGGCATCGACATCAATCTGAACAATGGACGAGGCGAGTTCGCTTGAGACAGCCGCGAATTCCTGGAAACCGAGCCCATCCTTCTGATCGAAGTCGACCCGCAGACTCAATCCCACCGTGCTGACCCGGACGTCTTCATTGCCGTCCATCATGATGTTCAAGATCCCGGAATTCACCGAGGCATTGACAGACAGAACAATACGGTTTTCCAGATTCTCAATACCGTGAGACCGTCGCGAAGCCAGACGACGGGACAGGGATGTCAGCCAGGGTGTTAATCGCATGATTCGAGTCCGACTCAAAGGTTGCAGGTTCTCAGAGCAGGCCATCGTAGGCCGGGCTGAAAACGCGAAGCAAAGAGAATCGGGTCGGTTGAGCTGTAGCGACACGATGCGACCAGGCAACACTTCCGAGTTACTGCCAAACCGTTGTGGCACAGGATCCCGTCACGGTCCCACCAGCCGGTTTCTCACACGGCAGTGGAATGGCATGAGATGCACGTCGGTGCAAGACGGTGTCGTCCGAATTGTTCGGAAAGCCCCGACGTCCGAGTTGACGCGAACCAGGCCGTTTCGGCCAATTGCGTCGTAGGAGGGGCACTCTTGCCCGTCCCGACGGCTGATGGACGGGCAGGAGTGCCCATCCTACGGACGAAAAATGTCACCTTGAAAAGGCCGGGCATCAGCCGTCAAGGTCCCAGCCCTTACGGTAGTCCTTGCTCAGCATTCCCGCTGCCCGCTCGTGCCCCGAGATGGTCATCGATTTCGCATCCCACGTTAGAGCCGATCCGGGCAGTCGCAGTGCGATCGTGCCCAACAGTACGGTTTCTGTCAGGCGACCGGCGTAACTGAAATTGGACTTCGTCTTACCTTCGCCGCGGCAGGCATCGGCCCACAGGACGTAGTGACTCAACCGTTCCAGTTCCGGAACGCGATGGTCGACGAACTTCTCTTCTGGAAGCAGCTTTGGTGCCCCCACGTGTGGAATCAGCAGCGAGCCTTTTGCTCCCACCAACATTGAACCGGAACCGGGCAGTTTTGATGGATCAATGATCTCCTTGAGTTCCTCGGCTGGCTTATGACCCGGACCGTCAATCCACGTCAGCTTCAGCTCATCGCCCGCGGTCATATCGGTTCCGGGAAACACATAATCGACTCGAACCGATTCCGTCCACGTTTCGGAGTTAATCTCTGGTGCCTGGGCCGTCAGCGAAGTCGGAGCGGTCAGCTTCAGCGCCATGAACACGGGGTCCAGAATGTGGCAGCCAAAATCACCCAGTTGCCCATTACTGAAATCCTGCCATCCGCGCCAGTTGAAAGGATGGTAGATACTGGCTTTGTACGGTCGCTCCGGAGCGACACCCAGCCAGTTGTTCCACATCAGCGTTTTCGGGACGGGATCACTTCCCGCCGGTCGATCAATCGCGCGTGGCCACGTTGGTGTGCCGGCCTGCCATGAGTACACACGATTCACTTTGCCAATCGCTCCTTCGTAGACAAGCTTGACCGCAGTCCGATACTCGGCATACGCCTGAATCTGATTCCCCATCTGAGTCACCAGCCCACGCGACTCGGCGGTCTGCGTCATCATGCGGGCTTCTTTGATCGTGTGAGTCAGCGGCTTCTGGCAATACACGTGCCGGCCGCGGCGCATGGCATTCAGCGCGATGAGAGCATGCATGTGGTCCGGCGTCGAAACGATGACCGCGTCGACCTTTTCCTTGTCCAGCAGCACGCGCCAGTCTCGGTAGAGCGTTGCACCGGGAAACTTCTCCGCGGCACGTCCCAGGTGGTTCGGCCCCGAGTCGATATCGCACAGGGCCTTGACCGTCACATGCGGACTCGCCGCCACATTGTTGAGATCAGACCAGCCCTTACCGCCGACTCCAATCGATGCCACCGACAATCGTTCGTTCGAACTGGCCAGTGCGCCGGACTGGATCAACGGCACTCCGAATCCAGCCAGAGCGGACGTCTTCAGAAATGAGCGACGGGTTTGCCGGTTGGACATGTTGCTTCTCCAGAGCAATGGGAGCGGGACGCAGAACGTCAACAATTACCTGGACGTGGCACGACTGCAAGCAGGGCCACCCCAACGCGACCGGCGTGAGCGTTGCGCAACGCTCGAGTGACCTCATTGGCAGTTGTGCCCGTCGTCAGGATGTCATCGACGACCAGCACGTTTTGACGTTCCAGGTCAACGTCGCGTGTCACCGCGAATGCCTTGTCCAGATTCTGGAGTCGTTTCGATCGGTGCAGTGAAGACTGATCTCGCGTCATCCGTACTTTCGTCACTAACCGGTCCCGCACGGGAACGCCCAGGCATTCGGCCAGAATCTGAGCAATCGTGCGGGCCTGATGGTGTGGTCGCGTAAACCACTGAGTCCAGTGCTGAGGTACGGGCACGACGAAATCGACATTCAGGGACCGTAGCTCTGCTTCCTGGTTTTGCCACAGCAGGGCCGCGAGCGATTCCGCGAGCGCCTCCGATCCGCGTCCCTTGCCTCGAATGACGGCTCGTCGCAACTCTCCCTCATACACGCCCAGTCGAACGACCTGTTTGAAGCGGAACTGTCGCGTTCGGCAGGCGAGGCACTCGTCGGTCCGTGCATACGGTCCGACCGGCATCCCGCATCGCTGACAAGGATCGCGTTCGTCATTCACCATGTCGAAGCGGCACGCGTCGCACAGCCAGATTTCGGGATATCGCTGTCGTCCGGCGGGATTCAGGTTCGCTCGGCAAAACGTACACGACGGCGGCAGCACAAAGTCCAGTGCCGGCGAACCGTGTTCAGGCATTAGTGACAGACGCGAATTCACCGACCGACTCCATCATGGTCGAATAGCGTTCCTCCACACGCTGCAGCGGCGGTAGTTTATGCACCTTCGAAGTCTTATGAGAATCGACGAGACGCTTATGAGTGACGAACGAATTGAAATACGCGTGGTCTACCACGGACGAGTGCAGGGCGTGGGCTTTCGTTACACGACAAACCGCATCGCACGCCGTTTTCCTGTTTCGGGTTCAGTCCGCAACCTGGCGGACGGAACAGTCGAACTGATCGTGGCTGGCGAAGCCGGCCAGGTCAGAACATTTCTCGCGGCCATCCTCGATGCGTTCGACGGAAACATCACACTCGCTGACGAGCAGCCGCTGGATGCGGCAACCGACGTTCCTGAAGGGTTTTCGATCAGACGCTGAGTGCGGCTACGGCGTCACACTCAACGGTTCGCCGTTCTGAAACGGGCGGATCGACAGGATGTACGGCACAGCAAAGCGGCTCCAGGCGTCTGCGTCCGGATAGTGATCGGCCGACGAGCCGAAGCAGCTCTGCAACATGTCGGTGTTGATGATCCCCGGATTCAGTGGCACGGCTGCCATGCCGGGCGGCAATTCCTGAGCCATCGCCTGCGTCATTCCTTCGATGGCCCACTTCGTCGCGCAGTACGGAGCGACCTCCGCCGACGCCGATCGGCCCCAGCCGGAGCTGAAATTGACGATGATCCCCGAGCCGCGATCGATCATCGCCGGGACGAAGTGGCGGATCACATTGGCCACGCCCTTGATGTTGATGTCGATGACCGAGTCAAACTCCTCAGCGGGCACGTCCCAAAGATTCGCGTTGGCATTGATGGACGCAGCATTATTCACCAGCAGGTCCGGCGGCCCGAACTGGCTGATGACCGAACTGGCCCAGTTGCCGACCTGCCCGTCGTCGGCCACATCGACGACGTCAAATTGGTGCTTGTGACCAGATGCCGCCGCGATTTCGTCGACAGCTTCCTGCGACCGTCCGCAACCAGCAACGGTGTGACCAGCTTCAATCAACCGCGACACCATGGCCCGACCGAGCCCGCGTGTTGCTCCAGTGATCACCACAAATCGGCTGTCTGTCATGCTGTTGTCTCCTTCGCTGTCCTGCAGTCTTATCCGCAGTCCGGCATCAAGTCGCGAGCCAGCAGAACGAGCCGGTCGTTCATTTTCTGCGAGTTGCCGAAAGCGGCAGAGCCGCAAACAAAAGTAGGATGGGCACTCCTGCCCGTCCCGGAATGACGGACGGGCAGGAGTGCCCATCCTACGACGCGCGCGTACGGCGCGCATCCCTGCCGACGGAAGAATCTAAGACGGGACACAGACACGTTTTAGATCACACGGCCATTCTTCAACAGGCAGACAGATTCCGTCCAGGAATTGCGGTTCGCCGCGGTCTAAACCCGCCACCAGACACGTTCGAAAGTCGCGAGGCAGTTTTGAGTCACTCTGACCAGCACCTGATCGAGCAGTTTCGCGACAGCGGCCGCAGTGATCTTCTCGAAGAACTCCTGCAGCGGCATTTGAGTCGGATTCGGGGTGTGGTCTTTCAAATGCTGCTGGACCATTCAGCGGCGGACGACGTGACTCAGGACATTTTCCTGCGAGTCGTTCGTGGCATCGAACGGTTCGAGGGACGGTCGGAATTTTCCACCTGGTTGTATCAGGTCGCGATGAACACCGTTCGCACGTATTTGAAACGTCGCGGACGTTCCCGCGTGCAGTTTCATGACGAACTACCCGAAGGATCGGCTGTGTCGCTGGCCGCTCCGGACGGGGCGGTGATGCAGGCGGAATTGACGGCGGAAGTGCAGACGGCTCTGGCCAGTCTGTCACCACAGTTACGAGCGGCAATCGTGCTGGTCTGTCTGCAGGAGCAGCCGGCCAGTCACGCGGCGGAAATCGAAGGCTGTTCCACCGACACAATGTACTGGCGGGTTCACGAGGCACGCCGGCAACTGAAACAACTCCTCGCGGAGCATCTGTCATGACAACAAACCACGACGACGAGCAGCTCGACGCTCTGCTTGGTCAGTGGGCCGACCAGTCCGCTGCACCAGATGGACTGGACGATCTGCACACCCGCATTGTCAGTGAGCTGCTTGAGTCCCCGTCCGACGAAACGCGACTCAACGGCCATGCGACGCAACTGTCTGGAAGCCCGGCGGGGCAGGCTGAGCTGGGTTACCCGCACCGACGTGGCTGGCGGCCGGATCGCTGGGCGGTCGGATTTGCCGTCGGGTCCGCCATGATGCTGCTGGTTTCAGTGGGTGTCTTCTGGTTTGCTCTCCAGGACCACGGCAGTGTGTCGGAAAGTGACCTGCCGCCCGATTATGCGTGGCTTCGTGACGAGCAGATTCAGAACAAGGAAGTGCTGCTGGCAGAAATGGAGAACATGTTTGACAGCCAGCTCGCCTGGCTGGCTGAGACTGGCGACCGAGTCGAATTCGGGCTGGATCGATCGGCGGCCGGAGACGTGGAACAATTACCGTCGGATGCGACTCGCCTGGCCGTGCGAGTGGTTGTGGAGCGTCGCCCGCAGGGAAGCGCGGACTGGCAGCTTGCCTGGGCACTCGACGTTGTCTCACGCAGTGAGGAAGTCGTTCGAGTCGCCCCGCGTAACGCGGATGGAAATGAATTGCGACTGTGGACTTATCAGTTGCCAGACGGCCTGATCGCGATCGACTCCGAATTGCAGATGGCGGGACGTGATCAGTTCCACGGCACAACATCAGGAATTCATCAGGATCGCCAGCCCGTTCAGATTCTCACCGGTCGCGACAAGGGAACGGAGTACCGCGTTTTCCAGACCGTCGCAGTTCTTGACGGAAAGGTGAGCTGATGAATCATCCCATCCCATTACTACTTGCAATGACTGCTGCCGCATTGCTGGCCGCAGAGCACTCGACTGTCTCCGCGGAGACGCACATCGCACCCATCGAAAACTGGTCGACGGCATTTGCCGGTGACGACACGCGCATCGGTATGCGAGTGATTGCTGATCGTGCTCCCGAGGGAACGATCCATTGGTCGCATTCGGCCAATCAGCGAACACTGGCCCGAGGCGAAGTGGAAGTGAAGCGGGCCGGCGCCGGCGGTGTCAGCTCGACTGCGGAATTCACTCTGCGACCGCCTGAGCTACGTGAAGGCGTCATCTTCAAAACCACGGTAACCACCGAATTCGTGCCGCGCGGCAGCAACGAAGCCGCCGCATCACTGGAACGCACTCTGTGGTTGTTTCCTCGTAACCCGCTGGCCGGAAAGTCGGAATGGGCAACTCAGCTCGATATCGAACTGTTCGACCCGAATGGGAATACGGCAGATCAGTTTGACGATCTGGAACTTCCCTATCGCTCGATTCGAAACGCGGTATCTGTGAACGATCCGAAACAGCAGGGCGTGCTGATCATCGGCGAAGGCGCGTCTCTGGTGCGAAATCGAAGTCTCGCGGACAGCGTACTCAATGCCGCTGCGGGCGGTCGAAGAGTTGTCCTGCTGGCGCCTGCCGATGGTGCCCTGCCGCTGCCGGGTGCAGATGGAATGGCCCCTGGCGGTTTGCGATTTGCTCGGCACCAGATCATCACTGAACTGGATAAACGACTGGATACTCAGGCCTGGCCGGGAACAGACAATGTCGTTCCGTCGCGTGGCCTGCTGCTGGAAAGCCGTCGCGGTCGCATCGAGTTGTCAGTGACGGATGAAGCGCGTGGATGGCCCTGGCTCGAAGTGCGGTTTCCGCAGAGCAAGGGCGTGCTGGTGATGTGTGGGTTCACTGTGATGGAACATTGGAAAAACGGCCCCACGCCGCGATTCCTGCTGATGCGGCTGCTGGAGTCGCTGGATAACACAACAACTCAAACTCAATCCCGAACAGGAGACTGACTGATGACCCCGTTGAATCGTTGTCGCTGTGTGTGTGCCGCTCTGGCGATTGTCCTGCTGACTGGCTCTGTCCTGCCGGCTCAGGGCAAGAAAAAGGACGACGACGAACGCGCCGTGTATCCGGTCGCGATCCTCCCGTTCCAGGAACGTGGACGGGATACCGCCGAGCTGGGTGGCCAGGTTACCGATCTGCTGTTCGCTCAGCTCGTCGTGAATCCAGACATCTATCTCGTCGAGCGAGAAGACATCAAGAAGCTGTTTGATGAGCAAGAATTGAACCTGTCCGGGCTGGTGAATCCGGCCCAGGCAACTCAGGTTGGTTATCTGACCGGAGCGAAGATCATTGTGACCGGATCGGTGCTGGTTGTCGGTGACAAGCTGTACCTGGTCGCGAAGATCATTGGCACAGAAACCAGTCGCGTGCTGGGTGCATCCGCCAAAGGTAAAGTCGACGATGACCTCGACGGCCTGGTGGAATCGCTCGCCGAGGACGTGGCCACCACGATTTCCGAACAGGCGAAGAAGCTGGTGGCAGAGCCAGTGACGCATGAAGACCGCGTCGGTGCCATTGCCGAAGACCTGGGCAAAGGCGACCGGCCGACCGTGTGGATCGACATTCCCGAGCGACATGTTGGCCAGACCACAATCGACCCGGCCGCCCAGACCGAGCTGGCCCTGATCTGCACAGAGCTGGGCTTTGAAGTGATCGACCGCAAAGAAGGCAACCGCAATGCGGCCGACGTGCTGCTGATCGGTGAAGGCTTCAGCCAGTTTGCCTCGCGGCACGGCAATTTGATTTCCGTGAAGGCCCGGCTTGAAGTGAAGGCCTTGGACCGAGCGACCGGCAAAGTGCTGGCGGTCGATCGTCAGGTTTCGGTGGCCGTGGACCTGGCCGAGCAGATCGCCGGAAAAACGGCCCTCCAGGAAGCAGCGGCAACCATCGCCGGCCGATTGCTCCCGAAGATCGTCAAGAAGAAGAAGTAACCGGGACAGGTCAGCCGCGAAAGCACTTAGTACGTGTCCTCCAGAAATAAAACCGTGAAGCAGGCGGTGCTTGAGCCGTAGCCCGATTTCTCCGAAATCGGGACCTGCCGGGTGCGGATTTCGGAGAAATCCGCCTACAGCTTCAAGGTTTTGTTCAATTCGGAGTCTTGCCGTGTTCAGACGAATCACCACTATCACGTTGCTGGCAACAATTCTGTGTCTGCCGCGGGCACACGCCCAGGAAGAAAACGGCAAAGACACAACAGTCGCCCTGACTGCCGCCGTCTATGCCGGGGCCGGAAAGCCGGAAAGCGACCTCGCCGGTGCGCTGCTCACACTACTCGAACTCGAGGTCTCGTCGCAGGACGGGCTCTCGGTTGTGGAGCGTCGGCAGATTGACCTCGCCCTGCACGAACTGGCTCTGACCAAAGACCTCAGTCGCAATTCCGCCGCAAAGCTGCGATTGGGCAAGATCGCGTCGGCAGACCTGATCCTCTCCCTGGAACTGCAGAAGCCCGAAAAAGACGACGAGTCGCTACGCGTACTGATTCGGATCGTCGAGTCGTTAACGGGCATCGTCCGGGGCGTCTCTGTCGCGCCGATCGAGGAATCGCGTCTGGACGAAGCCGCAGTTCAGATCGCTCGCTACCTAGCGATCGTCGAAGCCGCGCCCGAGAAGCCGCCGATCACTGTGGCCGTGGCCCCGTTCGAGAGCAAAGGCCGATTCGATCGACTGAGGCCGCTGGAACTGGGCCTGCGCGACATGTTTGCCACGCGACTGCGCCGCTGGAGCGACACCATCGCTAGCGAAGCAGCAAAGGACGCCGACAACAAAGATGCAGCTCGCGGATTCCAGGTACTGCAACGGTCCAGCATGCAGGAACTGCTGAGCGAACTGGATCTGATCCAGTCCGGCCTGGCCGATGCGAGCCGTTTGCCCGAAACACTCCCGAACCGAGCAGCCGCATTCCTCGTCCGCGGCGAGATTGATGAACGTAACGACGGCGGCGTCTTCCGCATCGTCGTTTCCGCAGAACTTGTGCATGCCGCATCTAACAAAGCCGTGCGAGATTTCGAATTCGAAGCGACGCCCGACAAGTTGGAGGTCCAGCTGGCTCACCAGGTCGACCTGTTCGCCGGCCGCCTGGTCAGCTCGACGGATGAGGTCAGCGAGACTCCTGGCCCGCTGAGGGAACTGAACGAAGTCGATTCGCTATTTGGTCGCGTCGCCTCTGACCTGAAACGCTTCCAGCGCATCCGCCCGGTCGACTTCAGTTACCGACGTTTCGAATTGCCGGGCCGCATTCGCGCGTCCGGGCCACTGATTGTGCGAGCCGATACACCAATCGGCCTGGCGTTGTTGAAGAAGTCGATCGATCGGCTGGAGTCCACGTTGTTCATTCGACCGGACCGAGGCGACGCCGCGTATGCACTCGGGTTCTGTTACTCGTTCCACTACGAGGGCATCTGGAATCCAGACCGCGCCGACGAGCTGCTCCGTCGAGCCGCCGCGTCCGATCCTGATGGAAAGCTCGGCGCCGCCGCACTGCGTCTGCTGGCTGAAGTCAGCTTCCATAATCAGAAGGGACGAGTTCCAGACAGTGAGCGGAAGCGGGCAGTCGAACAGGAATTCCATGCGTTCCTCAACATCCCGAAAGAGCACCGCGACGTCGTGTGGGCACGGTTACCGTCGCACATAGCGCGAAACCTGCCGCGGCTGCGGAACCCGGCAATGCTCATGCAGGTGATTGAAGCAACTTCTCAGGAAGCGGAGCGCGCGGATGCGAAGTATCGGTACGAACTGGCTATGGGAGTCAGTGCCCTGGCTTCGGGATTTGGCTCCTCTCAGGATGCGGCACAAGGACTCTCGGCGATCCCTCTGCTGCAACGCTGGGTCGATGGAGACGACCGAATGTTGCGGCAGGTCGCCTCACGTTCTTTGGCCGGAATCTCGATGCAGACTCGGGACTACGTGGGCGCCGCAAAATGGTATCTGGTCGGAGCTGACGGTCTGGCCGACAGCGAGTCAGCAAC
The DNA here is from genome assembly GCA_963579025.1 of Planctomycetota bacterium. GTDB lineage: Bacteria > Planctomycetota > Planctomycetia > Planctomycetales > Planctomycetaceae > CAUZFZ01. The sequence continues at coordinate 108,224 of CAUZFZ010000008.1, read as the reverse complement.
TGACCGATACGCTCGCGACAACCTGCGCGTCAACGCGGCTCGGTATTTGCGACAGGGTGGCAAGTCCCGGGATGCTCTGGAGCTGCTGGAGTCGTTCAAGCCAAGCCAGCCGAATTCACTGACCGACGGACGCTACGCCGTTGAACTCGGTCTGTGCTACATGGACGAAAAGCTGAACGACAAGGCGTTGGAGTTGTTCGTCTCTGCTGGAGAACGCGTGCGGAGCTTGAACGACAACAGTCGAATCAAGCAGTACATCACGGAACTCGGCGGCGTTCCGCTGCGCGAAGACCGCGATGTGGACGTCACCTATATCAAGGGACCAAACGGCGAAGGCGGCGGAATGCTGGCAACGGATGGTTCCCGGTTGTATTGCCTCGGTGCCTATCGAGACCGTGCGAGGCACGGAGTGGCGGCATTCGACCCCAGGCGAAACACCTGGGAGACTCTTACGGAGGAGTTCTCCGGAGTCACCAGCCTTGCGGTCTCTCAAGGCACCCTGTGGGCCGGCACGGCAAAAAGCGGCGTCTGGCGTTGCTCACTGGCGAGCAACGACTGGCAGCAATGGACCACCGAGCAGGGCCTGCCCGACGATCGTGTCATGTCATTGGCAACACACGAATCCGGCGTGTTCGTCGGTCTGGGTACGGCCGCCGCGGGCGGAGTCGCATTCATTGACGCCGACGGTCAGGTTTCCGTGCTGGACGGCAAGGACGCGCCGCAGGCGGGACCAGAACACCTGGTCGTGCAGGGTGAGCAACTGCTGGTCGGAACGCGATCGTCAGTTTATGAATTCGACCTGGCCGAGAAGACCTGGACTCGAGTGCGGAACAACTACGGCAGCCGCGTCTTCGCGGGCGAGTCACATGCCTGGATTTCCAAATACGGACGGGAGATCGCTCCCTACGGGGCCGACGACAAGGCCGCGGAACCCTTCAAATCGGCCTGGTTCAACGAGAAGGGGCCTTCCGGCTACAAAGTCAACTGGGTTACCGAACACAAAGGCCAGGTCTGGTTCGGTGGATACCCATGGGCAAGATTCCGGAGTACCGGGGTTTACCGCGTCGATCCCGAGACCGGCGAATACCGCATGTACAATTTGCGTGACGGCTTCAGAATGAGCACGACCTATGCAACGTTTTCCGGCGTAGCGATCGGCAACGACCTGTTCATTACCACGGCAGCCGGTCTCGCCCGAGTGACCCCGCGCTGAAATATCGCCGGGACCACGCGCGATCGGCGCGGGTCTCCTGACCCCGCCGCCGGATTGACCGCAGGTCTCCCCGGCGCCACTGGGCGCATCGTAAATCGTCTGGCCAATCGGGGAGACCTGCGGTCAGGTTTCCGGCGGGGTCGGGAGACCGCCGCCGAACCGAGTAACTCCGCGACAACCGTGGACTCACGACGAACCGCGTTGACGTCAGTAAGATGACGGCCACCTGTTGACCTGACCTGTGATGAGCATCCAGGAGACAACACGATGGCCCGACTGCCCTATGCGAAACCGTCCGAGATTGGACTCGACGCTGCACGCCTCGAAGATGCCAGCGCACTGATGCGAAAGTGGACCGATGACGAACGGTCCATACCCGGCGCGTCGATCGTTGTGAGCCGACACGGCAAGATGGTCGAGCCGCAGTTCTTTGGACGTCAAGGACCCGAAGCCGGAGCTGAGCCGATTCGCCGTGATGGCATGTTTCTGCTGGCATCCATTACGAAGCCGGTCGTGTATCTGGCAGCCATGAAGCTGGTCGAACGTGGGTTGCTGAACCTGTCCGATCCGGTCATGCGATACATCCCCGACTTCGCCGCCAATCACAAAGAAGACACGCTTGTTATCCACCTTTTCACACACGCATCCGGCATGCCCGACATGTTGCCGGACAATGCAGAACTTCGGAAGCAGAAGGCACCGTTGTCTCGATTCATCGAAGGGGCGATCAATGCCATGCCGCTGTTTCCGGCCGGCACGGGTCTGAGCTACCAGAGCATGGGTACGCTGACTGTCGCCGAGATCGTGCAGCGGATCTCCGGTCAGACGATTCATGAATTCGTCCGCGACGAGGTTCTGAAGCCACTGGGAATGGACTCGACCGGTCTTGGCTCGAAGGGCTTCGACCGTCGACGGCTCGTTCGTGTCGAGATTCCCGATTACCAAATCGGCAGCGACTTCGGCTGGAACAGCCCGTACTGGCAGCAGCTTGGAGTTCCCTGGGGCGGCATGTTCAGTGCACCGGAAGATTTCGCGATCTTGTGCCAGATGATGCTGAACGGCGGGACCGCCGAGAATGGGCAACTGCTCTCACCCGCTTCCATCGAAGCGATGACGACAAATCGACTGGCCGATCTGCCTGACGTGCCGGAAGGCGACCGCCGCTCAAAGCCATGGGGCCTGGGCTGGCGATTGAATCAGCCGGGAACGAAGGGCAGCTGGGGCGATCTGCTCGGTCGCCGCACGTTTGGCCACACCGGAGCGACGGGCACAATGTGCTGGATGGATCCGGAACGCGACGGCTTCTGCCTGCTGTTTACGTCCGCGATCCGGTCGCGAGCGCCCTGGCGTCTGGTGCATCTGTCGAACATCGTGGCATCAGCATTTCAGTAGGACTTACCGCGAGACAATTCGCGTTCAATGATCAACACACAAGGACCACAACATATGTGCCGTTCGCTTCCGGCCTCCGTCGCTCTGCTGGCTGCTCTCTCTTTCACGGCCGTGGCCGATGATGCCGGCACGTTTGAAGAGCGGGTTCACGTCTTCACGGGTGGTGAGTACAAGAACGAAGAGTTTCGGTACATGGTCCTGAATCCCCCGGAAATCGAGCCGGGGAAGAAATACCCGCTGGTTTACTTCATGCATGGTGCCGGCGAACGCGGCAGCGATCCAAAGAAACTGCTGCGACACTTTCCCGTCCAGATGACCAAACCCGAATGGCGTGCGAAGTATCCGTGCTTCCTGGTCATGCCGCAGTGTCGCGACGGCAAACTGTGGATGAATCAGCCGTGGGGCGAAAAGGAGTTCAAACCACTCGACAAGGAACCGAACGCTCAAATGGCGATGGCGATGGCGATTCTGGAAACATCGCTCAAGAACCCACATGTGGATCGCAGTCGCGTTTATCTGACCGGGTTGTCAATGGGCGGATTCGGTTCGTGGGAACTGGCGATGAGACGACCGGAACTGTTCGCGGCCCTCGCCCCTGTCTGCGGTGGAGGTGACGAATCAAAGGCAGCTCGCTTGAAGGACATTCCCATCTGGACGGGTCACGGAGACGCGGACCGGGTCGTTTGGCCAATTCGTTCACAGCGGATGGTCGAGGCGATCCGCAAAGCCGGCGGCAAGATCAAGTACACGGAGTACCCCGGCGTCGGACACAACTCATGGACCCCGTTCTATGCAGACAAAGACGGCGTGGTCCCGTGGATGTTTGAGCAACGCAGAAAATAGAGCATTTCGCTCAATCACATTCCGCCACGTGCCGTGCGTTGGTTCATGTATCCCTCACTGTCGGTTGCGGTATACGAGAAGGATGTGCCACTGGAAGCCAGGAAGGCGCAATCGTCCGTCGGAGCAACGTCGAATGTCCCGTCGGCGTGGAGCGTCAGCCCAGGAACGCTGTCGGCAGTCGCCAGCACGATGTCGAAGTTGTCACGACTCCAGTCGTTGATGAGCACGTCACCCGTCAGAGTTCCACCCGTCCACAGGAACTGATCATCGACCGCTTCGACAACTCCCCACGGCGTCGAGTCGCCCACACGGAAATTCGCGACTCCGCTGTTTGTTCGATTGCCATTCGTGACCGTGTAGCTGAAGGAATCGAATCCCGTGAATCCGACATCGAGAAGGCATTTCCAGTCGACGTTTTCGATCGGGTCACCGTGACCGTGACTTTGTGCCCCTCCAGATCCGAAATCACGTCCTGGGCCAACAGACACCGCGACGTTGTCCCCTCCCACGTGCCAGACCGAACTGCACTCGGTGAAAGCAGCTAAACAATGAGTCGCGTCGCCTTTTCTTTTCAAAAGGCCGTTTCAAGTCCGGATTAGAACAGACTTTGCTGTTCAACTTTTGGTGGCCAGAAAACGCCGAGCACAAGCCAGACGTTGTAGGGGAAGCGAGTTCCCATGAAGAAGCGTGTGTCCTTGTCGCTGCGGCACAGTTCTCCGAGAAACTTATTCTTCACGCTCTCTGCTGCGGCTTCGTCAGAGCCCAATCGTTCTGCTTCTCGCAGAAATAGCGTGCCAAGTTCCCAGTCTTCGCACATGGCGACACTCGGTTTTTCGGAATCTTCGCATTCGAAGTGATAGTGGAACGTGTAAGGAATCTTGCGGAGCGGTTTCTGTTGTGGGCCGAACATCGTCATCTGCTGAAAGAGTTTCTGCCAGGCGGGTTTCCACTTGGGGTCTTCCACCGCCCTGATTTCCATATCGATGACTTGTGTCGGCCGCACGATTCCGAGCGAGGTCTTATCAATGTCAAACTGAGCCTTGAGCTCGTTGACCGTGTGATGCGGCAACTGGTCGATGATTTCTCGTCGGTCTCGCCATTGTTTTGCTGGCGAAAGTGGTTCACCTCGCAGTTGGATCGAGTCGAGATTGGGCCGGTAACTTTCCTTCCGGTTGTCTTTTCCGGGTTCGGGACGCTCCAGCTCAACGTCAATCCACTGGTACTTACGAAACTGTTGAGACCTGGGCCGATAGCGGTAGTCGACAGGGTAGAGGCGAACCCATTCGAGGTCTTCAGTGATACCGGCTGTGCAAACGAGCTCCTGATATCCGCCTGAAGGATGCGGATAAGTCATCACGGTCATCAGAACTTGTTTTCTCAGCGTATCGGCCATTTGCTTCACAGATTCTTAATTGGGAGCGAAGTCCGTTTGGCGATGTGTTCAGCAACTCGGGAACGATGGCAGCAGATGGCCTCGGCCTCCATACAGACGAGCACAGAAGGCTTTTCCTGCATCAACGTCGCTACCAGCTGAAGGGCCTCATTATTTGAGCTAAGAGTGGACTCCTCATAGCGGTCAAACAGTGCCTTCCGATCGTCCATTGTTTCAAGGTTCTGACGTAACTCGGAGTGAATGCCGAGTTCGGGGACGTGGACGTAGTCGATGTCGAGTCTTCCGGTCAGTCGCTGCAGCGTGCTGCGATGAAATCCGTAGCGACGAGCGATCGGGTTGTGCCTGACATCGATCAGTCGTCGCACTCCATTCTCGACGAGTACGTTCAGGAATGCGTCGACCGAGATACCTTCGTAGCCAGCAGTGAAAACGGCCGGTTCGGCGGTCGGCCGTTTGGCGAGCTTCTTCCGCTCGCTATTGACTGTGTATGTGGGGTATGCGTCGTAGACGTAATCAAGCAATTTGTTGGTGTTCCAGCGACCACATCTTCTGACGATTCTCGCGACGTCCTGCTGGACGGAGGCGGTCGGGGCTTTGAAGGCCACACGAGAATCAAGTTTCCAACCGTGGTCACCATCTCGCAGGACGTATCCGTTGTCTTCGAGTTTCCCGACTTCCTGATAGAGGGAGAACGAAAACGGGCCGAGCTGGTACGGGACAAAGTCGTAAAAGGCGTTGCCCCCGTTCGAGCCGTATTCATGCCGGAGCAGAAATGACCATTTGGTCAATTCTGTTCGTAAGACGGTCCTGTCGGCGGCTTTCAGAAATTCGAGTATGGTTTTCTGACGGTTAAGCATTCATTAATTCCTGTTGCATCCCTGCATACTGCCTCAGGACATGGGAAACTGTCCAGAACTATTGGCGTCCTGCCACAAGCCAATTATCACCGAAATGGCCTTGTGAGGATACGGTGGCTCAGAAGGTTCTGACCGCTGGAGCGACCGTGCTGTGGATTTCGAAAAGCGTCCCGCTCAGGTTGCTGCTGTCAAACGATTCCCGGACGATCTCGTCCAGTTGGCAGAGCTTCATGTGTCCGCCGTAAGCCGACACGCTTCTCCATAACTGAACCAACACGTGCTGGAACTGAGTGCGGACACAGCGAGGCTGTGTCTGGAAGCCCCCGCCACGGGAAAAGGTAACCGCTCTTGTTGCTCGGGTCAGAACTGGTGGAAGTAGCGCCGCGGGTCGGTGGTCTGCTCGCGTTTCTGCCAGTAGCTGGTGGCGTTTCGGTCGAAAAGAAAACGGGACGGAAAAGAAAACGGGACGCAGCTCATTCTTTCGGCGGGGTGGCGATGGTTGATCTCAAGGCAGCATGTGGGTGGCCGCGGTTGCTGGCAACCGGGGCGGCGCAGCCGCAAGAGGATTTGGTGGCTGCGCCGATTGCCTCTTGTCGCTTCGCGACACAGGTTGCGAGCAACCTGTGCCACCCTGCGTCCGTAACCCTCAATGAGGGTCTGCCCTGTTGTTCTCAGAATTGGGCTCAACCGGATGGTCGCCAGCGACCGCTCGGTATCGCGGTTCTGGAAGACAAGATCGTCCAGCAGGCCGTACGGACCGTGCTGGAACTGATCTACGAGGATGACTTCCTCGGCGACTAACGATCCCCACTCTTCCGCATCAGCACGCGGCATCTGGCTCTGGTTTCACGGGGAAACTTCCAGATATCAGTCCCGGCCTGGAATGACTTCAATCTGTTCCGGAGGCCCTCCGCCGTGGTAATCTTTCCGCATGATTACGAAACTCTCCCAGGAACAGGCAGACGCTCTCCACTCCGCAGAATCTACAGAGCTGGAAGTTGTCGATCCGACGACGAACCGCACGTACGTGATCGTTGACGGTGAGACACATCGCCAGGCGATGGACGCCCTGCGTCGTGTGCAGGATGTCGAGAGTGTCCAGCGGGGAGCGGTACAGGCTGACGCCGGACACGGTATACCGATCGACGAAACCGATCGGCGGCTGCGGGAAGAGCTGGGCTTTGACTCGCGTGCGACGGAATGAAGTGCGACGTGCTGATCATGCCGGAAGCGTACGCTGCGCTTTCGGAGAATGCCGTCTGGTGGGCTGAGAACCGGTCCCGCGACGAGGCGATTCGCTGGTACGAGACCTTCCTCGCCCGGCTGAAGGGGATCGGCGAAATGCCACAGAGTTACCCACTCGCTGCCGAAGACCACATCTTCGCCTTCGAACTCCGCGAAATGCTGTTCTGCCTGGGACGGCGTCCAACGCACAGAGCACTGTTCCGCATCACCGGCTCGACCGTCGAAGTGCTCACTATTCGTCACGTGGCCCAGCGGGACCTTGGTCCGGACGACCTGACATGAAAGCCGATTCTGCCGAAGCGCCAGTCTTCCGCCCGCTCGCACAGCGAGGCTGTGTCTGGAAGCCCGCCACGGGGAATGGTAACCGCTCTTGTTGCTCGGGTCAGAACTGGCGGAAGTAGCGTCGCGGATCGGTTATCTGCTCGCGCTTCTGCCAGTAGGTCTTCGCGTTTCGGTCGAGTCGCAGCTTGAGCGCATCTCGGCCACCCAATTGCATGATGGCTCCAATCGGCCAGATGACTCCGTAAAACGTAAGTGCCAGAACCAGGGTGGAGACGACGACTCCGATCGGGCTGACGGCCGTCATCCACACGACGTAGACCACTCGAATGAACGGCGGGAATGCCAGTCCCGCCACGCCGATCGTTGCGCAGATACCGGCGATCCACAACGCCAGCGTGAGTGAACCGGTTTTGTATTCGGCGATGAAGCCGACGACTGCGCCGAAGCCGATCAGCAGGATCGAAAAGACGGTCAGGTCTTTTTGAGTCGGATTCCAGTCCGTATTAATCAGCGACATTTCGGCGTCCATTTGTAGGCAGCACGTTATTGAGACCGACAATCTGGCCGAAGCGCGTCAGTCGGACAAGACCGACTTCCCATAGTACTGACCGAGCCGGGCAATGGTGCTTTCCACGGCGTCGGCTTCTGCAGATGTGGCATGGCATCGCTGTTCGGTCATCAGAGCTGCCAGTTCTGCCAGAGTGCCGCGGTGAAGAGCCGGTGCGAACGTCAGCATCAGACGGCGCTCGACGAGGTCATCAAGATTCGTGATCCATTCGTTTCGAATGCTCCAGCGTACGAAATCAATCGGGATGTCTGTGCCCGTGATCGACGTTCGCGAACCCGCAACCGACGAATCGAACACTTCGTCAAACCGATTCCCCACCAGACGCCAGACCGTTTCTGCCTGTGCTGGACTCAGCCCAAATTTCTCTCCCGCGCGTCGCGCGCTGTCTGGTCCCGATTCATTGTTTCCCGCGACTGGCTGACCTCCCGGCACAAAACGATCACTCGTCGATTCGTGTCGAGACAGACCAAAGTGGGCCAAAGTGCGATCAGTCACTTCTTCCGCCAGAGCGCGGCAGGTCGTCAGTTTGCCTCCGACGAGTGTCAGAATCGGGATGTCATTGACCGTCGTCTCGGCGATCGAATGCCCGCGCGGTATTGCGGCAGCGGTCTCAGTCTCGACGTTGGGCAATGGGCGAACTCCGGCATGGTGCATCTCGACATGTGACCGTTCCAGGGACACCTGCGGGAACACCTCATTCACCATCCGGATCAAGTATGCGATCTCGGTGTCAGAAGCGACTGCGTCGTCCGGTGAATCGTCAAACGGTTCGTCGGTCGTACCGATCAACACACCACTGGCGCATGGCAGAATAAACACCAGTCGTCCGTCCGACGCTTCGGCATAAATTCCCTGACCGGCCAACGCACTCTTGAGCGGCTCGTGCGTCGAGAAGAGATGGCTGCCCTTTGTTCCAGCGAACAACTTTGGCGCAGGTTCCCGGACACCGAGCATCTCAAGCGTGCGGTCACCCCAGGCGCCTGTCGCGTTGATGATGAGTGCGGGCGTCAGTTCACGAACGACCTCGTCGGACTCATTCATGCCGCGCTTGCGAACGACGATTTGCCGGTCGTTCAAACGAGCTGTATGGCGGGGCAGGACGTCGAACGACTGACCTGTTTGTGCGGCCGCCTGTTGTGCGTCGTGCAGCAGGGCGAGCACAAACCGCTCGGGATAGATGAGCTGAGCGTCTGAGTATTCACACAGCCAGTGGAACCTGTGAGGATCGACTTTCGGCCGATCGGAAAATCGGCTCACACGGTGTGTCGAATGCCCCGGCAGTCCGGTGCTCCCACTCAGCCGGTCGTAGAGACTGAGCCCGAACTGCACGGCGTATAAGCCGCGTGGCTGGTCCTGTCGCGGGTGCAGCCAGTCACCGACTCCCGTGCGGGCAAGTCCGGAAAACCGAACAGCTCCCGTGCGAAGGCCTCCCATCCGCTGCGCGACAGGAATTGACAAACGCAGCGGTGTGACAAACTGCGGAGCCAGACGCAGCAGTCGCTCGCGTTCGTCCAGCGATTCGCGGACGAGATCGATGTCGCGGTATTCGAGATAACGCAGTCCACCGTGAATCAAACGTGACGAACGCGAGGTGGCACCAAAGGCAATGTCGTTGGTGTCGACAATGCAGACCGGGACGCCGTTGATCGCAAGATCGCGAGCAACGGCGGCACCGTTGATTCCGGCTCCGAGGATCAGCACCGGCTGCACAACAGGATGCCTCTCCGGCTAACGGCGAAAAGAAGCAGAGCGACCCCGCGCCGAATCATGCCGGTTCTTTGGCGTATTCGAACAATGGTGTCGAAAGGTATCGTTCACCGGAGTCCGGCAGAATGGCAACGATTGTCTTGCCGGCAGATTCCGGTCGCTGGGCGACTTTAAGGGCGGCGACAATCGCGGCGCCGCAACTGATGCCACCGATGATGCCCTCTTCGATCGCCAGTTTCGGGGCCATCTCGAAGGCTTCGTCGCTCGATACCTGCACGACTTCATCCACCAGAGTCATATCGAGGATGTCCGGGATGAATCCGGCGCCGATACCCTGGATGCGATGCTTGCCAGGCTGACCGCCCGAAAGGACGGGACTTTCGACCGGTTCCACAGCGATTGACGTCAGCGCGTGTCCCTTCTCTTCTTTGATGAATCGCGACACGCCTGTAATCGTTCCGCCGGTGCCGACGCCCGAGATCAGAATGTCAACATTCCCCTCGGTGTCTTCCCAGATTTCCGGGCCCGTTGTTTTGAAGTGAATCGCCGGGTTGGAGGGGTTCTTGAACTGCTGCGGCATGTAAAAGTTGTCTCCTGCTGCCAGCTCCTCGGCTTTGCGGATCGCTCCCGGCATGCCCTCGGCGCCCGGTGTCAGAACCACGTTGGCTCCAAATGCCCGCAGCATCTGGCGACGTTCGACCGACATGGTGTCCGGCATGGTCAGCGTCAGCTTGTAACCTCGAGCAGCACACACGTATGCCAGAGCGATCCCGGTATTTCCGCTGGTCGGTTCGACGACTTCCATGCCAGCTTTGAGATTTCCAGACTCCTCGGCGTCCCAGATCATCGCTGCGCCGATGCGGCACTTGACGCTGTATGCCGGGTTGCGTCCTTCAATCTTCGCCAGAACGGTTGCGTTGCAGCCTTCCGCCAGGCGATTAATGCGAACCAGCGGGGTACGGCCGATGGACAGAGAATTGTCGTTAAAGACTGACATGTGGGGCTCCTACCCTCTCGTTGCGGGACCGATTCGAGTTGCGACTCCTTCGACGTGACGCTGACCGCGTCAGGACGGCGCGGATTATGTGAGATGCCCTGCGGGAGGGCAATCCCCGGTTGTCGCCTCCGAACGGACCGAAAACCCGGATATTGAGGCACCTGGCAAATCCCAGTAGTTCCAAGTTTGGAGATTCGGGTGGCTGGGGTCGAGCGCCAGCGAGCCCCCAGAATCGCCGCTACTGGGGGCTCGCTGGCGCTCGACCCCAGCCACCCTTCTCGCGAACAGCGAAACTTGGAACTACTGAATTCAGCAACTGACACACGCTCACCGCTCGCCTGATTAGTCGAGGCGATCAATCGTCGACACGAGCGGTCTTCAGGAAGGTCTTGAGTTCCTCGTCAAACTCGACCATGGCTTCGCGAGGACCAACGAGCTTGATGAAGAAATCTCGCAGCGGCAGCGGAACAGCGATGCCGATCAATCGTGTTTCCTGACGCGTGCCCTTGTCAGTGCCCACTCCGCTGGCATACCGACCGCGGACATCGACTTTCTTCGCTTCGACTCCGGCGATGTCGACTGTCGACCACGTTGGCTCGTCGTTCGGTTCGCGACGCACCTGTTTCACCCAACGGTCGAGATTGGATTCGATGCCGCCGCCCATCGATGTCAACGTGATCTCAATGTCACCGTGGTCGGTCGACGCTACATACTTCGAGTCGACCATCTGAGCCGCCTTGTCCGTCCAGTTTCCGGGGATTTCGAAACTGATCCCTGTGTACTCTCGTCGTTTCCCGGATCCCGCTGACGCACTGAATGGGGCTGGCCCTTCATTGGAATCTGCCGTCGGCTGTATCGGAGATGCAGCGACGGGAATCGCAGGTGGTTCCTGTGGCGGTGCTTTCGTGCAACCGCTCGTCAGTGATACGACGGTCAACGTCAGGCTGCAGAAAACGACACCAGCACAATCGGAAGTCAGTCTGTTTCGCACGGCCGCAAACTCCTTGTTTTCACGCGTCAGATGTTTCATCGACATTCACCCATCGCCCTTCGCGATGGCTCTTCAGAATGGCATCACACAGAACAATCTCGCGGTGTCCGTCTGCAAACGTCGGAAAGGCTCCAGCGCCGGACAGGTCGCCTGCCTCGATCGCTCCGTAGAATGCCCGGAAGCACTGCTTGAACGTATCCGGGAAGCCTTCATTGTGACCGCCCGGATATTGAATGAAAGTCCGCACGGAATCGCCAACCAAAGCCGGGTCCCGTATCAGTGACTCGTTCGGCTGGTCTCGGTGGCCGATCCACAGATCGTTCGGCGTTTCACTGTTCCATGCGAGGGCCTGCTTCGATCCGGCGATTTCGAATCGCAGGCAGTTCTTACGTCCGGCTGTGACCTGCGAGACATGCACAGACCCACGGGCTCCTCCAACAAACCTCAGCAGAATGTTGCCGTAGTCGTCTGTTGTAATCGCGACCGACTCGGTGGCCTGCGACTCGTTCAACTTTCCGCTGAACGTCTCGACGCCGCCGATGGGCCGGTGCCGCTCTGGAAAGACGGTCAGCAGGTCTGCACAGACAGCCTCGACCTCCAAACTCGTGATCGACTGAATTAGATCGAGCCAGTGCGTGCCGATGTCGGACACCGCTCGTAACTCGCCGCCTTCCTCTGCCAGCACCCGCCAGTTGAAGTCGGTTTTGTGAAACAGCCAGTCCTGCACGTAGTTGCCGGTGACATGGTAGACGTCGCCGAGTTGACCGTTTCTCGCCCGCTCCGCCGCTTCAAGGCACAGCGGGTAATAACGAATGTTGTAGTTGACCCCGCACGCGACACTGGCGTCACTCGCCAGTCGTACCAGCTCGGCCGATTCGCGCGCGTTCATGGCGAGCGGCTTCTCGCACATCACATGCTTCCCCGCCGCAATGCACGCCGCTGCCTGTTCAAAATGCAGTCGGTTCGGAGTTGTCAGATGGACCGAGTCGACATTCTCGTCGGAAATGACGTCTTCAAATGTCTCGTAACCGCGAGGGATCCGCAGAGCCGTTGCAGCATCCGCAGACTTTTGCGGTGTCGAACCGAGGATACCGACAACATCGACACCAGCACGACGAAGGCCTTCCGCGTGGACCGGTCCTATGAATCCTGTTCCCACGACGGCGGCTTTGAACTGCGGCATCGATGTACTCGGGTGAGTGGATGGTCGCTTTCGGGTCTCACGCAAAGGCGCGAAGACGCAAAGTTGGAAACAGAATTCCTTTGCGTCTTAGCGCCTTTGCGTGAGCTCTGTCTGTCAGGATACTACCTGACTGACGCAGCTCGCTGGGAGCCGGCCGTCCTGATCAGTCATGCCAGCATTCGCGACCGGAATCAACGTGAGAAAACTGACGCTGCAACCAGGACGCCGGTACCTTGTCCGGTTCACTCCCAAGAGCGTTCCGCACATGTTCGCCGATGTCCTTGTCATTGGTGGAGGGATTGCCGGGATTCGTGCTGCGCTGGAAGTCGACCCGTCTCTGCAGACGATCGTCGTGACCAAGGACGTCCTCGACCTGTCCAACAGCGCGTGGGCTCAAGGTGGAATTGCCGGAGTGCTTGACCCACTGGACGACGTGGCGAATCACGCGGCCGACACCATCGCCGCCGGCAAGGGGCTGTGCGATGAGGATGTCGTCAATCTGGTCGTCCGCGAAGCGCCGGATCGCATTCGAGAGCTGATTAATTTCGGAGCCGACTTCGACACCCACGAGGGCCAGATTGCTCTGACGCAGGAAGGCGGCCACAGCTTTCCACGTGTGGCACATGCACTCGGTGATGCGACCGGCAAGGAAGTGATGCGGGCGATGATCGAACAGATCCGCTCACGCAACACGTCCAGCGTCTGGGAACGGACTTTCACAATCGACCTGCTCACTCACGAAGGCCAGTGTGTCGGTGCGATCGTCTGGAACGAGGCTCACGGCAAGACAATTGTGTGGGCGAAGCGAGTCATCCTTGCGACGGGCGGAGCCGGGCGTCTTTTTCGCGAGACGACGAATCCAGAGATCGCCACTGCCGACGGTCACGCTGCCGCGTTTCGCGCCGGAGCGGAATTGCGAGACATGGAGTTCATGCAGTTTCATCCCACGGTGCTGTACATCGCGGGCAGCGCACGGCACTTGATTTCTGAAGCGGTACGCGGTGAAGGAGCGTACCTGCTGGACGCGACTGGCCAGCGTTTCATGCCGGACTATCACGAGGCCGCGGAACTGGCTCCCCGCGATGTTGTCAGTCAGGCGATTACCGAGCAGATGTCAAAGACACAGCATCCCTGTGTGTACCTCGACCTGAGCCATATGGATGCCGCTCTGGTCGCTCGCCGGTTTCCACATATCAGTCGCGTCTGTTCCCGATTTGGTCTGGAACTGGCCAGCGATCGAATCCCCGTGAGACCCGGCGCGCACTACATGATCGGTGGACTCAGCGTGAACCTGAACGGCGAAACCACCGTGACGGGGTTACTCGCCGCAGGCGAAGTAAGCGCCACTGGATTGCACGGAGCGAATCGACTGGGTTCGAACAGTCTGCTGGAGGGTCTAGTGTTCGGACTGCGCGCTGGACGCGCAGCGTCCGAACAGGCGATGGAAATTCCCGATTCCTATCGGGCTGTGCCACTTGAATCCGACTGGGAGCATCCCGATCGGGATCTGGAGGAGCTGGACATTGTGGACGTCGGCAACTCGCTCAATTCACTGATGTGGCGCAACGCGGGCATCCAGCGAAATGCGGATGGTCTTCAGCAGGCCCAGACCCAACTGACTTTCTGGGAACGATACGTGTCCCAACTTGAATTCGGGACGCCTCAGGGCTGGGAGCTTCAGAACCAGTTACTGATCGCCCGCACCATAACTGCGGCCGCGGTCGAGCGGACGGAAAGCCGTGGAGTCCACGCCCGCAGCGATTTTCCGGCAATCGATTCAACACAGTGCGATCACATTGCCATTGGTTCGTAGTGAATCGTCCGGCGGACACACGTCGCCATTCAAAGTTGCTGCCGAAATGCACGCTGACAACGCCAGTCCACCGTACTTTCTCGTCGTCGATCTGGAAGCCACGTGCTCAGACGATCGGGTCGCCGTGCCGCGCGATCAAATGGAGATCATCGAAATCGGCGCGGTCATGATTCACGGCCGGACACATTCGGCCCTTTCCGAGTTTCAGAACTTTGTCCGTCCCGTCCGCAATCCGGCCCTGACGGAATTCTGTCGAGAGCTGACTGGAATTGCACAGTCTGAAGTGGACGCCGCCCTGGGCTACAAAGACGTGCTGAGCAAATTCGTTGAATGGTTTTCCACTTACCAGGACTGCCTGTTCTGTTCATGGGGCGACTACGACCGGTGGCAGTTCGAACGCGATAGTGAATACCACGGGGTCGCATATCCGTTCGCATCCGGACACCTGAACCTGAAAGATTCCTATGCCCGAAAGCGCGGGCTGCGTCGAGGACGTGGTCTCAGCGATGTCCTCGAAGCAGAGGGCATCCGATTCGAAGGACGTCCACACCGCGGCATCGACGACGCCCGTAACATCGCGAAACTGCTGCCGTTGCTCGTCGGTGAATCAGAATCGTGACCGATTGTTTCCGACGACAAAATCAGATTGTGAATCGATGCTTCTCGACAGTTGCCCAGTCGACATCGATGCCAAGTCCGGGCCGGTCTGACAGTTCGACAATCGGGCCAGAGATGTTCAATGGATTGGTGGCAATCCGAATGTCGTGATAGTCCGGGCCCAGGATGTCGCCGGGAAACTGCTCAATCTTCAGATTCGGACAGGCCACGACCAGATGACACATGGCCGCCGTGGCGATGTCCCATTCGAGGTTTGAGCCCATGCTGCAGGCCACGCCATGCTGCTCGGCCAGGTCGACGATTTCTTTGCACTTGCGAATGCCGCCGTTCTTTCCGGGATAAACGCTGATCACGTCGCACGCTTCAGTTCGCAGACAATTCTCGGCGTGGATGCGGTCGAACACGATGTCGTCGGCCATGACAAACGTCGGAGCGATGGCCCGACGCACTGCGGCCAGGGCATCGAAGTCGCCGTCTGTTGTGGGTTGCTCGAACAGGCTGATGTTACAGCCTCGCATGCGTTCGAAGCTGGTGATGGCAGTTTTCGCGTCCCAGCCACAGTTAGCATCGATCACCATGTCCAGGTTCGGTCCGATGACGTTGCGGACGAGTTGTACGCGCTCCACGTCCTCGTCCGGGTTCGTACCAACTTTGACCTTGATCGTCGTGAAGCCTTCATCGACCAGTTCCTGGGCGCGACGTTGCGCTCGTTCCGGAGGATACGCTCCCATGGAGAACCGACAGCGAATCTCTCTCGGCCGGACGGCGCCGCCGAGCAGTTCATAAACGGGTTTACCGGCTTCTTTGCCTTGAATGTCCCAGCACGCCATTTCGATGGCGGATTTCGCAAACCAGTTGTGCCGACACGCCCCGTCCATGCGGTCGTCGATCCCTTCAATGTCGTACGGATCGAAGTCCATCAGCAACGGAGCCAGGACGTTGTCAATGAGTGCCTTGGCGCCCCAGACGGTCTCGCCGCTCCAGCGTTCCATGACGGTCGCTTCGCCAACACCTTCGATACCTGCGTCCGTTTCCACGCGGATGATGACGTAACGCGACACGACGTGCTGCCCGAGCGCCGATCGCATGCGGCGTTCGGGTTTGAGCGGGATCTCGACGGCAAAGCTTTCAATCCGAGTGATTTTCATCGCTGCTCCCTGGTGCGTAACATGAGCCGCTTGTTCAGCCACGAGTCCGGGATTCCGGCCGGCTGCAGAATACCGGCACGGTTCTCTTCCCGCACCCGGCCTCATCCAGTCATCGAGCTAACACGTGTCCCGAATCTTTCTGACGCTTTCTTTCGCGGGCACGGCACTGGTCGGCATCGCGTTCTACCTCGGCCTGTGCATTGACGATCCGACCGTGCGAGACCGTGCAGTTCAGGCTGCGGTGTCCAGGCACATGCTGATCGGACTTGTGGCACTGGTTTCCGTTGCTCTCGTCCACGCGATTGTCATCACGTACTTCATGGGTACGGGCCGCTGGATCGAGGAAACATCGACCGCGTACAAGCTGTCTGACGAACTTCACAAGCGGAACCAGTCGCTTAAGTACCGAGTGATGCCTGGCATGACCGGTGGGATTCTGCTGCTCGTCGCAACTGGTGCACTGGGGGCAGCGGCCGACCCGGCCTCGCCGGTCGACTTCAACGGCTGGTTGGGGATGACATCCGCCACGATTCACCTGATCGTGGGCTGCGCCACCGTCGCCGCTAACGTCGCCGTACACGTGCACGAATTCCGTTCCATCGAGCAGAACGGCGAGCTGATCACGGAAGTACTCGACGAGGTGCGTCGCATTCGCGAGGAGCGCGGGCTGCCCGTTTGATCGCGGCTGCTCGTTGTGGGGCGGTCTCCCGACCGTCCCACTGAGCCGACCGAAGGTCTCCCACGTCACCCGACAGCCCGCTAAGTCCTTTCAGATCGACTCCGACGGGGAGACCTTCGGTCGGGCCGGTGTGCGGGTCGGGAGACCAGCACACATCAGGTAGATCGAGGATCAACCCAGCAGATCATGCACGACGTGACCGTGCACGTCGGTCAGTCGGAAGTGCCGGCCCTGATACTTGAACGTCAGCCGCTCGTGATCGATGCCCATCAGGTGCAGGATTGTGGCCTGCAGGTCGTGGACGTGTACTCCGTTCTCTACCACGTTGACGCTGTAATCGTCCGTGCGACCGTAGGTGAGCCCGCCTTTCACACCAGCACCGGCCAACCAGTACGACATGCAACTCGGGTGATGATCCCGGCCATAGTTCTGCTTTGTCAGCCCGCCCTGTGAATAGACAGTCCGGCCGAACTCTCCACCCCAGATGATTAGCGTGTCCTCGAGCATGCCGCGCTGCTTCAGGTCTTTGATGAGTGCTGCGGATGCCTGATCCGTGTCCCGACACTGCGCTCGCAGTTGTTTCGGCAAAGCGCCGTGTTGATCCCAGCCCATGTGGAACAGCTGAATAAACCGGACGCCTCGTTCAGCCAGTCGGCGGGCGAGCAGACAGTTGTGGGCATAGCGGCCGGGGGTCTGCGCATCTTTGCCGTACAGGTCGAATGTTGCCTGCGACTCGTCAGACAGATCGGTCAGCTCAGGCACTGACGTCTGCATGCGATACGCGAGTTCGTACTGCGCGATACGGGCTTCAATCTCCGGGTCGCCGGACTCATCGAGTTTCAGCTCGTTCAGTTTCCGCAGTGCCTGCAGCATGGCTCTGCGCACACTGGGATCGACGCCGGCGGGATTGTTGATGTCGAGTACGGGATCTCCCTGACCACGAAGTTTGACTCCCTGAAACCGAGCCGGCAGGAACCCCGCTCCCCACAGGCGATCGTAGATGGGCTGCCCGTTCTTCGCCGATCCCCGGGAGCTCATTGCGACGAACGCGGGCAGGTCTGAGTTCTCCGATCCGAGTCCGTAACTCGCCCACGACCCCATGCTCGGGCGGCCCGGCAGTGGAGACCCTGTCGTATAAAAAGTGATCGCCGGGTCGTGGTTGATGGCCTCGGTGTACATGGAACGGATAACGCACAACTCGTCGGCGACCGTCCCCAGATGCGGAAGGAGCTCAGTCAGCTCAATGCCCGAGTCACCGTGCTTTGGAAACCTGAAGATGCTGGGAGCGGTCACAAACTGCTTCTGTCCCGCCGTCATCGTCGTCTTGCGTTCATCCGGATAGATCGACGTGGGCACTTCCTGTCCGAAGTGTTTCTGCAATCCGGGTTTTGGATCGTACAGGTCGAGCTGCGATGGTCCTCCGGACTGAAAGAGCCAGATCACGCGCTTCGCTTTGGGTTCATGATGTGGCAGATCGGTCAGGCCGCCGATCTCATTTCGCTGCGGTGCCTTCGCTGCGAACACGTCTTTGTTGAGCAGCGAGCCCAAAGCCAGGATTCCGAGACCGGTCGCGCTGCGGCCGAAAAAGTGCCGACGATTGTGAGCGTACGTCATGCCTGACCAAATCGAACCTGAGTTTCGGTAACAACCACGAAAGTATCCACCAGCTGGTCCTCATAGCCAATCAGCAGTTTTTCGATCGCGTCAATCTTCGACGCAGCACGTTCGTCCTGCAGTCGAAGGAGGATGATGCCGTGATGTGACTTGCTCTCACGGTAGACCTTTTCACCGAAATCCTTGTCGTTCGTGATCAGGATCCAGTCTTCCGAAAGCGCCTTGTTGAGAATGTCATCGTCGGCCGCGCCTCGCGCATCGTCGTGGACAGAGAAAACTTCGTGGGACTGATCACGCAGCCAACGAGCGACCGCTGGACCAGTGCATTCATCGACGAGGAATCGCATCTACGCCGACTCCGCGACCAGTGGCATGAAGGCGGTACTGGACAACGATTGCGAGGCAAACAGCAGGCAGGCCTGAATATCTTCCGCCGCGATACCGGAGTATTCGTCGAGGATGTCAGCGGTGGACGAACCGTGCGCCAGCAGATTCAGGATGTGTTCCACAGTCAGTCGCGTCCCCTTGATGACGGGCTTCCCGACCATGACGTTTGGGACCGACGCAATGCGTTCGAGCAGTTGTTCATCACTCATGGTACGACCTTGTTGCAATGGATCAGGTCACGGCCCGTGCCGGTGAACCGGGAATCGGTAGTCATCCGGCCGTGTCTGATGAATTTACACCGACCATTGTTCCGTGATCGGCACTCGACAGCAATCACGAATCATTCGAGAGAAACGGTCTCGTCGAGGTTCAGCAGTACATTCGCGACCATTGTGAGCGCCGCATGGGCGACCGGATCGAGGTCCATATCCCGAGGCCGTTCGCCGATTCCAAGTAGTTCGACGGCGGCATCCGGATTCGCCGCGTAATGTTTGTGAAGTGTCTCGAAGATCTCGTCCAGTGAGTGCAGTTCTTCCGCCCTTGGCCAGCGGCCGACGACAAGTCGGAATCCGTGACTGATCTGGTCAATCGGATTGCTGCCGCCTTCCCTCAACATCCGTTCGGCGAGGAACCTTGCGGCTTCAACGAATGCGACGTTGTTCATCAGGGTCAGCGCCTGCAGCGGCGTATTCGTCTGATCCTTGCGGACCAGACAGACTTCGCGGTCGGACGAATTGAACGCCATCATCGTGGGCGGGGGAATCGTGCGGCGCCAATACGTATAAAGACTGCGACGATAAAGGTCCGGACCGGAGCCCTGCTGATACTTGTTGTTCGAGATCGATCGCCAGATTCGCGGCGGCATATACGGTTTGACGGATGGCCCGCCGATGCGTTCAACCAGCAATCCGCTGGCGGCCAGCGCCTGATCTCGAATCATGTGCGCTGTCAGTCGAATTCGGGGCGCGCGAGCCAGCAAGCGGTTTTCCGGGTCGAGTCGACGGAGCTTCGCTGACGTGCTGGATGACTGCCGGAACGTCGCGCTCGTCACGATCAGGCGGTGCAGTTGCTTGATGTCCCAGTTGATTCGCAGCAATTCACTTGCCAGCCAGTCGAGCAACTGCGCGTGACTGGGCTGCTCTCCCTGCGTGCCGAAGTTCTCGGCAGTTCTGACGAGCCCGTTTCCGAAGAAGTGCTGCCAGTGTCGGTTGGCAGTCACTCGGGCCGTCAGCGGATTCGCCGGATCAACGAGCCAGCGGGCCAGCTCCAGCCGGTTTGTGGGAGCCGAGTCACTGAGATTGAGGCTCACGGGCAACGACGGTGTGAGCACCTCCGACTTGTCGGGCGAGTCGTACAGACCTCGCAGCAGCAGATATGTCGGCCGCGGTTTTTCGAGTTCGTGCATGACCATGACCGTCTTCGCGCTGCCCGGCTTCGGCCGCACGACGGATGTTTGCGTCGTGACCAGATCGGGAGGCTGCGGCGTGATCTTGCGATTCTGCTCCGGTCGAAGGTTCGGCCAGTTCGCCGGCACTTCGATGAAGGGCGGACTGTTACCGTTGTTCGGTCCGAGTCCCCATTCCGGCACGTTGTTGAAGTAGGCGAATAGACTGTAGTAGTCGCGCTGTGCAACCGGGTCATACTTGTGGTCGTGACATCGGGCGCAGCCAAGCGTCAGACCGAGCCAGACAGTGCCGAGCGTGTCGACTCGATCGACGACGTACTCGACGATCCATTCGTCCGGAATCGATCCACCTTCCGAATTGATCCGATGGTTTCGGGAGAATCCTGTTGCGATCTGCTGAAACAGCGTCGCGTCCGGCAGCATGTCTCCGGCGAGCTGCTCGATTGTGAACTCGTCGAATGACTTGCCCTCGTTGAGTGCCCGGATAAGCCAGTCCCGCCACGCCCACATGTAACGCGTGCGGTCGTTCTGATAACCGTCCGTGTCCGCATAACGGGCCGCATCCATCCAGGCCCTCGCGAAGTGTTCGCCATAGCGGTGCGAGGCGAGCAACCGGTCAACGAGTCGCTCGTACGCGCCGGGAGCTGCGTCGCCAAGAAACGCGTCAATCTCGTCTGGAGTTGGCGGGAGTCCGGTCAGGACCAGCGTTACGCGGCGAATCAACCGAGTGCGATCGGCCACAGGCGACGGCGCGAGCTTCTCGAAATCGAGTCTGGACAGAATAAAATTGTCGATCGGATTGCGTGTCGACTCGGCATCAAATGCGATCGGGACGGGCGGCCGTTCGATCGGCTGGAATGACCAGTGCTCCTGCCACTCGGCACCCTGCTCGATCCACACGCGAATGAGGTCAATCTCCTCCGCGGTCAATTGGCGTGTCGCGTCCGGCGGCGGCATGTGAACGTCTGGATCAGACGACGAAATTCGGACGTACAAGTCGCTCTCGGCCGGCTTGCCGGGAACCAGCAGTGGAGTCTTGCGGTTGCCGAAGACACTTTCGCGGCGATCGAATCGAAGCTCGGCCTCGCGAGTGTCTTCATCGGGACCGTGACAGGCGAAACAGCGATCCGCGAGCAGCGGCATGACATCCGTCCGAAAATCGACCGGAGCAGAATCCGCAGCGTCCGCCAGAGAGCACATGGAAACGACAAATAAACAGAGAAGCGAACGCGGCATGATGAGTCGGACACAAGAGGATGGAACGGTCCGGGAGAGACCACCAATTTAGCCTCCCCAGACGGCACGGGACAGTCGCGAACTCCGCACCTGCCCTTCGCGACCTTTGCGATCTTCTGTTGAACAGAAGGTCGCGAAGGTCGCAAAGATTGGATTCGTCGTGTCGATCGCCGCAGGAAATCGAGCGATCTGCGCGTTGCTGGTCGACTCGATTGGGAGTGAATAGGATTCGCGCCGCGTCGTCCCATTGCCTTCATGCGGTCCTCACATGCCTGCCCCTCGAGTCTGCGTTCTGCGAGCCCCCGGCACGAACTGCGATCCTGAAACCGCCCACGCATTTCAGTTGTGCGGTGCCAAAGCCGACCGGGTTCATGTGCTGCGTGTGTTAGAGAACCCCGAAGTGCTGGCCAGCTATCAGGTTCTGTGCATTCCTGGCGGCTTCAGTTACGGAGACGACATTGGGGCCGGCGTGATTTTTTCAAGCCATCTGCGAGGTAAGCTGTCCGGGGCAATTCGCGATTTTCTGACTGCCGACAAGCTGGCTCTGGGGATCTGCAACGGATTTCAGGTGCTGCTCAAGGCCGGCATTCTTCCTGGTGGAGCCGACGGTCTGGCCGCCGAGGCATCCGACGAACGTGATGCAACTCTGACATGGAACGACAACGGCCGGTACACCGCTTTGTGGGTGCGTCTGGCGACTCTCAATTCAAATAACGTATTTCTGCGGGGCATCGACGATCTGGAAGTTCCAGTCGCTCATGCGGAAGGACGACTCGTCGTGCGCGACCCGTCGGTGCTGGACGCCTGGCGCGAAGCCGGCCAGGTGGCGCTGTGCTACCGGTCGCAGAACGGCGTGTCCGTGGAGAGTCCGCCTCGGTGGCTGACAACAAAGCTGGAATACCCTGAAAACCCGAACGGGTCATTCGCGAACATCGCAGGTTTAAGCGATCCCAGTGGACGGGTTCTGGGTCTGATGCCGCACCCCGAACGGTTTATCCACGCAACACAGCACCCGAACTGGACGCGTCTCAAACTGCGAGGCGAAGGTGCCGGGCTGAAGCTGTTTCGAAATGCGGTGGAGTATTTCGGGTAGTCTGGCCAGGCCGATGCGGAATCCACAAAGTAGCCATCACACTCCGCGTGATGCAGCCGGTTTGCCACTGTGAATTGAAGACTAATGCTTTGTCAGAATGAAAACTTCGGGTGGCTGGGGTCGAACGCAGTGAGCCCCCAGACCGGAATCACTGGGGGCTCGCTACGCTCGACCCCAGCCACCCAAACTGAAATCTCTGGTCTGACAAAGCGCTAACCGTCCAACCGAGCAACGAAATCGGGCGTCATCTCGCGGAGCGAGATGGCTACTTTGAAGGAGTCGACATGAGCGAAGCCCAGCAACGAAAACTCCTCGTCACAGCGGCCCTGCCGTATGCGAACGGGCACATTCATATCGGGCATCTGGTCGAGTACATCCAGACGGATATCTGGGTGCGCTTTCAGAAACTGCGTGGCAACCGCTGCGTCTATATGTGCGCCGATGACACGCACGGTACGGCCATCATGATCCGCGCGCGGCAGGAAGGCCGTACTGAAGAGGAACTGATCGCGGACATGCAGGCCGCGCACATCCGCGACTTCGAGGGCTTCGGCATCGAATTCGACAATTACGGTTCAACGAACAGTCCGGAGAACCGCGAACTGTGTGCGCAGTTCTGGTCGGCCATCCGAGAGTCCGGGTTGGTCAAGGAACGGGAAATCGAGCAACTGTTTGATCCCGATGCCGGCACGTTTCTGGCCGATCGATTTGTTCGAGGCACTTGTCCGAATTCCGAATGCGGTGCCGAGAATCAACCCGGCGATAATTGCAGCAAGTGCGGCCACACCTACACGCCCGCCGAGTTGATTGATCCGAAGAGCACGCTGTCGGGAGCAACGCCGGAGTTACGGACATGCCTGCACCTGTTCATCGAACTGGAACAGTTGCACGGGTTTCTCGATGAGTGGTCGCAGTCCGGAAAGCACCTCCAGACGGAAGTCGCCAACAACCTGAAGGGGCAGTTTCTGGGTGCTCCGTTGCGCGACTGGGACATCTCGCGGCCGGCTCCCTATTTCGGATTCGAGATTCCCGACAGTCCTGGCAACTTCTGGTACGTGTGGTTCGACGCTCCCATCGGTTACATGGCATCCACGAAGCAATGGTGTGACCGTCACGGCGAGAACTTCGATGACTGGTGGCGGAGTGCGGACACCGAGGTGCATCACTTTATCGGCAAGGACATCACGTACTTTCACACGCTGTTC
Source organism: Planctomycetota bacterium (assembly GCA_963579025.1). Classification (GTDB taxonomy): domain Bacteria; phylum Planctomycetota; class Planctomycetia; order Planctomycetales; family Planctomycetaceae; genus CAUZFZ01. The sequence goes on along the minus strand of CAUZFZ010000008.1, from coordinate 84,355 downwards.
TGGCCCGGGATGCTTAAGACGGCCGGGTTCAACCTGCCCGAAAAAGTTCACATTCACGGCTTCCTGAATGTCGACGGGAAGAAGATGTCGAAGTCGGACGGCACGTTCGTCATGGCGTCGACGTATCTCAATCACCTGCCGCCAGAATGCCTGCGGTACTTCTTCGCATCGAAGCTCGGGCCGGGACTGGGTGATCTCGATCTGAATCTTGAAGAGTTCGTCAACCGGGTGAATTCGCACCTGGTCGGCAACATCGTCAACCTGGCGTCGAGGTCGGCGAAATTCATTACTGCCGAAGCCGGGTTTTCGGTGGACTTGGTTCGGGGGGCAGACAGTATGCCTCGTGGAGATGTCAGTTCTGTGACGTCTACGACCGCTGGAGCGGGCTGTCTCTCCGAGACCTACCCGGAGGATGAGGGACTGTTCGCAGCAGCGGCCGAAAAATCTGATCGAATTGCCGAGCTGTATGAGCAGTGCGATTACAACTCGGCCATGCTGGAAATTCTGCAGCTTGCCGACGCGGCCAATCGATACATCAACGACAAGGCCCCATGGAAGCTGCGGAAAGATCCCGAGAAGGCGGACGAAGTGCGAGACATCTGCTCGGTCGCACTGAATCTGTTCCGGCAACTGGCCATCTATCTGACGCCCGTGTTGCCGAAGCTGTCGCAACAGGCAAGCGATCTACTCAATGCACCAGTCAAACACTGGGACGACGTGAAAACCCCGCTGGCGGGAACTCCTGTCAGCGAATTTCAGCACATGATGCAGCGCATCACAGACAAACAGGTTCAAGCCATGGTTGATGAAAGCAAGGTCGAAGAACCCGCCGAAGACGGTGGCTCGGAATGGAACGACGGCGCCGAAGCGCTCGCCGCCGAGCCGTTGACCGAGGAATGCACGATTGACGATTTCGTAAAGGTCGACCTGCGCGTCGCGCGGATCGTCGCGGCCGGTGACGTCGAAGGTGCGGACAAGCTGCTGAATCTGACTCTCAGCCTCGGTGGTGACGTGCAGAGAAACGTGTTCGCCGGCATCAAGGCCGCCTACAAGCCGGAAGAACTGGTTGGTCGCCTCGTCGTATGCGTTGCCAATCTGAAGCCACGCAAAATGCGGTTCGGCACCAGCGAGGGCATGGTCTGTGCCTCAGGGCCAGGCGGGGCTGACGTCTTCCTGCTTAGCCCGGATTCCGGCGCTGTGCCCGGTCAGCGGGTGCACTGAGCGTCGTTCGCAACCCGTTTGTAGTAACCGCACTTGTGCGGTTCCCTGGGCGACCGTGCGATCGCAAGTGGTGACTGGATTCGTCAGTTGGCTCGCGATCGCAAGCTGCAGAACAGCCGGATAAATCCGGCTACTACAAACGCATGGCCCTACGAACCCCGGCCGAACAGGCAGTTGGCGAGCAAACTGTGGGATGCCGGGTCAGCGGTTCGGGAAATCGCGACATCCGTGTCTGTCGAGTGCATGGCGATTTCGAGGTGACACTCGACGCATCGATTCACGAGTGTCTGAGCGTGTTGGCGATGCATCGGCTCCATGTCGGCTAAGGCGGCCATCTTCAGATGGCAGGCCACGCAGCCGGCAATGACGTTGTCTGCGTCGGACTTTGTCGGTTCCGTCCGCTGGCAGTTCGGCGGGAGTTGTATGGCGACAGCGGCTGCCGATTCGTCGTCGCGACCAACATTCACCAGCGCGGCGGCCATGGTTGATATCAGGACCAGAAAGACCGCGATCGTCAGGCCGTCGTTATGAAGGCGAGTCGATCGCTTGTATCCACGTGCCCATGGTCGCGGTGCAGCGCCGGCCGGCGCACGGTCAACGCGCGGTTGTTCTTCCAGTTCGTATTCACCGGACGCCATCGGAAGCTGCCATGTTTCGACCTCATTCACTTCGCCGAACAGGTCGAGAGCCGGTTCGAGCGCATCGGCCATGTCGCGGCAACGCGGGCAGGCATCAAGATGCTGTTCCACCGACTCATTGTGGCGGTGAATTGGGTCCGTCAGGCAATCGAATGTTTGATCACAGGTGAGCATTATTTATCTCTCTCGGGATCTTGCGAAAAGCTACCGTTTCGGCGGACCGACGCGGCGAGCCGCTCCAGCCCGCAACGCACGCGCTGCTTCGCACCGTTCAGGCTGCAGTTCATTGCCTGAGCGATCTCTTCAAACTTCAGGCCACCGTAAAACCGCAGGCGAAGCGCGTCGGCCTGAGGTTCGGGCAACTCGTTGAGCAATTCTGCCAGCAGGGCATTTCGTTCCAGATTCAGCAGATGGCCCAGGGCGTCATCGTTCGACACTGGCTCGTTCTGGTAAAGCAGGTCACCGCCATTCGCCTGATCGGGCCGGTTGCGTTCGCGGCGCGCCAGCGTGCGGCAGGTATTCAACAGGATCGTCCACAGCCAGCCGCGGAACGAATACTGAGCGTTAAAGGTCACCCGGCGGGCGTACGCGTTCAGGAAGGCGTCCTGAACGGCTTCTTCCGCGGCAGCCGAATTACGGAGCTTGCTGCACGCGGCTCGCAGCATCGAAGCCCGATGCCGGCGAACCAGCTCGTCAAACAGCTCCGTCCTGCCGGACAGAACCTGAGCCATGATCTGTTGATCGTTCAGATTCATTGACATGTGAGAGGCTGAAGCGTGTGAATTCGCAAACGCTCAGTGCGTGAGTGCGGATTCTAGACAGAAACCGCAGTCTGGGGCTACGACAGCGGGCAAAGCAGACACGGGCGACTGGGCGATATTTATGTCGACCGTCGCTGGAATTCGGCCAGCAGTCGAATTAACGTCCCCGTATGTGTCGGCTGACCCACGGGTCAATCTGCCGGACGACGTTCGGCCACGTTGGTCCAATGAGTGTTGGCTCAGGGCCGCACCCTCCTCCAGGTGACATCGAGATTAGAACGAACTGGTGTCGCTCCTTCCTGAACCGTCGGTCGTTCCCAGGTGTGACCGATGGGTTTCGGGGCTCCAGTTCAGACCTTGATATTTCCGTGTAACTTTGGGGCACACCTGAAACTGCACGGTGTTCGTATATTTCAAACAGTACCACTCACTGAGTGAGAATTGCTGACATGACAGACACTTCCAGCACTGCTGCCGATTCCGCTGCGGTCATGATCCGAGCAAGCGGTCTCAGCAAGTACTACGGTCCCTTCATCGCGTGTGATGATGTGACCTTCACCGTGCCTCAAGGGCAGGTCGCTGCGTTTCTTGGACCAAACGGTGCCGGGAAATCGACGACGATGAAAATGCTCAGCGGCTACATGGCTCCGTCGAAAGGATCGGCGGAGATCGGTGGGCACAACGCTCAGTCAGACCGGATCGCCGCCAGCGAGATTCTTGGCTATCTGCCGGAAAACGGTCCGCTGCACACCGAAATGACTCCGGCCAGCCTGCTTCGCTACTTCGGTGAGGCTCGGGCCCTGAAGGGCGGCGCCTTGACCGAACGGCTCGATTTCGTGGCCGACAAATGTGCCCTCAAGACTGTCTGGAACAAGCCGATCGGCAAGCTGTCGAAAGGGTTTCGGCAGAGAGTTGGTATGGCTCAGGCACTACTGCACGATCCACAGGTCTTGATTCTGGACGAACCGACCAGTGGTCTCGATCCAAATCAGGTGCATGGCGTGAGGGAGTTGATTACGGAACTCGGGAAGACCAAGACCGTGCTTCTGTCGACACATATCCTGCGTGAAGTTCAGGCCGTGTGCAGCCGAGTCATTCTGATCAGTCAGGGACGGCTGGTGTTTGACGGTCCTGTTTCGGAAATGGCGGGCTCGGGATTGGGCTCGGAAGAGGAGATGGAAAGCCGCTTCCGCGAATTGACGACCGCTGCCGCGACGTAACACGACAAGTCGTTCCAACGCTCCGCGTTGGAATGCCAACAGGACGCTCCGCGTCCCGTCCGAATACCGGGACGCAGAGCGTCCAGACTTTCGTTCCAACGCAGAGCGTTGGAACGAGCGAATAAATTCAGTAACAACACTACTCAACTTAAGACCGGAATTTCCCCATGCGGACTCATGTGATTCTCGCTGTCCTCAAGCGGAACCTGATGAGCTATTTCTCGGGTCTGCTCGGCTACCTGTTCATGGTTGTGTTCGTCCTCGTTGCCTCGTTCTGCGCGTTCAACCCGCAGTTCTTCACCAACAACCTGGCGAACCTTGACCAGTTAACCCAGTCGTTTCCCTATCTGCTGCTGTTCATCATCCCTGCGATCACGATGACGACCTGGGCAGACGAGAAACGGCAGGGCACGGACGAACTGCTGTTTACGCTGCCCGCGACGGACTTCGAAATCCTGCTGGGCAAGTATTCGGCCCTGGTACTGGTGTTTTCGGTCGCCTTGTCGTTTTCGCTGACCATGCTGGGCGTGCTGGGCTACTACGCTGATCCTGACTGGGGTCTGCTGCTAACGACCTACTTCGGCTACTGGCTGTGCGGGGCCACGCTGATCAGTCTGGGAATGTTTGCCTCGGCATTGACGAGCAGTGTGACTGTCGCGTTCGTACTGGGAACAGCGTTCTGTGCCGCTCCGGTGTTTATCGGACACCTCGCTTCCAGCCGGCCGTTCGTTGAGCAGCCGTCCTTCTGGGACAACTCAACGGATCTCATTCTGGGCCTATGCACGCAGCTCAGTATTCCCGAGCGACTGAGCGAGTTCTCGCTGGGGATCATCCCGCTTAGCGGCATTGTCTACTTTGGCTCACTGATCGCGTTCGCCCTCTATCTGAACGCCGTACTGATCAGTCGTCGGCACTGGGTCTCAGCGGAGAATCAGATGCCGATGGGCGGACACTTCGCTATTCGCGTGGCCTGCCTGCTGCTTGCCCTGATCTGTGGCAACGTTGTGGTATCGACTGGCAGTGAAGCGATCGGACTGCAGGTGGACCTGACGTCGGAAAGCCTCTATTCACTTTCAGACACGACCGACGACCTGGTCTCGAAGATTGACAAAGACAACCCCGTCACGATCCAGGCCTTCCTGAGTCCGAGTGTGCCGCGTGACATTGTCAACCAGCACACGCGTCTGAAGGGTCTGCTGCGACAGTACGACCGCGCGGGCGGAACACGGATCGAAGTTCGGTTTGTCGACACGACCCCGTACAGCGAGGCAGCCGAGGAAGCGTCCAATTTCGGAATCGGGGCGCAACCCGTTCCCAGTGAGGAAAACGGCCGGTTCCAGCAGGTCGATGTTTTTATGGGGGCGGTGATCAGCAGCCCGTTCGATCAGGTCGTCATCCCGTTTTTCGAGTCGGCATCGCTGATTGAATACGAACTGACGCGCTCGATCCGCACTGTTTCGCAGAAGGATCGACAGACGATCGGCATTCTGCGAACGGACGCTCAAATCAACGGTGGCTTCGACATGCAGCGGTTCACGTCCATCCCGGAATGGCGGATCGTGAACGAGCTGAAGAAGCAGTACAAAGTTAAAGAGATCAGCCCTGACTCACTCAATTCACTGGGAGATGACGAAAAAGTCGACGTGGTGATGGTCGCCCTGCCGTCCTCATTAACACAGCCTCAATTGGACAATCTTGTCACCTACGTCAAAGCGGGAAACCCGGTGTTGTTGCTGGATGACCCGCTGCCGATCATCAATCCGCAGCACTCACCCAGTCAGGAAAAGCCGCGGCAGGGTGGTGGGGGCATGATGGGAATGGGTGGCCAGCAGCCGCCGCCCGAACCACGTGCTTACGGCGGTACCGCCGGTCCCCTCGTCAGTCTGCTGGACATTGCCTGGGAAAACACGGAGCTGGTCTGGGACGACTCGAATCCGCACCCGCAGTTTGTCGACCTGCCACCTGACTACGTCTTTATTCGCTCGTCGCACGGTGACGTGCAGACGATCAACGCCGACAGCGACGTGACCAGCGGACTGCAGGAACTGATTGTTCTGTTCCCCGGTCTGATTCGAAAAGCGAGAGAAAAGACAGACCTGGAATTTGAACCGCTGCTGTGGAGTGGACCGCAGTCCGGCACAATCGACTGGAACGCTCACTTCCCGCGAGGAATGATGGGCGGTCCTGCGGATCCGAGCCGCATCACACGTGACACGGAAAGTCGTAAGCCTCAGGTCATCGCGGCTCACGTTCACGGTGAGAAGGATGGCTCAGACATCAACGCGATTTACGTCGCTGACCTCGACTTCATTTCGAATCAGATCTTCTCGATCTCTCAAAACGAAATGCACGGGCTGCGGCTCGACAACGTGAAGTTCATTCTGAACTGCGTCGACGTGCTGGCCGGCGACAATTCGTACGTGGCTTTGAGGAACCGTCGACCGAAGCATCGGATTCTGACGGGAGTCCAGGAGCAGATCGATGAATTTCGTTCCAGAGCTCGCAGCAGCCGGGAAGACGCTGAAAAAAAGGCTGAGAAAGGAATCGCTGATATTCAGGAGAAACTGGATAAGGAAGTCGAGGAAATTGAGAGCGACACGACGCTGTCACGCATGGAGAAGGTTCAGGCCATGCTGATCGCTCAGCAGAAAAAGCAGCGTGAGTTCGACGTGCAGAAAGCGAACATCGAACAGGAAAAAGAGCGGGCCCTCGAAGACCTCGAATCGGTCGAAAAGCGAAAGGTTCGGCAAATGGAAGACGAAATTCGCTTCTGGGCCGTCATCCTGCCACCGCTGCCGTCGATCCTGCTGGGCATCCTGGTGTTGACCATGCGGCTTTCCGCGGAGCGACAGACGATCGAAGAAAGTCGACGACTAAAAGAGTAGTTCAGTCCCCTCTCCCCCCCGTGGGGAGAGTGGCCGAACTTTTTCCAGGATTACACGCCCTGAAACGGGCAGCATGATTGCTTGAAGACTGATCTCGCCACTTGAGACGGTTACTTTGACATTCACCGAAATCAACGGGTTACGAAGATGAATCCGCAGACACAAACGTTGAAATTCCTGGTCGCTGCTGTCGTCTCCGTTCTGCTGGCAGCGGGCACGTGGTCTGTCACGCGACCGACGCCGGTTGACGGCTTCGGCAAAGTCGGTGAGCCATTCTTTGAAGATCTGAAAGTTAACGACGCGACCGGACTGGTCGTCGTTGTGTTTAACGACGAGCAGGCCGACATGGACAAATTCGTCGTTCAGAAGGTCGATGGCGTCTGGGAACTGCCCGACTACAACCACTATCCGGCTGACGGCGAAGACCGGCTCGGTAAAACCGCAGCATCCCTGGTGGGCACCACGCGCGGTGCACTCGCCAGCCGCCAGACCAATGATCATGCACGTCTGGGCGTGATTGATCCTGAAGACGAGTCGCAGGAGCTGAAAGGCCGTGGCCAGAAAATCACGATCTTTGAAGGGGAGGCAGGTACCCTCAGCGATAAGTCGATTATGGCTGAGTTGATTGTCGGCAACGAGGTTCCGGACCAGACGGGCAGCTATTACGTACGAATTCCCGATGAAAAAGAAACGTACATTGCTTCTCTCGAAATCGACCTGTCCACGAAGTTCAGCGACTGGGTTGAAGACGACCTGCTCAAGCTCGACCGGGACAAACTTGCGCGGCTTGAGTCACGCACGACGAAAGTCGACGGACAGGACATTGTCGAATCCGTTGAGTCGCTTCTGACACGAGAAAGCTCGACGGATGACTGGAAACTCGACGGACTGGATGACGAAGCAGAAGAGGTCAACAAGAGCGACGTGACGGAGATGGTCAGCACGCTGGACAGTCTGAAGCTGGTCGGAGTGCGTGAGCGGCCGACGCTGGCTGGAAAGCAGGTTCTGGGGGGCGACCTGCAAGTCATCCTGCCAGAAGGTGCTCCGCCGCAGTTCATGAATCAGATCATGAGCATGTTTCAGCGTGACCTCCAGCCGAAGGGATTCTTCCTGTACGGCAATGTCGAGAAGCCGAGTCTGTATACAAGTTCCGGTGAGCTTGTGGCCGGCACTAAGGACGGCATCCGTTACCACATGAGCTTTGGTGACGAATTCGAAGGCACAGACAAAGACATCGAGGTCGGCGGTACGAGCACGGCAGCTAAGGACGGCGATGAATCGTCTGACGCTAAGGAAGAAGACAAGCCCGCTGGCCCTGAAGAAGCAGGCGACGACGAGTCCGACGAAGACACAGATTCAGGGCTGAAGAAGAGCCGCTACCTGTTCGTTCGCGCGACGTTCGACGAAACGCTTCTGGGTCCTGAACTGGTTGAGCCGATCAAGCCCGCCGTTCCTGAAGGTGTGATAGTCGACGAGGACGGAAACGTCGTCGAGCCCGAAACGCCGGCCGAACCAGCAACACCTGATTCATCAGCGACGCCGAAGGCTCCACCCGTGCCTTCAACATCGACGGAAGAGACCAAACCGACAGAGGACGCAGCGCCGGCCGATGCGGACAGCGACGAAGCTGCCGATAAAGATGAAGGGGCGGCTGATACAGAGACTCCGGAAGCAGCGGACGCTCCGGAAACCACCGAAGCTGCAGACACACCTGAGGCCGCTGACGCTCCGAAACCCGCTGACGCTCCTGAAGCTGCGGACACACCGAAGCCTGCAGACACACCGAAACCCGCTGACACGCCTGAAGCTGCGGACACACCGAAGCCTGCTGACGCACCGAAACCCGCGGACACACCGAAGCCTGCGGATGCACCGAAGCCTGCGGATGCGACTGAACCAGCAGACAAGCCTGAGACGGAACCCACCGACACGACCCCGGAGATATTCAAGCCGGATCCCGTCGAGGACTACAAGAAGGCTCTGATTAAGTATCGCGCGGACAAAGCTGAGTTTGAACGCGAAACGAAGGATCGCGAGACGAAGACCGGGGAAGGCTTGGAGACTATTGAGGAACTGAACGAGCGCTTCGGCAACTGGTACTACGTAATCTCGGCCGACGACTTCAACAAACTGCGACTGACTCGCGATCAGGTTGTTAAAGCCAAAGAGAAACCAGAACCCGAGCCAGGAGACGTCCCGCCCGAAGGAACCCCTGAGAAGCCGGCAAGTGCAACACCGGACAAGCCGGCAGCGCCCCCGGAACCGACAGATTCAGACTCGACCAAAAAGCCAGCCGACGCACCTGCTCCGGCAAAGCCCGCGGAAGAAAAGCCAGCCGACGCGCCTGCTCCGGCAAAGCCCGCAGAAACGAAGCCAGCCGATGATGCCCCGGCTGAGAAGCCTGCTGATTCGGCCACACCTCTGAAACCCGGCCCGACCCCGGCTAAGCCACCTGTTGGTGATTCGCCCGCCAAACCTGCTGACAGCACCGAGTAAAGCAGTGGAGCGAAGTCTGTATTCAAAAAAAGCCCGGCCTGTTCAATCAGACCGGGCTTTCTTTGTTGCTGTCTTGTCTTCAGCGGCATCGCTCAGGTGGGCTTCAGCAGCCGTGGCTCCTGAGGCTGAATATCCGGTTGCAGCGGAACAGGTTCTCCGATGCTTGTCGCAAGTCGGTCTACGTTCGTCAGAATGATCTGTCGCCGACGCACGATCACGCTGCCCTCCAGTTGCAGGTCTCCCAAAGTCACCGTCACCGTTTCACGTGTGCTGCCAATCATGCTGGCCAGTTCCTGATGCGACAGCCGGATGCCCAGCTGAATCCCATCCGCAGACCGCTGTCCATACTTGGATGTCAGCTCCAGCAACAGGTGAATCAGTCGCTCGCGGTTTGAGCAGAACAGCAGGGACTTCAGACGTCGTTCCATGCGTTGTCTTCGCAGACCCATCAGGCGGGTCACTGCCAGAGAAACGACAGCCTGTTCCTCCATCAGTTTTTGCACCGCGTCGCGAGGGACCAGGATGACTGTCGACTTCAACATCGTCTCTGCGAATTCGTCCCGTCGACCGCTGTCCAGAACAGCCAGCTCGCCGAACAGTTCGCCCGGTTCGATCAGCCCCAAAAGAGTCTCTTTGCCCTCGCTGGTCAGGTGGTACAGCTTGACTCGCCCCGAAACGAGCAGCAGCACAGCGTTGCTCGCGTCGGCCGGCAGATAGACAAGATTGCGGCGTTCGAACGAACGGATGCGGCAGCGCGATTCGAGTTGCAGGATCTGTTCCGGGCTCAGGCGATTGAATAAATCGCTGTTCTTCAGATACCAGAACCTGTCATCCATCTGGCTCGCCGCTGCTTTGAGAACGGGCTGTGAAGTCGACTCCACGATTACAGGTGAGTCTGTCAGAACTTTATGTCATGGCGAAGTGCTGCACACGCACGAACATTCAGCGCGACTTCTTTGACTGGTCATTGAGGTTCCAGTTGTAGTCCAGATACGCCACACGCGCTCCGGCTCGCGTGGCTATGGGACGTACCGACTTCGGCAGGAACGGTTTGAGGTACGCCATGCGCTGGGACTGGGATTTGCCAAAATCCTCTCCGAACCAGTCCAGAATCGAGCTTACGTACAATGTGTTACCACTGACTCGAAAATTCTGCGGTCGCGCAAAGAAATCGCTGGCATTGTCGGACAACTGCTCACTCAGTCGCGCTGTGGTGTAGGCTTCGTTTCGCAGCCGCGGGCAACCGACCGACGCGCACACAATCGCAAAGTGGATACGAGGCTCGCGCATCTTGCGCAGAATCTGATGTTCGATGTGCTCAAGCGAGTACTGGCTCGGTCCGACAATCAGTGGCAGTTCCTTCCAGATGTTGTACCCGAACAGCCTGGCCGTGTGATTTCGGATGCTGGAGGTGGGGTACTCCTGCATGATTCCCTCGAGCGTGACCGCGTTGTACGCGTTGATCCAGAACGCCAGCCGGGCTTCGCGGCCGGCCTCTGCAGACGGATTCGCACGACTCAGTAGCGACAGATAGGCTCGCAATGCCTGACGATCCGCCTTGGATGCATACCAGGTGCGGTAATCGACGTAGCCGTCCTTGTCGACGTGCTTCTTCAGCAGCTTGTCCAGCGCGGTGTGGTCAATCTCGTCGATCGACACGCGCTGGACGGCATTCCAGAGGCGACCGAGAGGATCCTTCGCTGACACCGTGGTTTGAGTGGCAACGACAACCACGGCGATCATGACTCCAACACACCATCCCGCCCTTCGACCAACTGCAATTCGATTCATCTGAATTCTTCCTTGAACGAATGAAGTTTACATTAGCCCGTCGTGCATCCCATTGGCGCAAGTTTTGAAGTTGCCCACTCTTGGAGTGCGACGATGCATCGTCGCTTTCCCATTCTTCCATTCGCGGCGAAGCCGCTTTCTTTTCAGTGTTTTCTCTTCAGTCCGTCTGATGTGGAATGGCAGACACGCCGTCGCAATAAGAATGGAAAGCGGCTGCGCCGCAAAAGTGGCTTCGCCACGATAGGAGAGCGATGATGCATCACCGCACTCCAGAACTTCGCGCCTTCAAAAGTGGCAAGCTGCCGTTGGGCGAAGTCTCGTCGGACGGGTAAAGTACGTCTGTGAGTCTTCTCACACAGAAGTTCTTAGCGGCAACGGCTCAGTTTCTGCCAGATGGAGTTCGCGCTCCAGACGTGGGCAGGCCTGCGTCTAATGGCGGCAGCACGATAATGTGAAGCACCCCACAGAGCGTAGGCGTACTTTCAACCGATAATCCTCGAAAGGCGCAAAGGGTGTGCCTGTCGGTGACACCACCCCGGACTGCCACGTGCAGGAGACAGGACTGTGGAAAATCGCAACGCTCCACCGGGTGACTGGAATGACTGTCCGACGGGGCAGATCAGTGGCATGCTGCGGAATATCGAGCGTGGTCGACGCCATGCAGTCGTTCGCCACGGCGCAATTGGAGTTGCGATCCTGGTAGTTGCGATATTCGTTCCGCAGTTGATTCCGTCCGATGCTCCACCCCCGCTGTTTGGTGGAGTGTGTTGTGAGGATGTGCAGGAGAACGCTCGCGCCTGGCTGGCAGGTGATGTAACACCGGGACTCCGTGAACAAATCACCGAGCATCTCAAGGAGTGCCCGCATTGTCCGAAACTCATCGAGCAATTACGGCTTGAGAATGATCAGACGGCTGTCACCGTTCCGAACCGCTACCTGCTCGCGTCGTCATCCAGGTAAGAATCCGCGAAGGAACGACTTCGCCGACGCCGCCAAACGGCTGAGCGACATTGTTTTTTTGCGTCGAAACGGCGAGATTGAATCCCGTTGCAGTCGCAGTCCGGGTGAGTTCGTGCGCCACACAGTGGCGAGCCGAAGTCCGCTCCGGAGTTGCGCGGATTCATGTTGACTTAATTTGCGGGAAGGCTCGGAACTCATGGCAGTTGCTGGACGATCAGCGAGAATTCTCTGCCTGATGGCACCTCTGCTGTGCCTATCTCGGATTCAGGCCGAAGAAGCCGCGTCTCCGTCCACTCCAGCCGACGTGGCTCGGCAAATTGACCAGCGGCTCAGTGCCCATTGGACTGCATCCAGCATCACACCCGCCGAACCTGCTGACGACGCAACGTTCCTGCGGCGAACTTCGCTCGACCTCATTGGCCGGATTCCGACGCTGGAGGAATACAACCAGTTCTTTGGCGACGTCGCATCGACCAGACGGAGAGGGTTCGTCCGGCATCTGTTGAGCAGCCCGGAATTCGCCATTCACTTTGCTCGAGTGCTTGACGGGATCATTCAGGACACGAGGGCCGGGGACGATAAGTTCGTGACCTGGGTTGAGCAGTCGCTGAACACGGACAAAGCATGGGACACGATGTTTCGTGAGATGCTGCTGGGTCCGTGGAAGTCGGACGAGGCCAAATCCGCCATTCGCTTTCTGGATCGCCGCACGAAGGACCTCGATGCACTGACTGTCGATTCGGCGCGCGCGTTCTTTGGCGTCGACATCAGTTGTGCCCGATGTCACGACCATCCTCTGGTCGAGGATTGGAAGCAGGGGCATTACTACGGCATGCAGGCGTTCTTCAATCGAACGACGGGCGGCAAAGGCAAGATCAGCGAGAAGAAAGACGGCGAGGTGACATTCGTCGGGATGGATGGCAAAGAACAGACAGCGCGTCCGATGTTCCTGTCCGGTGCATTCTTCGAGCCGGTGGTGCTCTCAACGGTCAAGGATCCGCCGCCTGAATCGAAGAAGGACGTTAAGCAGCCGACCCGACGCGATCAGCTTGTCAGTCTGGCACTGCGGGATGACGCGTTTTTCCGGCGTTCGTTCGTGAACCGAATGTGGCATTGGTTCTTTGGTCGCGGCCTGGTTGATCCCGTCGATCAGATGCATAGCAGGAATACTCCGAGTGTTCCCGGGGTGCTCGAATGGCTGGCCGATGATTTCGCGGACAGCGGCTATGACGTCCGTCGGTTGATCGAGTCGATTGTGCTGACTCAGGCATGGCAGCGTGACAGTCGCTGGGTGGGCGACGGCGGGCAGCCGGATGTCGGTGCTTTCGCTGTGGCTCGACTTCGCCCGTTGACCCGACAGCAACTCGCCGAGTCATTAATTCTGGCCGTCGCAGTTCCGGAAACGTCCGACGCGCCTGAATCCGACGATGAACCGCAGACCGCGGGATCCGAGGCATGGCGTCGTAAACTGGCCGAGCGTGCAAAGCCACTACTGAGATCATTCGATCCGAAACGGTCCGGATTCGAAAGCGGCGCCGGAGAAGCTCTATTCCTGGCCAATTCCAGCGAGATTCACAATCTGATCACCGCTCACGAACTCTACAACGCCGATACGTTTGCGGCGCAAGCGTTCCGGCGCGTGCTCAGTCGCGACCCGAATCCTGCCGAGTTGGATCAACTCAAAGACTTCATCCATACAGAAGACGCTGCAACTCGGAAGGCAATTCTGTGGGCACTCGTCAGTTCCGCCGAGTTCCGCTTCAATCACTGAGGAATAGTCCTGGAATGACTTCCGTAGCGAAACTCGCCAAGAGTTTCGGCCACAGACGATGCCGAAAGTCTTGGCGACTTTCGCTACGACGAAATCGGGAATCTATTTCGGGACAGTTCCAAAGACCGAAGCAGGCACATCAAGGGAGTTCCGCTGTGAGCGTGCGAACTGCAATGCAGGGCAACGTCATGGACCGCCGCGTCTTTCTCCGGGGCACATTGGCCGGCGGCGCTACTGGCGTGGCGATGATGGACGGTGGAGTTCCGTCATTGGCGTCGGATGCGCCGGGTTCGGACAAGCCAACGTCCGGCCAGAAGCAGGTTCTGTTCATCTGGTTGTCCGGTGGTGCAAGCCAGTTTGAAATGTGGGATCCGAAGCCAGGCCGGGAAACCGGTGGCCCGTTCCGTACGATTCCGACAGCCATTCCGGGTTACCAGTGCTGCGAACTGATGCCGAAGCTGGCCGGGATGATGGATCGGCTCACGGTCGTCCGCTCACTCGACACCAAGATTACGGCGCATGCACCGGCCGCTGATCTCGTCAGCACTGGTCGCACGAAAGAACCCAGTCTGGCGTATCCGGAAATCGGAGTGATCCTCGCCCGCGAACTCGCTCGACCGCACAGCACCCTGCCGGGTTACATCTCGATCTTCCGCTCGACAGAGGGCCGCCGCCGCCCGTCGACGGGGTTTTACGGTGGCCACTACGCACCAGTGCTGTTGGAAGACGGGATTCGTCCGCGGAACATCGATGTGCCCGATGGCTTAAGCAGCGGTCAATACGACGAGCGGGAGAAGCTGCGCCGGCTGTTCAGCGAGAAATTTGCCGAACGCCGTGCGGGCGGAGAACTGGTCGACAGCTACAACGGTGCCTTCGATCGAGCCCGTGGCCTGATGGATTCGCATGAGGTCTTTAATGTCGATGCGGAACCGGAAACTGAGCGGATCAAATACGGCCCGACAGAATTCGGGCGTCACGCACTCCTCGCCCGTCGGCTGCTTGAGGCGGGTGTGCCGGTGGTGAAAGTGGCTCGCGGATTCTGGGACAGTCATCACGATAACTTCGAGAGTCACCGCGAACTGGTACCGGACTTTGACAACGTGATGAGCGTGTTGCTCGAAGACCTGCAGCAACGAGGCATTCTCGATCACACGCACGTGTTTGTGCTGTCGGAGTTCGGTCGCACTCCGAAGATCAATAAAGACGTCGGGCGGGATCACTATGCGGCTGCCTGGTCATTCATGATGGCCGGGTCCGGCGTCCAGCCGGGGGCTGTCTACGGAAAGACGGATAAGGACGGCATTGAAGTCGCCGATGGCAAGGCCGGACCGGGCGACATCGCGGCGACCATTTATCGGGCCGTCGGATGCGATCCCTGGAAGCACTACATGTACGGACAACGGCCCGTGCCACTGGCACCAGAGGACGCTGAGCCGATCGAGGCTGTTCTGGCTTAGCATCGTCCTGGCAATAACTGTCCGAAATGATCAGCCGCAGGGCGTTAGCCCCGGTTGCTGCAGGAAACCGGGGCTAACGCCCTGCGGCTGATTGTGACAGTTATTTCCAGATTGACCCTTAGTCGTCCCGTTCCGATGTTGCGGGCGGGAACGTGCGGTTGTAGCGGTGTGAAATCTGCGGATATGAAATATGAAATCTCTCGACTTGAAATCTGTGAAGCTGGACTGCACCTGGGAGCATCCCGGCATCACGTATTCGCTCTGTACCGACGACTCCGGCTCGCGGTTCTATATGGGCGGAATGGACGGAGCCGTTTGGACAATTGACCTCGATGCCGAAGGGCCTCAACTGCAGCGGGCCTGGTCGAATCACGACAATTACATTTCGAGACTTGTGCAGCACGATGGAATCGTGATTTCCGCGGGATACGACCGGCGACTGAACTGGACGCGTATCGAGAACGGTCAACCAGTCCGATCGATCGACAACGCTCACGCAGGCTGGATTCGCGACCTGACGGTTGCTGGCCCACGGCTTGTCTCGGTCGGCGACGACGTACGCGTAATTGTTCGCGACCTGGAATCGGGCGAAGTGCTGCATTCGCTGACGGGCCACAAACCGCAAACTCCGGAGCACTTCCATTCGACGATCTACGCGGTCGCCGCCTCACCAGATGGCCGACTGGCCGCAAGCGGCGATCGCATTGGCGAGGTACGAATCTGGGATCTGGATTCCGGCGAGTGCCTGCACACGTTTCAGGCTCCGGGCTTCTATACCTACGACGCCAGGAAACGCTCGCGGTCCATTGGAGGGATTCGGTCGCTGTGCTTCTCTGATGATGGAGCAACTCTGGCCGTTGCCGGAATCGGTCAGGTCAGCAATGTTGATGGATTCGTCGGACCGTGCCGCGCCGAACTGTGGAACTGGGAGAAAGGCGAGCGGACATTCGTCGGTGAAGATTCCCACCAGGCCGTGCTGAACGATATCGCGTTCCTGCCCGGCGGAGTTCTTGTGGGAGCCGGTGGCGGCGACGGCGGCGGAGTGATCGCGTTCTGGGATCAGTCGGATAAGAAGGCAACGCACAAAGTCAAACCAAAAGGGCACCTGCAGCAATTCCTGCTGAGCGACGCGACCACATTGATCGCTGTCGGGCACAACGGACTGCAGCGATGGGACCTTGCCGCTGAAGAGAATCCCGTCGCCGGCAAGGCGGATGCAGCGAAGTGAAGCGAGCGTCCGCGTAAACGTGTTCGGCGCGGGTCTCTGACCCCGCCGAAGCACTGACCGCAGGTCTCCCCGTGCCGCCCTGGCATCTTTGCGACTGCAGGGAAGATCGGGGGAGACCTTCGGTCAGAAACTCAGCGGGGTCGGAGACCCGCGCCGAACAACGGGTGACGCGAGCGTCCGGGCGAACACGAGTTCCTGACTTTGCGGCTTCGCGTCTTTGCGTGAAATCTGTCCGTCGGACCGGTCCTACACCGCCACCGCTTCGCCGGGAAGTTGGATGGGTTGCGGGTCGGGTTGGTGAATCGTCAGTGGTCGGGGCGTGAATCCGATGACCACGAACGCAAGCGTCAGCACGCCCAGCACCGCGCGCACGGGGCCGATCCTTGCCGAATCGTCCGCTGTCGGCGGGTGCCGTGTGCCGAACATGATCAACAGACCGACCATCAGCGCGTACGCGATGTCCAGCGTGTAAATCATCCACAGGAACGCGCCCAGAATTACACCGTTGGCCACGAGGTGCGAATGCCGGCCAATCAACGTGTACATGATGTGGCCACCGTCGAGTTGGCCGATCGGCATCAGGTTGAGTGCCGTGATGAAAATGCCCACCCAACCGGCGAACAGCAGCGGATTCAGAACAACTTCCTGATTCTCGGCCAACGGTCCGTGTTTGAGTTCAATCAGCCATTCGAGAATCAGCGGGTCTCCCCAGATCATGGCGGTTGATTCCGCCGTGACCTCGACAATCTCGGATGTCTGGAGTCCATACCAGGCGACGGGTATTGCGACGATCAGTCCTGCGAGTGGTCCACTGATCGCGATGTCGAACAGCGCCCGCCGGTCCGCGAAGCCCGATCCCTGCACGATGACCGCCCCCATGGTTCCGAATGGAACAAACGGCATGGGGATGAACAGCGGCGGCGACGCCGGGACCCGATGGTACAACGTCTGAACGTAATGCCCGAGTTCGTGAGCCAGCAGAATGCCCATCACAGCAGTCGCATATTCCGGCCCGCCGACTGCCCAGGTACTTGCGCAGGTCAACAGGAACAGCAGCGCAGCAATCGGAAACATGCGCCGAATTCGCTGACGAAGCCGCTGCCGCATTGCGTCGGCCGCGAACGATTCGGGCGACTGGCTCGCACTCGCATTCTCGCTGTGCTGTGACTGCGCCTCGGATGGGTGTGTCGGTGGGATCGTGATTGTTGAGTCATCCTGCACAGTGAGAGTTCCTGCGGACCAACCGAGTCGAGGTTGCTGCGTTTCTGAGGGGCATCCTAGAATCGCACTCGATCTGCGGGAACAGAACTATCGGCATTGCCAGTCCCGTTCGTACGCAGAGCCCGCCCTCGTTCCCACGCTCCGCGTTGGAACGCCTGTCGGACGCTCCACGTCCCGTCCGACTCAGGGGACGCAGAGTGTCATGTCAGGCATTCCGACGCGGAGAGTCGGAACGAGTTTCGTCGAAAATCCACCAGGACCAGCCGGACAAATGAAGCGGATCGCCGTCCTCGGTTCCACGGGCTCCATTGGAACCAGTTGTCTCGAAGTGCTCGACGGGCTCCGCCATGAGATGTCTCTGGTTGGAGTGACTGCTCGTCGACGCTGGCAGCGACTGGCTGCGCAGTCGCATGATTTCGCTATCCCAAGGGCTGTGCTCAGCGATACGTCGCTCAACGGAGAAGTCCAGCGTGATGCGTTCCATTCGGAAACGCAGCTGACCTACGGACCGGATCAAATCGAGCAGCTTGCGGCGTCTGACGATGTTGATGTCGTCGTCTCGGGGATCGCCGGGGCCGCGGGTCTGCGGGGCACATGGGCCGCAGTCGAAGCCGGCAAGACAGTCGCGATTGCAAACAAGGAAACGCTGGTTGTTGCCGGTCCGCTGGTTGTCGAGAAGGCTGCTGAAACGGGCGCCATTCTGCTGCCTGTCGACAGCGAGCACAGTGCGATCTTCCAGGCGTTGCAGGCCGGACAGCGACACGATGTGAAACGGATCATTCTGACGTCAAGCGGCGGACCATGCCGCGGCTGGTCCCGCGAGCAGATTGAAGCCGTCACGCCGGATGCGGCTCTGCGACACCCGACCTGGAACATGGGTCCGAAGATCACCGTCGATTCGGCGACGCTGATGAATAAGGCTCTGGAGGTCATCGAGGCAAAATGGCTGTTTGGGCTGGAAGCGGACCAGATTGAGGTCGTGGTGCATCCACAATCCGTCGTACACTCCATCGTCGAATTTGCAGACGGTTCCTGCATTGCCCAACTTTCCCCACCGGACATGAAGCTGCCGATCCAGTATGCTCTCACCTGGCCAGACCGGCTGGAGTGTCCGAGTCCGAAAATGGACTGGTCGGCCACCTGGTCACTGGACTTTGAGCCGCCAGATCGGGAGCTTTTCCCGGCTTTGGATCTGGGCTTTGAAGTCGCCCGACGCGGCGGGAGTTGCGGGGCCGTGTTGAATGCCGCCAGTGAGGTCGCCGTTGAGCGGTTTCTGGCCGGTGACCTTGCGTTTATCGAAATCCCACGCGTGTGCCGCGCAGTCCTTGATGCTCACAACTTCGATCCCTCACCGTCGCTTTCGGATTTGATCCGGTTCGACGAATGGGCTCGGAAGGAGACGAATAAGTGGAAATCCTCGCGTTCGAGTTAGGCTGGCTGTTCGTGAAGGCCCTGCACATTCTGTATGTCGCTTTGGGGCTGGGCCTGGTCATCTTCTTTCACGAACTCGGTCACTTCGCCGTGGCCAAGTGGTGCGGCGTGTTTGTCGAGCGATTCAGTATCGGCTTTGGTCCGATTCTGTGGAGCTTCAAGCGAGGCGACACCGAGTACGCTCTTTCGGCGATCCCGTTCGGTGGGTACGTCAAGATGCTCGGGCAGGATGACATGGACCCCAGTCAGCTTTCCAGCGACGAAATCGCTCAGGACCCGCACAGTTACTCGGCCAAGAATGTGCCTCAGCGCATGGGCATTATTTCGGCTGGCGTGATCATGAACATCATCACGGGCATGCTGTTCTTCGCGGGAGCATTCCGGCTGGGCGTCGAGTCGTCCCCGCCTCTGGTCGGTGAAGTCCTGGTGGGTAGACCCGCATGGCAGAGTGGCTTCCAGACCGGCGACCGCCTGATTCGAATCAACGATCGGGAGATCGAGACGTTTTCCGACATCCTGCGAGGTACCACGCTGTCGCGCGGCGAAATGGCAATCCGCGGGGTACACCGTGACGGAAAGCTGTTCGACGTCGTCATCACGCCCGACCTGATCGAGCGGCGGATGATCGGAATTACCGATGCCCGTTCTCTCAAGGTTCTTGAGACAGGCGACAAGGTCAAGCGGACGAGCATTCCCGGCACACCGGCGGGCAGGGTCGAATTCAAAGAAGGTGACGTCATCGTTTCGGTCGGTGGCGAAAAGATTGAGTCATACGCGGAGCTGGTCGCCATCCAGTCGCGACGACGAGCCGAAGATTTGGAATTCGTGGTTAAGCGGGATGGGCAGGAAGTCAGTCTGAACGTCGGTAAACGGCCGTTTCAGAGGCTTGGTTTGTGGATGGAAATCGAGCAGATCGCGGCCATCCAGAAGGGCTCGCCCGCAGCACAGGCTGGCTTGCGAGTGGGGGACAAGATTACGGCAGTCGGTGTCAAAGGTGAGGATGCTGATCTCCAGGATGTCGGAACGGAAATTAACGCGCTGTTCCTGGCCGACTTTTTTGAACAGCACGCCGGGCAGGAAGTCGACGTAAAAGTGAAACGGACAGTCGAAGGAGCTCCCAGGCCCGAAGAGCCGACGATCACAGTCACGCCGACGGACACTCCCGCGTGGCGGAGCAGTGTTCGCACCGACGACACACCGCTGGAGATTCCGTCCATCGGTGTTGCCTTCCATCTGACTCCTAAGGTGCTGAAAGTCGACCCAGGCAGCCCGGCATGGAATGCCGGCCTCCGGGGCGGAGAGATACTCGCGTCGATGAAGATCGAATCGCAGGATGAAGACTTTCAGCAGATGATGAAGAAGTCCTCAATCGAGATTGCACTGGATCAGCCCAGCAAGAAGAACATGGCGTTTGCGTTCTGGCAGCTTCAGGAAATCGCTCGGCCAACGGTCACGCTGTCGTTCGACGACAAGGACAACAAAACACTGACGAAAGAGCTGGGTCAGAGCACAGCCGACCCCGACCGGTACATTCCCAACCGCGGCGTCATTCTGTATCCCGAATCCATGATGTTGCAGGATGACTCGATGGTCGGTGCTTTGGGGATGGCGTTTCGTCACACACGAAATACGGCGATCGACATCTACTTGACGATCCGCAATCTCTTTTCCGGCGACCTGTCGACCAAGAATCTGCACGGCCCCGTCGGAATTGCGCAGGTGGCGTTTGAGGTCTCCAAACAGGGCATGCCCAAGCTGTTGCTGTTCCTCGGCTTCCTCAGCGTGAATCTGGCGGTGCTCAATTTCCTGCCGATTCCGGTTCTGGATGGCGGCCACATGGTCTTTCTGATCTGGGAAGGCGTCACGCGCCGACGTCCCAGTGAACGTGTGCTGATCGCGGCCACCTATTGCGGCATGGCGTTCGTGCTCGGTCTGATGGTGTTCGTGATCTATCTGGACATCTTCGTGCACCGGCTGAGCGTGAATTAGCCGACGGTGGAAGAATCGCGGCTGTTCAGGAACAAAACCGTGAAACCGTAGGCGGATTTCTCCGAAATCCGCTGCCCTGGACCTGGGAAGACTGAGCGGCGGTCGATGTGCCGGCAGGTTGCGATGTCGTCTGGTCCCGATTTCGGAGAAATCGGGCTACGGCTGACGTCCCGTCTACTTCACGGTTTTGTGTCCCGGCACGCACGAAGCCGAACCGCGTGAATGCGGTTACTACAAACGCATACCGGGCCTGGGTATGCTGGCTTGTCCCGCAGGATTGGAATCGCCCGCTTTTTCTACTCCTTCACAACGCGAGTCATACGCCGGCACGCGCAGGAGACGCCGATGAAACTCTCAACATCAATTCTGTTTGCAGCCTTCGCCAGCAGTCTGCTGGTTGGCTCGACCCCGGACGTTCAGGCGCAGGGGAATCAGCAAGGTAAGGCACAGAAGCCGCCACCGTCGCTTAAAGGGACAGTTGCGGAGGTGAAAAAGAAGGGACGCCTGACCTCGCTGGTCATTAAGAGCGAAGCCGGTGGCGATCCGATCACAGTACTCATCTCGCCGAAGATTCAGTTCTCGGTCGAGGCCAAAGGTGACCTCGGATTCCTGTGTGACCGGCAGATTGTGACTGGCACTGGTGTCCTGACCAATCAGATGCTGTTCGTGAAGAAGTGGACCGTACATGTCGGCCCGCTCGCGAAACGCACGAAGCCGCGGGTCGCCAAGGCTCCCAACCGGATTGGTCAAAGTACGAACGCTTACGACCTGGCCGGCATGATCATGTCGCGGCAACAGGACGAGAAGTTTGCCGACTACGAAACACTGACGCTGAACGTGGCACAGTTAAAGAAGGCACCCGTTTACATCGACAAGGGCGCTACAGTCACGGTCAGTACGACGGAGACGGACATGATCGAGGAGGGGACACCTGTCGAATACGTGCAGGTCCCGGCCGCCGGCGGACGGGTCCAGATTGTCGCAGTGCGAGTTCTGCTGAAAGAGGCCCTCAAATCCGAGGAGTTCTTCAAGGAAGATGACAAGAAGTCCAAATCGAAACGCCGCCGCACAACCTCAAAGAAGACGGGATAGACAGTGCCGACGCTTGATACGTTGCACGACGGGCAGGTCGCCCGAATCCGCGATGTGGTCGGTGACGACGCCATCGCGGTGCGTCTGATGGAAATGGGCCTGACCGACGGCGAATTCATTGAGTTCGTCGGTCGAGCCCCGCTGGGCGATCCCATCGAATTCCAGATTCGCGGATACCGCCTGTCGCTGCGGTCTGAAGAAGCCCGACGCGTGCTGATCGACTCGGCCGATTGATTTATGGCAGAACCCACCCATCGAACCGGTCCTCACCGCGTTGCGTTGATCGGTAATCCGAATACCGGCAAGAGCACTCTGTTTAACGCGCTGACCGGGATGCAGGCGCGGATCGGCAACTTTCCCGGCGTGACCGTCGAGAAGAAAATCGGACGTGTTCACTTCGAGAACCGCACCGTCGAACTGATTGACCTGCCGGGGACCTACAGCCTCTCGCCACGAACACTGGACGAGATGGTGTCCGTCGAAGTGCTTCTGGGCCGGCAGAAAGACATCGGGCAACTCGACGCCGTCGTCTGCATCGTCGATGCGTCGAACCTTGAACGTAACCTGTATCTTGTCAGCCAGGTTCTGGACCTGGGCCTGCCAGCAATCCTCGTGCTGAACATGTGGGATGTCGCCCAGGCGAGACAGGTCAGCATCGACGTCGAGGGATTGCGGCAACGGCTGAAAATGCCAGTCGTCATTTGCGAAGCGCATCGCCGGATGGGCGTCAGCGATCTGCGACAGGCGATCGTCAACTCGGACTCACTTCCCGCCCCGAAACGCTTCGAGCCGTTTCCGGACGAGTTTTACAAAGAATGCCAGACGCTGGATGAACAGCTCAGCGATCCGAAGCAGCCCTTCTATCTGATCGAGCGGCTGCTCCTGGATCCTGGCGGACAGATTGAAACCGATCTCGTGGCGCAGACCGGCCCGGAACTCGCAGGACAACTCAAAGAGGCCCGCGATCGCCTGAAGCTGGCCGGCTTTCGCGTCCCCATAGTCGAGGCGAAGTCCCGATACGCATGGGCAAGAGAAGTGCTTTCCGGCATCGCGTCCATTCCTCGTACACGCGTGCGAACCGGCAGTGACCGGCTGGACCGCTGGCTGACTCATCGAGTGTTCGGTCTGGTGGTGTTCGCACTGTTGATGTTTGTCGTCTTCCAGGCACTTTACACATGGGCCGCACCGGTGATGGAGCTGGTGGAAGTCGCGCAGTCCTTTGCCTCGGACAACGTCTCTGCTCGCGTCGAGCCGGGACCGTTGCGAAGTCTGCTGATTGACGGAGCGATCGCGGGTGTCGGTGGCGTACTGGTATTCCTGCCGCAGATCGCGCTGCTGTTCTTCTTCATTGCTGTGCTGGAAGACTGCGGGTACCTGGCCCGCGCGGCGTTTGTCATGGATCGACTGATGACAAAGCTCGGTCTGAGCGGCAAGTCCTTCGTGCCGCTCATGAGTTCGTTCGCGTGTGCAATCCCCGGCGTCATGGCCACGCGAGTCATCGAGAACCGGCGCGATCGCATGATCACGATTCTTGTCGCGCCGCTGATGAGCTGCTCGGCCCGCCTGCCGGTGTACGTGCTGCTGACGACGGTCTTTGTTCCGCCCGTTGCGTATCTCGGTGGAGCCATCGGACTGCAGGGGATCGTGCTGTTCGGAATGTCGTCTCTTGGGGCGCTTGTTGCCGTGCCGGTTGCCTGGTTGCTCAGCAAAACGTTCTTCAAAGGCGAAACGTCCCCATTCGTGATGGAACTGCCGTCATACAAGTGGCCATCCGCCCGCATCGTGCTGGCACGGGTTTACGATCGCTCAAAAGCCTTCGTCGTACGGGCCGGTACGCTGATCTTCGCCACGACGATTCTGGTCTGGGCCGCGGCCTACTTCCCCGCCGATCACACCGAACTGCACCAGCTTGAAACACAGGTCGAACAACTCCAGGTTCAGGCCGCCGAGCCGACTCAGGAACCAGGCAATCGCGAATCCATTGAGCAGGAACTGGAAGAGCTGTCGACGCGACAGAATCACTTAAGTGCAGCGCTGATCGAAGCCAGCTTTCTGGGCCAGGCGGGTCATGCGATCGAACCGGTCGTTCGCCCACTCGGCTGGGACTGGAAAAT
Organism: Planctomycetota bacterium; assembly: GCA_963579025.1. Classification (GTDB taxonomy): domain Bacteria; phylum Planctomycetota; class Planctomycetia; order Planctomycetales; family Planctomycetaceae; genus CAUZFZ01. The sequence continues at coordinate 60,080 of CAUZFZ010000008.1, read as the reverse complement.
CGGAGTCGGTGTGCTCGCGTCGTTCCCGGCGCGTGAGGTCATCATCTCGACACTCGGAACGATCTACAGTCTGGGCGGAGAGGTGGACGAAGAAAGTGACGGTCTTAAGGACCGGCTGAGGGCTTCGCGGCACGAGGACGGAACTCCCGTCTACAACGTCGTGGTGGCGTGCTCAATCATGGTCTTCTTCGCGCTGTGCGCTCAGTGCGCGTCGACGTTGATGATTATCCGACGGGAAACCAATTCCTGGCTGTGGCCAGCGTTTACGTTCGCCTACATGACCGGACTGGCCTACGTCGGAGCACTGCTGACTTACCAGGCCGGAATGCTGCTGCTGGGCTGACACAGTTCGTAGTAACCGCACTTGTGCGGTTCATCGGACGTCCGCATATTGCAGATCGAGGTCGCGGAATCCCGGACAGCCTGTCTATCAGATTTTGCGGACCTCGGACAAACCGGATAGATCCCGCGACTACCAACGAGCGGAGACACTGATGGCTGATTCCCACCTTGCCCACCACTCATCGCAGCACGCCTTCACGCATCTGAACGGCAGGGAACGTGAAGGCCTGATGATGCTCAATCGTCGTGGCATGCTGAAAACCGGATTGGCCGGAATGGCCGGGATCACATTGCCCGGACTGTTGCAGGCCCGGGCCGAAGCGGCCAACTCCGGGGCTCAATTGCCCACCGGCAAGAAAGTGATCCTGCTCTGGATGGCTGGCGGGCCAAGTCATATCGACACGTGGGATCCAAAACCGGAGCGTCCGTATATCAATCGCGGGCCGTTCGGTGTCACTCAAACTGCGATGCCGGGGACGATTATCTGCGAGCATCTGCCCAAACAGGCGGCCATGCTCGATCGCTTCACGATCATCCGCTCGATCGACGCCCGGCACAGCAGCCATCAGCCGAACATGGTCATGCAGACCGGTAACCTGGCCGCCGCTCCGCGCGTGAACCCCAAAGCCCTCCAGTTTCCCTGTGCGGGCTCGATCGTGTCGAAGTTTCACGGGGCTAACGCGCCAGGCATGCCGCCTTACGTTGCCTTCCAGAAGCACCGCAGTCACATCGGCTATGCCGGTGCACTGGGCAAAGAACACAACCCGTTCATTGCCAACCTGGCCTGCAAGCTGCCGATTTACGATCTGGTCGGCAAAGACACCGGAAAGATGACGAGCCCGTCGATGTTCAACATGCCGACAGGTCTGTCGCAGTCGCGCATGAGTGAGCGGCAGTCGCTGATGCGGCAGATCGATCATCTTCGACGTGGGCTGGACCAGGGCGGCTCGATGGACTCACTGGATGCGTTCAGTCAGCAGGCCATCGATCTACTGTTTGGCGGACGCGCACGGCAGGCGTTTGATATTGAGCAGGAACCCGCCGCTGTCCGCGCGCGATACGGAGATCATTTGTGGTGTCAGCAGGCTCTGATTGCCCGACGACTTGTCGAAGCCGGTACGAGTTTCGTCACGCTCGACCTGAGTTACCACACGGCATCTGGAACGTGGGACAATCACGGCGACAACATTCCGCCGTACGGCGGCATCTCCAAAGGCCTCCGCCCGCTGCTGCCGCTGTTTGATCACCTGCTGACAACGCTTATCAGCGACCTGGAAGAACGCGGTCTGCTGGAGGACACGCTGGTGATCTCAATGGGCGAATTCGGTCGCTCGCCGTCGATGGGCACGCAGGGCAGCACAGATGGCCGCAACCACTGGCCGTCGGTGATGTCAATGTGCATGGCGGGCGGCGGACTCAATCACGGCCAGGTCATCGGGTCGTCGGAATTCGACGGCAGCCAGCCGGCCTTACGGCCTGTCACGCCGGGCGATCTGACGGCCACGATTTATCGCTACTTTGGTATCCCCGTCGACGCGACCTATCCCGACCCCCGAGGTCGGCCGCGCTACATTGTGGAAGAAGGCGCTCCGATCGCCGAGCTGTTCTAAGCGGATTTCAGCCGACAGTTACTGTGGCGCAGGAATCCGCTCAACGTGCCTCGATTCCCGAATGACCGACGTACGCCGCGCGGAACCGGACAGATTATCAACGACCACGGCGACCGATTGACCATGCTGATGGTCCTCGGACTGCGGCCACGACTGGCTACAGTGCTGCTCTGGTTCGCCCGGCTGTGGCCGGAACGCATGCTCCAGCGAGTCTCGTCGTCTATTCTGTGTTGTTCATACGACGTGGAAGAGTCACCTCGGGTCGTAGTAACCGGTATGAAAGGTCTCAGGCAGGATGTCGCGGCTTAGCGTTTTTTCGTGGTCAACTTCGGTGGGTGTGCATGCCGCCGTACTCGCAGTACTTGGTTCGCTGTTCACATCGGCGCGGGCTGAGCGACCGACGGTCGTTGGTACGCGGGCCGTGATCAGTTCGACTTTCACCGCAGTTCCGATGCCCGCCGCCAAACCACTGACGGTTGAGGCAGTGGTTGAGCCACTGGATGTTCCCAAACCCTCGGTTGAGCCCGCTCGGGAGCCCGGCATTGCTGAAAGCATGCGCGAGCAATTCGCCGCATTGCCGCCGCTTGATTTATCGGCGACGGACAGACCGCAGGAACTCTCACGGGTCGCTCATTCCGAGTCACATCTGGGGCGTCAGGAGTCCGTGGCGATCTCCGCACAGCCACGCACCACTCAACAAATCGACAAGCCAAAGGATTCGCGGATCGACCGCACCGAGATTCTGCCCGTCGAACAGCAGTCGTTGCCGAAGCCAGACAAACAGCCAATCCATCGTGTCCGCCTCCCGCGAAGTGGTCCACAACCGGTCAAGTTGTCAACAGAACTCGTCGAGAACGTCGCCCAGGCATCTCCTGCCGCTATCCCGCAATCGGTTGGTACGACTGAAACAACACCCGCCCGCCCGCTGGAGAATCCCAGTCCTCTGTATCCGGAGGGCGCGGTACGACGAGGCATGGAGGGGGTCGTGACTCTGAGCGTGACAATTGGCGCTGACGGTCTTGTGAGCGCGGTCAAGATCGCGAGCAGCAGCGGTCATCGCATCCTGGACGACGCGGCTCTCGACGCGGTCCGCAACTGGGAATTCCACCCGGCCACTCGTGATGACAAGCCCGTCGAGTGGACTGCCCGCCTGCCAATTCGTTTCCGTCTCAAGTGAGGTCTGGCGAATCAACGCGAGTCGCCTTTCGAGGGGCCTAACCTGGCAGACGCCGAGGCGGACACGATGAGTCAATCGCCGAGATTGCCCGCGCGACGCCGTGGAGTGGCGGAATCCATTGCATCACTCAACAGGTTCCTGCGACCGATCTCTGAAACGATCATCATGGCGCCGCCAGTTTTCGTCGGCGATCAGACGTTTAGATCACGATTCTGCGTCAGTCCGGGTAGGCTCACCAGCACGCACCGTTTGGGGCGCATCGCAGTTGAGTTCCAGAAGTACAACAGCCGTTGATCACCGACCGGTACTCGTGAAGCTGATCGGGGCCCGGACTACGGAAATCACCAGGGCGGTTGGGACAAACAGCCGCCTGAAAAGTCTGAACTGGATCACAACATGGCACACACACCTGATATCCCGAGACTGCCTGGACCTGCCATTTTGTGGCCAGTGGGAGCTTCGGCCGCCCGTCCGTCGTGGGCGTAACACCGTTTGCAGCCATACCCTTGAACCGCCTGGGGACCGCCAGTATCTTCCCCGCTTCTCTTTTGCTCGGGCACTGTTTCCGGAGCAGAGTCTGCGGTAACGGTCGGCGTCTCCAAGCAGTCGCCCTCGATCATAAACACTTACTGTATAAGCATATCGAGCACGGAAATGGCTACAACATCAACGCTGTCCGCTGAAGTCCGGACAGCTCTGGGAACATCCAATTCGCAGCGACTCCGCATGAATGGGCAAATTCCAGCCAGTATGTACGGGTTGGGGCAAGATGCAGTAAAGCTCTCACTGAGTGCAGACCGCGCCATGCCGGTCCTTCTGGCTGGGGCGCATGTGGTCAATGTCGACCTCGGCGGAAACGTCGAAATGACCATGATCCGAGAGGTTCAGTGGGACACATTTCTCACGACCGTCCTGCACGTCGATCTGCAACGGATCGACCCAACGGCGCGAATTGAAGTCAACATCGCGATCGATACTCGCGGTCAGGTCAGCGAAGGTGTTCTGGATGTGCAGATGCATTCGCTCACAGTCGAATGTCCGCCGTTCGATGTGCCGGCTAACTTTTCTGTTCGCCTCGGCTCAATGAGGATTGACGACACAGTCACTGTCTCTGACCTGGAACTGCCTGAGGGAGCCACAACGGAAGTGCCCGGCGACACAGTCGTACTGAGAATCAACGCGGTTCAGGAAATTGACATTGTCCAGGAGGATGCGTCTGCCGGGGCTCAGCCGGAAGTCATTGGCGCTAAGGACGAAGAAGAAGGCGAAGAGTAAGATCGAGCCATCATGAAGTTGATTGTGGGGCTTGGTAATCCGGGCTCTCGATACCACCTGACTCGGCACAATGTCGGGTTCGACGTCATCAACGCGTTCGCTGATCGGCACTTTTTTTCGCCCTGCCGGACGCGTTTCGATGGTCTGGTCACGGATCATTCGATCGATGGCGAAAAAGTCATTCTGCTGGCTCCGCAGACGTTTATGAATGCCAGCGGCCGAAGTGTGCAACAGTGTCTGGATTTCTTTCAGATTGATCGGTCGGACGTGCTGGTCGTCTTGGATGACATGAATCTTGAAACGGCACGGCAACGGTTACGGGCATCGGGTTCCGCGGGAGGTCAGAAGGGACTGGCGGATATCATTCGCCATCTTGGTGGTCAGGATTTTGCTCGGTTAAGGATTGGAATTGGTCGACCACCCGGTCGAATGGATGCCAGCAGCTACGTGTTACAGCGGTTCACGGACGACGAGCGAACGGAAATTGACGTTACGATTCAGGAGGCGGTTGCCGGACTGGAAATGTGGATTCGCGAAGGACTGGATGCGGCCATGAATGTGGTGAATCAGCCACTGGTCACAGACAAGACGGCAACTGACAGGACACCAAAGAAAAAGCTGAAAGATCAGGACGCTTCGGACGAGTCGACATAGAACAGGCATTCACCTGTCCGTGACAGGATGCAATCGCCTCCTGCCGTGATGCTGACTTGCCCATCACCCCATCCGAAGCCAGCCCTGACGTTTGCCGGAGCAATCCGGTCTTGTTTCCAATGATGCGGTCATCAAACTGCCGCGTCCCAGGTAAGGGGTCTTCAATTGGCCACACTCACGCACTACTACGAAGGAATGTTTATCCTCGACAGCGGCAAGTACGGGTCGAACCCGGAAGCCGCTGCGACAGAGGTCTCGGGGATCATCGAAAAGGCAGGTGGAACGGTCGTGGCTCATCGCCCATGGCAGGATTCCAAGCTCGCCTATCCGATCAACGGAAATCGCAAGGGTCTGTACTACCTGGCGTTCTTCACAGCGCCGGGCAGTGCGATCGGCACGGTTACCAGCATCGTCAAACTGAATGACAACGTGATTCGGCATATGGTGCTGAGTCACGATCAAGGCCTATTCGAACAGATGGTCGAACACGTCAGTGGCGAGGCCTTCCGACACGAAGTACCGGAATCGAAACCCCGTCCTGCTCCTGCTCCTGCTCCCGCTCCCGCTCCCGCCACGGAAACGGGTGAGGCTGCCGCGGAAACGGGTGAGGCTGTCGCGTCTGAGGAAGTGGCTGAAGTCACTGCAGTCGCCGAGTAGACTGCTCTTTGAGGTGTCGCCAGTTTTTGTCCTGCCAGGATGAGGATCGTGACCGATGGCGAGTTTCAACAAAGTGATTCTGATGGGCAATCTGACCCGTGATCCGCAGGTCCGATACCTGCCCTCTGGTCAGGCTGTGGCGGAAGTCGGACTGGCGGTAAACCGAAGCTGGTTCGACAAACAGGCGAATCAGCGCAAAGAGGAAGTCACCTTCGTCGATGTGACCCTGTGGGGTCGGACCGCCGAAGTCGCCGGCGAGTACCTGACCAAAGGTGCGGGCGTACTGATTGAAGGCCGCCTGCAGCTTGACCAGTGGGACGACAAGGAATCCGGTCAAAAGCGAAGCAAACTCAAGGTCGTCGGCGAGCAGATGACAATGTTGCCCCGCGCTGGCGGCAGTGGGGGCGGAGGCGGAGGATTTCAGCGGTCGGCGGCACCGGCGCCGGCTCAGGAATTTGGCGGCGGCGAATCTGCACCTGCACCAGCACAGGCCGGTGGTTTCGAGCCACCACAGGGTGGCGGTAGCCCACCAGATGACAACGTTCCCTTTTAGAGCACTTGGATACAGACGCGATACCTTCGCCCGGCGCCTCTCTGGAATGGGAGGATGAGGCAATAGCCGGACGTGGGCGTGACGCAACCATTCAGATTGAGAATCGACCAATGCCCAGGAATACCCGCATCAAAGCAATCCCCGGAAATCGGCGCATGGCGGAACTGCTGCTTGCCGAGGACGTCCCGAATCTCGGGAACCAGGGCGATATCGTCCGCGTGCGTGCCGGATTTGCACGCAACTTCCTGGTCCCGCAGGGTCTGGCGGCCATCGCGACCGACGAAAACAAGAAGATGGTCGATGTACACCGCGCGGCACAGGCTACGGCCCGCAAAGACCGTATCAAGAGCCTGAAAGACCTGGCCGAGACCGTTAACAGGTACAGCGTCACCATCGAAGCCAACGCGAATGCCGAAGGGCACCTGTACGGTTCCATTCTGGCCGCCGATATCAGCAAGCAACTGAAAAGTGCGAATTATCCGGTGGAAGCCGACCAGATTAAGCTGGAAGGTCCACTGAAAGAAACCGGCATGTACACAGTGAAAGTCCAACTGGCAGCCGAAGTCGAAACCGATATCAAAGTCTGGGTCGTGCCAAAGGTCGTCGCCGAGGCGTGATCGATGATGAATCTGGCCGAAAGCCCGGTTTCGAATGGAGACCGGGCTTCTTTTTTGCGCGAACGCATTTACCGGGACATGTCTGGAGCAATGTCGATTCGGTGTTAACAACGAGTCATTCGTTGCTGATTGACAGCCGGGCCGCATCTGCCATTCTTGGCCCCATTGACCACGTCTCGATTTTCTGTACCTCGATAACGGACTGACATGAGCGACCAGCGACCAGCAAAGGACCCGTTTGCCGGACGTCTTCCGCCGCAGAACCTCGAAGCCGAACGCGGCGTCCTGGGCAGCATTCTGCTGGTCAACGAGGCGTACGACGACGTGGCCGATAAGCTGCAGGCACATCACTTCTACAACGACGCTAATCAACGCATCTACAAGGCCATCCACGCTCTGTACGAACGCAGCGTGCGCATCGACGCGGTGACGTTGTTCGAAGAACTGAAGCGCACTGGCGAACTGGAACATATTGGCGGCGATGACTACCTGGTCCAGGTACTGGAGTCCGTCCCGCACGCGGCTCACGCAAAGTACTACGCCGACATCGTTCGCGACCGGGCCATCCAACGCTCACTGGTCTATTCCTGCAACGAGATCCTGACCGAGTGCTTTGAAGGCGGAAAGGACACCGAGGACGTTCTTGCCAGCGCCGAGCAGCGCATCTTCTCGATCCTTGAGCAGCAGGAGCACTCGGCAAAGATCAACCTGCATGACATTCTGATCGACACGTTCGATCGAATTCAGGTGCGGCTTGAGACGGAAGGCGAACTCAGTGGACTGACAACCGGGTTCACCGACCTCGACAAACAGCTCAATGGATTTCAGTCGACGGAGGTGATCATTCTCGCAGCCCGACCCAGTATGGGAAAAACGGCGCTCGTCTGTAACATCGCTGAAAGCGCCGCCGAGGCGGGGGCGCCGACAATCCTGTTCAGTCTGGAACAGTCCAAGCTGGAACTTGCCGAGCGTCTGCTGTGCATCCGGGCCAAGGTGAACGGTCACCGGCTTCGCGCGGGCATCATCGATGAAGTGGAGCAGGATCAGCTCATGCGGGCCTCGCAGGAACTCAGCGAGCTGCCCATCTACATCGACGATGCTCCTGGACGCACGATGGCTCAGATTGGAGCCATCTGTCGAAGACTCAAACGCAGTAGCGGGCTGTCATTGATCATCATCGACTACCTGCAGCTCATTGAGCCGGAAGACAAGTCGGCGCCGCGCGAGCAGCAGATTGCCTTGATCAGTCGCCGATTGAAGTTCCTCACGAAGGAGATCGAGGCGCCGGTCGTCGCACTGGCCCAGCTCAATCGGGGCGTCGAGCTGCGTGAAGACAAGCGGCCACGACTGGCGGACCTGCGTGAGAGCGGCTCGATTGAGCAGGACGCCGACGTCGTCATGTTCCTGCACCGTCCGGCGGCATACGATCCAGAGGACCGCCCCGGCGAGGCAGACGTGATTATCGCCAAGAACCGCAACGGGCCAACCGGCATGGTCTCGCTTGCCTGGATGGCGGAATCCATGCGATTCGGCGACCTCGCCCGCGTGCCCGACGAGATTGCTCACGGGGGATTCTGAATCGCGATTGCAACAAGGATCAATATCGACATGCCGCGTGGCATTCTCAATCTGAGTAACGACGAACTTATCGAGTGGTGTCTTGAGCAGGGACAACCAAAGTTCCGTGCTGCGCAGATTCGGCGCTGGCTGCTCCAGAATCGTGCCGAGTCGTTCGATGCGATGAATGACTTGCCGAAGTCATTCCGCGACGTGCTGAATGCAGAATTCCGGCTGTTCGAGAGCGAAGTCATTCAGCATCAGATCGCGACAGACCGCACTGAAAAACTGCTGCTCGAATTGTCCGACGGCAGTACCGTGGAATGCGTTCTCATGCGGGAAACCAGTCGGCGGACGATCTGCATCAGTACGCAGGTTGGCTGCGCGATGGGTTGTGTTTTCTGCGCCAGCGGAATGCTCGGACTGAAACGCAACCTCAACTGCGGCGAGATGCTGGAACAGATTCTGCGACTGGACCGATTACTGGATGACGACGAACGACTGACGAACATCGTCGTGATGGGAATCGGCGAACCGCTGCAGAACCTGGGCGAATTGCTTCCCGTCCTTGACGTTGTCACGGACCCCGCTGGAATGGAACTCAGTCCGCGGCGGATCACCATTTCGACTGTCGGTCTGCCAGAGAAGATCCGCGAGCTGGCTCAGATTGGGAAGCCCTACAACCTGGCAGTCTCTCTGCACGCGTCGAATGATCAGTTGCGAAACGAACTTGTACCCGTGAATGACAACATTGGCGTCGACACGATTCTGGCGGCCGCTGACGAGTACTTTGAGACAACCGGTCGACGCGTGACTTACGAATACGTGCTGCTGGGAGGACTCAACGACCAGCCGGAGCATGCTCGTGAGCTTGTCGGACTGCTGCGTCGCAGGAACGCTCACGTGAATCTGATCCCGATGAACGAAGTCGAGACGTTGCCCTTCCAGGAGCCAACAGCCCCGCGGACTGACGAGTTCGTTGCCATTCTGGAAGATGCCGGAATTGCGGCTACGGTCCGGAAGCGGAAGGGTGCGGATATCGACGCCGCCTGCGGGCAGCTTCGGCTGAAAAACCAACCGTCGTCAGCTTTCGACGCGCAGACAGAGGAATAGAGCGTTTTCAGAGTTGGTTTGCGGTGGAGCGATCAGCCGCTGGCCGTAAGGCCTCGGGCATTTCTCCGCCCGGCCGCTTACGCGTCACGGCTCACACCTGAAGACCAATTCTGAAAGTGCTCTGGAACGCGGATTCGGTGGATGATCGCTGATCCGTGGAAATCCGCTGAATCAGCGTCATCCGCGGCCCTTTATTCCGCCGTCGCGAGCCTCAGGCCGATGCGACAGGCCTGCAGGTAGCTCTCGATGTGCAGCACTTCATCGACGGTATGAATCCCTTGCTGACCACAGCCGAGCGTGACTGTCGGGATGCCGTGGGCTGTCATCCAGTTGGCGTCCAGACCGCCGTTGCAGACGCGAGTCTCCGCAATCATGCCGAGTGACTCGATCGCCGCCGCCGCTGCTTGAACGCTGGGCGTGTCGGCATCCAGTCTGAACGACTCGTACTTAAGGCTCGACTCGACGTGGACAGTGCCGTGTCGCCCGGCCGAGTTCTTCAGTTCACGGGCCGCTTTCTCGAACGACTTCCGGATCTGATCCACAATCTTCTGCCGGAATTTCGAATCGTGACTGCGTGCTTCAGCTCGGATTTTTAGATTCGACATCACGACGTTGGTCGCATCTCCACCAGAGATAACACCAATGTTGCTTGTCCCCGTGCGTCGGCCCTTGGCGATCAATCCATGCCAGCCGTCGCGAGTCAGATCGGCGATCGCCAGCGAGGCAATCGCAGCAGCGCTGACTCCGTCTTCGGGATGAGCCCCGGCATGACTGGCAATGCCGTTGACTTCGATCTCGATGTTGATGTCGCCGGTTGCTCCCGTGACAAGCACGTTGGGCGGCCCGCCATCCCAATTGAATGCGAGCTTCGGTCGGCCGAGTTTGCTGACGACCACGTGACGGACTCCGACAATGCCGACTTCTTCCTGCACCGGCCAGAGCAGTGTCAGCGGCGGATGCGGCAGGTCACGCTTCACGATCTCTGTGATTGCCGTAAGCACCACACTCGCACCAGCGCGGTTATCGCCACCCAGTGCCGTATTCGGATCTTTGGGCCGAATAAACGCACCGTCACGAACTGGCCTGCAACCGACGCACAGTGGGACGGTATCGATATGCCCCATCATCAGTCGTCGCGGTGCGCGGACGGTGCCAGGCAGTTTGACGATCAGGTTGCCGGTCTGTCCGCCAAGATGACTCTTGCGGTGTGCGGAGTCCGTCTGAATCGCCGAGGCAGGAATGCCCAGGTCGCGCAGATGAGCGGTGATGAACTCGACAACCGCGCCTTCTTCGCCACTCTTTCCCGGGATCGCGATGAGTCGCGTTACGAGGTCGGTGGCGGCTTTCTCATTGATGTCGGCAGATGCAACCTGGGGTGTACTATCGCGTGTCATCGCGGGTCGCTCCTTTCGGTTCGCGACGTGGATTGGAACAGTTACCCGGAATTCTCCCGAGGGCTGGCTCGGAAAACAACGGGCGCTATCTGACCTGACTCTGCACGTGTCGACGCGGCTTCTGAGACAAGCTCAATACTCAGGGCCGCTGCGCGGCAGTCCGCCTTGAAGAGACAGAATGGGGCGGGAGTAAGAGTAAGATCATGAATAAGAGTAAGAACCAGGACGCGCGACAGCATGTTGGTTGATCCTGGAATCGAAGGGCCTAAATTGCTTTAGCCGCGACGAATGCAACGGTCTTTGATTCGTCCGTGGAAAGCACTGAAACCGGCACACTCAAACCCACAATCACACCAGGCGAGACTCACTCCATGAATTCCATCCGGAATGCCAGCGTCATTTGCTTATTGAGTGTCGTGCAGGTGACTGCGATCGACACGGCGTGTTTCGTTCAGGCTCGCGGTTCCGCGGCCGCACATCGCAACGTCGCCTACGACGACGACCACGAGTCTCAATGCGTCGATGTTTATCTCGCGAAATCCGACAAGCCGACACCGGCAATGATCTACATCCACGGCGGCGGCTGGCGGGCGGGTTCAAAGAACAATGTTCCAGGCTGGCTGAAAGCGTTCTTCGCTGCAGGTCACCTTTCGGTTGTCGCCGTCGAGTATCGTTTCACCAATGTTGAGACGCACCCGGCCCAGGTCAACGACTGTCTGCGAGCAGTGCAGTTCGTGCGACACAACGCCACGAAGTGGAACATTGACCCAAAACGTCTGGGAGTCACTGGGGGTTCTGCAGGCGGTCATCTGTCGGCGTATGTTGCTCTGCACGACGACGCGGCCGACCCCGATTCCGATGATTTGATTAAGCGTCACTCGTCGCGCGTTGCCTGTGCAGTCAGCTTTGCCGGCCCAACCGACTGGTCGCTGCTGAGTACAATCGAGCACCGCCATCCGGCCTATCGCCAGTTGATCGGCTACGAACCGGGCACTCCCGCCTCCGAACTCGCCGCCCGGCTGATCAAAGACGTTTCACCCATCTCATTCGTCAGCAAAGACGACCCGCCAATCATGCAGGTGCATGGCGACAAGGACGACATCGTCCCTCTCTCGCATGCTGCGAACCTGCATAACAAGCTTCAAACCGTCGGCGTAACTTCAGAACTGGTCGTCATTCCGGGCGGCAACCACGGCGTTGCCGGCGCCGGCGGTCAGGTTACAAAACAGCCAACCGCTTTCGTCCGGCAGTACCTGTTGAGTCCGTAATTCAATGGATTGCATCAACGGCCAACCGAGGTCGCATCCATTTCGGATCAGGGTGCTGCACCGCGAACGGAGCGTCGCTCTCAGGTCCAGATGTGACGTTCTGAAACAGCACTTACTCTTCGGATGCGGAGCCGATGCTATAGAGGTGCGTCGATGACCGAATGTAGAAGTTCCCTTGCGAGACAGCCATCGATGCAAGGCATGTTTCGCCGATGCTGTTGCGAGCGACTTCGTCGTACTTGGGTCCCGGGCGTAAGACTAATGTGACACCATCTTCCGACAGCACGTAGATTTTTCCGTCGGCAAGGACAGGTGACGCGGAATGCACGCCCTCGAGTCGTTCAAGCCAGACGATCTTGCCGGTCGAAGCGTCCATGCAATGGAGAATGTTGTCTCTTGAAATCGTGTAGAGATAAGGGGCCACGTACAGGAGCGAGGCGAGCGCCGAGACTCCCTTCTTCTGCTCCCAGGCGATGTGCGTCTTTGTAACGTCTCCTTTTCCACCGGTCCGAATGGCACGGAGTGTGGGCGCTTCGAAACCAGATGAGGTGTAGATCAATCCGCCTCCGACAACCGGTGAAGGCGTCACTCCTTCGCCCTGACTGTAGATCGACCAGGTTCGCTCGCCGGTGCGGGCGTTGAATCCCTGAACACGGTCTCCGCCAGCGCTGACGAGTTGAGTTCCGTCGTTGATCAGAATCGGAGTCACATGCCCCACACGGGACTCGCCTCGCTTTCCCTTCCACCGCACAGAGCCATCGGCCGTGTCCAGTGACAGGATGACGGCATTCTTCCAGGGAATCTTCCAGCCGATGCGTCCCTCTTCGGCACTGCTACCGTCGAAAGGCATGATGAGTTGACCATGCGCCAGGACGGGAGATGCACCAAGACCGTGCAGGCTGAAGAACTTCACATCCTGGTTCTTCCAGACCGGTTTGCCGGAGAAATCGACGGAAGCTACGGTGCCATCGTAAAAGACCGCATACACCCGCTTGCCATCGGTCACGGGCGTCGGAGTGGCATAGGAGTTCTGCCTTCTCATTGGCCCCTGCTTCTGACGATGGACTTCGGTGTTCCAGGCAACTGTCCCGTCATCTCGATTGACGCAGATGATGCGGCACGAGACGCCGTCCTCGGTGGCCGTCGTCAGGAACACATGCTGGTTGTAGACAATCGGAGAGGACCAGCCTTTGCCTGGAATACTCGTCTTCCAGACGACCTTGTCGTCTGCAGACCACGTCGTCGGCAGATTCGTCTCGCTGGAAATCCCCTGACCGTTCGGCCCTCGAAAACGCATCCAGTTTTCAGCATTGGTCAGGCCGCACATCGTCAGGGAGATCGCTATCCACAGCAGGAATCGAATAGTCGAGTTCATCAGCACATTCTCCGGTCGAAGGTTTTCCTGTTTGCGGTGATTCGTCTGCGTCTACTTTGAACGCGGGCGAGACTGTACTCGATCCAGCCGGCCTCAAGGACCAACTGCAGTCACTCGCTTTAATTCGGGTCCGCAGTGGACGATCATCGGCCCCGGGCGAAATCCCTCATGCGATAGGATCAGGTACCTTGCCCTGGGGCTGGAGTTGTGGTGAGCGAAAAAACATTCGGGCTGTTTCAGTCGACCGCGAAGCAGCTCGTGGGAAAGCACCTGCCAAATATGCTGGGGCAACCGGAAACGGTTCTGGCTGACCCGGACCTCTATAAGAAGCTGGTTGTCGAAGCCGCCTGGCTGGAACTGCCGCCCGAGTGCCGCGAACTTGGCCGCGAGACGCTCGGATGGGACGCCCTGTTCGCCGAGTTGTTCCCGAAGACCTACCGTGGCGATGCCGGCGTTGTGGCGCTGCGGCCGGATGCTTCGAGTGCGATCAATCAGGTCTTTCGGGCGGCGATGAAGAGCGCGCAACACCGCCTCAGCAAATCGACGCCGGCGGCCGCGACGCCGCAACCGGCGACGACGGATGACGCGAAGGACGCCATTCCGCCATTGGGGATCGATCTTGGCACGACCTATTCGGCGCTCGCTTATGTCGATTCGCAGGGGCGGCCCGTCAGCATTCGTAATTCCGATGGTGACCTGCTGACGCCCAGCGTCGTGCTGTTTGATGACGGTGGAGTCGTCGTCGGTAAGGAGGCGGTCGCATCGGTGGTGTTTGAGCCGGACCGCGTGGCGGTTTGTGCAAAGCGAGAAATGGGGCAGAAGGTCTTCAGCAAACCGATCAACGGGGAACAGCTTCCGCCACAGGTCATTTCATCGATCATACTGCGGTCGTTAAAGGCCGATGCCGAGCGTCAATTGGATCAGCCGCTGAAGCAGGCCGTGATCACAGTACCGGCCTACTTCGATGAACGACGTCGGCAGGCGACTGTCGATGCCGGGCGAATGGCCGGACTGGACGTGCTGGACATCATCAACGAACCAACAGCCGCTGCTGTCGCGTTTGGCCATCAGTTCGGGTTTCTTGACGGAAATCTGGCGACTGCGTCGGGCGACACGATGCGCGTGCTCGTGTACGACCTGGGCGGCGGGACGTTCGATGTCACGATTCTGGAAATCCTGGGGAATTCGTTCAAAGCCATCGCCACGGATGGTGACGTGTTGCTTGGGGGCAAGGACTGGGATCAGGCTCTGGTCGACCTGGCAGCCGAACGCTTCGAAGATGAGCACGACACCGATCCGCGTGACGATCCGTCCACGAAGGTGGAAATGGAAGCGGCGGCCGAAAGTGCCAAGCGTTCCCTGACCGAGCGGGCCAAAGCTGCGATGCACATCAATTACCAGGGCTCGCGGATGAAGATTGACGTGACTCGCGAGGATTTCGAAGAAGCCACATTGCCTATGCTGAGTCGCACGCGCCAGACAACAGAACTCGCGTTGCGCGAATCCGGACTGGCGTGGTCGGATATTTCCCGAGTGCTGTTGATCGGCGGCTCGACGCGAATGCCGATGGTGGGCGAAATGCTGGAGAACATCAGCGGCCGCCCCGTCGACCGATCGATGTCGCCGGACGAAGCGGTGGCTCACGGAGCGGCTCTATACGCGGACATGCTGGTACGACGCGAACGGCATCAGAGTGAACCCGCCCGCTTTAATCTGACGGACGTGAACTCGCACAGCATCGGAATCGTCGGCGTGGACGGGAAGACGAAGCGGAAGGTCAATCACATCCTTATCCCGAAGAACACGCCTCTTCCGCATGCTGTCGAACAGAAATTCACGACTGCGAAACAGGGGCAGCCGAGCGTCAAGGTGGAGGTGCTGGAGGGCGAGAACCCCGTGCCGGAATACTGCACTCAGGTGGGCGTCTCATCGATTCGGGATTTGCCCGCGAACCTGCCAGCGAAAACTCCGGTATATGTTCGCTACGAGATGCAGAAAAGCGGCCGGCTTCAGGTCACGGCTCGCGTGAACGACACGGAAGCGAAAACGACGTTTGCCCGTGACAACAGCCTGAATGCCGACGAGATGGAATCCTGGACGTCCTTCGTTGGCCGAGAGACCCGTGGTTTGGATGGGAAGTAAGGCTGCTTTCTCGCGAAGCACTTTCCCACAGCAGACGGCCAGCGTGATTCGTGGCAGGACGGCACTTGTGGCTCGACTCGCCGATCGACGGCCTGGCCCTTTTGTGAGCACTTCGGCGGGCTATACTGAAAGTCCCTCCTCAACCTCTCTCCTCCCGCACGCTATTCCCCGCCATGGCCGATTCACCCCCTGATGCCGATGCCGGTGCGTTTGATCCCTACCACAAATGGCTGGGGATCCCGCCTAAAGAGCAACCGCCCAACCACTACCGGCTGCTGGGCATCGAGGCATTCGAGGACGATCTGGAAGTCATCGAATCTGCCGGCAATCGCCAGTCCGCCTTTCTGCGGCAGCTCGCGCTGGGGCCGAATATGGCGGCGTCACAGCAATTGCTGAACGAGGTTTCAAAGGCGCAGGTGTGCCTGCTGAGGTCGAAAAAGAAAGAGGTCTACGACGAGAAACTGCGAGCGCAGATCGAAGCGGAGAATCCGCCGGAGACAGACAGCGCCACGGATGGGCTCGCCAAACCCTCTTTGCCCGATCAGCTAATTGCGTCTGGCCGGCAGGCGGCGGATTACATCAAAGGGTTGCCTCGCAACTACCTGATTGGCGGCACGACTGTTGTGGTGCTGTTCGTGCTCTTCATGCTGTTCGGGCCGGTAACGGTCGACCCCGATGGGCCGGCGCAGTTTCGCGTTGAAGTCGATGAGGCGTTCACGAAACAGTTCGAAGAGAAGCTCGTCTATTTCGAGCTTGACGAGACCGATTTCCCGATCGAGGAGCTGACAAGCGGAATCGAACTGGAGGGCGGCGATCATACGCTGGTCGTCAAAGTTGCCAACATGCCCCAGGCAGACGAGTCGGAAGAGCCACCAGATGTCGACGAGTTGCGAGACAAACTGCGCAACAAAGCCAATGCCGTATTGACGCGAAAATTTCCCGTCGTGGCGACCGAGCCGCCCACGCTGCAACTGTCGTTTGTGGAGGGAGCCGTCACCAACGCGTTGTTGCTTTCGCTGTCTGATGACGAATTCGAATTGCCCGGCGGATTTTCCGATGAGGCCATGGTTCTGAAGGGCGACGAAAAAGAGTACTTCACAAAGGTTCGACCCTTCGCGTCGGGTCGGTACATGCTCACGTCGAGTTCGAATGGCTTGCTTCGGCTTTGGAATCTGCAGGCGGAAAAGTCCATCCGCAATTTTCGGTCGGGACGATACCTGTATACGTTCGCGGTCGCTCCGGACGGACATTCCATTCTGGCGAACGGCGACAGCACTGAGTTGCGGCACATCAGCCTGGAGACCGGTCAGCCTGTTCGGTCGCTGGAAGGACACACGGCGGCTCCGTCGTCTGTGGCCTTCGCTCCGGACGGCAAGTCGGCAACGTCCGCTGGCGGACAGGGCGATGGCAGCGTGCGGATGTGGGATCTGGAATCGGGTAACGAGCGATGGAATTACGTACGAACAGGACGTGCTGCTCGTGACGTCCGGTTTTCACCCGACGGAGCCTGGGTGTTCGCCGTCGTCGATGACATCCTGGTCCGCATGTCCGCGGAGTCGGGCGATCAGATCACGATGTACGATGCCATCACGCCGTATGCGCCAACGGGCGACAGTCGCGGTGTGCTCGCGCGGGGTATCAATTCCAATTTTCAGATCTGGAACGCCGATTCCGGACTGCAGGTCCACGAGTTCGAAGTGAAGTCGTCAGGTGCGCTGGCCTTGTCACCAAACGGCCAGTACGCCGCCTCGGTTGTGCCCGACCGCAAGGAGACGTTTATCCAGGTCTGGAACACGACGAGCGGCGAGGAAGTGGCGAAGTTCACCGGGCATGAGGGCGACATCTACGACGTCGACTTCTTCCCGTCGGGTAAGTTCCTGGCGTCAAGTGGCCGGGACGGAACCACCCGCATCTGGCGCCTGCCGGAACTCGATCCGCCTGCAGTTGGTGAGCCGGCAGCCACGCCTGCGTCGTCTGCAGCGGAGAGTGGTAATCGCCTGAGTCGCTTTCGCTACGCTCAAACTTCGGCAGCCGCTTCACGCACTGGACATCGAGTCGCATCCATCTATTACGGCGGTGCCAAGGTCTGGGACACCGCCACCGGGAAGTTGATATTCAAGACCATCAACCACTCAGCCGAACATCTCGCAATTTCACAGGATGGCAATTACGTAGTCTCGGCGAGTTCACTGGCCGTTCACGTCTGGGACGTTGCCGACGGGCGTGAACTGAATCGCATCGCATTGCCGGGCATGACTCTGCGCGGCATGTCGTTGTCGCCGGACAATCGGATGGCGCTGGTTTCAATGCGGATGGAGTTTGTCGGGCCACTCACTCCCGTGCTGATTGATCTGGTGACCGGCGGCGAAGTCGGCCGCTTTCCCACGACGGAACAACCAGCCGTCCTGACTGGTGACGGCAAGCATGTTGTGGCCATCGATGGAACGGAAATCAAAGTCTACGAACGTCATACCGGCCAGCTTGTCCAAACTCTGGAGGGCCATGAACCGTATGACCGCGGCGCTGCGATCACTGTTCCCCTCGCAGTTTCGGCGAACGGGCAAGTGATCGCGTCGGTGGGTAATGCAGACAGGATTCTGCGCGTCTGGGGCGTCGATGGCCGCGCGATGGCAGCTGTGCCGATCGAAGGTTCGTTGTCTCGCGTCGCCCTCAGCGCGGACGGTGCCTTTGCCTACGGCAACAACAATGGGCTGACAATCTTCGACGTAGCCAGTGGGACAACCAGACCGCATGGTGACAAGGAAGCACAGCTTGGCTGGCTTGCGGCCGTGAGTACCGCACACGACTCCGTGCGCAGATTACTCACCATGGAAGGTGGCGATGTGACACTCTGGCGATTGCCGGACGAAGCCAGCAGCGAACTGACTGAGGCCGACTCCGTTCCCAAGCCATCGACTCTGGACTTTGAGGGCTACCGTGATGCAATCCAGCAGTTCACGGCACACGAACGCGATGTGCGGCAGATCGAATTCAGCGGCGACGGCACCACACTGCTGACAGCGTCAGGCAATGACAAAGACGTACGATTCTGGGATGCGGCGACCCACGAGGAGAAGCTCGTCGTCGACGCACAACAAGGCGCCGTATATGCCTTTGCGCTGGCGAAAGGTGAAAAGTCGATTGTCACCGTCCACTCCAACGGAGCGATCGTCGAAACTGAGATCGCGACCAGGAAAGCGTCGCAATGGCGGCAGAAACACGATCTGTACGTGACATCTGTCGAAGTGTCGCCCGACGGTACGGCGATGGTGTCGACGGCTGCGGACGGGCGGGGTGGCGTGGGTAACGTCCGGCTGTGGGACATCAATGACGGTACGCAGATGTGGCAATACTCGCTGCTCAACGTGGGCGCCTCATCCGCCGGATTCTCGTCAAACGGGGAGCAGATTCTGGCGGCCGTCGACGGAACGATCCGTGTGCTCGACCGGGCGACGGGGAAACCTCTAAGCGTCTTCGATGGAGCTGGAACGCCCGTCGCGAGATTTGCTCCGCAGCCAGCCGATCGATTACTCACAACCGATGCCGGAGCCATGCGTCTCTGGAATGCCGTGACCGGTCTTGAAGTGCGGCGTTTTCGCGGCTACTCGACACAAGTGGCGACGAAATCCGCGATGTTCTCACCCGATGGTCGATTTGCAGTCTCGCTGTTAAGCGGGACTCCGGCGGTCCGTATCTGGAATGCGTCGAGCGGCCGTCACGTTGCTCAGTTTGGCAGCCAGGAAGACGCCCTCAGTTGCATGACATTTTCGCCGGATGGCAAGTCGCTCGCTTTCGGACATGCCAATGGAGGCGTCACCGTCTGGGATTTGCCCGATCGCGTACTCAATCTGGCAGCATTTGGCATGCCGGCCGAAACAGACGGAGCGGCAAGCGATTCGCTCGACGTCAATAAGCCGGTCGGAGAAGTTGGCAGGATTCTGTTGGCAGGGTCCTACGCAGGAGTCCCTCATTGCACGAGCGATGGACAACTTCTCACGGCGGCTCACGCCGGATGCGCCAAGGTGTGGAATACACGGACCGGCCAACTGATCTTCAAGTCCAGCAACACGGGCGCCTCGCGGACCGTCATATCTGCCGACGGAAAAACGCTCGTGTCGCGGAACCGATATGGTCTGAACCACTGGGACGTCACGTCCGGCGAGAAACTCGGGTCGTTCAAGATTCCTGAGATGGCTGCATTCGACTTCGCTCCAAACGGTAACCACGTTGCTGTCGTCTCCCGTCCGAAGAAAAAAGGGCCCGCTTTGATCGAGCTTCGCAACATCGAGGATGGCAGCGTGGTGCGAGCGTTTGGAGACGGTTCCGGTACACCGAGCAGCATTAGTTTTTCGCCATCCGGCAAGTTCGTCGCGGTAATCGATGATGCGGCGGTCCGCGTATTCGACGTGGAAAGCGGAGACCAGGTCACAGCACTCATGGGACACTTAAAGACGGTTTACCGTTTTGCGTTCTCCGATGACGAATCGCAGATCACGTCGTTTAGCGACGACGGAACGGTCCGCACCTGGGCACTCGATTCGGGAACTGAAATCAGCCAGGTTCGACCGGGTTCGCAATACGTCTATCTGTCGGGGAACGGCACGTGCCTCGCCACAATAGAGTCGGGGCTGTCGTTGATTGATCTGAATCGTGAGCCGCCCCCTGCTGATCCTCCCGTAGAAGATCGACCGAAGACCGGTCTGCCGATTGAGATTCCTGACAGCAATCTGCAGGGAAGCCGCATGGTCGGAGCGCATTTTCTGACCGGCGGAACACACGTTGTGACAACGGCGCAGGATGGCGTCATCCGGATTTGGAAGTTGCCCGCCCTCGCCGCCGCCCTCGTCCCGACGGAATAATACCCACAAGGTAAGTCGTCATGCCGGATTTCAACGCCTATTCAGAATGGCTCGATATTCCCGCGGACAAACCGTCGCCCAATCATTACGAGCTTCTTGGCGTCATGCAGTTTGAGTCGGATCTCGCGGCGATCGGGTCAGCCCTCGCAGATCGGCAGGCGATTCTGCAATCGGTCGCTGATGGACCGCATAGCGAATGCGCCGAGCAGCTCCTGACTGAACTTGATGCCGCCGTCGAGTGCCTGCTCGATCCCGATGCGAAGACGGCCTATGACCAGCAATTGCTGGAAGCCCGGTTCTTTACAACTCCACCGCCCGCACCCAAAAAGTCGGATCCGAAACCGGCCGCATCTCAAGCGCCGGTCGCAGAAACTCCCGTCGAGTCCAAGGTTCCTGTGTCCGTCCCGAAACCGGTCGGGAAAAAGGCGGACGAACCACTGATTCGAGGTATTCCGAAACCGGCACCAATTGAAACGGCAGCAAAGACAAGTCGGTCGTCTCCGGCGTCCGACGACCCGTTCGATTCAAACGTCGCCTACGACCCTGATGCCATCAAAGTCACGTGCCCCGAATGCGGGGCCGCACTCAGGCTGAAGAGTCGTGCAAGTTTCGGTGAATCGCATCCATGTCCGAAGTGCGAGATTCCCTTCGAGCTGGATGACGCAACCAATCGGGATTCCTACGAAATCGATCAGGAAGCGCTTCGCGCGGCTCCGGAAATGCCGGATCTGAAGCCGCTGTCTAAACGCAAAGTGCGTCGACGTGAGCCGAAGGAAGAAAAGCCGGTTCTGAAACGCAACGCTGCCGCGGCTGCTGCGACTCCGTCTGAGCTGATTCCGGAAAAGAAAGTGGCTAAACGCAAGGACTCGCCGGGACCTGAACCGACGGAGAAGCCGCGCAAACGCAAACTGAATCTGAAAGAAAATCCACTCGGAGTTGGGCTGGCCGTCGGCGGGCTGATCGCTGTCGTGATGCTGGCGAGTTCGATGCTGCCGAGTGGCAATGCACCGGCTCCTGAACCGGCACCATACGTAGTCGCCGACAACCCCGGACAGCGCAGCACAGGAGCCCCGCGTCGGTCCGACCCGGATGAGCCGGACACGGATACGCAACCGGACGAATTACCAGACACCGGCGAATCCACAGGCGTCGTGGGCGAGCCAGTGGATCCCGACGTTGTTACGCCGGTAGCAGACGCACCGAAGAAAGGGATCATCGACCTGATACCACTGGTCAACCTGGACCACCCTGCTCTCGTCGGGAACTGGAGCAAGGAAGACGGTGCCTTGAGTACCACGGGGATTGGTCTCGGCCAGTTGCCCATCGAAATCGGGCTCCCGGATGCGTACGAACTGACACTCGAAGTCGATGAAGTGCGAGGAAACAACGGCATCCTCATTGGACTGCAAATCGCGAATCAGCACGTGGCGGTCGTGATTGACGGCTGGTCGGCTCAAGCCAGCGGGCTGGGACTGATTGACGGGCAGCCGGCCGACGGAAACGAAGCGTCGGTGTTCGGCAGTTGGCTTTCACCTGACGAACCCAATGTCATCCAGTGCGCAGTGAGTGAGAATTCCGTACGCGTCACGTGCAACGACCTGCCCGTGGTCGACTGGCAGGGTGACGTGTCACGCTTGCGACTGCCGCCGGAATACCAGCAACCGACAACATCCGCTGTTTTTCTGGCAACAGACAATACGACCTACCGAGTCAGCCGCCTGGAACTCTCATCGAGTTCCGCGTTGCCGCCGGAGCCGCAGTCGCTGGCAGATAGCGGGAACGCAATCGAAGCCATGCCGGACAAAGCAGCACTGACGAAAGCGGCCGCGCTGGTGCGGGAAGTTTTTCAGTCGGACATCAGCGAGGCCAGGACACCGGCAGAAAAACTCGCCATGGCCAACAAGCTTCTCGAACAGGGACAGGACAAATCCAACAACGACGCGGCCGCACGATACGTCATGCTGAAAGCCGCTCGTGATCTGGCAGTGGCCGCGGGTGACGTCGACAAAACACTCGCCATCGTGGCCGTGATCAGGCAGGACTTTCGAGTTGATGCGCATTCCTCGCGCGCCGACGTCTTTGAAGCACTGCGTACGGCTGCCAAAACACCGCAGGCTCTGGTCGCACTGGCGACCGCTACTGCCGAAGCTGCGGGTGAGGCCATTGATGCCGAGGATTTCGACGCCGCCAGAGCGTTGCTGAAGACCGTCGACGCCACAGCGGCACGTATCCGTGGTCGCGACCTGCAACCAGTACTGGCCGGGCTGCGCAAGGAGATCGCGGTGCGACAGGCTATGGCCGAGCAGTTCACGGCGGCGACTGCCGCACTCAAGGCTGATCCGTACGACTCAACGGCCTACTTCGCCCGAGGCCGCTATCTGTGCCTGGCCAGAGGCCTCTGGCCAGCCGGCCTGCAGGCACTCTCAAAGACAGGCGACAAAGTCCTTACCTCACTCGTCAAACAGGACCTGGCAAACCCGACAGACCCGCAGGAGCAGCTCAGCCTTGCGGACGAATGGTGGAACTGGATGCAGGCCAGCCAGAAACGCAATGAGTTCGCGGCGGTCCCACACTACTGGTACAGCCGTGCGATCCCCTCCCTCGCCGGACTGGCGAAAGCCAAAGCGGAAAAACGCATCGAGGAACTCGGCACGCCACGTGTTGTTCGTCCCATCGAGTAAGTGCGGACCGGCCCGGAGCTGTCGCGCAGAGACGAGCCGAACGGGGGCAGGAATCTCTCGTCAAAGAGACCGGATTCCCCAAAAGCACACGGCACCCAGGGCCGCACCCATCGGCAGCGTCACGAGCCAGGCTCCGAGAATCTTTCCGATCACGCCCCAGTGCGCCTGACGTGTCACCGTGCCGATCCCAAACAGCGAGCCACAGCTGACGTGGGTCGTGGAAACAGGAAGTCCAAACCGACTGGCACCGATCACGATCAGACTGGTGATCAGGTTGGCGGTCAGGCCCTGACCGTGATTCATTGAAGTGATCTTCTGGCTCATCGTTTCGGCGACTCGACGAGCACTGATCATGCCGCCCGCGGCGATCGCAACGCCAACCAGCGCTGTGCTGCCGAAACCGCCCAGCGCAGGAGCCAGCAGCAACAGGGCAGCGATCTTAGGCGTGTCGTTTAACCCGCGTGCGAAGCTCACCATGCCGGCGGAGAGATAATGCAGACGGTCCAGAGTCGACGCGGTATCGATTCCCAGCATCTTTCCGCGATAGCGATTCTGGCAAGTCACAACATCGCCAATCTGCACGGACAACTGTTCGGCCCGTTGCAGTGCAACGCTGTTACATGACGCAGAAACGACCTCGACCGTTTCGTTGCCAACACACAGACACGTTTCAGATGTGACGCCCCATCTCTGACGTGTGCGCGTCAGAATCGGATAGAGCAGGACAGTCACACCCAGAGCCAGGAACGGGCTGAGAAGTAATGGTGCAACGAAGCCGCTGCCGAGCTTTTCCAGATTGATCGCTGAGCCAGCCGCCCACCCCGCACCCAACAGAGTGCCAACCAGACTGTGTGTCGTGGAAATCGGCATACCGATTCGCGTTGCCAGCAACACAGTCAGCCCGGCCCCCAGGGCGACCGCGGCACCGTAATCGACGCTGGCGGCAAGTTCGGTGTCGACAAGTCCTTTGCCGGTGAAGCTCTTGAGCAGCGTTTCAGCCAGAAAGACCGCAGTCAACGAGCCCAGCAACGTCGTGATTGTGGCCCACCGCAGGGCACGTCGGTAATCCGTCGTTCCGCTACCGAAAAGCGTCGCAACGCCCTTGAAGTTGTCGTTGGCACCGTTGGCGTACGCGAGGCAGAACACGGCCAACAGAATGATAGGGAACAGCATGGCGAACGATTCGGTCCTGACGTCAGCGAGTTAACAAGCCAAGGTTTCGGCTGAACCTCGGAGAGTAACAGAGTCACCGCTCACGGCGGAAACAACCGATTGGCCGTGGTACGATGACCACAGAAATATCCTGACCGTCACGGTTTGTGGGGTGGACGTAGACTGAGTCGGCTTCAGCCGAGTTTCTTGATTTGCCACCGGCTAAGGGACTGTCGATTTAATCGGAAGGGTACTCTGAGATTTCAGTTTCACGGCCTCTCCTCGCGATTTGGCATTACGAAATCGACGAGAGGTATGAATTCAGAATTGCGAATCGGCTCAAACTCGCTTTGTCGGAAATAAATCGACAGCCCTCTAAAGCCGGTGGCAAATCAAGAAAGCCGACTGATTCTACGTCCACGCCACAAACCGTGACGGTCAACAAAAAAGGGGGACGGTCGAAGGACCGCCCCCCTGCACGTTTCAATCAGACTTACCAGTCGTCGGTGCGGAACGGGCCGGCCGGGAATCCGTCGAGGTTGTAGAGGTTCGCGCCTTCCGGATTCATGGACCAGGCGTAGCGCACGGCCACCGGTTTGGCGACTTCCGGTGAACTGACGACGACGTCTTCTCCGTCGATCTTCGCGTCGGCCCAGTGCCATTTCTTGTCTTCACCGGCAATGGCGAAGCGGCCGAGTTTGCCGTCCTCAATGACCTGCGTCGGCTCCAGACCCTTCTTCAAACCGACGACCAGGCCGGCGCCGACGTGCTTGAACGACACGCGAATCCGACCGTCCTCGATCTGCTGGCTCTTGAACAACGGTCCGCTCGGGACCAGGTCCTTCTTGCCATACGTCTGATGCAGTGCCCATTGAGCCAGACGTCCGCCGACATCCTGCTTGTTCTTCGGATGGATATCATTGGCCGCACCGATATCGATGATGACGGCCATGCCCGTGTGCTTGATGTTCAGCGCCTTAGTCTGGGCGTCTCGGATGCGTGCCCATCCGTTTCCACCGGCCGGGTCGTCGTTCGGAGCCTGGTAGTTGGCGAGCTGCACCCAGTAGAAGGCCAGGTCCGGATTGAACAGCTTGCGCCAGCCGTTGACGAGCGCCTGCGTCTTGTGGAAGTAGGACTCGCCCTCATTGCCGTTCGATTCGCCCTGGTACCAGATCGCTCCCCGCATCGCGAATGGAGCCAGCGGATGAATCATGGCGTTGTAGATGGCTGAAGGTGAGCCGCCACCAACCTTGGTCTCCGCGGTATAGGCGTCGACCTGTGCCGCGATGTCCTTGAGTTCCGGAACGCTGTGAAAACCTGCGGGGGACGTCCACGGTTCGATGCGTGTTCCACCCCAGTTGGAACCGACCAGTCCGATCGGGACGTCGAGTTCTTTGTGCAGGCGTCGCCCGAAGAACTGACCGACCGCGGTAAACCCCGGTGCGGATTGCGGCGTACACACCTGCCATTGTCCCGGTGCCTCGTCCTTTGCCACGGGCGATGTAATGTGCCCGGGAACATTGAACAGCCGGATGTTCGGAAAATCCGCGGCCGCGATTTCTTCTTTCGCATTCAGTGAGCGACTCAGCGACCACTCCATGTTCGACTGGCCGGAGCAAATCCAGACCTCGCCGACCAGGACATCTTTGACCTCGATCGAATTTGTTCCCGCGATGGCCAGAGTCTGACCATCGGCGTTCGCCGTGAGTGCGTCGAGCTTGACCTGCCAGCGTCCATCGTCGCCAGCCTCGGCGGTCTTCTTCTGATCACCAAACGTAACGGTGACTGATTCACCCTTATCTGCCCAGCCCCACACGGGCACCGGCAGTTCCTGTTGCAGCACCATTGAATCGCCAAAGATCGATGCCAGTTTGACCTCGGCCCGGACGTCGGAAGCCAGGCAGAGTGACAGCAGCGTCAGCGGTAGAACACGAAGTAATCGCCGAGTCATGGTGATGTCCTTTCGGTGTAGAGATTGAGCGATCGAAGCGTCGCCCCGATCAGGTGAATCAAAGCCGGTCATTCGCAGACTGTAGGCACGGCGCCCGTGCACGGCCAGGCTCTGTGCCAAAACTCCGTAGAACGGGTCTCCCGGCCCCGACGCGCGCCTTTTGAAGTTGCACAGTTTATCGTTGGTGTTTGATGTCGTTTGCGTGCTGCGGGACGAACACTCCCGGATGACCGTCCCTTTGGATTCGCTCCTGCCACCCAGAAGTCAACGCGACGATTTATGGTCACTGAATCGGTTCAAGGCCTCAACAGGTTGCTCCACCATCATTCGCCGGATGAACCTCAATGATGCCGGGCCATCAACACACATACGCTTGTGAGACTCCGATGCGATTCATTCTTACGTTGGGTGCGATAACAAGTCTGGTGGGTCTGCCGACGGCGACACACGCGGCAACGCGCGTCGACCTGATCATCAATGAGCCGTTCGAGGAACGCCTGGTCCCGTGGCCGATCACGACCGGCGTTCCCTTTCCGCAGGGAGCACTGTCGGACCAGAAGCACTGCCGACTACTCGACGATCGCGGACAGGAACAACTGCTGCAGTCGCGTGTCGCTGCCACGTGGGATGCCCGACGTTCCAGCGTTCGCTGGCTGACCATCGATTTCATCGCTCATCCCGGCCGCAGTTATGCACTCGAATTCGGCTCGGATGTCGAACGCGAATCAACGCGATCGAATATGCAGGCCAACACCAAGCACGTCGTGACGGGTCCTCTGAGAGTGCAGTTCTCAAACGAGATGCAGACCGCAATCGCACGGATCAGTCTCGACGTGAATCGAGACGGGCGGTTCACGGCCGACGAGGATGTTGTCACTGGTCCCGCCGACGGCGAGCACTACTACATCGACCAGTCTGGCCAGAGATTTTCGAACTCGCGCAGCGGTGAAGACACCAGGGTTGTGCTTGAAACCGCAGGACCGGTGCGTGCCTGTGTCCGTGTCGACGGTCAATACGCCGGTCCGGATAACACCAGTGTCGTCGCTGTGCGAACGCGCTATCACATGTTTGCCGGGCTGACGTTGATCAAAGCCGTCCATGAGTTC
The DNA here is from genome assembly GCA_963579025.1 of Planctomycetota bacterium. Lineage (GTDB taxonomy): Bacteria > Planctomycetota > Planctomycetia > Planctomycetales > Planctomycetaceae > CAUZFZ01. Next base: position 32,597 of record CAUZFZ010000008.1, on the reverse strand, counting down.
CGCGTTGTCGGTTCCACTCGCGAAACTCAGTTTCGTGACATCGGGTTTCAGCTGCAGCTGTCGAAGAAACGCAGTACGCGGACGGTTGTCGTCGATGCATCGGGCGAACCGGGTAATCAACTCAAGCGTGTGGCCTGGCAGCCCGGCACGACCAGTGTGTCCTCGCATCAGGCGACCTATCGCCATTTCGGTAATCCGGAATGCAGGGGAGCTGTCGTCGAACAGCGCGGCTCCAAAGAACACATCGTCAGCGAATCCGACCACGTCGGTGAATGGATGCAGGTTCAGCATGACGACGTTGCGATCACCGGCTCACTCCGCTGGATGTGGCAGCAGTTTCCCAAGGAGTGGGAAGCCACGAAGGACCGCTTAACGCTTCACTTGTGGAGTCCCCGTGGGGGAGAACTGGATTTCGGGGCCGACGGAATTCGCACTGTCTTCGGAGAGGGCGGGCGGCGCGACCTGCTCGAATGGAAAGGGCAGCCGAAGAATCTGAACGCCATTTCCAACTACTTTTATCGAGCGGGCCATTCTGCGATGGCTCGCGGCGACGTGGACGGAAAAGGGATAAACAAACATCACGAGTTCTGGCTGCATTTTTCGAACACTGACCGGGCCCACGAGGGCATGGAGTACGGAAAGCTGGCCGCAAGTCAGCCGCTGGCCCTGGCCACACCGGAGTGGAACTGTTCGACCGACGTCTTCGGTCCCCTGATGCCGCGCAATGGCATTACATCACCGGTCGAAGCGAACTCAGCTTCAAACACCTCACCACAACCGCAAGGCACCGAATCGAAGTCGTCCTCCGAATTAACGCGTCTCGCCGAGCGAGACGAGTACCACGGTCCTTCGCGATACGAAGCCATCGTGGACCGACTGTTCGATCTGGGTCAGTATGCTCAGGACGCGTTTGGCGATTACGGCTGGTGGATCTTTGGTAGTGGTCCGCACTACAGCTATCAGTGGGATGAGGAATCGCAGCGTCACTACGCCGATCCGCGCCGCTTTGAATACCACACGTACCAGAAAGAAACGCAACTCTGGTGGAATTACTTTCGCAGTGGCGAACGCAAGTTCTACGACTGGGCAATCCCGTCTGAAAACCACTGGGTCGACATCGCTGTCACGCACGTACCGCTTAAGTATCAATGTGACTGGCGCGGCGGATTTCTGAAGAAGCAGACGTTGCAGATGCGACCTGGCGACTGGTCGATCGACAGTCCTTTGTTCTACGTCCGCCAGCGAGACTCGGCTGAGGCATGGCTGCGCGGGTGCTCGCAGTTTCAGGCGTCGTATCATCGGACTCTGGAGACAACTTCACTCGCTTATTACATCACCGGCGACGAACGCTTTAACGACGTCATCGAATTCTGGCGGCAGTACTGGAAAGACCTGGCCGGTAAGACGAGCGCCTCAGCGGGCATGCCTGAGTGGATTCGAGAGCAGCCGTGGTATCAGCCCACGGCGCCAGGTGAGCCGGCCAAAACATGGGCCGAGATGGTCCGCGACTATTGCCCGTTCACTTCAGGCCTGCGGCATCAAATGACGTACTTCTTCAGTCTGGCCACGTTGTATGAGCACACGTGGGATCCCGAGATCGGCCAGGTGCTGCGGGAGTGCGCGGCTGCGTACCTCGATCCGGAGCATCGGATGGGCGTATGGCGCACACAGGAGAACGGCCTGCCTTTGTATGCCGACGCTCCGGAACTGGCACACTTCTGGGTACCGGCGCTCTGGAAATATGCCCGGGCAACTCAGGACCCGCGAATGCCGGACATTTTCAAACGGTACTTCGCCGCGTGCTACCTGGCCGATCCGTTCCGAGAAAACGTCGGCCGATACTCGGACGTGCACATCGGGTATGCGTGGTATTTCACTCGCAATCCGCGACACCTGCGTCCCGCGTTGCTGGCACTTGATCGACTGTTGCCTAACGCCGAACCACTGGCCCGCCCACAGGATATCGGACGTCGTCTTTACAATCCCTACGCGCCGATCCAATCCTTCACGGCAGTCCCGCGATTGTTGTGGGCGCTGGACGATGCAAAACGCGACGGAATTGCAGTTCATCCGGCACCGTTGTCGTCGCCACAACGGACGGCCATCGCCATCTACAAATCGCGCGGCCGCGCACTGAATGCCACGCTATGGGGTTACAACCAGAAACTGACACTGATCGATCCACGCGGCCAGCCGTGCGAATTCACGGTCAACACCACCCGCGCCGCGTCGCAGATACAACCATTCGACCGAGTCATGCCACAGTTCGAGGTGTACCTGCACGAACTCAAAATCGCTGCCAGCCAAACGGAAGGATTCTATGTACTGTCTCCGTCGCTGGAACTCGCCGTTCTGAGCATCGAGGGGTCGTCGCCCCCATCGGCGGAGACCGCTGAAACCAGCAGGCACGGTCGCCTGATGCTCAACGCCGCGAATCCAATCGCGATCAGCGGAGACGAGACATTCTACTATCCAATTTCGAGTGGCACTGAGTTGTTGACGATGGAATCGGCGGAGGCCAAATCACTGCGTGTAAGGACAACTGACGCGCAGGTACTGGATGCGGATATCAGCAACGGTCGTATGACTGTTGACACCACATCAGTTAAAGCTGGAACGCGAATTGGAATCGGGCGTGTCGAGACAGCTACCTCGAACCGTTCGCCAGCCTGGTTCCGATTTGCGGAATTGAGTCGTGAAGACTGCTGGGTAGGTGTCAACAATGACGACCCGATCCAGCCACCGTCCCTGGCTGCGACTCTCGCAGCGCTGCCAAATGACGAACGTCACACGCAATTGTCTGACGAGCCGTTTGTGAAAGGTCGATTCGGGCGTGGATTGCTGGTTCGGTCCGGGCGCACGCTTCGCATCCCGGATCATGTGATGATCAGGAATGAGACTCGACGGTTATTCAACGCGCGTCAGGGAACGGTCGAGTTCTTCGTGAAACAACTCTGGGATGAACGTCTCAGCGGGAAGCAAACAGCTCATTTTGTGTCAAACGGTTTTGTGAACACCTGGAATCAACGGCAACTCCCGGTTCGTCGATGGACTCATGTCGCGTTTGAGTGGCGGCCGCTCAAGCGTGATGCCTCGCGCATGGCCCTGCACGTCTATGTGGACGGCCTGGATCGACGCAACTATCGAAGCACGTGGTGGGAAGGCTACAGCCAGAAGCCGCTGACTCTGCCACAAAGCTCAAACTGGCGGCGTGAGTTCGTGTGCGAGGCTCAGCCGAATGCTCCGTACGTCATCGACGAAATCCGAGTCTCAACGACACCGCGATATACCGATGTGAATGTTGAACTGGGAGGACAGCAGGTCTTCAATCCATCGCGGTTCGATCCACCGGATAAGCCATTCGAACTCGACGAGCACACGGCGCTGCTGTTGCACCTGGATGGAGATGTGGGGCTGCAGTCCTCTCAGCCGGATGTGCCCTCGGCAGCTTTGATCGAAGACGAAACAAAGGACCAATCCCGGTAGCAATTGAACGGGCGATCCGGGTATGCCCGATTCTTCAGTTTTCCGCCAACTCGCAGAGACTCGGAAAGTCGCTTTTCAGTGAGCGGTAAAGCTGGCCATACATCGGATATGCCTGGTTGTATGTTGCTTTGGCTGTCCCACAGGTTTCTGTCGTACCCGTGACGTTAATGGTTGCCTCACAGGCTTCCACGACGTCGTCGTAGGCGCCGCCTCCGACTGCGGCGAGCAGTGCGACTCCATAGGCAGGGCCTTCGTCGGAGTTGGTGACGCAGACGTTCTGGCCGTAGATGTCGGATTGCAACTGGCGCCAGAAGGCTGATTTTGCGCCGCCGCCGGATACTCGGATTTCTGAGACCGGGATGTTCATGCCTTCGATGATTTCCAGGCAGTCGCGCATGGCATACGTCGCGCCTTCCATGACCGAGCGGATCATGTGTGGGCGGCCGTGACGCAGGGACAGTCCGATCCATGCTCCACGGCAGTACGGGTCGCAGTGGGGGGTACGTTCGCCGGTTAGATACGGGAGGAAATACAGACCTTCAGATCCGGCCGGAGCCTGCCCGGCTGCGGTGGTCATCAGCTCGTACGCTTCGGTATCGAAGCCGGCGGCGATCGCCGTTTCCATTTCACCAAACTGATTGCGATACCACTGCAGACTGCCACCGGCCGACAGCACGACTCCCATGACGTGCCACTTACCGTGGACGGCATGGCAGAACGTGTGCACGCGACCTTCCGGATCGGTCTGGACTTCATCGGAGTGCGCGAACACAACCCCGGACGTGCCCATGGTGGCCGAGATGACTCCGTCGCGCACGATGCCGTTGCCGACCGCCCCGGCCGCCTGGTCGCCACCACCGCCAACCACTCCGATGCCTGCTGGCAGACCCAATGCCTGGGCCGCGATCTGGCTGAGCTTGCCTGAGACGACTTCTGATTCATACACGTCCGGAAGCAGGGCTTTGTCGATCTCCAGTTTGTCGAGCAGCGGCTGGCACCACTTTCGGTTCTTGACATCGAGCAACAGCGTGCCGGAAGCGTCGCTCATTTCAGACGCGAACTCGCCGGTCAGCCGAAAACGGACGTAGTCCTTGGGCAACAGGACCTGGACGGTTTTCTCGTAGTTCTCGGGCTCGTTGTTGCGCAGCCACAGGATTTTCGGCGCGGTGAAACCGGTGAGCGCCGGGTTAGAGACCATGTCGATCAATGCCGACCGTCCGCCAGCACGCGATTCGATTTCCTCACACTCGGCCTGCGTGCGCTGATCGTTCCACAACAGGGCGGGTCGGATGACGTTGTGGTCCGCGTCGAGGAACACGCTGCCGTGCATCTGACCGCTCAAGCCGATGCCCTTCACCTCCGCCGGATCGATGCCACCGGCATCAATCACCGCCCGGACACTTTGGACGGTCGCATCCCACCAGTCTTTCGGGTTCTGCTCGGACCAGCCGGGTTTGGGTGTGTAAAGCGGATACTCGACAGTGTCCTTCGCCAGGATGACCCCGTCTTCGCGCATCGCCAGAGTTTTCGTGCCGCTCGTGCCGACGTCGATGCCAAGGAAGACGCTCATAAGAAGTGCTCCGACAGGTGCGGGAGTCCGTGAATCGATTGAAGTCGGGCAGCGTACTCAAGGATGTGCGAGTTTTCGACGCCGGACGGTTGGGGAACTGCGTGCCTGCCGTTTGCTGACAGGTGGCCTGTTGATGGCTGCGTTTCGGATGCCCGTTGAACGGACTGGCGGTCAACAGCCGATAACGTGGTGTCGCAGCCTGGCTTCACATTGTCCACACTCGAACCAGGCAGTATTCTAGGACGCATCAACAGGCTTTGACGCGTGTTGTCGGACATTCAGTCTGGGAGACATAAAATGCTGACACTTCTTGGTCCCCGCGATCGCTCGTTTTGCGATGGTTTGTCGCGCCGCAGCTTCCTGTCCATTGGCGGGTTTGCGATGGCTGGCACTGCGTGTCTGCCTCTGGCTGACCAGTTGCGTGCCGAATCGGCCGCTGCGAAGTCGGCGTCTCAAAAGGCTGTCATCAACGTGTTTCTTGGTGGCGGCCCGCCGCATCAGGACATGTGGGAAATCAAAACAGACGCCCCGCGCGAGATCCGCGGTGAGTTCAACCCGATCGCGACCGCTGTTCCTGACATTCAGATTGGCGAATGCTTTCCGAAGATCGCCTCGATGGCAGACCGGTTCGCCTTCATTCGTTCGATCGTCGGATGCGCGGGCGGACATGACGCGTACCAGTGTTTCAGCGGATGGGACCGCCGCAACATGCAGTTCATCGGCGGACGCCCAGCGGTCGGACCGGTGGCGGCGAAAGTGTTCGGTCAGGTTGACCCAGGCGTGCCCGCAGCCATGGCTCTGGCGAATCCCACGAGTCACAAGCCGTGGTCAGAACCCGGCGGTCCTGGATTTCTGGGGGTGGGATATTCTCCGTTCAAGCCGGACACGGATGGTCTTTCCAATCTGAAACTGAACGGAGTCACGCTGGACCGGCTGCAGGACCGAAAGTCACTGCTCAGTGGACTCGACCAGCTCAATCGCGAGGTCGATGCAACCGGCGTGCTGGAAGGTATGGACGCGTTCAATCAGGCGGCATTGGGAGTCATGACGTCCAGTCGATTGCTCGATGCGCTGGACCTGAGCAAAGAAGACCCGAAAACGGTCGCTCGTTACGGCGACGGCAAGCCCTATCAGTACCAGTATGACGGAGCCCCGACCGTGAACGATCAGTTGCTGATCGCTCGCCGACTGGTTGAAGCGGGTGTGCGATCCGTGACGCTGTCATTCGGGCGGTGGGACAGCCATGGCAAGAATTTCGATCTTGTCCGTGACCACGGGACCAAGCTGGATCAATGCGTGACAGCACTGGTCTCGGACCTTGAAGAACGCGGAATGCTGGACGACGTCACCGTTGTCGTCTGGGGTGAGTTCGGGCGCACACCGAAAGTCAACGCGGGTGCCGGTCGAGATCACTGGCCGCGAGTCAGTTGCTGTCTGATGGCTGGCGGCGGCATGCAGACGGGTCAGTTCATCGGCTCGACGAATCGCCTCGGCGAGTACGCGGTCGATCGACCCGTTCACATGCAGGAGGTCATCGCAACCGTTTACCACAATCTGGGCATCGACCCGGAGACCACAACGCTGGCTGACCCGGCGGGTCGGCCGCAGTACCTGATCGAGAAACGCATTCCGATGAGGGAGCTTGTCTGAGCGGCACCATTGGTTTGACGCGGACAAGCGAATTACAGACAAGAAGAGCCTGTCAGAAACGACAGGCTTTTTTTGTAGACGTCGGTCAGGGGGATCATGGAGACATTCGAAACATCACGGTTGCGCGCTGACCGAATCCGTGAGGAACACCGCAGCCTGGTGCGCCGCATGTTTCAGGATGAACGCGTCTGCGCGACCCTGGGCGGAGTCCTGACCGATGCGAGGTGTGATCGCGCTCTGCGTCGCAACCTTGATCACTGGGAGCGACACGGATTCGGAATCTGGCACTTCTTCGACCGACAGACTGACGCCTTTGTCGGCCGCGCCGGACTGCGACATCATCAAACGGACAGTGGCAGAAACATCGAGTTGTCTTACACGGTCATGCCGGAATTCTGGAATCAGGGCCTTGCGACTGAAATGTCCGCCCGCATTCTGGAAATCGGATTCGGCGAACTGCAGTTGGCGGACGTCATCTGCTTCACGTGGGTAACGAATCTGCCGTCACGCCGCGTGATGGAGAAGCTTAGGTTCGTCTTCGAACGCGAAGGGGTGCACGCAGAACTGCCACACGTGTTCTATCGCATGACGGTGGGGCAATTCCGTCACAGTCTTGCGGTTGCTCCTGATACGCCGGATTGACTGCAGTCTGTTACGAGCGATTCCGGCGCCCCAGCGGCGGCGACAGGATTTCGTTGAGGACAATCGCAGTGCGGACGCCACCGGCCGTCTGAAACATCGCCATGATCGGAGACGTTTTGCCGGCGCGCGTCGAACGAGACCTGGCACCCGCGGCGGCGGTTCCGACGCCACGTACAAGATGCCGTTCCTCGACACCGGATTGCATATGCCGCTCACCGACATGACTCTCCACGTGACGCTTGCCGACGCTGCTTTGCTCGGCCAATTCCATGTGGCGGTCTGCTACCGATTCCCGGCGGACCGGCTCCTGTGGCTCTGGCTCGCGCTGCGCGCGTTTGCGTTTTGGTCGATCCCGCTGTGAACGTCGCGGCCGCTTCCTCTGAGGTCGACGTTCCCGGCCGTCGGGTCCAGTGACCTCTTCAAGGAACATCTCGATCTCACTGTCGACTGCGTCGTCACGCCCACCTGGCGGACGTCCCGGTTGCTGAGCCTGTTTCGCGGCACCTTTCTCGCGGAAGAAGTTGATGATACCGCTGGCTATGGCGATGAGTACAAACAGGACGGGAAGTACGTCTCCGATTCCGGCCGCCAGTAGGTACATGCTCATGATTGGTCACCGCGTCAACGAGTCGTGCGAACGAACTGGCTTCAGGCTGAAGTGGGACCGTCTGAGTCGCCCATTCCGGAAATCGACGTCCGCATTTTCGTGTCAGCCTGCACATTCTTCATATCGTAATAGTCCATCAATCCGAGTTTTCCGCCTTCAAACGCCTCGGCCATCGCCTTTGGCACTTGCGCTTCTGCCAGCACCACCTTGGCTCGGTTTTCCTGCACTCGAGCTTTCATTTCCTGTTCTCTCGCAGTGGCCCCGGCAAGCAGTTCTTCTGCCTTGGCTTGAGCGACGCGCATGTCGGCTTCGGCCTGATCGGCCTGCAACCGGGCCCCAATGTTTTCGCCGACGTCGATGTCAGCAATGTCGATCGAGACGATCTCGAACGCCGTGTTGGCCTCTAGCCCCTGTTCCAGCACCAGTCGCGAGATCCGATCTGGATTCTCGAGCACCTCGGCATAGTTGGGCGTCGATCCGATCGCCTGCACGATGCCCTGTCCGACACGTGCAATGACGGTCTCTTCCGTCGCCCCGCCGATGAGCTGTTTCAGGTTGGTGCGAACAGTCACGCGAGCTCGGGCTTTGAGCTGAATACCGTCACCAGCCACAGCGTCGAGTGTACCTGCACTTTTTTTCGGATCCGGACAGTCGATCACTTTCGGATAAACACTCGTCTTAACGGCGTCCAGAATGTCACGGCCCGCAAGGTCAATGGCCTGAGCCGTCTGCCAGTCGATATCCAGTTGAGCCCGGTGGGCGGCGACCAGGGCACGAATCACGTTGGGGACGCTGCCACCGGCCAGATAATGAGCTTCAAGCTGGCGGGTGCTGATCGGATAGTCCCGCGTCAATCCAGCCTGGACTGCCATGATCTTGCTGCGGACCATGATGGTCGGATTCACCTTTCGGATTGACATCATGACCAGATTCGGAAAGCTGATTGCGGCCCGAGTCATTTTGCATTGAATCCACAGGCCGATGTAGCGGAAGAAGACCGCCACGAAGATCAGGCCGAAGATCATGACGACGATCGACGCGCCGATGAGCAGATTGTTGGCAAGTACGAGTGTCGGCTGCATTAAGTGAATCCTTCAGAACGACCGGCGGGCTCAGTCTGTTGTGACGCCAATGGTCACTTGCAGGCGTGTTATGCCGTCTCGGGAACGTCAAAGTCCAGCGACTCGCTGTCCGCGTCGGCTTCAGGCACATCCGCACCTTCGGCCGACGCATCCGCCATTGCCTGCTGCATCGATACGGGGCGAACGACCAGCCGGTTGCCTTTGACGCCCACAACGACGACGTCAGTTTGCGGTTCGATCATCATGCCCTCGCTTTCAGCATGAATCCGCTCGCGCCCTATCTGCACCATGCCCCCTGGCGAGAACAATGTTGTCGCCTTGCCCGTTTTGTTAATCATCTCGCACAGGCGGTTCTCTTCGTCCTGAAACGGTGTCAACTCTTCCAGCGATTGCGGAGCTGCGAAGATGCTGCGGCCATAACTCGTGCGGGGCAGGATATACAGGCCGCCGCACACGGCAGCCGGCAGCACAACGACCATTCCCACGACGTAACACCACCACCACGCGTATTCGCCCGTTTCGTACCAGGCCTTCCACGCACAGAATCCGGATGCAGCAAAAGATGCGAGTGCCACGATCGAGAGCAGGCCACCCGACGGAATGAACACCTCGGCGATGAGAATTCCAACGCCCAGTGTCACAAGCAGCATTGTGAAGAGAACGTACCCGTCCATCGAGAGTGACCTCTGAGCCTGAGCAAAATGTTCTTCGAGGGTGATTCGCGCCGCTTGTGCTGTGTCGGTTGTTGTGTTTCGAGGGGTAGCCGAAGTCGCCAGACTTTGGCCGGACTCGGAGAAACCAAACTCTGGCGAGTTCGGCTACATCCATCACTTTACGACTGACGAAGCACCAGTCTATCCGCCGTTTGGTTCTCAGCAACGGGCGGGGCCACACCTCAACGCGACTCGGCACCGATAGGACCATAATCAGTTTCATGGATCGCCGCCGACGAAGTCCTTCAGGACGCCGCTGGTTCGGGTCTGGTTTCAGCGTGGCGGCCGTTCCGGCGTTTGGATGTGTCGGTCTCCGTCTCGCCATCGACCATCACCGGAGTAATCCCAACGCCGCCCAGACTGGCCAGCCGCGACATCAGCAGATTCGTGACGTCGGCAAGTAATTCGGGACTCGTGCGACGTCCGTGGAATTCGGACAGGTCAATCGGTTCCCCATAGGTCACTCGAACACGGCAGCGTTTCATGAACGGAGCTACCAGGTTTTTGCCTTCCTGGGGCGCCCCGTGAATAAACACCGGGTACACAAGCACTTTCGCTTTCAAGGCGAGAAACGCGACTCCCGGATTGGCCTCGCGCAGATCCGTACCGAAGTTGAGCCCGCCTTCAGGGAAGATGCCAACCAGCCGGCCGGCCTTTAATCGCCGAATCGCTTCTCGCGTTGGTCCCATGTCCTGACCGTCCCGTTCGACAGGGATCGTCTGCATGGTGCGGACCAGCCATTTTAGGCCAGGAATCGAACAGTACTCTTTGGCGGTCAGGAATGCGGCGACGCGAATCTCGCGGCTGTGCGGTCGCAGGTGATGGTTCATCCACGTCATCATCGGATCGACGGGACTGCGGTGATTGGCAATCACGATTCCGCCACCCTCGGCTGGAAACGGACTGGGCCCGTTGTTCGCACGCCAGCCGAACATCAATGCCACATACAAACGTTCGATGACATAGAGCAGCCAGATGCCCCAGCCGTCACGACACCGGCGGATGTTGCGAATCACAAGACCGCCAGCGACGGCCACGTACGCTGCCAGAAACAGGATGGCTGTGAGTTCCGATTCCATAAGGCGAAACGATAGACAAGCCACCGGAATTCGAAAAGTCGCAGTTCAGGTCGTCATTGGACCTTGACCTGTGTATCTCGTTTGGGCGGTCTCCTGGAGACGTCAGGCCGAACGGAGCCACGGCAGCCAGGTCGCCGAACTGAATCGGGAAAATCTGCAGCTTCCGCCCAAACTGGTCTTAAAAAATCGCGCGGCCTGAGTATGCTGGGGACTCGCGTGTTTCAAATCTGAAACACACCATCCCTCCCTGAATCAGCCCGATTGGGCTCCCACCTCCTGAGGCCGCCACGGCCTTGCAGTCGGACACGGAACCTGTCCCTCTTTTGACAGATTTGTTGATTTCTGTTCCCAAAATTGCGTGACCGTCCGACTTATTCGTTATTGACCGGATGTTCCTCCGTGAAGGATTCATTGAGGCCGGCATGTCAGTTTCCGCGGATTCCGTGAATCCCGGTGACTGGGGAGGCTCGTTTTGCTGGTTGCCTGGATGGGCATCAGCGGACGGGCCTGAGACTGGAGCAATGTTTCTAATCCACTTGAGGAGATCAGTCCCTTGATTAGCGAAGTTCTTCCTGTAAAGGATCATGCCCCGCGTCTTTTTCCGGCGGCGATCCTGCCCACATACACGTATGTGCCGGGTACCGGGACGCCGCATCCGATCCGTCATCCGGAAGGTCACAGCCACGGCCGCAAAGGCCGCGCACCGACCGCCCTGGATCCTGAAAACTGGCACGAAAGCCGGAACTTCCTGCTGGCGATCGACCTGTTCAACTTCGGCTACTACTGGGAAGCTCACGAGGAATGGGAGCGACTGTGGCGGGCCTCGAATCCGGAATCACTGATCGGCCGATTCCTGAAGGGCCTGGTCAAGTTGGCCGCTGCCGGCGTGAAAGTTCGCGAAAAGAGCATTCACGGTGTCCGCCGACACGCCGCTTCCGCTGGTGAGGTCTTCGCGGACATCGCTGCGGAATCAGGCCAGGACGTCTACTGCGGACTGCGACTGACTCATCTGCAATTTGCGGCCGATCGGGCGGCACAACTCCCGTACGTCGAAGAAGTCGATCCGGGAACACCGATCAAAGTCTTCCCGTACGTGATCGAACCCGAGCAAATGCCGCTCGTGTAAACGACGGCTTCTCAGAACGATTGAACGGCACAGCGAGTCAATGACTTGCTGTGCCGTTTTTTTGTTTCGATGCACAATCCAGCGGCCCACGTGCTGTCCGCTGTGCCGAAATTATTTCGATGCCCATGACGTGCCGAACTCGGGGAACAGTGTGATGCCACCGTCGACAAACAGCGTTTGTCCGGTGATGTAAGACGCGTCATCCGAACACAGGAACGCCGTCACAGCAGCCATCTCTTCCGACGTCCCGGAGCGGCCCATTGGGATGTGGCTTTCGACGATGGCTCGCTTTTCGGCGTCGTCGATCCAAGCGTCATTCATGGGCGTGATGGTCGCTCCCGGACCCAGACCGTTCACTCGAATGCCGCGACTGGCATATTCGAGCGCCAGCGTTCGCGTCAGATTCCGCATGCCACCCTTGCTGGCCGAGTAACCGGCAAACATCGGCTTCGGGATGATTTCATGGACGCTCGACACATTGATTACCACCCCCGGCTTGTCCTCGGCGAGCATGTGGCGAATCGCCTGTTGCGCACACATGAATGCCCCGGTCAGATTTGTCGCGATGACGTTGACAAAATCTTCCAGCGGCAGGTCATGTGAATCGCCGGAAAGCTGATACCCGGCGTTGTTAATCAAAATGTCGATGCCCCCGAGTTCCAACAGCGCCGTTTCGAACATCCGCTCGACATGGGCCTGCTGCGCGACATCCGCCTGCACAAGTAACAGCTTGCCCTCGAACCCGGCGTCGAGAATCCGCTGTTTCGTTTCTCTCGCTCCATCAACACCTTGGTTGTAGTGAATCGCGACATTGGCCCCCTCCTCGGCAAACCGAATGGCGATGGCCTGACCGATGCCCGAACTGGCGCCTGTCACGAGCACGTTCTTATCTTTGAGGCCTCTCATCGGCGACCGCCATCCTGTGTCTCGAAATCGTCCACGTGAATTGGACCGGAGTATGAATCGGCCTCAGCGACTGTCAATTGATGCGCGCACCCGGCATCCGATTGCAGCGAGGTCATCTCCACTGCAAGATTCCGGGAAGCAGGCGAAGCGTTCACAGGAATGCCCGTCGCCGAGCTGCTTAAATTCACTCCAGTCTGTAATCAATCTCGCGGAGACGTCATGCCGAAGTGTGTCCTGTTGATTGTCATCGTCGCGTTTGCTCTGTCACGCTCGAATCAGGTTCAGGCGGAAGACGCGCCGTTGAACTTTGTCGTCGTCCTCGTTGACGACATGGGCCGCCGTACAGACCGGACGGTATCCAGCACGCGTTGGAGTGACGGATTGGATCCGTTCCCGTTTCCAACGAGGAAACATCGGCACGCCGAAGAAGAACCCGACCGAGTACGTTGGTGGCCCCAAAAAGAAACTGTTGTGCCCGCCCAACCCGTACTGGATGGAGCATGACGAACTGACCATCGCTGAGGTGCTGAAAGACAACGGCTACGCCACGGGCTACATCGGTAAATGGCATCTGGGCGACGATGCCTGGTATCCGACCGGGCAGGGATTCGTCGCGAACATTGGTGGTTGCGACTATGGTCAACCGCCGTCCTACTTCGATCCGTTCAACCAGCCGAAGCACCGGCACGAAATGATCCGGGCGGGTATCCCGTTCATGCCCGGTCGCAAGCCGGGTGAGTATCTGACTCACCGCGAAGCCGACGAAGCGGTCGACCTGATTCGGCAGTGGAAGGACAAACCGTTCTTCCTGCAGGTTGCTCATTACGCGGTGCATACGCCGATTCAGGCGATCGATGCGGTAGCCGCGAAGTATCGGCGTGAAGGCAAGAACGAGCAGAACGCGAAGTACGCGGCGATGGTTGAATCGGTTGATGACTCGACGAAGCAGATCCTCGACACGCTGGATGAACTGGGCATCGCCGACCGCACAGTCGTGCTGTTCACATCGGACAACGGCGGACTGGATCGCAGCGGGGCACCCACTGAGAACGCTCCACTTCGCAGCGGAAAAGGGTATCCCTATGAAGGCGGCATTCGAGTTCCGTTTCTGGTGCGCTGGCCAGGCGTCGTAACACCGGGAACAGTTTCTCCTGAACCGGTCTGTTCAATCGACATTTTCCCGACACTTCTGACGGCCGCCGGTATCGACATTCCGGACGACCGAGCCATCGACGGTCTGTCACTCGTTGGTCACTTGAAGTCGGCTGGTAAGCAATCACTCGGCCGCGACGAGCTGTTGTGGCACTTTCCGCACTATCGCCATGCGCCCGGACCGTACAGCATCCTGCGCAAGGGTGACTGGAAACTGCTGCGTTACGACGAGGGCATCTCTGAACTGTTCAACCTCAAAGACGATCTGGCTGAATCAAAGAATCTTGCGGCCGACATGCCGGATAAAGTCAAAGAACTCGATCAGCGTCTGACTCAAATGCTGGCAGATGTTGGAGCCAGGATTCCCAGACCGAACCCGGCATTTCGAGCCAAAGCTCAGCGCTGAAGTGGCAGTTCGCTTTCATGCAATCACGTCGTGGATGACTTCGCCAGCGACGTCCGTGAGTCGAAAACGGCGGCCGTTGTATTTGTACGTGAGTCGTTCGTGATCGATCCCCAGCAGATGCAGGATCGTGGCGTGCATGTCGTTCAGGTGCATGCGGTTCTCGGCCGCCTTGTACCCGATCTCGTCGGACGCCCCATAGTCGACGCCTCCCTTCGCCCCGCCACCGGCAAGCCATGCGACAAAGCTGTGCGGATTGTGATCACGACCAGGTTTCGCTCCGGTTTGAGCAATTGGTAACCGTCCGAATTCACCGCACCACACGACGAGCGTGTCATCCAGTAAACCACTTTGAGCCAGATCGCTCAGTAGCCCGGCGACCGGCTTATCCGTTTCGCCCGCGAACTGTCGATGATTCCCGGCGATGTCGCTGTGTCCGTCCCACGACCGCTGGTTCTCCATCCCGCCCGAATAGAGCTGCACGAAACGCGTGCCCCGTTCGACCATCCGTCGAGCGACCAGACACTGTCGGGCAAAGTGGTCGCAGCGATCGTCGCCGACTCCGTACAGCTCCTGAATGTGCTTCGGCTCGGCGTCGATATTGAATGCTTCCGGCGCGGCAGACTGCATTCGCCACGCCAGCTCAAAACTCTCGATGCGCGCGGACAGTTCGCTTTCGGCTGCGCGTTCGCTGCGATGCAGTTCGTTGAGTTGCTTGAGCAGGTCAAGTTGATTTCGCTGAGAACGATCGGTCACATTGGCGACGCGTGACAGATTGTCGATCGGTGGGCCGCTGGGCCTCAGGTGTGTGCCCTGGAAAACACCCGGCAGAAACCCGGCACTCCAGTTCGCCGCATGACCTTTCGGCAGTCCGCGTCCCTTTGGATCACTCATCACGACGAACCCTGGCAGGTCGCTGCTTTCGCTGCCGAGTCCGTAGGTCACCCACGATCCCACACACGGAAACCCCATGCGCGGAATACCGCAGTTCATCGCAAACAGGGCCGGCGAGTGGTTATTTGATTCCGTATGCCCGGACAGCAGAAATGCCATGCGATCAACGTGTTCGCCCAGATGCGGGAAGATCTCGGGGACCATCTTGCCGCACTCACCGCGCGGCTCGAACTTGAACGGCGACTGCATCAGATTGCCGACCGAGTTCTTGAAGAATCCGGTCGTGTTCTTGAACCCGGCATCGAACTCGCGGATGGACTTGCCGTTCCACTTCGTCAGGGCGGGCCGATAGTTCCAGGTATCAACGGGACTCGGGCCACCATTGATAAAGATCCAGATCACGCGTGTGGCTTTGGGTGCAAAATGTGGCTCTGTCGGAGCCAGCGGATTCAGTGACCGGTCGCCGAGGACGTCTGCGCCCTTCGCCGAATCAAGCAGACCCTCATCCCGAAGCAACCCGGCCAGACCGAGCATGCCAAACCCGCAGCCAGCGCGGGCAAGTAATTGACGACGCGACACTGATGTGAGATCAAGCGATGCACGAGAACTGATCATGTGAGGTCTCCGGAATGCTCTGAACGTGTAGCGGAACGCTGTCATTGTCAGAAATGACGCTGCTCAATCCACGTAGACAAACTCGTTCATGCTGAAGAGTGTCTGGCAGAAGTCGGTTAGTGCGAGTTGGCGGGCATTGCCCTGGCCAGTCTCGCGATAGAGTTCTTCCTGCTGAGAAATGAACTGACTCGTGACTTTGAGTTCGATCTGCGAGGGACTGCGTGAAAGAGCCAGGCGGTAGCCAGCCTGAATTGCTTCTTCTGCCGAATCGACTGGCAGACGGCCTGCAAACGCTGTGGCGTACTGACGCCCTTGCGGGCTGTTCATGAACATCAATGCCTGCGGTGCGATTGTCGTGCTGGAGCGGGCTCCGATGCTGACAAGGTGCTCGGGCCAGTCGAACAGCATCATGGTCGGAATCAGATTGCTGCGTTTGATGAAGAAGTAAATGCTGCGCCGCTTCATGTTCTGGTCGAGCGTCCCGGGACCGAACATCTTTGTGTCGAGTTGACCGGCGATCGCCAGCATCGAGTCTCGAATCGCTTCGGCTTCCAGACGTCGCGGAGAGCGGCGCCACAACGACATGTTGACTGGATCGATCTTCGCCCGCTGCTCGTCGTAGTCACCCGACTGCATGAAGACGCTGCTGGTCATGATCAGCTTGTGCAGACGCTTGAGCTTCCAGTCGTGAGCAATCAGGTCGGTGGCCAGCCATTCGAGCAATTCCGGATGTGTCGGTCGCTCGCCAGGAAAACCGAAATCGTTCGGAGTCGCCACAATGCCGCGGCCGAAATGCAGGTGCCATAGCCGGTTCACAATGACTCGTGCGGCCAGTTGCCCGGCTCCGGTTTCTGTGTCGGTCATCCAGTTGGCCAGAGCGGCTCGACGATAGCTGGTGCGCGTCCAGTCAGCGGGCGGCTCAGTCTTCCAGTCAGCGGCGGTTCGGCCTGTTGGCATCAGCACCTGCAGGAATCCCTGCGTCGCCTCTCCGTCTTTCTGATTCGGATCGCCGCGTTTGAGCACGTAGGTCTGCGGATAAAAATGCGGGAAGCCTCGGCCGTCCGCATGGTGCTTCATGTGAGGGAATCCCTCACTGCTGACCATCACTTTGGTGAGCTGCAGACCCGCGTCCTTCTTTTTCCGGTGCTCGTCGATCGATTTGTTCAGAGCCTGAAACTCGGCAACGGTGGTCGCGAACCAGTCGAATCCCGTCTTCCATGCGGCCGACGATTCGTCTGGCTTCTGCTTCAGGCTGGCCAGAGCTTCGACGACTTTCGAATCCAGTCCGGTGTTCCCGACTTCTGCTTTCGGGCTTGCCTGGTCCGAGACGGACAGACGGAATCGACCCAGCGTGTGTTTTGCGTTCGGATGGTTGAGCGTCAGTGTGACTGTGAAACGTGTTCCCTGCTCGAAGCCCACTGGTTTTTCGAAGTCGAAAACTGCCGCCTGGTCTTTTCCGATACCGCCCTTGTCGACGGCCCAGCCACTGATGGCGTCGCCGTCGATGGACGCCGCAACCGACAAGCTGGTCGTGTTCTGCTGATGTGTCGCCCGGGCAGCGACCAGTTTGGCCGACACCTCAACGGGATCACCCTCCAGCGGCATCGCCACGACTTTGAAATCACCGAGTGCAAAGTTTCCGTTCGCTGCCCGACCAGGTCCTTTGCGCGGCAGCGAAGCGTGGGTCAGCGCTTCAAGCCGTATGGCCCGGATTGCTGTGCTTTTCGTTTCCGCGAGGACTGTGATGACTTCTTTGTTCGGAGCTGCTCCTGTCGCCAGCTGCGACGCATCACTTTGCAGTTGGAACTTTGTGCCGCCCGTCGATTTGATTTCAACGATGTGCAGAGTTTCCCACGTACTGAGCTGCTTTTCCGGCGTGTATGTTTTCAGGAACTTGCGAAACCGGTCGGGCAGTTCGGTCTGCCTGAACTTTTTGGACTGCGATGTCAGTTCCGCGAGTCGAGTCTCCCATGCCTCCTTTTTCTCTCGGTTGCCGACGGGGTCGAGATCAAGATCGATCTCACTGCGAATCGTCGATGTAAATGAGGACGCGAGCCGGTAGTAGTCGCGCGTCGGGATGGGATCGAACTTGTGGTCGTGACAGCGGGCACAGCCAATGGACAGGCCCAGAAACGCGACGCCGGTTGTCGTGACCATGTCATCCAGTTCGTCGTATCTGGCCGATTCGAATTCCGCTTCGGTGAGCTGCGTCGGAAATACACCGGCACCGAGAAATCCCGTCGCCATCATGGCCAGCGGGTCGTCTGGAGCCAGCTCATCACCCGCCAGTTGCCAGCGAACGAACTGGTCATAGGGCATGTCGGAGTTCAGGGCTTTGATCAGGAAGTCGCGGTAGTGGTACGCGTGCGGTCGGTTGTAGTCCTGCTCGTACCCGTGTGATTCAGCGAAACGAGCCACGTCCATCCAGTGCCGGGCCCAGCGTTCACCGTAATGCTGTGATTCGAGCAGCCGGTCAATGAGCTTCGACCAGGCTTGCGGGTCGTCGTCAGAGACGAAGGCGCCAACATCCTGAGGAGTGGGCGGCAACCCGAGCAGCGATGCATAGGCGCGTCTGACGAGCACGCGTCTGGACGCCGGAGAATTGGGAACAAGTTTTTGTGATTCCAGCTTTGCCAGAACAAAGCGGTCAATCGGCGTGAGGCACCAGTCGGCGTTCTGCACATTCGGAAGCTGGCTGGCGGCAAGCGGAAGAAACGACCAGAACTGCCGATCCTCGTCGCTCACCTGCATTGGTTGTGTTGCGTCCGTTTCGGTCTTCTCGACAAGAGGCTTGTCGTAGGGAGCGCCCAGGTCGATCCACTGGCTGATGCGCAGGATCACTTCATTCGGCAACTTCGGAGACTTGAACGGCATATGCGGTTCTTCGGCGTGCGTGATCAGCCTGAGCAAATGGCTGGCCTTTGCAGTCGTCTCGACAAAGCCACTGTCGATCAGTGATTTACGCGTCGCCAGGTCAAAGTCGCCCTTGACCGACTGCCCCCCGTGACATTTCAGGCAGTGCTTCGTCAGGTCGGTTCGAACGTGCTGCTTGAACAGCGCGAGTCCCTTTCGAACGCGCTCCGGGTGATCGTCCGGCACGGGCTTCTTTTCCGCGGCAAGACTATGCAGCGTGACAGCAGCCAGAATGAACACGGCATGGAGCAGGCGGGCCATTGATTAATGTCCGTGAGAAGCGGAGCGGAATGGTGAAGCTGAAAGGAGAATACACCGGGCAGCAATGAATCACGCGTCAGGCATGAGCACGTCGATGCAGTAGAGCACTCGTCCGAACTGCTTTCCCAGCGGCTCGTCAGGATGGACCGCATCGACGGCACGAAGTGCTTCCGGCAGCTCACCGTAAAGAAACACACGCATACGGTTCGGGGGGAAGCGGAATTCGCTGACGTCGATGTTGCGCCGAATCTGCAGGTTCCGAGCCATCATCCAGACAGCGAAACGATCAAGCCCGGCGGCGGGATCCTGTCGGACGTTTGTAGGGAATCGACGAAACCTTCGATCGATCCGAAACACCGAGTGAATCTTTGCTGGTTCCCCTGCGATCAGGTTTCCGGATCCTGAGTCGAATGCGTCGGGATTCAGCCGGTAGATGTGGTCGCGATAGACAACGTGTCCAAACGAAACGGGTCCTGGCAGACTTCCCGTGACGTTGGCATCAACCGTTATCAAAGGTGCGAATTCAGAATCGAGCTTTGATTTGTCGACCAGACCGAAATCAACATTCGAAATGCTAACCTCGACGGAACTCATCTTAACCTGGTTTCGATGAGCAAACGTCCGAAACGTGAAAGGGGGCATGTCCACTGAGAGGAATCCGGGCTGGCCGTTTTCAATGCGCCCTTCGATCTGCTCGTGACTTTGCGTCGTCGAATACGCGACCGATTCTCCAGGATGCGCCAGTGAATAGTTATCACCAGTGGTCACAAACAGGCTGCTCCACTGTTCGACATCCCATCGTCCGTCCGGAAGCTGGCGGACTGCCGCTGCGGTGCACGTCGACGTGGTCTCTCCATAGCCCCGCGAGCCGATCGCGAGGAACATCCAACTCCACAAGCCGACGATCGCGACCAGCGCAACCATCCCGAAGCGGTAATCCAGTCGAGTTCGATTCAGCAGCACACCACCGGGATAGATCAGCAGCAGGTACGCGCCGGACAGCACGTAAATGAGCAGCCAGTTGTGCGCGGGAGTCACCAGTTCGCGTAACCGGGCGGGAATCACTTCTTCGGAATGCCAGTCGGCTGCTGCTTCGTAGAATTCCAAAGCGTTGAGCCGCGTGTAGTATTTTCGGGCCGTGGGGTCGACATCCAGTGACACGTTTCCCGGCGCGGCGACCGAAACACTGTCGCGGCTCGTCGCGTAGATGGTCTCGTAGACGTACTCGCGACTCAAATCGGCCCGCTGTCGATCGTGCCAGAAAACACGTCCGGCGCCGTATCGTTGCACACGATCCGGCCCGTTGAGTGCTTCCACGGGCAGCACGGGAAAGTCTCCGGTGTTCTCGTGCAGCACATGCAGAACTCCACCGAGGTACAGCCAGTCCCGGAAGGCCCGCCGCCGCGGTTCTTCCCACCGAGGCGTGTGGTCGAGCACGACGGTCCGTAACGTGTCCGTGCCGGTGACCGTTGGCGGGAAAAGGTCGTCTCGAGACCCTTTCAGCCCAGGAATGATTCCGCTCAGCAACTCCTGATCGTTCAGGATGACTCGGTCACCATTGCTGAGAGCCGGTCGTTCGACGACGTAGGTATCGTCGAGTGATTCTCCCCACCTCAGTTCCCATTCGTCGGCGGTTACCAGGATGTACGGATAGAAGTAGACCAGCTTTTGTGAGAACGGTCCGACGAAAATGGCTTCCGCATGCTCGATCCCAGTCCACGCACCAGCCGTTGTGAGCAATCGGCGTAAGCTCAGCGTACCTTCGAAGGGCATGTCACCGCTGTTCCGGATTTCGACGGACAGCAGATTGAACCGGCCCGGCACGGCACGCCCGTCAAATCCCCATTCGGCATACTCGATGTCGATGTTCGGCGCTGCAAACACCTGTTGCGACAGCACCAGAAAAAGACACAGACAGAGATAATGGAGTCGACAGATCATGGGTCGTGAGGAGTCCCTGAGCGACAGAAGCCCTGGCGCGGCACCGCCGCGATAGAATTCGTACGGCTTTTCTCCGAGGCGCGGTTTCACAGCAGTCCATACGATGGCCGTCGAGTATCGAATTGTCGAGCGTTTCCGGGTCACGCATCGCGCGTCAACCGCCCAGGCTGCGAATCGTGCTCAGCTTAATTAGAATGCAGCAACTCCCGCCCCACCTCTCAGTACAGTTTTGAGGACCATCATATGCAGGATCGCATCGCCTGCGTTGGAATCACGTTTGACGACGTACTGCTGGAACCCGCATTCAGCGAGGTCATGCCGTCTGAATGTGACGTCAGCTCACGCCTGACCCGCAACATCTCGCTGAATGTTCCCGTTGTCAGCAGTCCGATGGACACCGTCACCGAAAGTGACATGGCCATTGCTCTCGCCCAGGAAGGCGGAATCGGGATCATTCATAAGAACATGTCGATCCACTCGCAAAAAATGGAGGTGGACCGCGTCAAACGGTCCGAGCACGGAGTCATCGTCGATCCCGAAACTTTACGTCCCGAGGCGACGGCTGGGGACGCGCGGCGTCTGATGGAGGAGCGGAACATCGGTGGAGTCCCAATCACGACCGCGGACGGTCGGTTGAAGGGTATTTTGACCAGTCGCGACCTGCGATTTCTCGAATCAGAGGACATCCGCATCGAGGATGTGATGACGAAGGACAATCTCGTCACCGCTCCCGCTGACACCGACCTCGAGTCCGCTCAGAAGATGCTCCTGGAAAATAAAGTGGAGAAACTTTTACTAATTGACGACCAATACCGATTAAAGGGATTAATCACGATCAAGGACATCGACAAGAACCAGCGCTTCCCCAATTCCTCAAAGGATTCCCGGGGCAGTCTGAGAGCCGGTGCTGCGATCGGCGTTAACGACTTTGAACGAGCTGAACAACTTTTGGACGCAGGTGTTGATGTTCTGGTAGTTGACTCGGCTCACGGACACTCATCGAACGTCATCGATACCGTCCGTGAGATCAAGCGGCAGTGGGACATCGACGTGATTGCAGGCAACGTGGCCACCGAGGCCGGAGCCCGCGACCTGGTAAAAGCCGGGGCAGATGCTGTGAAGGTCGGCATCGGGCCTGGTTCGATCTGCACGACACGGATTATTTCGGGTGTTGGAGTTCCGCAGCTCACGGCGGTCACCAACGCACTCAAAGGTGTTGAAGGCACGGACGTGCCACTGATTGCGGACGGAGGCATTCGATACAGCGGAGACATGACCAAAGCACTGGCAGCCGGGGCGGATACGGTGATGCTCGGCGGACTGCTGGCTGGGATGGAGGAAAGCCCGGGTGAGACGATTCTGTTCCAGGGGCGAACGTTCAAACGCTACCGCGGAATGGGATCACTCGGGGCGATGGTGAAAGGCAGTAGCGATCGTTACCGCCAGAGTGGCGGCAAGGATAAAGACTCAGCGAAGAAACTCGTGCCTGAAGGAGTCGAGGGTCGAGTTCCTTACAAGGGGCCGTTGAACGGTTTTCTTTACCAGCTCATTGGTGGCCTGCGGGCCGGGATGGGCTATCTCGGAGCAAGGACGATTTCCGAGCTGCGGACCGCGAGATTCATTCAAATCTCCGCAGCGACGGTCAGGGAGAATCACCCCCATGACATTTCGATTACGCAGGAAGCACCCAATTACACCGCTGAGTATCGTGCGGACGGGCCATAACAGCCTTGTCCGCAGTGTGATACTGGCTCTCCTGCTGACCAGCGGGACAGCCACGGTGGACGCCGCCGAGCCCGCAAAGTCCGGGATCAGATCGGTGATCCCCGATCCGATCGGCTGGCTCAAGAATCGCTCGGCCCGTAAGCGGTGGGAGAAGCAGAAAGCGCAGGAATTACTCCGCCAGGCTGAAGACGCCCAATACAGAGAGCCCGATCCGGGACTGCGGATCTCCGACGGCGAGCTGGAACCAATCTCAGTCAACGATAATGCCAACAGTCTGTTATTCAGTGGTGGGCTGCCAGTTCAACTGGTGAGTGAAGAGTCGGCGGATTCCGGACTGCCGCCGCTGCCAGCGCCATTGGGTGGGTCGGAATCAGACGGGGAGCCGATTGCCGAAGTCGAGGCGTTCGTTCCTCTCGCTGGCGACGACGCCGATTCCGACGTGGACTTCATCGAAGCGGGCTACCAGGACACAGCGTCCGATCCGCAGCAGCTCCGATCGATCAAAGAGATTCTGCCCTACTTGGACTATCGCCCCGAAATGAAGGTGGAAACGGGACTCGATCCGACATTGAAGGCACCCGAGGAGATCGAGCTGAGTGACGAAGCTCATGGGCCTCGTGAGTTGGACCCGATCCTGTATCAGTGGCAGGCGTCAAATCTGTACCACTACCCGCTGTACTTCGAAGACCCGGGCGTGGAACGGTATGGCCACGTCCACGATGAGGTGATTCAACCGTTCGTTTCGCTCGGAAGGTTCGGGCTGCAACTGGCCGGGCTGCCCTATCAGATGACGATCGATCCCGTCTGCAAGAAGCGATACACACTGGGTTGGTATCGTCCTGGGGAGTGTGCTCCAAAGCAGGTCAAGCAGATTCCGTGGAACACCAAAGCGGCCCTCAATCAGGCTGCAGTGACGACAGGCATGTGGTACGCCCTGCCGTAATCTCAGCGAGAACATTCATCAGCAGAAACGACAGCCTGCCCGGGAATTCCCCGCGGCAGGCTGTTTTCGTTTCCTGGTCGCCGTTTGCGTGCGACTTCTGGAGTGCGACGATGCTCCGTCGCTTTCCGTTGCGGCGGGGCTGCTCTTTTTTCGACGTCGCCTGATTCAGCGTCCCGGCCGCGACGCTGGCGTCGGTCATGGGGAGTAAGATTGAGAGTAGGATTACGAGTAAGAGTACGAGTAAGAGGAGATAGACACCCGACATTTGACAGGATTCTGCAATTCCTGCCTCGGGCGAGTTTGGCGGATGCTCCCCGGCTGCGTACGATGGCGATTCACCTTTGAACTGTGAGGAAGCCCGCCGTGACGCAAAAGTCCCAGACTCAGGGTCCTGTATCTCAATCTTCGCTGATCCTCACAATCGTCGACCGGATTCAGTCGGTGATCGAGGAAGCAGAGGACCAGACCAAACCTCTTGAGATGAATCCCCATCGGACGAGTCTGTTCGAGCTGTTCGTCATGGCCGACGGAGCCGGCCTGCTGGAAGAGGACGTTGAGCCGAATCTGACGTCGGACGCAATCGCCGCGATGCTGGCAGATCGCTGGCAACTGCGCACGGCCGCCATGGATACGATGCAGCATGAAGGCCAGTTGCCCGGCGATAGCCTCTCAAAAATGCGACTGCTGTGGTCATTCCTCCGCATGTGGATGGAGTGGACGTACGCCTGGGATCGCTGGGCCGAGTTCCACGACGGCGAGTCGACAACACAGCTCGACTGAAACTCGCGCGTCGTGACGAGGCGTCGATTCGTTTCTGGTTCCTCAGCCGAGCCCACCGATTCTCGGGAGCCGTTGAGTGCGTCTTTTCGCAATCATCCCCGCCGCGGGGCTCAGCCGTCGCATGGGGCGTCCCAAACTGACGCTCGATCTGGCCGGCCGCCCGGTCATCGCCCGTCTGCTGGATGCGCTCGATCATCCCGCCATCGCGGCAACAGCGATCGTGCTCCGCCGGTCCGACGAACAGCTTCGCGATGTGCTGCAACCCTTCGATGTCGTTGCCGTACAACCCCCGCGCGATCCGCCCGACATGCGGCACAGCGTCGAATACGGAGTCGCCGCGATTCGCAGTCACTTCGCACCGGAACCGGAAGACGCCTGGATTCTAATCCCGGCCGACCACCCGGTCCTCGATGGCGATGTGATCAACGAACTCGTCAATGTCTGGCGGACATTGGACGCCGACATCATGGTGCCGGTCCATTCAGGGAAACGCGGTCACCCGGCGTTCTTCCGCTGGACTCTGGCGAGTCGGCTGAGCGAAATTCCCGACGACCGAGGTCTGAACTGGCTGCTGACTCTGGACGGTGTCACGGTCTGCGAGCACTCCGTCGCATCCGACTCGATCCTGCTTGACCTCGACACGCCGGAAGACCTCCAGCGGCTGCAGTCCCGGTTCGATCGATAAGGCGTACGGCAGTTGAGAACTTACCAACGCCCCCGACTTTACGCCGGGGGTTCTCGCGTCTTTGCACTACCTGCCGCTCGCCTAACCGCGACGCCCCTCGACGACTATGGCGGGTCCGGTTGCTGCCAGGCACTCATGCCGCCGTCAACAAGCAACATCTGGCCTTGCACGTGCCAAGCCTCGTCACTGACCAGAAACGCCGCCGCCGATCCGCACGGTTCCGGACCGGGCACCTGCCCGTTGGGAGTGTGCAGTTGCATCCATTCAGTAACACCCGGCTGATCCAGCGCGACAGAAGTCAGCGGAGTTCTCACCAGCCCCGGCGCCATCCCATTAACGCGAATGCCATGCGGCGCAAGTGAGACACACAGCGTCTTGACCATCGTTTCGACGGCACCTTTCGACGTGTCGTATGCCGCGTGCGTCTGCTCGGCGAGCCGGCCGTTGATCGAACCTGTCAGTAACACTCGGCCCTGGACACCATTCTCGATCCAGCGTCGTGCAAACCGCTGAATCAGAAAAAAGTGCGAGTACACGTTGAGCTTCATGGTGCGATCGAAAGTCTCGAATTCGACATCCAGAAAATCCGGCTCGCTGTAGGCGCCGGCATTGCTGATCAGGATGTCGATGTCCGGCATCGCGGCGATGGCCTGATCAAACACGTGTCCGACACACTCTTCCGTCGATCCGGCCAGGTCGCCTGTGACCAGATGACATGCGCGGCCCACGCCCTGAATCGCTGCAACCGCCTGCCGCGCTGCGTCGTCTTCATTCAGTCCGTGCAGCACGACATCGACGCCTGATCCGGCAAGCGTTTCCGCGATGGCTCGACCGACGCCCATCGTGCCGCCGGTCACGAGTGCGGTGTGTCCTTCAAGCGTGATCATGTTCGTCTTCCGGATTGGGTGTCCGTGGCTCAGGCAGACTCGAGAATCGTCTGCGCCAGTTTTAGAGCATGTTCGGTCGTTGTGACTTCGCCATTCAACTGAGCGTCCCTTACCGTTTCCAGAATCTCTTTGAAGCGAGGCCCGGGTATCAGACCCGCGCGAATCAACTCACTACCAGAGATCAATGCTGGCGGGTCGAGTTCAATCGTGGACGTGTTGCGCAGAAATGCCTCGCAGAAGTTTGCGTCTTTCGGTGTCCGGTGATGTGCCTCGTCACTCGCTCGTATCAGAAACAGCAGATCGCGTGCATGGCCCTGTGCGAGCACACGTTTCAGTTGTGCCGCTGAGAGTTGGTCCGCATCACGCAATGATTCGCGATGGCGCAAAAGCCACGCGGCGTGTTGAATCTCACGGTTCGAGAGCTTGAGTCGCTTCCCGACTTCCTCAGTCAGTTGAGCCGCCGCGGTCACGTCGAGGTTTCTGCACACGACAACCGGCGACAGCAGTGCGGCAAACGCGAGAGGAAATGCGATGTCACCGCCCGTCCCCGATCCACCTGATCGAGCAAGTAGACTCAGCAGTGCCTTCCACGCATCCGGATCGCTCGAGACATCATCAAGTTCAGGCAGCACTTGAGTCAGCAGGTTGACGTCGTGGCATAGCTGCAAGGCTCGAGCACGATTGGTATGGGCCAGCATACGGCGCAGTTCATGGGAAATCCGTTCGGCGCTGACGGCGTCAATCTGATCGGCCATTGATCGGACAGCATCCGCCGTTGCGTGATCCAACTCGAAATCGAACGTCGCAGTGAACCGTACGGCACGCAGCATCCGCAGCTTGTCTTCTTTCATCCGCGCCCGAGGATCGCCGATTGCGCGGACGATGCCGGCTTCCAGATCGCTCCGGCCGCCGACGTAATCGAGCACCTGCTGCTTCAGCGGGTCGTAGAACATGCCGTTGATCGTGAAGTCTCGCCGCCGCGCATCTTCTTCCGCTGAGCAGAACTGCACGGACTCCGGACGTCGACCATCGAGGTACTCGCCATCAGAGCGGAATGTCGCGACTTCAATCTGCCCGGCGCCTTTCGGGCCGAGTACGACGATCACGCCGAAACTCTCGCCGACAGCCAAAGTTCGCTTTCGACCAAACAACTCACGGACCTGTTCGGGCCTGGCGTCCGTCGCAACGTCGTAGTCCTTCGGAGTTTGTCCAAGCAACTCGTCGCGCACACACCCGCCCGCCCACAGGGCGGCGAATCCGGCGTTGGACAGCCTGTCGACGACATCTGCTGCAAATTGACGGTTGGGACTCATGGGGATCGATCGAGAGTCTGTATGAGGTAAATCGACATCGACTGTTTAACGCCCGGCCGACGGCGACGGCAATCCTGACCGTCGGCGATCATGTCTCGAGCGCTTCGGTGAAACTCACTGGATATCATTAGGTTTTTACTATGGGACACGATCGCGCCGTGCGCGCGCATCGTAGGACGGGCACTCCTGCCCGTCCCTGTTGGCAGACGGGCAAGAGTGCCCATCCTACTTTTGGTTGCGGCTATGCCGCTTTGGGCTGGCGAAGGATCAGTCGCGGCGAGCCATTGAGAATGAATGGACGTCAGACTGACCGCCACTATACCGACACCCTCGTGGAAAGGCGGGTTCTGACATGTCTTCACCGTTTGACACCACCACGTTGATTGCGGTTGTCGTTTCTTTGTGCACGGCGTCGATTCAGGCTGCCATCGTACCGGTCCCCGAGGACCAGAAGACGATTCAGGCAGGGATCGACGCGGCTCGGGAAGGTGACACCGTACTGGTCAGCGCCGGGATATACAGGGAGCGGATACGGCTGAAAGCAGGAGTCACACTCCTGAGCGCCGGCGACGATACCAAAGGGACACTGGGCCTCAAGCGGGCCGAATCGACAATCATCGACGGCGACGTAGAGGGCGCGACGGGGCCCGGTGTGGCGATGACGGAATCCTCGACGATTGACGGATTCACTGTGACGGGCGTCGGCGAATACGACGACGACGCCTGGAAGAAGCACCATGCGACACAGGGAGAGGAGCAGTCTGAAGAACCGATCGGCGAGCCCGGCACGGCCGGGATCAGTGTGATCGGGATCGAGCGCTGCACAGTGAGCAACAACATTGTCCATCACATTGGTTACACCGGCATCGCCGTCATTGGAGCCGAGGGCAAGCGAGTCTCTCCCCACATCTACCGGAACGTCACCTGGCGAAACATGGGCGGCGGCATCGGTTCGATGAAGCATTCAACGGCGGTCATCGAAGAAAACACCTGCTTCGAAAACTTCTATGCCGGCATCGGACATGATGATGCCAGCCCGCTGGTGATCAACAACGTGTGTTTCGACAACGTCCGAGCCGGCATCGGCATCAGTGATCACGCACGGCCAATCGTTCGCGGCAATAAGTGTTACGGGAATCGTCGCGCGGGCATCGGAATCCGAACCGGTGAAGAGACGCAGCCGATCGTTGAGTACAACGAGTGTTATGAAAACGACATGGCCGGCATCGGGAACCGCGATGACGCGTGTCCGATCATCCGCCACAACCGTTGTTACAAAAACAGAATGGCCGGCATTGGATCACGTGACGGGGCGCGTGCAGTCATCGAGCACAACGAGTGCTTCGAAAACGAGATGGCAGGCATCGGTTCGCGCCTGGGAGCGGCTCCAGTGATCCGCCACAACCGCTGCTATCGCAATCGGATGGCCGGAATTGGCTCTCGCGAAGAGGCCCGTCCGGTGATCGAAGACAACGAGTGCTTCGACAACAGGATGGCGGGCATCGGGTCGCAACAGGACGCGGCGCCAGTCATCCGCAACAACCACTGCTACAGCAACGACATGGCGGGAATCGGATCTCGGCTGGGAGCACGACCGGTGATTGTGGATAACGAGTGCTTTGAAAACAAAATGGCCGGCATCGGATCACGCGAAGGTGCGGCACCCGTCATTCGCAGTAACCGGACGCACGACAATCAAATGGCTGGCATCGGTTCTCGTCGGGGCGCCCGACCCGTGATCGTCGACAACGAATCGCACGAGAACAAGATGGCCGGCATCGGTGTGCGAGACACAGCCACGGTCGCGGTGATTATCGGCAATCGCTGCCTGGAGAATCGCCTGGTCGCGGTGGGGCTCCCCGACGGAGCGACGGCATACATTCATGGCAACGAGTTATTGCGAACCGGCGGTGGTGCGCCACCTTTGGTGGCAGTGAAAGGTGGTTCGACGGGTGTCGTGTCCCACAACAGCATTACCGGAGGTGGTGTTGCGGGGGTCCTGGCTCACGGCGACGTCCGCATCTTGGGAAACCGATTCAAGGGGAAAGGACCAGGGCAAGGGTCGGCGGTCTGGGTCTGGAAGGACTCGACAGTAACCGTCGCCAACAATCGAATCAGCGGTTATCGCAACGCGGTCAACGCCAGCGGATCGCAGGTCACCGCGACAGACAACGTCACGCACGAGTTCGAGGGACCTTCGATTATCGTGAAGAAGCCCTCTACACCCGCGCACGTTTATGGCAACGTCGCCGTCTCACAGAATCCCAAAGACAGCGCCGTGGATGTTGACGGCGTCCCGGATGCTGCCAGTTCCAACGTGTTGAAAGCACCCGATGCGGCCGAGGAGACAGACGATTCAGACCCACCGGTCTGGCCGCTGTTGTCGCGCGAGACCGATGGCAACACCTTCCACACTCTTGCGAATTCAGGTCGCAAGATCGTCATCGAGCAGGAACTGTGGAAGCTGGTCGTCACCTACGGAAAGACTCCAGCGTATGAGTTGTTCAATACTGAAGACGACCCTGAGAATGAAAACGATCTTTCCGTCCAACTCGAGCAGATCACGTTTCGGTTAAGAGGGTTGCTCGAACAGAAGGAAGGACTCGAATACCAGGCCGAAATGCATAATTGGGGGCCCGGCAGATCGCGCTGAGGGTGCCTGAGACGTTAAGACCGTTGACGCGCGGCATTCCAGCCCGTCCGGCCAACGCGATACCCTGCATGTCACGTGCGAAACACCTTGGACGTCACAATGACTGAAATCGCGAGTCGCGGTTCGTCCTGTGCTGACGCTCATGCTGGCGCGTCCCATGATGTGTATACTCAGAATCGCGTCGCGGTAACTCTGCCAGGACGTGCCACGTACATGGCCAGAGCATGAACCGTTCGTCACAGTCTCTGAACGTTCGACGGAGCCGCGATATCGATCGCTGCTGCGATCAGTTCGAATCCGATTGGTCGGAGGGACGGCGGCCGCTGATCGACAGCTACCTCGCGTCTGTCGACACGACCGCAAAAGACGACTATCTGAAAGCGCTGCTGGAGCTGGAAATTGAGCTGCGTCGCAACGCTGGTGAAGCGCCTCAGCGAAATGAGTACGTCACGCGGTTCAAAGGCCAGGAGCACATCGTTGTCGCAGTGTTCCGAAGTGTTCAGGCTGAGACGTCGGGCGAACCGGACAGCAGTCTGCGCCCTCAGGAAACGCGCGCCGACACGGCGGGCGGACGGAAAAGCGTCGGGAAGATTCCGCGTGACTTTGGACGATATCGGATCGACCGACAAATCGGACGCGGCGCCATGGGCCGGGTGTTTCTGGCCGAAGACACCATCCTCGGACGCCCGGTCGCTCTGAAGATTCCCAGTCTGACCGGCACTGACGACGCTGAGCAGCTTGAGCGGTTTCGGCGCGAGGCCCAGGCGGCCGCAGTGCTGCGGCATTCGAATATCTGTCCGACATTTGACTACGGCGATGTCGACGGGACGTATTACATCGCGATGGCATGGATCGATGGCGTAGTCATGTCGCAGGTCATCGCCGAGGCTCGCGTCGACAATCCGGAGCAGCCCCATGACAGCACCCAGCTTGGCGAAAAACAGATCGTGCGCTGGGTGCGGAAGCTGGCGTCGGCGTTTGAGGAAGCGCACCGCAACGGAATTGTTCATCGGGATATCAAACCGGCGAACGTCATGGTCGACCCGCAGGGTGAGCCAATCGTGATGGACTTCGGCCTGGCGATGTCGACGCAGCCAAGTACGGACGTGCGTCTGACGCGGACGGGCATGCAGCTCGGCTCGCCGGTCTACATGTCGCCGGAACAGGTGGACGGCGACATGCGGCGCATCGGCCCGCGGTCAGACATCTACAGCCTCGGCGTATTGTTCTATGAACTGCTGACAGGCACAGTCCCATTCGACGGCTCTGTGGCCTCGGTGTTCGTGAAAATCATCACGCATGAACCCGTCCCACCATCCGAACTGCGCCCCGGCCTATCCGGTGAGCTGGAATCTCTCTGCCTGAGGATGATGTCCAAGCGTTCGGAAGGTCGCCCCGAGTCCATGGCCGAAGTCGCTGCATCACTGCAGCAATTCCAGACAAATGCGTATTCGATAGAAACGAGTTCGCCAGTAATCACCACCACAACGTCAAGCCCGAACCTCGACGTTCACGGGAAAGAACTACAGGAAGGCAGGCTTGAGAACGAAGCCGAACTGAGAAACCTGATAGCGGATATCAGCACATCCCTGCGCGAGCACGAGACCGAAGGGCTTTTGGAGAAGGTCGAGCGCGTGCTGGAACTTCAGCCCGACAACCCGGCAATGCTGCGATTGAGAGAAAGAATCCTCAATGACGAGCTGACGCAGACGTCCACCGCGGATCACGTCGTGCCTTCAATGGAACGAACGGGAACGACCGAGATTCTTGCTTCCACGACAGGCCTGTTAGGTCGCATGCGTAACCGCTTGGCGGATGTCCCCGGAAGAATCAGGAGGACCGTGTGGGTTCGAGTTCTTGCCGTCACTATCGTCCTGTCCGGTGCGTTGGCTGGACGGATATTATGGCAGGCACACCACGCGCTTCAGTTGCCCGTATGGCTCCCAGAACAAATCGTGTCGATCAACCTTGCTGGGCGACAAGTGAGCGACGTGAGACTGCTTGCACAGTACATCAACCTGCAGACACTCGACCTCCGCGGGACTCAAGTAAGCGACTTGAGCCCGTTGGCTCAGCTCACTAGCTTGCGGACACTCGATCTCAGCGGGACTCAGGTGAGCGACGTGCGCCCGCTGGCACAACTTACTAGCCTGCGGACGCTCGATATCAGCGGGACTCGGGTGAACGACGTAAGCCCCCTCGACGGAATCGAGGGACTACGCATTGTCGGTGGGCCGGATGAAGCGACCAGTGTGACGTCCGGCCCGGACGGAAAGCCGGTCGCACCGGGCGATACAAGGCATACCGCCACAGGCGCCGAGACGCTCACGCTGAAAGGACACAACCGGGAGGTCATGAGCGTGGCGTTTAGCCCGGACGGGAAGCGGCTGGCCTCGGCGAGTGCGGACAGGACGGTCAAGGTGTGGGACGCGGCCACGGGGCAGGGGGGCTGTCGAAAAAAGGTTGTAGCACTGTATCGGGTTGCGTGCTGGGGTGGCGCCGGGGTCGGGGCGGGATTTGTCGCGAAGTGGCGGAACGCGAATTTTTGAGCGGGAGGATCGCGGAGTGGTG
>CAUZFZ010000007.1:0-134329 GCA_963579025.1 Planctomycetota bacterium | reverse complement strand
ATGCAACTGGGGGCTCGCTACGCTCGACCCCAGCCACCCCAATATTCAACATTGGCAAAGCACTACGTCGCGGGCTTGATTTCTTCGCCGGGCAATTCCACCAGCTCTTCCGGAATGCTGATCGCGTCCGACGGCATATCGAGTTGCTTTTCGAGTTCGTCGACGAGTCGTGACCAAGTGGTGTATTGCGCGTCTCTGGTACGCAACACTCGGACACGGACCCCGCTGTCATTTCCGACGGTCGATTTTGCCAGACGCATTACCGTCGAAGGTTTCACCACGCGGTATCCGCCAGTTCGAATCGGCACGGCGAACGACCGTCCATGAACGTAGACATCGAGGGTTTCGATGGTGACCGGCTTGGCGGCGGGTTTGGCCGTGTTCGTGGCCGTCGCTGGAGGCACGGTCGGCTGGCTGGCCGGATCGGCACTGATACTGATTGGCGTGTCAAGCGAATCGCCGTTGCCAGTACCGGAACCACTGCCCAGGCCCGGAATCCACCCGGACAGGAATGCTCCAACAATGACACCAACGACGGCGACTCCGCCGACCAGCTTTCGTTTGATACGCATGGCAGGAACTCGACTGTGCTGGATGACTTCGGCTTCAGGGGCCAGTTGGCTCATGAGATCTGCTCGCTGATGGACCGGCTTTTCTCTGCTGCTTTCCCGGAATTCGGGACTTGTCTAGAGTAGCTCGTCCGGCGGGTCCTTGAGCAGGTGAATCAGCATCCCTGTTTTCTCGATCTGACTCCAGCCCTTTACGGCTCCGGATTTGCGGATTTTCTCGGAACGACACCTCACGACACCAACCGCATTTCTGCCGGACCCCGATGAACCCACCTGCCAGCGAAACCGATGTCGATGCCCGCCCGCCCACGAATGCGGGGCATTCAGCGATCGAGCTGCGCGGTGTCCAGCACTCGTTCCGCAAATTCCAGGCACTCGTGGACATCACGTTTGATGTTCCGCCTCAGTCGCTGCACGGATTTGTGGGACCGAACGGAGCCGGAAAAACGACCGTCCTGCGGCTTGTCTGCACGCTTCTGAAGCCACAGGTCGGCACCATCCGAGTGTTCGGCATGGACATCGTGGCCGACTATAAAGAAGTCCGTCGTCGCATTGGGTTCATGCCGGACCACTTCAGCATGTACCGGCAAATGACGGTGTACGAATACCTTGACTTCTTCGCCGCCGCCTACGGCCTGCCGCTGGAAACACGCACGAAAGTGCTCAAGGACGTGCTTGAGCTGACCGACATGGGTGCGCACGGCAAAGACCTGATTAACGGTCTCTCCCGCGGGATGCAGCAGCGAGTCGGCCTGGCCCGCGTGCTGGTCAACGACCCCGATCTGCTGCTGCTCGACGAACCGGCATCGGGACTCGACCCGCGCGCCCGCATTGAGCTGATGGAAATTCTGCGGGCACTCCGCGGCATGGGCAAGACGATCGTCATCAGCTCGCACATTCTCAGCGAACTGGCCGAACTGTGTGACAGCGTGACCGTGATCGA
Source organism: Planctomycetota bacterium (assembly GCA_963579025.1). Taxonomy (GTDB): domain Bacteria; phylum Planctomycetota; class Planctomycetia; order Planctomycetales; family Planctomycetaceae; genus CAUZFZ01. Next base: position 132,817 of record CAUZFZ010000007.1, on the reverse strand, counting down.
TCGCGGCGACATCAAGTACTGCGGGTCAATGGAAGGACTCCTCGATCATTCGCACAAGTATCCCGCTTATCGACTGACACCGCACGAGCCGCTGGACGGACTGGCCGACCAACTGGCAGAAGCACCCGGCATCATGGCCGTGCTGCCGATCGAGGGGTCTCACGACGTCCGCGTTGAATTCGACCCCGACCAGCTCGACACGAACGCTGTTCTACAGGCAGCGATGACTCTGGGGATTACCGTGATCGGATTCTCACGAGCCCAGCGGCACCTCAATCAGGCATTCATGGACCTGACTGAAAAGGGGGTGAGATGATGCTGGGCCGCGGGACGTTCGCTCTGGTCGAGCGGTCGCTGCGCGTTGACACGCGCCTCGCACGCACGCATGTCGTGCGACTGATCTTTGCGGGAGTCATCCTCGCATTACTCATTCAGGTGCATCGGAACATTCTCCGGTACAGCACACCCGGCCGCGATGTCTTTGAGCAGATCTGCTGGCTGAATTTCTTTCTGCTGAATCTCGCCGGGATGAGTTTTTTCTCAACGGTCATCACCGAAGAAAAAGAAGAAATGACGCTCGGCCTGCTGCGGATGGCCGGGATTCCCGGCATCGGCATTCTGCTGGGTAAAGTGTCGCCGCGTCTGATCGGAGCCATATTGCTGCTGTCAGTGCAGCTGCCGTTTACGTTTCTGGCGATCACCCTGGGTGGCGTGACCACGCATCAGATTTTCGCGGCCTACGTGACGCTGCTGTCGTTTTCCGTGTTCCTCGCTGGTCTGGGGGCATTCTTTTCGACCATCTGCAATCGCTCGAATCTCGCGGCATCGCTCACGACGGCCGTACTGGCGGTGGTGTATATCGGTCCGCGACTGATCATCGACGCAACGCTGGGCCTGAGCCGGCGCAAGTTGATCAGCCCGGGACTGGAATACCAGATCGAGACCGCCTGCGAATACGCGCAGGCCGCGACGCCCTTTTACGCACTGCGCATGATCCTCGGGACGAACTACGCGGGTGAATTACTCAGTTACCAGGCGATCGTGAATTCCGTCGCGGGTCTTGTCCTGTTTCTGCTCGGCTGGCTGCTGTTCGATGCATGCACCCGAAACGAACGGAATGTCGCACCTGCCCGAGGAATGATGGCATTGCTTTCGACGCGTCTGTCCGGAGCCAACCGTGTCTGGAACAACGCACTGGCCTGGAAGGATTTTAATTTCCTGACGGGTGGCATCATCGCCGTCGTCGTCAAGCTGCTGGCCTATTCGATCTTAATGGGCTCGATGAGCGTGCTGATTGCCCGCAGCCTGAAAACCGAATTCCAGGACAACATCGGCTCGACATTGATGCTTTCGATGCTGACGGCAATCGGAGTCGAGATTCCGATCTATCTGTCGCGCGTTTTCCGGGAAGAGATGCGCTGGAAGACATGGCCCGGCCTGGTCATGCTGCCCGTGTCGACCGGTCAGCTCGTCCGTAACAAGCTGCTGGGTGTCGTTCCGACGTTCATTCCGGCCGTGCTGGTGTTTGTTGTCGGAGCCTTCCTGGCGCCGTCGTTTCTCAAGGACCTCGCGACAGAGGCGTTCCTTGGCAGTCGCGGCTGGTATCTGATGTCGCAATACGCGCTGATGGTCCAGGTCGTGCTGCTGTTTTCCGTGGTCATCAAATGGGGCGCCCTGCCGATGGGCCTCGCCGTCGTCATCGTGCCCAACATACCGAACCTTCACAACATTCTGTTCGCCCCGAACCTGCGAGGCCTGAACGCTCTCGTCATCTACGGACCGATGTTTATCGCCTTCGTGCTGATCGTGGTCATACATTTCGTGATTCTCGACCAACTGAGAAAGCTCAGCGCTTTGTAGGTGCGTCTCGCCGAGACGGACTCTCAGCAAAGCCGAGCACGACGGGAAAGCGCAGCGGACCCCGTCGCCATCCAGCATGACCAGCCTATTGCTAACGGAATCTGAATGAGCCCTGCATCGTCCATCACTGTCATCAACTGCCATCACGAGAACGCGACCGCAGCACTCGATAGTCTGCGTGAAAAACTCAGTCCGCGTGGAAACATTGTGTCCGAAGCCGGACGCCAGAAGACCATCGAACTGTTCGGAGAACCGCTGTCTCCCCGGCAGGTCGTCGAGCGAATCTGCGGCGACGTACGGACACGCGGCCTGGACGCATTACTCGAGTACACCGCGAAACTGGACCGCAAAGAACTGACGCTTGAGACGATGCGCGTCACTGCTGATGAACTCCAGAGCGCCCATGCTGCCGCGCATCCGGAATACCTGGCCGCAATCCGCCGCATCCGCGACAACGTCGCCGAGTTCCAGTCGGCACTGCTGAACGAAACCGTGTCCCTGGTGCGGCAGAACGGAGACGCACGCGTTGAATTGCGGCAGCGGTACCTGCCTCTACAGCGCGTCGGCATTTGCATTCCCGGTGGAGCCGCGGCCTATCCATCGACGCTGTTGATGACGGCCGTCCCCGCTCAAACGGCCGGTGTCAATCAGATCGCCGTTGTCGTCCCGCCGACGGAATTCGGCGGTTACAACACCGACCTGCTGGCCGCCTGCCATGAACTTGGCGTCGATGAGGTCTACCGCACAGGCGGGGCTCAGGCGGTCGCAGCACTTGCGTACGGCGTGCAGGGCATTCCACGCGTCGACAAAATCGTGGGCCCGGGAAACCTGTTCGTCGCCCTCGCCAAGCGGCACGTGTTTGGTGAGGTCGATATCGACAGCATTGCCGGTCCCAGCGAAGTCGTCGTGCTGGCGGATGATTCGGCCCGGGCAGATTTCGTAGCCAGTGACCTGATTTCGCAGGCCGAGCACAGTCCCGGGTCAGGCGTGCTGATTACATGGCACGAACCGCTGATTGCAGCCGTGCAGGAACAACTGGCGATTCAACTGGATCGCCTTCCACGAGGTGATCTGGCCCGCGAAAGCCTGACTCAATACGGAGCCCTGATCCTCGCCCGTGACGAAGACGAAGCCATCAAGCTGACCGACCTGATGGCCGCCGAACACCTGCACATCTCGACCGCCGACCCGGAGCGGCATCTGAACCGCGTGCAGAATGCCGGAGCGATCTTCATGGGTCATCACACGCCCGTTGCATTCGGTGATTACATCGCCGGACCGTCACACGTCCTACCAACCGGGGGCACCGCCCGGTTCGCCAACGGTCTGTGCGCAAACGATTTTCTGAAGCGATCCTCGGTCATCTGGTACAACGAAGCCGCAGCGGCCGCTGGAGCTGACGACGTGCGACTCATGGCGGAAAAGGAAGGCCTGACCGCTCACAGCGCCAGCGTTGACATTCGTCTCACTTGAGTCACTCGCATGTCTGAACTGACCGACTCGATCGTCGCGGCATTCGCCGACAACGAGTATCCCGGCGATACACGATTGACGGTTTACGGCGACAGCCCGCTTGATTGCGACGAGACGCGACGTCTGCTCATCGGCCGATCCTGGCAGGACTTTCCGGCGGCCGAGTTCATCCAGGGCGACACGCCGTTTCCGGACCTCAGTCCGGAAGCGTTTCACTACTACATGCCCGCTCTGTTGCTGGCCAGTCTCGATCCCACGTTCGACCTCAACAGCGACCTGGCGCATTCAATTGTGTTTTACCTGTCACCACGCGGTGCATTCGAGGAAGGAGAATTCGGCTACGACGACCGGGAGGGATTTCAGCAGCGAATGGCACAGTTCACGCCCACGCAGCGAGAAGTCATGGCCGAAACCCTGAAAGAATACGTGCGTGCTTATTGCGACGACAAATGGACTCGCGAGACGATCGACTTTCTGACGCGAGCGAATTAGCCGTGCCCTCGAACAACTGGATTCAACGTCGGTCAGCCCGAAACGGCGGCTATCTTCCAATGGCACCAGAGTTGTGTCGGCCGATCACTGATTGTCGCCTATCGCTCCGCGAAAGTAGCGCTACTTTCGCGGAGCGAAAGGCGACAATCAGCAGAACCCCGCTATCTCCCCAGTTGACTGATCGCATCGACGATCGGCTCGCGTCGGTTGGCCAGTCGCTGCAGCCGCACGGACAAGCGTGAGCCCGACGTTCCGAACATCCAGTACTCGATCACGTTTCGACCCGTCAGAATGCGCGTCTTCGCCAATGGTCGGCCCAGCGTTTTTTCGACCTGCTCCGCGGTCATCCCTTTGGTGACGCGACCTTCCCGCATGGCGACATTGATCGCCGTGTTGCGTCGCTCACGAACTTCCTCGGCATCCCGCCACTGGTCGTCAATGTACTCGTACCCGTGTCCCTCCAACCGTTCGGCCACGATTCCGATCCCGGGCTTCTTGCGTTCGGCCATCAGCAGCAGCCGGATTGCTTCGTTCTTATCGTCCATCAACTCCTCGTACTCGGTCGCCAGGTCGATCAAACCGTCAACGCCCTGCTTCAGCAATTGCGCTTCGCGATTCAGGAACCAGTCGTCGATCGCCTGCTCTGCATTGTCCGGCTCGCCGCGTTCCTCAAACTCACGCTGCAGTGCCAGCATGTCGAATCGACTGAGCGTCGTGATATTCTTCAACCGCCAGTCCAACTCGTCAGTGACGTACTGATCCGCCAGCGCTCCGAATTCCGGCACTTCCCGTCGCAGGCGTGAGGCGATTTCCTTCCCGTTTTTTCCGCCCGGATCCGCGTCAATCTGAATGCTCTCCAACAGAATTTCCTGGTACAGCAGACGGTGGTACTGATTGCGAACCGACAACGACTTGGTTGTCCGGTATCCGGTCAGTGGCGACTCCTGCCACGCCTTGCGAAGTGCTTCTGGAAGATTCGGCAATGGAGTTCCGGCTGCCGGCAGGTCACGCACGACTCGCGACCCGATTCCCGCCAGTTGCAGCGAGGTGGCCTCGCGGCGTTCATTCTGCCAGTCCCGGTAGTTGCCTTCGTAGAGGTACTCGATCTTGAGTGCCTCACCGAGATTCAGGTCTTCGGCTTTGAGTGCCATCGCCCGCAACGATTGATAGTCCTTGACCTGAAGCCTGGTGTGCTCGCGACTGAGTCCGGAAAGATGCAGTTCCCGGCCTTCGCTGATCAGCTCATCGTCGGAGTAAAAATTTCCGCGCGCGATCGCCCAGTCACCAAGATCGAACCACTCGTCTGGCTTGTCACCGGGCAGGTCGATTCGCAGGCGATTCAGACGATCCACGTCCGAGATCAGCTTCTTGACGGACGTGACGCGGAAGATCAGCTTTTCGTCGTCGTCCCTGGCCAGCATCCCATGAATCTCGACCGTATCCGTGCCCCGGAGCTTTGGAACCTCTTCCTTACAAACGAAGTTGAGTTCCTGCAGCTTGCGCATCAGAAGCGTGTTGCCTCCTGCCGTCGAGACTCGCCCCTCAATCTGGAACTTCGAACCGACCAGTCGCTCCCATTTCGGCTTGAGCTCGAGGAATGCCTCCACGGAGATCAATCCAGCGACAGCCGGCTGCAAGGCGCAGGCAATCAGGCCGAGCGCGAGTGCGAACGAAACGATTCTCGGTGCGTGATGCGTTTTACGTCGCATCCGGGTTCTCCTGCGGAAGGGAAACAGCTTCACTCACTTCGGGCAATTCCGCCTGGGATTCGATCAGGTCCCGCATAATCTGGGCCGGTTCCTGGTCATCGGTAAAACCAAGCTGTTCAATACTTCGGAACCGTCTCCATAAGAACGCATTCTCCGGGTTCAATTCCACGACCCATGCGTTGGATTCGCGGCGGCAGCCCGCCAGTTGTCCCGCAAACACGATCCGCCGGGGACCGCCCGTCTGTGTTTTCGTCAACAGCCGCTCGATGCCTGTGACCTGAATCGGTATGTCGTTGTCGAAGTCCCAGAGAAGGTCGATGCGGCGTCCTTCTTTCGCATCGCCGGGCACGATTTGAGGCGGCGACTGGTCGATCAGTATCCACTGATCTTCAAAGATCGCATGGAATTCGCTGTCCCAGTCTTCAATCGTCCCAGTCTTCAGTGTCCGATTCGCCGACTCGACCAGCTCCAGCAGGCTGCGGTTCGTGAGTCCGACCGCGGCTTCTGATTCCATCCAAAGATCGTGGAGACTGTCGTGTTGCTCGCCCGTGACACCAAGCGTCTGCAGTGCATCCAGAGCCTCTGCGAACTCACGGCGAGCCGTCACGAAATCGCCTGACTCCAGGGCGATGAGGCCGGCGTCTCGTGCCATTTGCAGACGTATTTCGGCCGACTCTTTCCCTCGATCCCACACCGCCCAGACGACCATCGCTCCGATCAGCACGAAGAACGCGGTTCCAACCAGTAGCAGTTTCTGTCGCTGACCAGCCCGTTCCTCGCGACGCTGCGGGATGACGATGGCCTGATCGTGTTGCGAAACCGGTGGCTCCTCCTGGTCGTCCTCCCAGTCGTCGAGTAACGCCCTGCCCAGGTCCGGGGCTGGTGGCGTCGCGCGTGACTCACGCGGTATTTCTTCCTCGACAGAGTCGAGGTCCATTTCCGGCTCGACGTCGAGTTCCGGCGGTTGCTCGTATTCCCTTGACTCGTCGAACTCACCCACTTCCAGCGGCTGAAAATGGATGCGCCTCGATTCCGGATACAGATTGACGGGCAGGATGAAATGTGGCTCGCCACACTCAGCGCAGATTAGGCGCCGGGCGCGTTCCTGGCGAATGCCGGAGAGCTGCTCCCCGCAAGGACACGGGCGTACAAAGGGGACCGGCTTGATAATGGTGGCGGATCGTCGCCCCAGTGCTTTGTCGAGCCAGTTTGCCATGAGACTTCACCTCGTTAACGCAGCTCGACAATAACACCCGACACAGGGCTTCGGCTAGAATCCCCCTCCGTACAGTCTGGCAGTTACTGAAATCAGGGAACCATCGTGATGACCACTTCCGTCACCTGGCTCGGGCACGGAACCTTCTCAATCGAAACATCCGGCAAGACGGTCATCATCGATCCGTTCTTTACCGACAATCCGTCTGCGTCGGTGTCCGCCGATGACGTGAGCCCGGACGCGATCATTGTTTCGCACGGTCACGGCGACCACATCGGTGACACGATCGACATCGCCAAACGCACTGGCTGCCTGGTCATCGCCAACTTCGAGATCGTATCGTGGTTGCAGGCCCAGGGGCTTGAGAACTGTCATCCTCAACACATTGGCGGCGCGCACGCCCACGATTTCGGCACAGTGAAGCTCACGATCGCACATCATGGCTCGGCACTGCCGGACGGTTCCAACGGCGGAAACCCGTGTGGCATCCTACTCAAGACGGAAGATGGCAATATTTACCACGCCTGCGACACGGGCCTGTTTCTCGATATGCAACTGATCGGCGAGGAAGGCATTGATCTGGCCATCCTGCCCATCGGAGACAACTTCACGATGGGTCCCGATGATGCACTGCGAGCGGTCAAACTGATCCAGCCAAAGCGCGTCATCCCGGACCACTATGACACCTGGCCGCTGATCGCCCAGGACGCCGCGGCCTGGGCCGAGCGTGTTCGAGCAGAAACGTCTGCCGAGCCTGTCGCGCTGAAGCCCGGTGAGCGCATCAGTCTGTAAGTTCACGCGTCAGTCCTCGCAGTAGGCGACGGCATGTTGCCAGGTCGGATTAATTGCCATGGGCTCGTTGCCGCAGCGTCCCGGCTCAATGCATCGCTTCTTGACAGTTTCAGCACCCCGACGACACTACGCGCTGACGACCGCATAAATGCGGTTACTACGAACGGATTGAAAGGAGTCGTCATGGGCGTTTTTCGCTTTGAGGAGCTGGACGGACAGATCGGGCTACTGACGTTTGATACGCCTGACAGGAAGGTCAACACACTCGGCCGCGCCGTGCTCGAGGAACTGGCGTCCGTCATCGATGAGCTGGAACAGCGCACGGACCTGAGCGGTCTGCTGTTGCAGAGCGGCAAGCCGGGCCAGTTCATAGCGGGAGCAGACCTCAACGAACTCGGAGCACTCGCAACGGCAACTCAAGAAGAGGCACTGGCTGCGGTGGAAGCCGGACACACGCTGTTCAGCCGCATCAGTCGCTTGCCTTTCCCGACCGTGGCCCTGATCGATGGAGCCTGCATGGGCGGCGGTACGGAACTCGTGCTGTCGTTCGATGAGCGAATCGTGTCGACAGGCAAAACCAAGGTTGCACTGCCGGAAGTCAACGTCGGCCTGATCCCCGGCTGGGGAGGCACTCAGCGGCTGCCGCGTTTGATCGGCATCAACTACGCGATCGAGATGATCACGTCCGGTGCGCCGCAGACTCCCACACAGTGCGTCGAACGTGGCCTTGCTTTTGATGCCGTGACAGCGGATCAGCTGCTCGACGAAGGCCGTCGCGTGCTCGGCATGCTGCAGGAGAGCGGTACCTGGCAGAAGAATCGCGAACGCAGGTCTCAGCCGCTCGGTCTGTCCGCAGATCAGATGATGTTCGCATTCGCCTGCGCCGAAGGTGCCGTCCGCGGAAAGACGAAGGGACAGTACCCGGCACCTCTGGCAGCGCTCAAAGCCATCAAAGGCGGTATCAACCTGCCTCTGGAAGAGGGGCTCGCCGTTGAGCGTGAGGTGTCACTCGAAGTCGTGGGTTCGCTTATCTCGGGCAACCTGATCGGTGTGTTCTTTATGAACACACAGGTGGGCAAGGACCCTGGATTTGGTGGCACCAGTGCCACTCCGAAGACGGTTGGCCGTGTGGGAGTCCTTGGCAGCGGTCAGATGGGTTCGGGCATCGCCACCGCGCATGCGCGGCGCGGAGTTCCGGCCGTCATGGTGGACATCGACGAAGAGCGAATTGGCTGGGGCATGGCCGCTTCTCGCAAGACGATTGCGTCTCGCATGAAGATCGGACGGGCCACTTCACAGGACATGGCCGACATGCTCAGTCTGCTCAGCACCGCGACGACAAAAAGCGGCTTCTCCGGTTGCGATGTTGTCGTCGAAGCCATCACTGAGAACGAAGAACTGAAAACGTCGTCATACCGCGAGATGGCTCCCGTGCTCAAAGACGGGGCGATTCTGGCCAGCAATACGTCAACCATCTCGATCACGCGAATGGCCGAGTCGGCTCCGTGCCCGGAACGCTTCGTCGGAATGCACTTCTTCTTTCCCGTCGATCGAATGCAACTGGTGGAAGTGATCCGCGGTGAGAAGACGGATGATGAGACGGTCGAGACGGTCGTCGCACTCGCCAAACGCATTGGCAAGACGCCGATCGTCATGAAGGACTGCCCGGGATTTCTGGTGAATCGGGTGCTGCTGCCGTACATGAACGAATCGTTGCTGCTGCTGTGCGAGGGCGCCTCGATGGACCAGATCGACAAGGCATCAACGAAATTCGGCATGCCTATGGGACCGATTGCCCTGCACGATCTGGTGGGCACAGATGTCGCTCTGTTTGCTGGGCAGGTCGTTGCGACCGCGTACTCCGACCGCGCCGAGATGTGCCCGTTGCTACAGGACATCGTGAAGTCTGGACGGCTCGGCAAGAAGGCCAGCAAAGGCTTCCGCCAGTACCTCGGTCCGAAAGGTAAGCCGGCTGCCGATCCGGAATTTGATGCATTCCTCGAAAGGCATCGCACGGGCACGCGCGAGTTTTCGCACGATGAGATCACCGAGCGACTGTTCCTGCCCATGCTGCTTGAAGCGACGCGAACGCTCGAGGACGGGATCGTCTCCGAGCCAGCACATATCGACCTGGGCCTGCTGCTGGGCATCGGCTTCCCGGCGTTCCGTGGAGGCATCCTGCACTGGTGCGATGCCGAAGGACCGGATGCGATTCTGAAGAAACTCGAGAAGTACGCAGACCTCGGGAAGCGGTTTGAGGCAACCGACTCGCTGAAACAGATGGCAGCGGGCGGAGACCGGTACTTCTCTCTGTCCAAGGCCGGCTAGCGCACTTCCAGAATCTGTTTTCAGTCTCCATACAAGCACGAAGCGCCAGCGAGTGAACTCTGCGACATACAGACTCGCTCGCCTTATTGATGTTGCGCTATTCCAGTCCCGTAGGGACGGCGGCAAGTAGCCCGGGGCTTTTAGCCCCGGGGAAAAAGGCCATGAATTGACCTGAAAGCCCCGGAGGGGCGACGTGACGCGTACATGCATTTTGCCGTCGCCCCTCCGGGGCTCGAAATGCCATTTGGCCCCTGTTTCCACGGGTTGAAACCCGCGGCTATTCGCCTTCGTCCCTTCGGGACTGAAATAGCGCAACTTCACAACTTGCGCTTCGGGCTTGTATGAATGCCAACGACGTGCCGCGGTCAGGCGTCATGGTTTGTTTGGCGCGGCTCGGTACCAGTCGGGTGTTCCGAACCAGTCGTGCATCTCTTTAACGAATGGGGCGACGATTTCCGGCGGCTCTGGCCATTCTCCACGGTCGCCCGTTTCGACCAGCCAGACGTCGAGGGCCGTGCGCAGTCGCAGCAGCGCTTCGCGGTGTTCCGGCTTGTCGGAGCCGGCCAGGTCGCGAATCTCGTGTGGGTCTGCTTCGGTATCGTAGAGCTGTTCGAAGGGCAACGGCTTGAACAGCTCGGCAGCCGGGCCTGTGAGTTTTCCCTGACGGAGCATCTCTCGCATCACCGGCTTAATAGCGAAACACTTCTCCTTGTAGCGATTCAACGAGGCAAAGCCCTGTTGCGGCATGTAGTTCCGCAGGTAGTGGTACCGGCTGTCTCTGACCGAGCGGATGCGGTTGACGGTTTCATCAATTCGGTCGCGGGCGCTGAAGGCATACGTTCGCGGCGGATCGGGGCGATCGCCCAGGAAATTGCGGCTCTGCATTCCGGCCGGACGTTCAATCCCGGCAATGGACAACGTCGTGGCCGTCAGGTCGAGCAGGCTGATGACCTGATCGCTGGCCGTTCCCGGCTGGTACTGCGGGGGCGCCGGGAAGTTCTTCGGCCAGTGAACGATCATCGGCACGTGCAGCCCGGTGTCCCAGCACCAGTGAATCCCGCGTGCTTCAAGTCGCCCGTTGTCGGCGAAAAAGATGATGACGGTGTCGTCGATCGTGCCGTCCCTCTGGAGCTGTTCCAGGATCCACCCAACACGACGGTCCAGTCCTGACACGGAATTGAGATACCGAGCCCATTCCTGTCGCGTGACCGGATGGTCGGGATAGTACGGAGGTGGAGTCACGTTCTCCGGCGTCGCGATCTGCGGATGCTCGTCCTCGCCGACCCAGACGACTCGTTTCTTGCTGGCCGTCTTTCGGTCGTAAATGTCGTACTCATTTTCCGGCGTGTTGATCTGCGCGAAAAACGGCTGTCGCGATTTCAACAGCGACCAGTCGTCCGTCTCGTAAACCGGCCCCTCATTAACGAAATTCAGATCGAGCTTGCCGGTCCCCACAACGCGGTCGCCGATGTTCGTGATGTTCGCAGTGAGGTAACCGGCATCGGTCAATCGATGCGTGATGGATCGGACACCGGGCGGCAGTCGGTAATCGTCGTCGCGATGAGACCGCATGTGATGCATGTCGGTCGTTGTCTGATACATCCCCGTCATGAATGCGGAACGGCTGGGAGCACAGACTGGCGATGTCGAGAAGACTCGCGTGTAGCGCACGCCAGTGGCTGCCAGGCGATCCAGGTACGGTGTCTTGACGTTGCTGGCCCCGTAGCAGCCCAGGTCCAGCTTCAGATTCTCGCCCACGATCCACACGATATTTGGACGCCGCTTCGGTGCGTCGTCCTTTGCCGCGACGATTGGCGAAGCATGTACTACCAACAGCCACATCACGGTCGGTATCCAAACCACGAGTTTCAAGGACTTCATCCGCAAGTACTCCCCGGGTGACTTCTTGAGAATTCACCAACATGAGTTACTGTCTGCCGAGTCACGATTTCATTCCCACGACCTGTCCAACAGGCGTCCGACTAAGACAACGCCATCATGAGAATTCCACAGACGTTGACGCACGCGATTCTACTCTTGAGCTTTCTTGTGTCGGTGCCGGCTGGTCTCGCTCAAGAGCCTCCGACACCATCACTCTGGGATCTGGAGCGTCTCAGTCAGCCACCGACGGCCGAATGGGGCGAAACTACGGACCTCGTCCAGGCCGTGAAGTATCAGGGTGAACCGTTCGAGGGCAAGCCAACCCGAGTGTTTGCGTATGTGGGTCGGCCTGACACGGAGACGCACGGCAAAGGCCCGTTTCCAGGTATGGTGCTGGTGCATGGTGGCGGCGGTCAGGCGTTCGCTGACTGGGCACGACACTGGGCCAAGCGCGGCTACGTTGCAATCTCGATGGACACGGCCGGTTGCGGCGCCGGCAAAGTTCGACTGGACGACGGCGGACCCAATCAGTCCGGTGCAACAAAGTTTCGCGAGTTCACCGAAGCTCAGGCACGCGACATGTGGACCTACCACGCCGTCGCCGATGTTGTTCTGGCGCATTCGCTGCTGCGATCCTTACCCGAAGTTGATCCAGAACGGACCGCGCTGACCGGGATCAGTTGGGGTGGATATCTGACGTGTATCACGTCGGGAGTCGATTCCCGATTCAAGGCGGCCGTGCCTGTTTATGGTTGCGGGTTTCTTGGAGACAACAGTGCCTGGTCCGGCACGCAGATCGCTGGCATGACGCCCGAATCACGGCGGCTGTGGCTGAAGCTGTTCGATCCGGGACAACACGTCGGCCGCGCGGAGTTCCCTGTTCTGTTCCTCAACGGCACGAACGACTTCGCCTATCCACTCGACAGTTACCGCAAGACGATCGAGCAGGTCCGCCCGGAACTCGCAACAACCGCGATCCATGTAAAGCTTCCGCACGGTCACATCTGGACCTTTGGAATTGTGGATGCCTTTATTGACAGCCATTTACGAGATGGCAAACCGCTGACTCGATTGGGTGAGCTGCGTGTCGCGGATGGTCTCGCGTACGCGCCAGTGCTGGCCGGTGACAAGGGGCTGGCCGGCGACAAGGGGCTGACAGAGGTCGCTCTGCTCTACACACACGACGAAGGAAAATGGCAGACGCGCGAGTGGCAAACGCTGGAAGGTGTCTACGACGCGTCGAAGGCCCAGCGTGTTCAAGCGAAGCTTCCAGAAAAACGACCGATTACGTTCATTCTGCAGGCCACCGACAATCGTGGCCTCAAGACCAGCACGACGCATTACGAATTGCCCGCTGGTGTTGATGAATCGAACCCCTCACTGGTGCCCGCTCCAAGACTGGAACGCGACTTCTACAACTGGCATCAACGGCACGCGGACATTCTGCGCATCAAAGACGAAGTGAATCCCGAAGTGGTGCTGATTGGCGATTCGATCACGCACATGTGGGGCGGTCGCCCCTTCGAGCAGAAGTTTCATCGCGGCCAGGACTCATGGGATGCGACATTCGGTAAGCGATCATTGAACCTGGGTTTCGGCTGGGACCGGACACAAAACGTGCTATGGCGAATTGATCACGGCGAACTGGACGGACTGAATCCGCACACGGTCGTAATTCACATCGGCACCAATAACCTGGCAGGCACACCGCGGCACGCCGTCAGCAAGCCCGCCGACGTCGCGTCGGCTATCCGCGGCATTTGCCAACGAGTCCAGAGCCGGCTGCCGAGAACAAAGATCATTCTGATGGCCGTCTTCCCCCGCGGCGAAAAGCCGAGTTTTCCTCAGCGAGCACAGATCACACAGATCAACAGCCTGCTGAAGCCCGTTGCAAAGGAACTCGGTGTCACGCTACTGGACATCACACCGCAACTGCTGGAAGACGACGAAACGATCTCGAAGAAGACGATGGGCGACTTTCTGCACCCCACAGCCGACGGTTACGCCATCTGGGCCGAAGCGCTCAAACCACGCGTGGCCCGGTGATTACCGCAGATGCGATGCAAACTCGATATGCGTCGGGCGGTCCAATGGCCCGGCAATACGGGCCACTTCCTGTGGCGACATGGCCGCGGAACTTCCGACCTGGGCGAGGAACTCGGTCAGCAACTCAGCTCGATCGACATTGAGGTAGCAACCGAGTGAGGCAATCTGTCGAAGCAGGTCTCCATCCGGCGGCATCGATCCGTCGACCCAGACGGATGCAGCCGCAATCGTGACCGGATCGCCACCGATGTTCAGGCTCTTGATCTGGTCGGCCACGCCGAGCGGACAACTGCCACCGTTGTGTCCATCCGAGAACAGCAGCACGAAGGGCATCGGATGACGATCGCGTTCCGGTTGTGGTTCAACGACTTCCACCATGTACTTCTCAAGTCCCGAAGACACCTTCTCCAACGCAGCAGTGATGTTCGTCCCGCCGCCGTCGCCACGGAGATCAATTGTGTCCGGGTCGATCTCACGAACGGGTTTCATGTAGCAGGTTTCATCGACGGCAGCATGACTTCCGAATCGAATCAGCACGAATCGAAAGTACGACCGGTGACGACCGGACGGCCCCTTCATCTGACACGGCATCAACATTTCCCGAATCCCTCGGGTTGCAGCTTCAGCTTTCGCTCCACGCATGGAGCCACTGTTGTTGGCCAGCACGCAGACCAACTGCGGGCGTGAGACTTTGGACGGATCGTTCCATTTCTCTTTCTCCTGATCAGGTTGATGGGAAACACTCGCAACACTTCAAGCACTCACTCTCTGATCAGCCGGCGGGGAAGACCATTGTCCGCTACGGTCCGGCTGCTGCTGTCTGCCATGTCTTGCGGATGCCTGGCGGCACTTTTCTTCGACGTCCTGTCGAACAAAAGCACGGCAGACAGGCTCCACCTTGACTCTCCGCTGTTCTCTCCCTTGAGCCGCCGCCCGATTGAATGCTGCCAGGAATCCAAACGCTCAGTTAATTGATGTCAGAAACCCGGCGACTGGGTGGATGAAGCGGCCCTACGCTTCGCGTCACCGCCTGTCGGCGGAACGGGTCGCGACACTCGACTGTCTTTCGCTCTTTTGAGTCATCGCAGCCGTTCGACACGATTTCTTCAGTGGACGACTACTCGGATTCCTCAGGCGTCCGCTCGATGCGTTCCCACTTGAGGTTTTCCGTGACGCGGTGCCTGGCATCCTGCAGTCCGACGCTCCCAAAGATCGGAGCCTCGTCGACCTTTACTTCGAGTGAGGCGGGCAGCAGTTCGTCCTCGGTAAGTCGCATCGTCGCTGTAAAGGCCGTCGCAATCGTCGATTGGCCATTGGCGTCGACGGTGCGGAAGTCTCCCTGGCCTCGGTAAGCCGACTGGCCTGGTTTGAGTTGCTTCGCGTCGAGGTCAGCCCACCACGAGGACTGCACTGTTCTGGTCCCGCCAAGAGTCGACTGTTCTTCCCATCCACCATCGGCCGGGAAGGAGTCTTCAGGAAACAGCGGCAGCAACGGAGATTGAAATCCGCACTGAATGGTACGGAACAGTTGAAACTCATCCGCTGCCGAAGAATCAGACGCTGGTTTCAACAGACCGCGACGGCCTGCGGTGAACGTCAAGTTCTTCCGCAGGTGAGGTCGCATTCGCGATTCGAAATGTCTCAGCACAACCGACTCAGGAGAATCCTCGGCATTTGTATCGAGGCGTTCTGATTGAGTGATCTTCTCGTCGATGGACGTTTCGAGCAGGACGTCGTAACGGTCCGGCACGACGCCAATAGTTGCTGCTCCGTCACCATCGACGGACCTGACCTGCACGGTGAGGTACTCCTTGACTGTCTTTCGGATGACGACTGGCCGTCCCGATACGATGCCCGACACCTCCGAAATCTTTTCCGAAGTCACCTGGTAGGTCCGTCCCTCATTGAACCGGTAACGCAGCATGCGATGAGGTGTCCGGCCTCGCAAGGCGGGAGCGGAATCAGCCGCGCCGCGCGTTGTCGCAAACGCCCGCCGGCCGATCAGAGCCGATTCCCGCAGCTTCTGAATTTTCGCCAGCGTCGACTTCGTGATTATCTGGTACAGATTGCCTCGGTATCGGCCGCCGCGTGGAAATCCCTCCGCGTCGAGTTCAAAGAATCCCCGTGCCGGTTTCTGTCCAATGTGTCGAGCCGTGAAGACCACTGCTGCCCGGTTAACTCGCCTTGCCTGGTCGTAAACCCATTCAGGGCGGTCGTGCATCACGACGCGATCGATCCGCTGGTGTGGGTAATGAGCGGGATTCGGCAACCGATATTCGAAGCGATCTGGCTCGTCCGGTGGTCCGTAACGAATCACCCACGCAGATGGTCCGCTACCTCGCGTTGACTGCCACGGATCAGTTGCTGGATCGCCGAACTGCAGTAAATTGCTCCATAAATTACCTCACAATGTCATTGAAATGACATTCAGATGACGATACTATCCGCGATACTCTGCGACCGCCCCACAAAAACATGGAGAACCAATCATGGCCGAAACTTCAGCACGGACCTCAGGCGACAAGGCAGAATCGACGCGAGTGGCGTTTGATCTGGCACCGGCAGTTGCCGAGGAAGTCGAACGAATTCTGTCACTAACTGATCTGGGATCGAAGCCGGATCTGTTTCGCCGAGCGTTCACGCTCCTGCGGATCCACGTCGATGCAGCTTCCCGCGGCCATGACGTCTACATGGTCGACCCGAAACGACCGAATGATAAGTACATGATTGCGCTTCCATTCAACGTTCGCCGCGAGCCTCAGGCTGCGGAGCACTGATCATGACTTCCGCCGACGAACCACGCATCGATATTGAGTCGACCGACGACTACGTTCGCCCGGCTCAAAATGGCATTCTCCAACTTGAGCCGGTTGACTCGTACGTCAAACGTGTGACCGCAAATATCAAGCTGTCGAAGGCCAAGGCGGCAAATTGGATCGGCTACACTTTGGTCTTCGGGGTCGTTTCCTCGCTCTATCTCTATGTGTGGGCGGTAATGGCCTCAGAGCGCGACGTTTCTGAGCAGCTCGCGACTGTTTTCTCTAAATGGTACGACGTCGTTGGACCGTTGCTCGGAGCAGTGATTGGAGCCTTGTTCGGGATGAGTATTGCCAGTCGTCAGCAAGACGAAGCCGGTTAACAGGGCCGGTGGATCGTGGAGGACCGCCTGATGAGTGACTCATTGCACGGCCTAGAAGACATTGGCCACTATCTTTCACGACGGTCCAAGTTGTCCGTGTACATCGGATGTGCGCTTACCTCTGGTGACCGAACAGGCCTTCGAGACCAACTTCTGAATGATACTGAAACGGTTTTTCTCGAAGCTGGGTTTGATGTCTATAACCCATGTCGGGTCACCAAGCCTGGTTCACCTCATCAACCTAACGAAGTAACCGCGATCGACCATCTTGAGGCGATGCGGTGCGATCTCATCTTCTTTCTCAGAATGCAGCCCTCGATCGGCATGGGGATCGAAGCCCAGATCGCGGCGGACGTACTCACTCCTTGGACTGACGCAAAAGTTGCCGAGGAATACTTTAAGCTGACGCCATTGGTTACCGGTCAACCGAACTCCTTAGCTGGCGCACGCATCATTTTCGACGCGAATGACGTCGATCGATTCCAAGCTCATCTCCGAAATGCCCTGAAAGAAGGTCGCTGGCGCGAGCACGCGACACAAGTTCGAAAATGCAAGGATGCGGCGAAGGCAATCATTCGAGAATGGCGGTTGGGATTTCACATTCGTAGGCAACGACTCCTTCTCCAAATGACGCTGTGCGAATTGGCGAGCCTCGTTGACTTGGAACCATGGTGGATTGCAAGTATTGAACAGGAAGATGAACTCGCGCCGTGCCTGACACTTATGGCTGTCATGCGATTGATCGACGCTTGTCGCCTTCGACTCATCAAGCCATCAATTCCAACATTGATTCTGCCTGAACTGGCGCCGCTTGATCCGTTCCGAGATGAACTGCTCGCCGGAGCGACAGAATTCGCTCACTACTCGCTGCGTACGCGACACCACTCAGAGCCGTGCGTCCAAGACGACGAGTCAATGCTGCGCCATTGGGCCGGCTGGTTGCGAATTGAGAAACAACTGGATTTGCCTGACGTCGCTCGGAATCCGGTCAAGCCTGTCAGTAATCTTACCGCCTGCGTGGCGATGCCACTGTCGAATCTAACCGATCAGGAAAAGGAAGACTGCGACAGGTTGATCAAGTCCATCGAAAGTTCGCTGACGAACGAACCGAGCTTGGACGTGACGATCAAGTTACCCAGCTTTCAGCCCACGTGTCGGGATGAGAGTGGCTCAGAGATATATCTCAGAATGCTTGAGCGTATCAGCGGATGCGACTTCGGACTCATTATTACAACCCCGCCTGCGACTGGCGTCGGCATCATGTCCCGATTGTTTGCAAACTTGACGATGCCCTGCGTTTCTCTTGCCAATCGCCACGAAACGATCAGTCGAATGTTTGAGGGAATGTATTTTCGCCGAATCACCGATCTCATTCGTGTGGATAGTCCCGATGATGCGGCGCAAGAACTCGTGACAAACCTTACCGGTCAATTTGGTGACATTGCTGCGTCGGCAGCGCGCCAGCGGGGCACTCGTGACAAGGTCGCAAAAGCAGGTCTTGCCCGATCAGTCGATCTGTTCCGAATCCCGCTTGGACTATCACAAACGGAGGCAGTGGCTGAATTCAAGAAAGTCGAATTCGTCGGTGACGAGTGGCTTGGCCGACTAGCCACCAGTCCACAGATTTCGCCATTTGTTACGTTACTCCAATTCGTACACATCGCACGAAGTCTCAGTTGGGCGATTACAGTGACAGAATCAGGTGTGCCGTCACTCTTGCCATCGTCTGCCGTTGG
Organism: Planctomycetota bacterium; assembly: GCA_963579025.1. GTDB lineage: Bacteria > Planctomycetota > Planctomycetia > Planctomycetales > Planctomycetaceae > CAUZFZ01. The sequence goes on along the minus strand of CAUZFZ010000007.1, from coordinate 114,145 downwards.
CGACAGCGATATCGCTCATTTTTCCGAACGACAATCGCTGCCGTTCAATGAGCGGCAAATTCAAGCTGCCCAGGAGTCGCTGGTGAATCTGCTCGAAGCCCGCGACACCTTGAATGCTCAACGACTGTTTCCAATTGGAGACGAGGAAATATTCAACGCCTGGAACGCGTACATCCCGGAGCTGACACTCGATTCGAGTGACTTTGAAACACCGCAGTTAGTGCGGACAAAGGAAATGTGGGTCAAGGAGTTAGACGATCAACGCCAAGGAGACTTCTGAAGGGATTCGGCGCAATGGACGTATCAGACGGAGACCAAAAGCGAGCGCTGGAACGTGCCCGCGAATTGGTGAAAGAGCAAGTCGATTGGCGCATTCAACCGTATGACCGACTCTGGCAGGCTGCTCGAAGACTCAACGTTAGTCGAATCGAGCCAGGGGCAACTCGCAGTCAAGGGTTTGTCAAAAGATTGGAAGATGGATCGTTTGGGATTTACTACTCCAAGGACTTTCCGATCGTACGACGAAGATACACGGTGGCACACGAACTGGCACATTTGGTGCTTGAACAGTTTGTGCCCCACATAACGCCGAACAACACGGTCGCACGTGGAGGCACGCGAAATACACAGATCGAACGGGTCGTCGATCGGGTGGCTTCCGAGATTCTCATGCCCGAACGGCTCGTTGTTGCGGCGATTTCAGAGGCAAGCATTCGATCTAAAAGCGACTTGGGGCGAGTTGGAAAGCACCGAGTTATTGCTGATGTCAGACATAAGTTAGGCGTTTCTGAATCAGCAATGGCGTTTCGCCTTGTCGAGTTGCCGCAACTTTCGTCGGTCATTATCCGTGTAATGCTGGATGATGCACCGGAGTTTTTGCAGAGACGACGCGTTATTACTCAGTTGTCGGACAAAGCTACTCTTGAGTCGCAATCGAACGTCGACTCGATCGTGGAGGAGGCTCGACAACTCGTGGCCTCGGGCGTAGCACATCGGCCCGCCACCTTTCATACGCTGATGAAGAGCCCTGTTGGGTTTCGGGAAGTCGCGTGCGACGGAAAGCTACGAACCATACCCAGCAGGGATGGCCGGTATCTCGAATATTGGATTATCGGTTGGACGTCGAATTCGACCGAAGGCAGTGAATACGACGATGCCAGAATCATTGACGGAAACAACAGCACCTCATAATCACTACTCTTTACTTCCCGTTTCGGATCGCCGTACGGCATCGGTATGCAGAAGTCGTACATCGGCATCGCCACTCCATGTGGCCTGGAACTGTTCGAACCGGAGGACCGCCAGGTCTGCAGGTTTCTGGTTCGTCGGGCCTATCGCTCGAAACAAACGTGTGCCGTCTGTTTCTGGGCTGTCATGGACGAGGCGATTGCTCACACGGTCTGGGGCCTGATGTACTCCGGACGTCGACTGGACGCCCTGCTCATCGTTCAGACGCTGGCAACCGAGACGGGCTCATTCTGTCCGGAAGTTGAGGAATTACCCGTGTCTTTCACAGGTTAGCCGGCTCGTAGGAAAGATGACCGAATCAGACAGGATTCCCGACGAAAATGGTACGTGACATTCTACGCGTCAGGTGATAGGAATTTCTCCGTAGACCAACACAAAACTCAGTCAATCTGATCTTTTCAGTCTGAAAGAAGGGAAGAGAAATAACCGACTCCCGCATTTGTCGCTCGATAGCAGCGGCGAATGCGAGGGAGCGGTGGTGCAACAGGTTTTCGCACGAATTCACTGATGCAATCGTCGCGTCCGTCGCCAGACGGGTCGGAACTGTGAAGGTGGTTGCCTTGTGGCAGGCATCTTTGTGGTTTCGTGTCCCGTCTGGTCTGTCGAAAGACAGCGAGGAGGATTGACGATGGTGCAATTGAATCGTGCACACAACGAGTTGTTCCGGCGTTCGCCGGATGAACGCTTCGAGTCGCTGCAGGAGCTGACCGCTTTCTGCCACAACGAGAAGCAGGCGTCGAGCGACTGCTGGCAGATGCCGCGAGCCATGCAGCCACGTTCGTCGGGGGGACTGGTCACAGTCACTGCCGATGAACAGGAACTGCAGCTCAACAACTGGTCGCTTACGCAGCTCTGCCGGCTGTCCGGTATCAGCAAAGATACGGTCAATCGACTGTCTGCGGACACGGCCAACCGGGCACTGCAGGAAACCCTGCCGTCGTCCGACCGGCCAATCCAGTTGCTGAAGACCGGTCAGTCAGTGCGTTCACTCCACGGAGTGAGCTACACGCGACTGTGGAATTCCGATCTGCTCGACGTCGTGTCCGAATTCGCAACCGACTTTCAGCCGCCTCAGGAAGGCTGCAACGGTGCGACCGGACTCTACGCCGGCGAGCAGGACCTGTTCGCGTTTCTGATCGACCCGACTGGCTGGACCGAGATCGAAGACGAAGCCTTCGCGCCGGGATTCTTCGTGTGGAACAGCGAAGTCGGACGACGGTCACTCGGCATTCAGACCGGCGAGACAGGTTCATTCCGTTGACGCTGGCTACTTCGGACGGATGCCGACCGGCAATCAAACTGTCTCGAACAAACCGCCCGTGGCGGCTGGTTTCAGGCGGTGTGTCAGAACCACATCGTCTGGGATGTCGTCGACTTCACTCGCAAGCACACGGCCAATGTGCATGACGGTCTCAACGAGATCCGTCGGCACATCGAAACGCTGGTGCAGAAACGTGACGAACGACGGGATGGATTCGCACGCGTGATGGCAAAGGCGATGCAGGAAACACTCGGCAGCGATGATGACACAGTCATCAAAGAACTGACAAGAAACGGCATTCCGCGCGGACTGGCGGCCAAAGCAATGGAGATCGCCCGTCAGCAGGGACGCTTCACGATCTACTCACTGGCCGACGCGATGACCCGGCTCACTCAGAAGGTGAAGTTCATCGGCGACCGGACCGAGTCGGATCACAAGGTGGCGGCATTGCTGTCACTCGTCGCCTGACTGTCCAGACACGGAAAGGAGCGTGTCATGGATCCTCAGGCCGCAGTCAGGCAGAAGCAGAGAGAATCTGTATTAACGTGTGCTGATGTCGATCGCGAATGGCACAGGAAAGGCAGTCGATGCAGACCCGTCGCTCGACGACGATGCAAATGAAGAAATCTCTGACGGCAACACGGACGAGGAGATCTCCGATGGAAGCAGCGACGGGCTCGTCGACATGGGGCCGCATCAGGACGACGGGATACCAGACGATTGGGATGCGGCGTTTATGGCAAAGCTGGCCGATCTGATGCCCGCGCTCGGGCTGACTGCCGACATGACGGATGGTGAATCCGACGGATTCTCGGACGGTGACATGGACAACGATCCTGCGGACGAAGGGATGACACCTGCACTCCGACAGGCAGACGCAGACGACGAAATCTCTGACGGTACATCCGACGGAGTCAGTGATGGAGTCTCCGATGGTCTTTCGGACGGTGATGTGGACGAGTCAGACGACACCATCGAAGAGGATGGGACGACCACTCCGGCTCCGGCACTTAAGTTGGCCAAAGCTGACGTGGCCGACGCCGATACAGAAACAGACGAAATCTCTGACGGTGAGTCCGATGGAGTCAGTGATGGCATGTCCGATGGAGTCTCGGACGGCGACGGCGATGCCGGCGTCGGTGATCCGGCGTCGGTGATTCGGCGCTGGATGTCAAAGTGGAAGCACGATCTTACGATCGAGGACATTCTCAACTTGAGAAAACGTCGTCGCGGACAGAATACTGGTTCTCAAGAGCACCATCCGGACGTGAAAGCTGGCGATTCTGCTAATCGCGAAACAGACGCAGAAGACGCGCTCGCGACGGTTGCGTCTGCCTGAAGTGAGGCGTCGGAATTTCCGTCTGCGGAGCGGGGGGCAGTTCTGACCACAACTGGCTGGCCGACGGACAATCCAGGCCGGCCAGGTGATGGGCCAGAGCAATCAGCAGCAGGACGTCGGCGGAGCAGTACCGTATCAGACACTGAAGTGCGGCCGGGTCACTGTTGTTCTGCCACTGGTCCCACCACACGACCGCCATGGCTCCGTCAACGTCCTGAAGGTCAGCCGGACGTGGCACGTCCAAACGATCGGCGATGTCTTTCAGACTGCCGGTCCAGTTTTGATGATAGCTGACCCAGCGCAGATCCAGATGCGGGCAGGGCAGTTGCGGGATGTGAAATGCATCCAGCACGCGCGGGACGTCGAACGAACTTCCGTTGAACGACACCAGCAACGTGGTCTCATCCAGCAGATCGAGGAAGTCGTCGAGGTTGTCGCCTTCCACAAACGTATGCAGCGTGCCGCGATGCCAGCAGACGATAACGGTGATCTGCGCGTCGTATTCCAGGCCCGTCGTTTCAATGTCGAAATACGAGGCGTCGTCAAAGTAGTGAGACAGGACTCGCCATTTATCCTGCGGCACCAGGCGGTCCACGAAATACTGAATATCACGCGCGTGCATCGCTTCGATGCAGCGACAGCATTCGGATACGACAATCGCCCGAAACGATTCGGGAATGCGGCCGGGGTCGTCCAGTGCGTCCCGCCAGGACGCGATGCCGGCCGAGTGAAGCTGTGACAGCCGCACCGGGCCGATGCCCTCGCAGTGCTGCAGTGCTTCGGTGATCAATGAATCCGTTCCCGTTTGCGTTTGAGGATCTCGGCTGCCTTGCCGAGGCGTTGTTCGAGTCGCATTTGCTCAATATCGAGTTCCGGTGCGTTAACCGGCTCTGGAGATTCCAGCTCGTGAGTCACCACATTGGGCAAGTCAATCCGTCCCGTCAGAAGCGCGGTGATAAAGCTCCTGGTGCATTCGACGGATGCGTTCGTTTCGACGAGAAACTGTTCCAGTTCCTCGCTTTCAACACCCGGCGGAAGCGGAGTGATGCAGGATGGACAACCGGCAGCGCAGGGACATTCTTCGATAATGGCGCGACACAGGTCCAGAGCGTCTTCGATGATCTCGAAGATCTTTTCAGCGTAGCCAACACCGCCTTCGATTGTATCGAACAGGTACAGGGCACTCTTCCACTGGCCCGACTCTTCTTCCGTCAATGACACATCCGTATCGATGTTCTGGACGTCGCCCAGACACAGACTGGGTGCCGTTCGTTTGAGAATGAAGCTCAGGCCATACAACGCCGCACCAACATGTCGCTTGTCGACCTCGCAAACGGCATCGCGCCATGCTTTTGGTGCCTGCAGACAGAAGCCAGTCGTGTCGTAGATGAATGGGTCGAGCGTGATGGGTCCGTAGCCGATGTTCTCCAGCGTGCGTTCGCGAATCTTCTTGTAGAGCTTCGGTTGGCGGTTGACGTTGATGTATCCGAAATCGAATGCGGCTCCGTTGAGTCGCGACTCATCCAGCTTCTCGGTCAGAGTGACGCGACTTTCCCACACGCATTCCGTGTAGTAGTCGACGTCTACTGGATCAACGCGGCACAACTTCTTTTCGAGGTCCAGTTCCATCGACATATAGCGTCGACCCAGGTGCTGATAGATCGCATCCTTGTAGAGTGTTCCGCGAGCTCCGATCGGATCGATTTCACCGATGACTTCCGTGCCCTCGTAGATCTCAATGTTGTAGTCCGTCATGCCACGCAGATTGACTCCCTTGGACGGGTAGTCGCGCAGAGCGTAGCGGTAGCTGCCGTGATACGGCTTCAGCGTCTCGTCGTCGCGCAGAATGCCGAGAGCGGTCGGATAGGCCGGTTCAGAGAATGCTGGCTCTTCCTCCCGCAGCGGATGCTCGTGAGCGGCACACGGCAGATGCTGGAGCAGGATGTAGGGGTTGTCGGCGTTCAGCCAGGCACGTTCGATCGGTGCCTGCTGGATGAACTCCGGATGATTGACCAGATACTGATCAATCGGCGTGTCGCGGGCGGCGAAGACAATGGCCGCTCGCGAACCCTTGCGGCCGACACGTCCCGCCTGTTGCCAGAAGCTGGCCATCGAACCGGGATGACCGCTCAGCAGGCACAGGTCCAGGTCGCCGATATCGATCCCCAGTTCCAGTGCGTTGGTGCTGATGATGGTGGTCAGCTTGCCGCTGGCCAGGTCACGTTCCAGTTTCCGCCGTTCGTTGGGCAGCAGTCCACCGCGATAGGGTCTCACCTTCTGCCGGAGATCAGGACGGCCATCTGTCACAGCCCGATACAGCCGCTCGACCTGCTGTCGAGCGCGACAGAAGCAGATGGTGCGAACACCGAGTCGCGTTGCTTCGCGAATCAGCGGAATCGATACGGAATTCGGACCCTTGCGATACAGGGCGTGTCCGTGACTCTGAACAACGGGCGGATTGATCAGATACAGATCACGTTTTGGACGCGGTGCACCATCGCGCGTGATGACATTGAATGGTCGGCCAAACAAGGCCTCAACGTGTTCCGCCGGATTACCGATCGTTGCAGACGAACAGACGAATGTCGGTCGAGTGCCGTGAATCTCACACACACGCAGCAGGCGTCGGAAGACGTTCGCCACGTGAGAACCGAAAGCACCTCGATATGTGTGGACTTCGTCGATGACGATGTATTTCAGGCGTGACAGAAACGTGCGCCAGCGACGACTGTGGTTCGGCAGAATCCCGGAATGCAGCATGTCCGGATTCGTGATCATGAAGTCGGCTCGCGACTGGATGCGGCCGCGTTCTTCGCGAGGCGTGTCGCCATCGAACACGCCCAGTTTGACTTCACTGCCACTGGCCTGCAGCAGTTTCCCCAGCGTGCCTTCCTGATCGCGCGACAGCGCCTTCGTCGGATAAAGCAGCAGCACACTGAACGGTGATTCCGACTGCACGTATTCGTGCAGGATCGGCAGCAGGAAGGACAGCGTCTTGCCGCTGGCAGTACGTGACACCAGCACGGTGTCTTTGCCGGAGCGAATGCTGTCGAACGCGTCGACCTGATGTGCATACAACTGGTCTATGCCATCGTTACGCAAGACATCCGCGAGGCGAGGATCCAAATCCTCAGGGAATTGAGCGAATTCGCCCTGAGAGGGCTCGAGAGTGGAGTGCTGCGCGATCTGCCCGGCGAACCGCCGCTCCATGAAGTCCACGAATTCCTGAATCGCCATTGCGCTGCTCACATCCGTGCCAGTTGCTGATGAATCCGTCCGCTGTGCTCGAAGACTGTTATCCGTCCATCGCAGAAATCTTCAAGCCCAATGGTACAGGAACACTAATCCGCGCTAATCTCCGCCGATCTGATTAGTGATAATTAGCGTGAATTAGTGTTCCTGCGCGTGCCGTGCCTCGCCTTAACGTGCCACGAAATTGACGAGGCGGCCCGGAACGACGATGACCTTGTGGATCGTTTTCCCTTCGAGCTGTTTCGCGATCTGCTCGTTCCCCTTCGCAGCAGCTTCGATCGCAGCTTTGTCGGCTTCGGCAGGCACTTTGACTTTGGCGCGGACCTTGCCGTTGACCTGAACCGGGATTTCGATCTCCGCCTCGGCAATCTTCGATTCGTCAAACTGAGGCCACGGTTCGTAAGCCAGCGTCTGGTCGTGGCCCAATAGCTGCCACAGTTCCTCGGCAATGTGCGGAGCAAACGGGCTCAGCAGCAGCACGAACTGTTCGAGCGCCGATTTCGGACGCACGTCCGCGCCGGTCATCGCATTCGTGAATTCCATCATCCGACTGATGGCCGTGTTGAACGACAGCTTCTCGATATCCTCGGTCACGGCCTTAATTGTCTTGTGCAGGATGCGATCCTGGTCCTCGTTTAACGCAACCTCCTGCACAGCGGGGTGCAGACGCACTTCGTCATCGACGTCCGAGTCAGTAATCATCCGCCATGCACGAGCGAGGAATTTGAAGACGCCTTCAACACCGCTCATGCTCCACGGCTTCACCTGCTCCAGCGGCCCCATGAACATTTCATAGAGTCGCAGTGAATCAGCGCCGTAATGCTGCACGACATCGTCGGGATTGATCACGTTGCCGCGACTCTTTGACATCTTGTAGGCGCGAGCGTCGACCACCACTGACGAATCGCTGGCCAGTACAAAACTGTCGCCCTTCTTTTCGACCTGATCCACAGTCAGTTTGGCTGCCCGCACTGATGTGCCGGACGACTTCTCGACGCGAATCGCCTGCCCCGAATCACCAGTCGAATCGACCACGTCCCGTGCCGAAACCCACTGCTCGCCGTCCCCTGCACCCTGTTCCCTCTGATACGCGGTGTATTCCAGTTCGCCCAGAATCATGCCCTGATTGACGAGTCGCTGGAACGGTTCGCACGTCGAGACGTGTCCGCGATCGAACAACACCTTGTGCCAGAAACGGGCGTAGAGCAGATGCAGCACGGCATGTTCGGCGCCGCCGACGTACAGATCGACCGGCAGCCAGTTCTTTTCAAGTTCCGAATCAAGGAAGTGATCGGCGTTCTTTGAATCGGCGAACCGGAGGTAGTACCAGCATGAACCTGCCCACTGGGGCATCGTGTTGGTTTCTCGCATCAGACGCGTGCCGTCCTCGGCAGTCTTATGAAGCCAGTCGTCGGGAGCCTTGCTGAGCATCGGATCCGGTGTGCCCGTCGGTTTGAACTCTTCCATTTCCGGCAACACGACTGGCAGCTCGGCTGGGGTGTCCGTTCGCGTCAGGCCTGTGCGGTTGCCGTCCGCATCGAGTTCGTGCCAGATGGGAAACGGCTCGCCCCAGTACCGCTGACGGCTGAACAGCCAGTCGCGCAATCGGTAATTCACCGCCGTGTGGCCTGTGCCTTCGTTGTCGAGGAATTCGTTGATCTTCGCCTTGGCGTCAGCGATTTCGAGACCGTTCAGGAATTCACTGTTGATCGCCGGGCCGTCACCGGCGAAGGCTTTTCCGTCGAAGTCGTCTGGTGGCTGGACCGTGCGAACGATGGGCAGGTCGAAGACCTCGGCGAATTCCCAGTCCCGTTCGTCCTGGCCAGGCACCGCCATGATGGCTCCCGTGCCGTAACTGATCAGGACATAGTCAGCGACCCACACTGGAATCTGTTTTCCGTTCACCGGATTAATCGCGTAGCTGCCGGTAAACACGCCCGTCTTGGTCTTGGCGAGTTCTGTCCGATCGAGGTCGCTCTTTCCGGCTGCCTGGCGAACGTACGTGTCAACGGCGTCCTTCTGCTCGGGAATCGTCAGGCGATCGACGAACGGATGCTCGGGCGCAATAACCATGTACGTTGCGCCGAAGAGCGTGTCGGGGCGTGTGGTGTAGATCCTCAGCACTTCGTCGGCGGGTTCGGCGGGAAACCCGGACGAGGCACGAGCACTCTTCCAGGCTTCGAAATCTTCCTCAAGCCCTGAGCCCTGAGCCCTTGTCCCTCGACCCACGTAGAAGTCGACTTCGGCGCCGGTGCTGCGTCCGATCCAGTTGCGCTGCATGTCCTTGATCGATTCGGACCAGTTGAGATCGTCCAACTCACTGATCAGGCGGTCGGCGTAGGCCGTGATGCGGAACATCCACTGTCGCAATGGCACGCGTTCGACCGGATGTCCGCCGCGTTCGCTTTTCCCGTCGATGATTTCTTCGTTCGCCAGCACAGTGCCCAGGGCCGGACACCAGTTGACGGGCGCTTCATGCTGATACGCGAGCCGCTTCGAATCCTGATACTGCCTCACCGCGTCTTCGCCCTCGGATTGGACGGCGTCAGGGATCGGCAGTTCGGAGATGGGGCGGCCTTTGCCTGTGCGCTGCCGGCCGTCGGAGGCCGTCCATTCGTGATCCGCGTCGTACCACGTGTCGAAGAGCTGCAGGAAAATCCACTGTGTCCAGCGATAGTAATCGGGGTCGGTGGTGGCAAACTCACGGCTCCAGTCATAGCTGAAACCAAGCATCTTCAACTGACGCCGGAACGTGTCGATGTTCTGGTTCGTCGTGACGGCCGGGTGCGTGCCGGTCTTGATGGCGTGCTCTTCAGCGGGCAGGCCGAACGCGTCCCAGCCCATGGGATGCAGGACCTGTTTGCCCAGCATGCGGTTGTAGCGGCAGACGATGTCGGTGGCGGTGTAACCCTCAGGATGCCCCACGTGCAGCCCGGATCCCGACGGATAGGGGAACATATCGAGCACGTACATTTTCTCTTTGCCGGACTCGAACGCGCCCGTCTCGAACGTGGCCATGTCCTGCCAGTATTTCTGCCATTTGGGCTCGATCCGTTGAGCATCGTAACGCGGCATCGGTAGTGTCCTGACTCGTTGAAACGAAAACCGGAGGCAACCGGCGAAGGAGTGAGCGGTACGCGCGGGGCGGCAGTGTGGTGGACGACACTGGCGTCTGCAAACGGTTCGGCGAGGCCATTCAATGGACGGGTTTGCGCACGGTCAAGGCACACACGATGTACTGCCGCGGCCCGAGATTCCAGATCCAGGGAGCTGACAATTCTGCCGATTCCGCCCGTGATTCCCATTCCGGATCCTGACGGTAACGGGCCAGCAGGGCGAAGGGATTCAGACCCGTGAAGAAATTTCGCGTGTTGATCATTTCGATCAGTTTGACGGGAAGTTGCTCCACGGGAATGACATTCAGGTCTGGCACGGTCGCGGATGACGTGACGTCCGTGATCAGAACCAGGTGGCCTCCCGGTTGAGTCAGTTGTTCCATCAGCTCCAGATGGCGATCACGAACAGCGAGCGCAAGCGTGATGGACTCCTGCGTCGGTTGCCCACTGGCGATCAGGACTGCGTCGATCAACTGACTGATGGTGCAGAGCGATGCGACGACATCAAACGGTCCAGCAATAGGGATCGTGGCTGATCGGGCGTTGGCGACAACGGCCGGGTAATCACCGGGTCGCGGCGGTGTTGTGTGCCATTGCCCGAGCTGTTCAACAATCCCGCTCAGGTCCATTCCGACATGGAGTTTGATCTGTTCCGATTCTGCGACACCCTGCGTGCGGGTTCCTGCGATCAACGCATCGCGATCAAGATCGACCAGATGCACTTCTGCAAAGTGATGGATGAGTTGCGGGAGATCGATGTCGTTGCAGTTGCCAGCACCGAGCAGGCAGATTCGCCGCGGCACGGGATCAGACGCGTCACCGGCCAGTTTCAACAGTAGCGACATGACCTGTGCGCGATGGCCGGCGAACGTTTGCCAGCCATCGACCGACTCCGTGTTCCTTTGAGTCTGCAGATTGGCGCTGGGATTCAACTGGGATCTGGCCACAGAATCTTTCTTCCGCTGGTTCTCGTTCGGCGCGGGTCTCTGACCCCGCCGCGGCCCGCGACCGAAGGTCTCCATCCGTGTCAAAGTCTCCACCGGTTGTTCCGGAAGGGAGACCTTCGGTCGGAGCAACGGCGGGGTCGGGAGACCCCCGCCGAACACACGGCGACCGTAGGCCTTCCTACGAAAAACTCACAGACTCTGAGCATTGGAGTGAGTAATGATCAATCACTGTGAACGAACCTGCTCAATCAGGCTGACTGCGTTGTCGTGGAACATGGCCTGAATCTCGTCGCGTGTCAGGCCGACCGAGCGGGCGGCTCGCTTCATGGCGCGCAGGCTTTCGTAGCGGGTGAACGTCATGCGCGGATCGCAGTGAGACAGATTAAGGCTCTGGTTCTCTTCCGACAGGTACGCCCACCCGAACCCAAATGCGACGTACTTACCACGCAGAACACCGACAGGAACGTCGTCGCTGCCGTACATCACACGTTCAACTCCGATCGTGCGAATTAAAGCTTCGATGGCGTCCGACTCACAGACGGACGAGGTGTCGCACCAGATGTTGGGCAGATCACGCAATCGGTCGCCGGCCTTCTCGATCGGCCATGACGAATAGCTGCGGGCACAGTGGGCCAGAATCCAGCGGACTCGCGGGTACTTCTTTGTGAGCCACTCCAGGTCGTCCAGATTCTGTTCATCCGAAATGCCGCGACTGCGGGAGAGGTGCATCATGATGATCAGACCATGCTGATCCGCGACGGCAATCTGATGCTCGGCCATAAAGTCGGTGATGCGGCATTCCACCGGGTCGCCGGTCGACGAATAGAATCGATAGGGCTTCAACCCCAGGAATCCGCCGGCCCGTACCGTCGCATCGACTTCGTCGGCGGTCATGCTCGGATGGACCAGCGTCAGCGCCCCCGATTGCGGATGCGGCGAGACCTCCCCGGTAATGAAAGCGTTTGAGCTTTCGAAGTCGCACTGAGGAAATGGAAAAGGAAAAGACAGCCGCTGCACGGACCGACCGGGCATCAGAATGTGGTCGCATTCATCAAGCAAGTCCCAGCCGGCGTGCTCGAACTCCGGCCGAACGAACGAGGAGAACGGCCCGTTCTTCTTATCCGGATCAATGTTGTCGACCCAGCGATAAATATGCGTGTGGGCGTCGAATACCTTCTCCGGAACAAACTCGGCAAGTTCTTCATCCCAGATCCGCTGATCCAGATCGTTGCGTTCGATGACTGCCATAAGACGGGACCGGCCCCTGTCCAGTGCGGCAGGGCGTTCGTGAATCAACGGAAGTATGGGACGCGGAGAAACGCGGATTCAATGGATTGACGCTGATCAGTCACAATCAGAATCCAATCGCATCTGCAAAATCGGCGTTCATCCGCGTCCTACTGAAACTTGAGAAGCCACTGTGCTACTTGGACGTCATTGTAAAGGCGCCATCCCAGTCGGCCGGTGGTTCGTTGTTGTGCTGTGACATGTGCCTCAACAGGAAGTCTGCCGCACCATCGTCCGTCATCTGGCTCAGAGTCACAATCGCATCGCTCCATGCGCCGGTGATCACCTGGCTCAACGCGGATTCGTAAGCGGCGACATGCTCGTCACTGATGACCGAATCGCCTCCGGCCGGGGCAAGGAGTTCGCTGATGTTGATCGGCGTATCCATCCCTTTCGGACGAATACGAGCCAGTGGTCGGACTCGGGCCTGGTCCGGACTGAATCGGGCTCGGGCAAACTCGGCAGATTTTTCGTCGATGCAGATGGGAACGTCGAAATGACGCGTCAACCCCTCGAGGCGGGCTCCCTGATTGACCACCGGTCCAAAGACACCGACTTTCGCCTGCTGACGTGTACCAATCTGTCCAGCGACAGCACGTCCGTGAGCGATGCCGAGGCCGATGGAAAAGCCCTCCAGTAGATCGGTGGATTCACGAGGGCTGTTAAATTCACGATGAATGGCCAGCGCGGCGCGACACGCCGGAATAGCGCCGTCCTCGAGCGCGACGGGCCAGCCCCAGAAGCCCAGTGCCGCATCTCCCTGGAAGTCGGCAATGGCTCCGTCGAATTCCAGAATGCCCTGCGTCATCGCTCCCAATGCTTCCTTCACGCAGTCGAGAAGATACAACAGGTTGTCCTGGTGCTGCTCCGACTTTCGTGAGAAGCCACGGACATCGCAGAACAGGACTGTGATATCTCGTTCGGAAGGCACAAGAATCTCGGCCGTTTTCGCAGTGACCAGGTTCTCCATGACCTTTGGCGAGAAGAACGACGCGAGCTGCGTTTGAGTCTCCTGCAGAAGCCGAATGGAGCGCGCCGATCCAATGAACTTTGCCAGCAACTGTGTGAATCGAACATCCGATTCCAGTGTTTCCTTCGTGACGGCGACGGCTCCACTCTTGCCTCCCTGTCCCGCCACATACAGGCACCAGCCTTCGTTGCCCTTGCCCGGAACCGGCACGCAGAACGCCCAGTTCAAGTTGTCGGTCATGGTAAATCGGCCGGATTCCTCGCGTACGCCCCAGATATGAATCGTGCTTGCTTCCAGGCGAAAGGCTCTGCCCACGAGCTGCCGGCTGGGCAGAAACCGACCTTCGTAATTCGCGCGCGTGCGGACCCGCATTGTCGCCGGCATGAGAATCTGATTGTCGTCCGGTTCCTGGACCCTCAGCAATTCGACCGTCTCTTCGTCGTACAACACGGCAGCGACTGCAATGGCCTCCGGAATCGCTTCAAGCAACAGACCCGTCATCATCTGAGCCAGGTCGGAGTTGTTCTCAGCCTGCGACATATAGTCCGGCAGATCGCACAACAGGTGAAGCTGTTTTGCCGAGTCGCCGAATTCGTATTGGGCCAGGTCGGCTCCAGCCAGTGAAAACTCTTCGATCTCCGACGAGTTGTCTAAAGATGATTCCTCAATGTTGCTGTGAACGTGAAAAACAGTCTGCCCAATCTGAAACTCATCGCCTCCTCGGAGGAAAATCTCTCTCGACGTCAGCGCACCAAGGATCAGCGGATTCCGGCCCGAATCGAGACACGCGACCTTCAGTTCGTTTCCGTGCGCCTCCGCAGCGGCATGGACACGTGAGATCTCGCGATTCCAGACGATCGACAGGTCATTCTCCATCGATCGCCCGATGCGTATGGGCTGCCCCGGTTCGATGGTCGCGCTGATGACATCGCCACTCTCGGGATTGGTCGTAGATATTGTGAACTGTTCGGACATTCGTGGCCCCGAAGTACTGCGACTGCTGGCATACCGCTGTGCCTTAAAGATAAGTTAAGGCGATTCAATCGACCAGCACGGGAACCCGAGTCAGTCAGCCAACGTAGCTCTTCCGACACATGAGACAGAAGGGGCTGATTCCATGAACGGTGCGAATCCTGTCGCAATGAGACGGACGCGCTTACGCGTCAATTCCCATCGTTGCGCGCTGTGATTTGAGCGACTGTGTGTATCGCGCGTATGCGTCTTCGTCACGCTGGCAACTGATGCCGCGGAAGACCATCGCAAAGGCCCGTCGATGACGATCCGCTGACAGATTCGCGTCGGCGCGGTGGATCGTCTTGCCGTGATGGGCGACTAGATCGCCCGGCTGCAGATTTATGGCGAATTCGCGTTCCGCGTCGTGCTCGCCAAAGTCCGTAATTCCCTGTGAAAAACCGAGAATTGCCGTTCGGCCGTGGGGACGGATGTCGTGCTGATGAGACTCCGCCACGTAGCGCAGGCAGCCGTTCTCCGAGTCGATTGCGTCAAGAGCAAGCCACAGTGTGGCCACGTTTGCCGGTCGCAGGCAGAAATAGAAATTGTCCTGGTGAGGTGGAGTGCGATGGTCAGTGCTTGGAGGCTTGTTGAACCACTCCGGCTCCTGGGCGTGACTTTCTTCACCGATCAGTTCGCTCGCCAGTTGCTGCCACCTGGGCCGTTGACGATAGGACTCGAAGAACGGATCGCAGCCCATGTGCTGCAGTTGTTTGAGAGTCTCGGGCCTGGACCGGTCCTGATAGAACACGGCCGTGTCCGGCAGCGCGGGGACGACATCGCGGATATACCGATCCAGTTCGCGATGCAGTTCAGCAAGGTCCGCTTCCGAGACGAAATTGCGGACAACGACAAAGCCGTCGCGGTCAAAGTCGCGCTTGTGCTGTGACATGGTTGATCCGTTTCCGAAGGCTTACTTGACCAGTCGCTGGAATGAATCGCGTCGTGGATCGCATTCGAGCAAATCGTCGACTGCTCCGCGATTCAGTCCGTCAGCGATGATCGCAAATGTCTCGCCGGCCGCGGCAACTGTCTGTTCGATTTCAGCGTCGCCCTGAGCGGCGTTGGTATAGAAAGACGTGTAACCGTGACACCCGCGGAGTGCCATTTCCTGAATGAAAAGAGTGCTGACCTGTCTGTTGAGTGCCGGGTCATCGATGTCGAATGTCAGGCGGGGATGTACGTTGATGCCTTCACACCGTACGGGTGCTCCGGTTTCCTGGGCGACTGTGTTGAGTCGAGATTTGAGAGTTGAACCCAACTGATCCAGATACTCAGGCACATTCCGTCGGCGAACTTCACGCAGTGTTGTCAGTGCGGCTCGAAGTCCAATCGTGTCGCTCCAGTAAGTGCTGGAAACGAACATGCGTCCCGCCGGTTCCATGACCTCACGCGTGCCGGCGACAACTCCCATGGCGTAACCGTTGGAGATCGACTTGGCGAAGACAGTCATATCCGGACTGACACCAAGTGCCGGCTGAACTCCGCCCGGTGAAAAACGGATACCGGTTGAGACTTCGTCGAAAATCAGCACGACGTTTCTGTCCTGAGTGATCTTGCGAACCTCGGCGAGGTAGCCCTCGGGTGGCCAGTCGGATCGCAACGGTTCCATGATGACCGCCGCGATCTCGCCGCGATGTGCGTCAAGGACTTCCCCCAGTGCCGCCGCGTCGCCGTAAGGAAACGGGACGACGGAGCCTTCCAGGCAGCGGGGGACTCCGGTTGGATCGATCTGCGGGAACAGATGCGAGTCCAGACTTCCGTCGGTCAGATTCGCCGCCTGATACCAGTCGTGCCAGCCGTGATAGCCGCAGAATGCGATCTTGTCCCGGCCGGTCGTGCCGCGTGCAATGCGAACGGCGACAGCACACGCATCGCCGCCGCCTTTGGCGTACCGCACCATTTCCGCGCAGGGCACGACGGAAACGATTTCCTCGGCCAGTTCGACTTCGAGTTCGTGGCTGATGGAATAGATCGTGCCGTGCTTCAACTGCTCGCACACGGCGTTGTCGACGACCGGATCGGCATAACCAAGGATGATCGCCCCGATGCCACTGACCCAGTCGATGTACTCGTTGCCATCGATGTCGGTGATGCGCGCGCCTTGGGCGCTGGCCGCATAGATCGGTGAGATGCCCTGGGCATACATCGACGGTCGGCGGCTGATGAGCTGCGTGCCGCCGGGGATCAACTCGCAGGCCCGCTCATACAGTTTCAGTTGCTGTTCGATGCTGCGACGTTTACTTCGTTCCATTCCACACCGCCGTATTGATGGCAAAATACTTGTTAACAAAGGGCGGCTTCTTCCGGCTGGCGTACCAGATGCGGAAAGAGTCATCCGACAGTTTCATCACGGACTGACTGGTGACGTAGTGTGACTCCCATGGCCGCTCGGGATCCGGACGAAGTACGGGATTCTCCGGATGCTTGTACCACTTCAGTCCATCGACGCTGGCCGCGAACCCTAAAGCCGTCGTGCTCGATCGACCCGCCCAGTAACTGCCGTACCACATCAGATACGCGTCACCGATCTTCATAACGGCTGGATAGAAAAGCCGCGATCGTTCCCACTTCTGATCGACCACAATGCATGGTTCGTCCGAGACACTCCAGCGACGACCGTCGGGACTGGAGGCATGCCGCACGATCCATGGTTCCTGTGCGACGTCGATGTACCACATGCGATACGTCCGGCCGACCTTGATGACAGTGGGGGCGTAAACATGCCTGAGCTGCTCGGTCGACGGGCTATTCCATTCGAGACCGTCCTCACTGCTCGATTCATGCAGCGTGTGCAGTCCACCACCGCCCGCGAACCACGTCGAGCTGAACCACATGCGGAGGCGGCCATTCTCTCTCAGTGTGGAGCCGTCCGGATTTCGCAACAGTGTCGGTGTCAGCACCGAGTGTTTTCCGTCACCGAATGAGTAGACCGGATTCGACGCATGCTTCGCAAAACTGCGACCGTCTTTACTGGTCGCGAGCCCAACGTCAAAGACCCGCTCGGCAACACGGCCCGTCGAGCCGCAGTACCACAGTGAGTAACGGTCATCCTCGAACGACACGCTGGGCGCGAAGATGTGCGTATCGTCGAACTCACCCGATTTACCGAGTGAGACGATCGGGCCGTCGGTATCACGGGTCCAGTTCTGCGGAGTCTCCAGCCAGGGCTGCAGCTCCGGCGGAAACTCGGCACTCACCGCCGTTGTGGACATCATGATGAGGAGCGAAAGCCAACAGGCCGTGTACGTCATTCACCGTGCTCCAGTTGTTCGTAGTAGCCGGATGTTCGTAGTAGCCGGATTCATCCGGCTGTTCTCGCGTGCCGACTTCGGAGAAATATCGCAATGCCAGGACGCGACACAAGCGTGCGACGAAACCGGATAAATCCGGTTACTACGAGCGTGTTCATATCAGCTCGGGGATGGGGTGCCCGCCGTCGGTCATGGGAATCGGACGGTCACCGGCATCTTTCAGTCCGCGTTCGGTGTCGATGCCCAGCTTGTGATACACCGTGGCCGCGTAGTCGTACGGCGTGTAGAGCCGATCGGTTACGTCGCCTGCCTCACGGTCGGTGGCTCCCACAATCTGTCCTGCCGGAACTCCCGCTCCCGCGAATGCGATCGACATGGCCCGTCCCCAGTGGTCGCGCCCCTGCCACTTGTTCATCCGCGGAGTGCGACCCATCTCGGTGACAAAGCACAGCAACGTCTCTTCCAGCAGGCCGCGTTCGTGCATGTCCTCGATCAGAGCACTCAGCGATCGGTCCAGACTCGGCATCATGATCGGATGGGGCAGGCCGTAGCGTTCCTGATTACGTTCCGCTTGAGGCCCGCCGCAGGGTCCATTGCGGTAAATGCCCTCGTGATGGTCCCAGTTCAGGAACACGCCGTTGGGCTGGCCGATGTTCGGTCGCTTCACATGATCGGGTGGCTGGATCGCCGTCACCGATACGAATCGCACGCCCGCTTCGATCAGTTTGCGTCCGAGCAGATAGCAGCAGCCGCGGTGGTCCCGGCCATAGCGATCACGCGTGTGGTCGCTCTCCGTCTTCAACTGAAATGCTGATTGCACGCGTTCGCTCGTCAGCAGGTCAAAAGCGTTCTCGTACTGTTGACGCAGGACATCCGCACGGGCCGTGTCGATTCCATCCGTTGAGTTCACGCTGGCCAGCAGTTCTCGTCGTCGCTGGAAGCGGGACTCACTTAGCCCTTCCGCTGGCGACAAAGAGGCGACTTTCCAGTCTGCTTTAGACAGGTCCTCGCCCAGACTTTTCGTGCCGAGTTTCCACGGGGCTCGCGCGCGGTGCAGAAAGCCAGTCGTCGTGATGTGGTTCGGCATGTTGGCGCCCGGACAGAAGATGTACCCGGGAAGCTGTGGACAGTCCGTACCGAGCAATTCCGTAACCACAGACCCGATATCAGGAAATCGATCGGCCACACCGAACTGGTGGCCTTTGAAAAACTCCTGACAGCCTTCTTTGTGCCCCGCAACTTTCGCTGTCGTCATGGAACGCACGACCGAAAGGCGATGCGCCTGCTGAGCCAGCAGCGGCATGATCTCCGAGAAATGGACGCCGGGAACACTCGTCGCGATCGGGGAGTAGGGCGTGCGGTGTTCGACGGGGGCATCCGGTTTCGGATCCCACGTGTCCATCTGGCTGACGCCACCTTCCTCATAGACGACCAGCACCTGCTTCGCGGCGGCCACCCGCGACGGGCCAATATCACGAGCGGCGAGTGCCTGCAGTGCCGTCAACTCAGCCAGCCCGTAGCCCATCACACCGGCAGAAACCGATTGCAGGAAGTGGCGACGTTGACTGGAAGGCATCCCGCTTCTCCTGAAATGAGTGGCACGGCCATGGTCGGGCACGCCTGCAATGTATCATCTCCCACTGACGAGCCGCATCATGAACGGTTGATGTTGTTGTGTGACCGCAGTCACTGTTCCGCTTACATGGACCACTCACAATGCGACCTGAGCCTCATGACATGCACGAGGTTTCATCGGAACCGCTGCCCGACATCCCCGGCGGCTGGTCAACGCGTGAAGTTGATCTGGGCATTCGACGCGTCCAGTTGACCCTGCCCGGATCGCCGGATGCATTCCTTGACGATCCGGGCGTCCAGGCGGCGAGTCGTGAGAGCGATTACATGCCGTACTGGTCGTACCTGTGGCCAGCCGCGATTCAGATGGGTCGCTTGATAGCGCGCGAACCGTGGTCCAGGGGTGAACGATCTCTGGAAATTGGTGCGGGTGTCGGACTCGCCGGTATCGCCGGCATGATTGCTGGCCTTGATGTCACGTTCAGCGATTACGACCGCACGGCCATCCAGACCGCTCGCAGAAACGCTTTTCAGAACGGCCTCGGTATCGAGCCGCATAAGGCGATGGATGTCTTACTGGACTGGCGGGACATTGGAGCCGTGAAGCTGGACCCGTTCCCCGTCATTCTTGGCTGCGATGTGCTGTACGAACCGGCGACACTCGAGCCCGTCATGAACGTGCTGGATGCCTTGCTGACCCGCGATGGTGTGTGCTGGATCGGAGACCCCGGTCGTGAGTACCTGCCCAAATTCTGCGATCGCCTGGCGGATCGCGGTTACTGCATCGAACTCCGTGATGAAACGGGAAGGCCCGTCACGACACATAAGCTGTCGTCATTCCGGCTACTCGTTCTGCATCCATCCAGGTGAGGGCCTCCGAGACTCACCTCTCGGCACGGCCCAGGTCCGACGGAAGCGCGAAGCGTTTTGCGCCGCAAGGCAGGTGCAGCAGTCAGCCGGTTCGAGCCTCATTTCCCGATGCAGAACCTGCTGAAGACTCGGTCCAGCAGATCATCGGTGTAGACCGCGCCGACAATCTCGCCAAGTGCATCCAGTGCGTCGCGAATCTCTAACGAGGTGAGTTCATCACCCAGGCCCGCAGACGCCGACTCGTTCGCTCTGTCGAGTGAGTCGCGAGCGCGGACCAGACTGTCGCGGCTACGTGCGGCCGTCGAATCGACAAACTGCCGCGAGCCACGCCTCTGCTCGCCCAGCCGCTCGGCGATCGTCGCAACCAGCCGATCAAGACCCTCACCGGTCACGGCACTGACAGACATAGGAGTAGGCCGGAACAAGCCCAGCGCAGTTCCGGCGTCGTTGACGTTTTCGGACATGCCAACTGCCGGAACTGCGCGTGGCTTGTTCCGACCTACGGGCAACTCGCAGCCGAGCAAATCCGCCCGTGTCTGAATTTCAAGCACAGGACGATTCTGGCCGATCTCTCGGCGCAGCGAGTCATCGATTCGACGGTTGCGGAAATCGAGATCTCTCGCGGAACACCACACAACCAGATCCGCCTCGGTGACCTGTTCCGAGCGAAATCGTTGCGCGACATGGCCGATTCCTGACTCGTCGACCTCCCAGCCCGCCGTGTCGATCAGTTCAATTGACATTCCGTTGCAGTCGATCCGACAGGCAAGGTAATCGCGCGTTGTCCCTGCGACGTCTGAGACAATTGCCGAGGCCTTTGGATTCAGCGCATTAAACAGCGTGCTCTTCCCCGCATTGGGTAACCCCGCTAACGCGACTCGCTTCGTCCCGGTCGACTGCGATCGTTCATCGACTCGCGACAGCAACCCACCAATCGTCTCGATCGCAGTTGTCAGTCGCCGAGCAATCTCCGGCTGACTGATAAACTCGATGTCCTCCTCGACGAAGTCCAGTCCGGCTTCCAGGTCCGCCAGCAGTTCAGCCAGCTCGTTACGCAAACCAAGAATCAGGCCCGACAATCCGCCAGCCAGTTGCCGCAGGGCTGTGCTCAGTTCTTCGTGATCGAACGCGTCGATCACACCCAGCACCGCTTCGGCCTGCGCCAGATCGACCTTGCCCGCCAGAAACGCCCGCAGCGTGAATTCCCCCGGTCGAGCCGGCCGCGCACCCAACGCGTAGACCTTGCTCAGAACCAGTTCCACCAGCGGCGGCGAGCCCGGAACATGCAGTTCCGCCATTGGCTGACCGGTGTAGCTCTTTGAGCCGGCCCACAGATGCAGGATGGCTGGACAGTCAACCGGCAGACCAGTTGCAAAAAAGCCTGCAGCGCGAATCGGCGCGGAGACAGTCACGGGAAACGGAGTGAACAATTCCCTGATCACACCAGCGGCGTTCGGGCCGCTCACGCGAACGATACTTCGTTCGGCGCGACCTGTCGCGCTGGCAACGGCAGCGATCGTGGCACTCAGATCCATCGTGTTCGGCACCTGAAACAAAAAAGGCAGTGGCACGGGAATGCCACTGCCTTCTGGTCAACCTTGCCGTACTCAATGCAAATCAATACGAGCCGTCGCCAAGCACTTGCTGGCCGAAGCGCTGCCCGTCCGGAGTAACCAGGCGTGCATAGACCCTTGTGTTAATGCCGTCCTGAATCTGCTTCGCGCTACCGTCGGCAAAGCCATACATACACAGACCCTGATGACTGGAACTCGGACGCGGAGCCAAGCCTCTTGCCGCAATCGCGTTCTGACCAGGCATCCCCTGAATCGTGAGTAACTTCGCTGTCGGCAGGTCGGCAAGAAGGCCAAGCGGTCTGGTCCCGGCGGGACCAATGTCCGTTCCGATGATGACCGGTACCACGAATGAGATATCAGCCGCAGATGTCGTTTTGTGCCAGTTCTGCCCCTGCAGGTTCTCACTGATCATGATTGTGTTGGACTGGCCGTCACCATTCCCGATGTAGTCCATCGAGACGCGGAAGGTGTCACCAGCAGTTGGCGGCATAAAGATGCCGGTCGCATGAGCAATCCGGATGTCAGCCACCGGCACTACCCCGACTACAGGAGCAACTCCATCGTAGTTGAGTGTCGTTGTGTTGTGATTCGCGTTGAGCAGCGCTGGCCAGGCCGAGCTGATCGCGTAGCCACCGTTCACCACGTAGCTCATCCCGTTGGATTGCCGAAAGTTCCCATCATCAACGGGGCATTGCATGACTTTGAGCGACACGCCCGTCGGAAAGCCGGTTTCGAACGTTCCGTCCTTAATGGACCGCAGAATCGCCGCCTGATCAAAGTCGGGAAGCAGAGCGACTGCCCAGCTTCTACTGATAGCACCATCAAAGTTTGAGAAGAGTCTGGGAAGAGCACCATTATGCCGCGACGAGTAGTTCGTCATGGCCAGCATGAGCTGCTTCATGTTGTTCTGGCATTCCGCCCGGCGGGCCGCGGAGCGGGCCTGCTGAACGGCGGGCAGGATCAGAGCGGCCAGAGTCGCGATGATCGAGATCACCACCAGCAGCTCGATCAGCGTAAAGCCGCGCTTGGCTTCACGACGCGGTGTGGGACGGTAGGTACGCATGGCAGACTCTCCTTCGAACGAATGAATTAAGTGCGATCAGTAATGGCTTGCAGCAACTGGTTTCAAAGCCCGCCGTCCGCCCGCATATCACGAATACTTGTTCAGATCAATTTCAGTAAACCGCGTTGTTCCTCAGCCCGCCTGGACCAGAATGGCACGCTGCCAGACAGACCCGAATGATGGCAGCTTATCCGGACTCGAACGATTTGACCGCCGAAATCACCCGCCGATCCGCCCAGGTTCGTCAATTTCCGACAATTATGAAGGGAAACGATTTCAATTCCCTCCTCTCAACACCAATTCCCTGCATTCCTCACTCGACTCGGTCGGCATCAATTCCGGTCGTCTCGCTTAAGTTGCTCACGCAAGCGTTCCAACTCTTCTTCGGCCCGTTTTCGGGCCTGAATCTCTTCTTCAAGCCGGGATTCAGCCATGACGCGTGCCTGAGTTTCTTCAGCGCGCCCCTGCGCTTCTTCAGCGCGCGCCTCAGCCTCATGATCAGCCCTCGCATTGGCGGCTTCAGCAGGCGTCAGCAACAATTCCCGAGTTCCGACATCCAGCAGAATCAGCCGTCCCTCTTCCAGGGTGAGCCGAATCCCCAGCTCCTGAGATTCGAGCGAGCCGGTCTCGTCCCGCTCAATCGAGACGAAGTCACCGCCGACCAGCCGATACCCCTGCAACGGCACGGCCAGCCAGTCGCTCGTCGGATCGAACAGAAACAACTCCTGAACACCCATATCAGCGTAGATTGCTGGTTTGTGCTCTTCATCGTTCTTCCGTGTGGATTGCGATGTGACTTCGAATACCACACTGGGGACACGGCGTTCTTCCCACGTTTTGAAAACCAGCCGATCCCCGCGATCGCAGTCCTTAACAACCATGACGTCGGGCACGAGGCTGCGCCAAGGGTTGCCCTCCACGAAATACATAATCAGGTCACTGGCGACGTAGACCTTCTGCTCTCGGTACCGCCAGTCAAGCAGGTCATACAGGCGGATCATCCATGCGCGGTGCAGGTCACTTTCACCCCATCGCTGATCGTCGGATTCCGGGTACAGAATGTCTGGAACTGTCTGAAGTCCCATTGTCGAATCCTCAGTTGATCGTCAGTTCGTATTTAACCACATCCTGCCACTTGAAGGTGTTGTCCTGAAAGGCCCGCTCGATGTCGGAGCGGTCGATGATGAAGAACCCACGATGCCCATCGTTTGCCGGATCTCCGTCGCCATCGAGGTCAAATCGCCCCCCGATACGAACCGCACCAGTCAAACTGTCCTCATGCGCCTCGTGGAACTGCACGGTCAGGTAAACGAAAAACACATTGCTGCGAGTCGTCGCATTGTTCATCAGCTTGGAAAGCAGGCGATACCGTGCGTGTGAGTCGACTGCACCGCTATTGCTTTCCGTGTCAGTGCCAAGCTCAAACAGGCGACGATTCGACACGGGCGCGACACCGGCCCGCGGATGAGTCCGCAGAATTGTGTTCTGAACGCTGGCCAGGCCACTCGTCAGATTGCTGAGATCACGAAACGGCCGGGAGGATGACGTGCCCGGAAGTACCAGGTAACTGACCGGGTCGAATCCGTCGCGAGATTGCAGAAGGTCGAACCAGTGGTCGCGCCCTGCTTCGGA
This sequence comes from Planctomycetota bacterium, assembly GCA_963579025.1. Classification (GTDB taxonomy): domain Bacteria; phylum Planctomycetota; class Planctomycetia; order Planctomycetales; family Planctomycetaceae; genus CAUZFZ01. The sequence goes on along the minus strand of CAUZFZ010000007.1, from coordinate 89,749 downwards.
CGGGTCTCGAAGGCCTGAGTCCAGCGAAGAGTTTCCGTTGAAATCTTCAAACGGTTCGAGCCCATTTATGCCGTTAATGTCCCGTTCCGGCGGAGTGGCGATCTCCAGATCGTCGATCATTCCCCCCATAACTTCCGGGTGTCGGACGGTATTGAGATTGATCTTCGCTGGCAGCCGAGTCAGCAGCAATGTATCGGGGCTGAGCTGGCGGTGTGTGCGTGTCGGCACTTCGAAGAATCCCAGCAGCCGATGCCAGTGATTGTCGAACTGCGGGTCCGCAGTGGCCAATGGATGTGCTGACTGCAGCAGCTTTCCTCCAGCCGACACGGGCCCGGCCCACGTGTCCAGGATGCCGTCAAAGTTCTTGTCCTCGCCACCGTCCCGACGGAAGTTGTTGTCAGTGTCTTCATGAGTGTCGAGTTGGCCGTTTCCATTGAGATCCTCGTCGTAGTCTATAGTCCCATCCCCGTTGAGGTCTTCGCCACTGTCCAGTGAGCGGTCACCATCCTGATCTTCATCGAATTCGGGCGCCAGCAGGATCGCTCGCTGCTGGATATGGGGCGCACGCTCCATCGACTCGATGGCAAACGCCAGGGTTTTGGGGCCGCGCAATGGAATGGCGAACAACTCGGCCGGCGATGTGAATTCTCGATTGAGATGCTTCTGGTAGTTGGTGAATGGATTCCTGGTTGGCGTCGAATTTGTCGTCTGCCAGTTCAGTCCATCTCCTGCTACTGGGTTATTGTGAATCGTATTGCTATAGCGGCCGGGAGCCCCATGCGCGGCCTGCAAACCCGCAGCCAGCGGCTCCGGGCGTTCAACACTCGTCAGATTGTTGATGCGGTCCGGCAATTCCGTAGCCGTGTCGGGCTGCTGCAAGGCAAGATCACGTTTAGGAACATACATCACGTCAACCGTCACCCACGGGTTCTCGGTGAGAGAAAGAGAATTCAGCTCGGGGTTCAGTCGCCGCTCCAGCACGAGGACAAGCTGATCTGCAGCGGGCGAGCCAATTGCTGGTGCATTCGCTGCGTCCAGAAACCCACCGACCCGGCCGGGGAAATTGACCAGGTTATACGGTGCAGACCCACTGGGCGCGGTGTATGTCATATCCAGACTGAGAGCCGCATTGGCCGCTGTTGGCAGCGTTGGTGCCATTCCAGCCCCTGCCGCGGTGATGCTGCTGCCCGACCTGGGAATGATGGCTTCGAAAGTCAGATCGAGATTGTCATCAAAATAGAAAGTACTCACATGAGTCGATCCTGGCGCGTACCTGTCGCACGTGCCGATCGAATACATATCTCCCGCAGCGACACGGCCCGCCCCATTTTGGAAGTACAACGCTTCTTCACCCTGGGGAATAGAGGGGACAGCGCGAGCCAGTTCGACCGCTCCCAGTGAATGTCTACGAGGATCGGAACCACTGGAGACTGCAAACTTCCGACGGATACGCCACACCGCTGTTCCTGCCGATGTACTGCCTGAGGGTGCTGTCAACGACGTCGCACGCGGGCTGACGTTCTGCAGTTCCATATACAGAAAATGGTGGTCACCGTCGGAATCGTCGAACGCTGTTGCGTCGTGATTCGCCGAGATCTCCTTCTGGTAAACCCACAGGGCCTCGCTGAACGCAAGCTGTTGTTCCTCGACACCGTAAACCACTGTCCGCTGGGCACCGGCCGTATCACGTGTGGAATCCCACGCCTGATCGTCAAGGCCCCAGCCGTCAAACAGGTTAGTGTCGTATTCGAACATCGTCCGGGCATCATCACGATCCACGGAATCCACCACATTCACTGCGAACTGCGCCATTTGGCGCATTTCACCAGCCGAATACGACCGGCTCGCACCCGTGTTAGGCAACAGCGTGTTCTGTGTGTTGTCTCCACCACACAGCGTATAGAGAAGCACGTAAATGTCGCGTGCCATCCGCTGCCGGTCGTACCGTGCCCACCATTCCTGTTGGGTGGAATTCTGAGGTGGATACGACGGCATGACCGCGCCGACTGCAATATCGGGAACGTCCGTGACGCCTGATGTCGGATGCGGTGTCAGTGCTCGAAACTCAATGGCAATCGGCCGACCGGAATCCGCCGGGCGAATGGAATCGAGGAGGTGATTGATGCTCAGCCGGAACTGGAAGCCTCTCTGGCTGGAATCCTGATTACCCCGTTCGACGTTCAGTAACTGCCGCACTTCCGCACGGAACGGATCCTGTGGCAGAGTCGGCAATCGATCCAGCCCTGCGTAGCCGGCATAAGCCGCGACTCCGTCGAGTGTGCCGTTGTTAATAATCGTGTCTTCGCCGGGATCCAGTGTGCCGTTTCGATTTCGATCCTCACCAAACTGCGGCGGAAACTCCAGAAGCGTGTCGTTATCAACATCGACGTTGAATTCCCAGGCACGGTCATCATCACTGCCTGGCCAGCCCAACTCCTGCGGATTGTCCACGACCCCGTCCTGGTTGTCGTCAACGAACCGTACGCCCGGTTCCGTATCCGCACCTGGTCCACCAACGATCTGTGATAGACCGTATTGCCGGCGATCCCAGGAGTGCGTCGTGAACATCTTGCGGATATCGATCGCCCGCGTGTTATTGGCAGGATCAACGTGCGATGGCAGCAACTTCGTCAGACGCGATGTGACGCCGGCATTCACGACATCCGCTCCGCTGAGTTGCAGAACTGCGGAGTCATCCAGGCTGAACGTCTCGTCGTACGTTTGACGTTGTGAGAGCTCATTATCATTTCGTCTACCGCCCCGCCCGGCACTGTCCGTGTCCGAACTGACAGACCAGCGAGATCCCTGCCGCAGCTCTTCCAGCGTGATCTCCATCATGTCGTCAGCGGGAAACGACTGATTCGCGCTCCCCAGTACACCAAATCCAAGATTCGTTGTGAGACCCGAATCGAGAATCCCGTTCCCGTTCAAGTCCTCTCCGGCATCCAGAGCCCCGTTCAAGTTCTTGTCTTCCGTGCGCATCGAACGCCAGGTGACGTCGCCAGCCAGCCCAAGGCCGTCGTAGGCCGGCCATTGGACCGGACGACCCGGGTGCCGAGTCAGCCGCGGTTCCTGAGGTTTTTTATCGACAGTAAACGAACCTCGCCCTGAAAATGAAATGGGATGCCCGAACGAGCGGATCCCTGCCGGAGCAAACGCTCCGCCGGAATTGAAATCGTTGTTATCGTCCGCACTCCAGTAACCGGGAAACGGGAATTTCTGGTAAGTGCCCGCGGCGTTTTGAGCGATCAGGTTCGATTTTCCGGCATCGAAATACACTTGCCACATACGGTCCTCTTCACCAAGTCGCCCAGTATGAATCTGGGCAGCGGCGCCAAACTCCACTCGCCCCTTGTTCAACCACCACAGAGCCATGTTGGCCAGCTCAATCCGCTTCCTTAACGATTCCAGGCCCGAATCCATCGCCACATCGACCGCCGGAGGAATTCGGTTGAAGTACGTGCTGTAATCCGTCAAGGAAGATGCGTCAATTTCTTGACCGACATGCCCGATCAGCCCCCAGATCAGGTTAATTTCCGATGGTGCCAGCCCATGCAGCGATCGTGAAACGCTGGCGTTGTCCCCAAACGTACCGGACCCGGTCACAGCCGGCTCACGAGTATCGCCTGAGAGGTTCCCGTGCATATTCAGATTGAACAGGCCGGCGGCGTCGTAGATGGTCGCTGAGAACATCGGCACATACAGAGCACCATCCGAGGGGCGTTGCTCAGGTCGATACGACAGGTCTATGAGAACGCCGTCACGTTCTCCATCGTTGTCGTTATCGACGTCGTATTCGTACTGGAAATCCTGTCCCGCGCGGGGTCGTCCAAAACTCCACACGCCCTGCTCATTGACAATCCCATCACTGTCCAGATCAACGCGAAACTTGAATCCACCACTCCCCCCGGGCAACCCAGCGATGATTGCAAGATCCCCCGGATCAGTCGTGTCGTCATCCAGGAATCGACGTATCTCGGTTGGAACAGCCAGTCGCGTCTGCGGGTCGATCACATAAGCAATATGTCCAGGATGGGCACGCATAACGCGATTCTTCGTCCAGGCGTTGTAAGCCCAATGAGGATCGCGTACGAGCAAATCATCGTTAGTCCCGTTGGCATTAAAATCCTCGACATCCAGAACACCATTTCCGTTCGCGTCTTCCGAACCATCGAGTATCCCATTTCCATTGGTATCCTCGTTGACTTCAAGTCCGCCGGCACCATTGACATCCTCTTTGGCGGGCATTCCATCGCCGTCGAAGTCTTCAATATCCAGCATTCCGTTGCCGTTTGTGTCTTCGCCGACATCCAGAATACCGTTGTTGTTGGTGTCCTCACTGCTGCTGGTCTCGATTGCTGCAAGAACCTCTGGCCGGTGATACGACGGCTTGATGACGAGCTGCAACTTCAACACATTGACTTCTAACGTGCCGTTTCCGTTGAGGTCTTCACCGGGATCGAGCGTACCGTTGTTGTTGACATCCTCGTTGTATTGAGTCCTGGTGTAACCGCGATACGCAAGGAACACGTTGTTCAGGTCGGGATACGTGTAGTCCACATCCGGAGCCGGAAGTGACGCCAGATTGCGCTCAGCTTTGATCGTCGGGTCTGCTGCATCCGGGTCATAGTTTGCGGCTGGAGAATCGTTGAATCCGAGCAAGACCTGAGGGTCGTCCCACCAGTTGTTTGTATCCGGCTTGAACGGAACGCTCTGCGGAATGCCATTCTGGTAAACCAACGGTTCAAAGGTGGTGGCAGTATTCACAAAATGCATGAGCGTCACACCCTGGCCATTAAACGGATGCGAGTCATGGCCAAACAGGCTGCCGATGATTGAATGACGCGGCCCGTAAAGGGCGCTGTTCTTTTGGTTGGGGTCTGATCCCTGGATGATCTGCTGCAGCGCGAAATCAAAATACACTTTCGCCGGGTGTTCCGGATTCTCCAGCCGGGCTGCTGCTCGATTGAAGTTGCGCGCGTTCTCCATTTCCTGAGACGCGAACGAAAAGAACATGACACCAAGCAGTGCCAGCATTCCCGTCAGGGCGATCACAATCAGCAGAGTCGACCCCCGCCGCCGGGCACGCGACGATCGTCCAACACTTCCATCCTCTGCCGCAGCGGCAAGGGATACTCGACGTAGTTTGATTTGCATAATACGCATCGCTCGTCTCCCGCAGGGTCTACCTGCGATCAACCGTGTGAACCGAGTTCAAGACTTTGGGAAAGCAGGAACCAGTTGATTCCCGATCTTCAGCCGCAATGCGGCGTCAGGTGATAGCCTGGGGAGCAAGTATTGAGGTTGTACAAATTCTGGAGTGCGGTGATGCATCACCGCTTTCGTATCGTGGCGAAGCCACTTTTGCGGCGCAGCCGTTTTCCATCTCATTACGACGGCGGGTTTGCCATGTCGTCCAGGATGAACCGAGGAAAAGACACGGAAGAGTAAGCGGCTTCGCCGAGAATGGGAAAATGGGAAAGCGACGATGCATCGTCGCATTCCAAAAGTGTGCAAGTTCAAGCGGCGCAAGCCCCCAGGATTGAGGTGTGGCCCGGACTCAAGAGCCGCGAAGCGGCGGCAGGCGTTGAACATTTTCAATTCCGCCATGACACCTCCCGCGACTTCACGGCTCAATGTGTCGGTTGACTGTCGTCCTGGGGCTTGCGCCCCAGGCTATTACCTTGCGCCGCTTTGCGGCTCTGCGGGAACCAAATGATTCCCCGTCACTGAATCCGCAACACTACAGCGGCTTGTCGACCAGTGAATGGACCAGCGTCAGTTGCCGGATCTTATTACTGGGTACGTGAAGAAACCTTACGCGAATCTGAATAGAACTCAGTGGAACGATGTTAGGTACAGCAACAAACTGAGGCTCGCCGCCAATCGGACGCAGCGTCTTGCCACCTTTCGTCTGCGGCCAAATCGGCTCGTCGCTCGCGGCGGAACCCGCAGTTCCCGGCAGGACACACTCGTAGTAGAGATCAAAGTTGCCCGTCGTCCCGGTCGGAAACACGATATCGCCATCGAGCCGACCGTTGGCAACAGGCCACTTGGCATTGGCAGCGTCCTCTCCTGGATCCAGACGGCCGTTCCGATTCGCGTCTTCGCTCTCGTACACAGCACCCGTCGCCCAGTCCGGCTTCAGTGGTGTTCGATAGCCCGAGCGAGACGGGTAATAGACAAGCGGACGGTAAGGAGGCGGATCCTGCCCAGTTGAATTATTGTCGTCCATATCTGCATTATCGAAGTCGATCGTCGAGTGCCACGTGTCGAACACGTGACCGTGCCAGCCTGCTGCGGTAAACGCAGCAGGATCTCCCGGAACAACAGTCAATCCAGCGGCCAGTTGCCGATTTCGGTTGATATGAAAATCTCCTTCAAATCCAGAAGCATCCGTCAGCGAATGCCCCAATGGCACGAACGCGCCCATGCGAGTATCCCAGACCAGAATCTCGAACGAATGGACGTGACTCAGCAGCAGGTCTTCGCCGCGGCGGGGTCCATTGGCAAATGCATCCACGACCTCATCCAGATTGGTATCAACGGGCGTAACGGCATAGCTGAACGGGTTGGAGCCCGTCTGCGGAAAGTTGAAATTCGGGTGAGACGTTTCTTCATGTGTGTAACGGCCAAGGAAGTACGCGCCTGATGTGCCCGGATCGAAGTGACTGAATTCACGCGAAATTCCGGTGGCCTGGTCGAATCCAAATCGGAAACGCGGAATTCCGAGACTCAACTCAAACTCTTGAGGGCCGAAAAACTGAGTGCCCGTTGAGCCGTCGTTGTGCAATGAATCCATACCCAGGAACTTCGCGCCGGACGACGCGTACGCTGCGAAATCGAAGTCCTCCCAGAATTCACCGGCCGCACCACTTCTACGGGCATACTGATTGCCAGTCAGTATCAATGACGAACTGTGGTCAAAGTAATCGACTGGAGGCCCTGGGAACGTCTGCAGCGGCTGGTCGCCGCCCGATTCCCACGGGTCTCTCAGCAGCACAACGCGCCGATACAGTCGTCCGCTGCGCAGGAAGTAGCTGACCTGCGCGGCTGACGAACTGGCGGCTCCATTTGGCGAGATCTGTCCGTCGTCGTGCTCTGGCTGGTTTTCGTTGTCCAGGAAACTGCCACTCAGCTCTACCGCCTTGCCGTGGTACTCTGTCTCGTCAGAACTGTCGATCAGGACCGTTGACTGCACAGTGAATTGCAGCATTGTGTCCCGCGGATTGTTCGGATCGTTGGTCGAGATATAGAAATATCCTCGTCGCTGGTAAAACGGAGACAGAGACCCCGCTCCGACCTGGGATTCCCGAAACGGAACAACATCGCGAAACGTGCGCTTTCGCAAATCAGCCCGCATGATAGTGACGCACGTTCTGAGTTGCTGATCGTTTTCGGCCAGGGCCTGCTGCAGCGTGATCGATCCCGACGCCAGCTCGAACACCTGCGCGAAGAGTGTCATCATCAACAGGACGAGCGCCACCGAGATCAGCATCTCGACCATCGTGAAGCCGGACCGACGATTGGCCCCGTGGTCGTGACGTGCATTGTGTTCTGAAATGACCGAATACATGAATCTCTCCGCTCTCTCCTGAAGTCAGCCCGTTCGGATTCAATCCAGCCGTTTGGCACGCAACGGGAATACGGCAATCACGCCCCTGGGAATGATCAGCCCACCCTTATCGATCATCCCATCGCCATTCCGGTCTTCTCCGGGCAAATCAAGTGCCGGAGCCACACCAGGAACGTGATTCAGGTCTTCGGTGTTGTCCCGCTGGATGGCCGTGTCCAGAAGCAACGTCGCAGCATCGTCGTTGGCCGTTCCGTCACCGTCCGGGTCGCCCGCTGCAATGGACTGAATGCGATACCACAACCCATTCACGGGATCGTAGACATAACCTCCACGCCGGAGCGGAGGCGGTTCCGGCGCCGCCGTGTAAAGCGCCGGATTCCAATCAACAAGGACTGCATTATTGACGGTGTCGTCTGAGTCGGCTGTCCCGATTTCGCGGATGTCGTCGTCGATTCCGTCACCATTGTCGTCGAAACCATCAACACCGGGTTTCGGCGGAGAGCCAGAGCCGAGGTCATACCGGCGCATGTCGGCAATGTAGACCTGCTGCGATAACTCGCTGAGATCACGTTTGAAGAACACGACAACATCCACATTCACATTACCGCCGCTGTTCCGCACGGAATACATGTAAGTGTAGAACTGGTCGACGAATTCAAGTCGGACCAGGCCGACGCCCGCGGACTGCATGGCCGTTGTCAACGGTTCCACAAACCTCACGGTGCTGCCAGAAGGATTGCCCGTGACAACTTCAACCGTCCGGACCTCGCTGAACGCACCGGATGCATCAAACAGCGTCACACGCCATCCGGCGTCTGTCACGCCCGCTGTGACAGCGGTATCGATCGACGCCTTGAGCGCGTCCATGCCGTCGGTTGTCGGGAACGTCACTGAAGTCGCCGTAATCGATGAGAACGGATCTGCGAGTGTCGCTTCAGCGACCTGTGTGAGAGTATCAGGTAGCGACGTCAGATCCTGGGCAGCTCCCAGACTGGTAAACAACGCAGGACTGGTCGAATTTTCCCCCAGGAACCACGTTTGAAATCCCGTCCCCGGTCGTGTGATCGCCGTTGGCCGGTTGTATTCAAAGCGTGTAAAAGACGAATCAGACACCGGCTTGGAAAGTTGCGTTGCCAAATCCCAGATACCCAACGGGTCGACAATATAGTTCGTGCCACTGTGCCGTGTTCGCGGATTACCATCCGGGTCAAACACGAGTTGTGGCAAGGCATCCAGAACGCCCTCGGCGTTGAATCGCAACACCGTCGAGTTGGTCATGTGCGTCGCTTCCAGCACACGCAAAGCCGAAATTGGAAACAACGTTGCCAGGGAGACCACACCGATGCCCATCAGCATCAGCGACATGAGGACTTCTGTCAGAGTTGTACCGCCGCGCTTCGAACGCCGGCGACGTGTCTGCGGCCAGTTCGAGCTGGTGAATCTCATCTTTGCCCCTCTGTTTCCGCGAACAGGTACGGGTCGTCCGCCAGTCCGTTTCCGTCGCTATCGGTGAAATTGATTGGCTGCGACGTGATCTTCCCGGTTGATGTCACCACACTGACCAGAGCGCGGTCACCGATCACGACCGTGTTCAGCTCTCCGTCGCCATTCTTGTCTTCGCCACTGTCCAAAACACCGTTGCCGTTTGTGTCTTCCGTCGGGTCGATGGGGACGCCAGGCGAGTCACCTTTGTTGACAGGAGCCCGGCGAAGCGTGTTGACCAGTGAGCCGGTCGTCAGATTGAACACATCATCGCGCTGGCCAATGTAGAGATGGATCAGACCGGCCGCCGCAGTGGAACCAACGACAGTCCCATGCGAGGAAAACATGATGTCCATGCGCGAGGCGTAAGGCACTGCGTATCCAGCCGTTGAATCGGCTGGCCGCCAGAACCCGGGAACGTCGGAGGCATCAAGATCAATGACCACGTTCTCCGGCAGTAATACGGGTTGCGCGTCGGGAAGAATGCGGGGCGGTAACTCCAGCCTGTAGGTTTGCGGACCGGTCCCCTCGAATGCGTCAACCGTGCCTGCAGGAGTCGTTCCGGGATCACGATATGGTCGCACGAGTCGCAACCGATTCGGAAATGCCGGATCGCGCCCCAGGTAGTACGTGATCACTGTGTACCAGGTCCCATTGTTGTCTCCTGGAATTTTGATGCGTGGGGCATCCACATCAAGCAACCCGTTTCCATTCTCATCAATCTCTCCGGCATCCCTCACACCGTTACCATTCCAGTCCTCATTGATGCCCAGGTACCCACGGGTCTTGAGATTTGCCCACAATGAGTCTGTTGAACCATCAATCATGAAGATACGTGGGTCTCCCCCATCGACCGTGCCGTCGTTGTCAAAGTCCGACCGCTTAAGCTCAAGCGTCCCTTCGCTCCAGGTCGTTGAGGCACCGACATAAATCATTGAGGAAACCATGCGACCGTTTTCAGCATCCTGGTCCAGCAGCAGTCGCACGCCACGTGGTTCACGAGCGTGAATGGCACGATCCCGCGCCCCCTGAAAAAGTGACTGAACCTGTCGTGCCCCTGCGCCGATCCGCTCGGCTTTGAAAGTAAAGTCAATCGCAACGGCCGTAAATGTTGTGAGCAGCAGCAGAATCGTCACCACGATGAGCATTTCAATGATCGTGAATGCCGCGCGCGACCGTGCGGACGCGCCACGCCGATTCGCGAGTGTTAGATCGAGCTTGACCATAGACTTAGCCTCCCGCCCGTCTGTTGAGATTCGTAATGTCATCAGCAGCGCCAAAGTCCGGGAGTTCTGAATTCCCCAGCGGGCTCGGTATTCCGCGTGGCATCGCCAGATGCCCCTGCACCTGCTCCACAGTGCCGTCGCCGTCGATGTCTGCCGTTGGCGTATCCAGTGAGCCACTACGGTTCACATCTTCGCCCGTGTCCAGGGTGCCATTGCCATTGACGTCCTCATAGATCTCTTGTGGCTCGAAGAGCCCCAGGAGTCCATCAGGCCCGGCTGAGACAACCAGAGGCTTATGGAATGTATCAATCGTGTGGTAATGCGTTTCACTGATCCGCAGGGTGGCATCGATTCCTCGAGCTGCCAGTCGTTTCACTTCGGCCAGCAAAAGTCCGTAGGGGTCATCAGGATCCTCATTCAACATGTCGTACTGCCCTGTCACACCTGGTGGCCTGGGCAACCCGAGTGCGTAGTTCCCGGCAAGGAATCGAACGGTTGGATCGATCACCACATCGTCCGTCCCCGGAGTGCCGATTTCGAACAGATCGTCCGTGCCTGCAATCCCATCGTCATCAAACGAGGCTCTACCTGACCCTTGATCGTGACCAAGGAGACCGAACGGCTTTATCAATCTTGTTGGCCAGCGATAGAAACGCAGTGGGTTTCCCCAACCATCAACAAACTCCGGTAGTCCGTCACCGTCCGAGTCAGCGACTTCCTGCGTGAGAAACTCATCGGCGCCAACCAGCGGAAATCCCAAAGCATCCATGCGAGTGAGCGCGAAGTAAAGAATCTCTGAACTCTCTGTCGCCGGATCATGCCCCACGGGATACCGCTGAATATTTGCCGCAGCGGGAGCCCACCGTACAGGTGGGTTCACGGGGTCCACTTTTTCACCATAGACCTCATCGAACGCGATCCGATCGGGTATACCGTCGGAATCATTATCGGCCATCTCCGCAAAGCGTTGGGGAAAGAACTTACGAAAGAAATCCTTCCGAGCCACTGTTTCGATTGCAGATGGGGAGATCCCGAACAGACCCAGTTGTTCGAGACGTCGTTTCTGAAAGCTCAATTCTCGCCTGAAATCGTTGCCCTCGTATGCCCGTTCCAGACCTCTCTGCCGTTCGTTGATCAAACCATTGATCTTGTTGATTGTGGCCACGGTCTGCGCTTCGCGAGCGGACGCTCCCATATTGACAATGGTGACTCCCAACGCACTGGCCAGAAACGCCACGATCGCCACCACGATCATGAGCTCAATGAGCGTAAAACCCCGGCGATTATCCGCATAAATATTGGGCTCAGGCTTCCACATACAACTCTCCTCAGCGATTGCTGCACAGCATGTGAGTTTCCGCATCACGCTCACGAGTCCTCAAGACGGCCGCCGTGAAAGTTCGTGATATTGTCAGCATCCGCAGCGGACAACGATCCGGATCCGCCCAGGTGTCCTCCCGTGCCGTATTCCAAATCTGAGCCTGGTGAGATGATCTGGAACGAGTCAGCCTTGAAAGGATTCCTTTTGGCTGCGTCCTTGAAGTACGGGCTCGCGATCCGACTGGCGTTGTCGTTGTTTCGATAACCAGTCCCACCGTAACTGCTGAAGTAGACGTAGGGAGTCGTTTGACTTGGCAGTGTGTCAAGCAGTTCCAGATAGTTGTCGCTATCGAGATCTCGCACGCGGCTGTCGCCCAGCGGGACCGGTGGATCAACACTTGCGTCGAACCCACCCTTAAACTCATAGAAGGGACCATCACGGCTGGAGACAGCACTCGAGTCGCGTTTGATTGGGTTGGCCGGGTCCTTAGAGAATCCGATATAGGCGCCACTACCCCGACTTCCAAGCGGAAGACCGGTATCAAGGTCCACCACGCCACCAAGAAAGAAGACCAGGCACTCGGCACCATCCAGGTTGACCACTCCTGTCTTTCCCGCAGTGCCATCGAATTCACGGTCGATGCTGAAGTCGAACCGCGGCCAAATCCTCTTAATGATCCCGCGACTCCTCGGGTCATCAGCCCAGTCAAGTGGACCACCGGATTTGTCCGCCTTGCGTTCGTACAGAGTGATGGAACTGGGTGGAATCACCCCAAACCGCGTATTGAACGCCTGAATGCCGGCAGACAGTTTGTCGATATCGGCCTTCACCTCGGCTGTCCTGGCTCGGCGCTGCACAGCACTGAGGGCTGGTAACAGCAGCCCGGCAAGGATGGCAATGATGGTTATCGCCACCATGATTTCGATCAGCGTAAAGCCAGAACGGTTACTGTCTGTACGAGTTACGTTTGTCTGCATGATTTTGACTCCTTCAGCCGATCGATAAACCAGGCTGGACGTTCCCCGTCGATCAAGCGACCTTCGCTCGTATCTCGCTGGGAATTGATCGTAAGAATGTGAGAGAGACTGGCCCGCCGCCAGAATGTCCTGTTAAGACAGGTCGTTGAGCAATTTAATCAGCGGCATGAAGAGGGCGATGACGATAAAGCCAACCACAAGACCAAGCACAACAACCAGCATCGGTTCGATCAGCTTGACCAGACCATCGACGAGGACATTGACTTCCTCGTCGTACATGTCGGCGACCTTGTACATCATCACGTCCAGGGCACCGGTTTCCTCGCCGACGTCCACCATATTGACAACCAGATCGTCAACGATCCGTGCTTCTTTCAGCGGTTGGGCGATTGATTCACCTTCCCGGATTGCCGCGTAGATATTGTCGAACGCTCGTTTGAAAACGGCGTTCCCCGCCGTGTCCCGGGCAATCGTCATGGCCTCCAGGATTGGTACACCGGAAGAGATGAGCGTTCCCAGGGTACGCATGACCCGGGCAGTGGTTGACTTCGACAGGATGTTGCCGAGTAGTGGTATCCGCAGGGAGCAGTAGTCGACGATGTACTCACCGGTTTTGTTCTTTCTGATGATTTTCAGAAACAGCCAGATGACAATCGGAATTGCCGGTCCGAGATAGAAGTAGTTGACCACCATGTCACTTGTCGCGATAAGCAGTTCCGTGATTTTGGGTAGCTCGGTGCCGAAGCCTTCGAAGATGGCCTTAAACTTCGGGATGATCCAGTACATGATGAAGCCGACAATTCCGACGGCCACGGTCACGACGGCACAGGGGTAGATCATGGCCCCCTGAACCTTCTTCTTCAGCGACTGAGAACGCTCCTTGAAGTCAGCCAGTCGTTGCAGAATGAGTTCGAGTGCACCACTGGCCTCACCGGCCCGAACCATGTTGACGTAGAGTTCGTCAAACGCCTTGGGTTGCTTGGCCATTGCCTCGGACATCGTACTGCCCGATTCAATGTCCTCGATCGTGCCGTCCAGCGCGTTTTTCAGGGGGCCTGGTTTCGACTGTCCTTCCAGGATCTTCAGACTGCGCAGAATCGGCAGGCCAGCGTCCTGAAGTGTCGACAATTGCCGTGTGAAGGTACACAGTTGTTTGGACGGGACGCCGCCGATTGAAAAAGCCTTCTTCTTCTTCTTGACGCCGGTTTTCTTTGCAGCGGCCTTCTTTTTCTTCTTCTTCTTCGCCTGCTCATTGATGTTCGTGACAAAGAAGCCTTTGTCACGGATCAGTTGTTGAGCTTCGGCTTCGGACTCGGCTTCAATGGAGTCTTTGATCTCCGAACCGCTGTTGTCCATCGCCTCGTACTGGTAGACGGGCATCCGGCTGCTCCATTCTCAGACTGTGATTAATGTCGACCCGACATGCGGGTCACGATTTGTCACTGAATACGTGTAACGCAAAACGGCACGGAACTTCGCTAAGGAGCTGCACAACAATAACTTGCCGTTTTCGTTTGCCCCTCACCCTGCCCTCTCCCCGACGGGGAGAGGGTACATGCGGAAAGTTATTGTTGTGCAGGCCTAACCCACGTCTTCCATGCCCGTTTCGCGAACGATCTCATCGATTGTCGTTACGCCATCAAAAATGAGCTTCAGGCCAGACTCTCTCAGTGTGGTCATGCCGTGAGTCCTCGCGAGATTGCGCAATTCATCGGTTGATGCGTTGGACGCAATAAGATCGCGAATATCGTCGTTGACCGTCAGTAATTCGTAGAGTCCACAGCGGCCCTTGTAACCACCGTTGTTACAACGAGGACACCCTTTTCCGTAGTAAAACTTGTATTGCCGGGCCCGCTCGATCGGGAGCTGCAATTCTATCAACAGCTCATCACTAGGCTCGAATTCAGTCCGGCAATCCGTGCAGATGCGCCGCACCAGCCTCTGGGCAAGGACTGATTCGACTGTCGCAGTAATCATGAATGGCGGGACACCCATATCTCTGAGACGGGCAATCGTGGCCGGCGCATCGTTTGTATGCAGTGTGCTGAATACGAGATGCCCTGTGAGAGCGCTTTGAATGGCGGTTTCGGCAGTTTCATAATCACGAATCTCTCCGACCAGAATCTTGTCGGGATCGTGCCGGAGAATCGCTCGCAACACGGAAGCAAAGGTAACTTCAATATCGGGGTTCACCGGTACCTGAAGGAGACCGTCAATGTCGTACTCGATCGGGTCTTCGGTGGTAATGATCTTTGTTTCGATGTCGTTCAGCTCATTCAGCGCTGAATAAAGCGTCGTCGTCTTGCCACTACCTGTCGGGCCCGTCACCAGCACGATTCCATTCGGCAGTTTCAGCGACTGGCGGAAACGGTTCAGCGTCGTGGGGTCCATGCCGATCTTCGCCAGATCGAGCTGTACGACCGTACGGTCCAGGATTCGCATGACGACGGACTCGCCGAACATCGTCGGCAGCACACTGACTCGCAGGTCGACAGGGTTCCCGCCGACATTCAGCTCGATTCGTCCGTCCTGCGGAAGACGTCGTTCGGCAATATCAAGGTTGGCCATGACCTTGATCCGCGTCGTGATCGCGTTGGCAAGGTGGCGCGGCGGAGGCACCATCTCGTACAGCACTCCATCGGCTTTGACGCGGATTTTGAACTCGTCTTCGAACGGTTCGAAGTGGATGTCACTGGCTTTGTCCTTAATGGCCAGCAACAGGACCATATTCAGCAGCTTGCGGATCGGACTGGAATTGACAAGTTCATCTTCGGAGCCGATATCAAAGGCGCCCTCGCGGCCGTCTGCACCCAGTCCAGGCGCGTCTTCCATGTTGTTGATGACGTCTTCGATACTCTCTTCACTCTCGGAGTAGTATCGCTCGATCGCGGCATCGACATCTTCCTCGCTGGAAACCGCACCGCGGACGTCATAACCAAGGAAATTCCTGAGGTCGTCGAGCGCCGAGACATTCTGCGGGTCGGCCATCGCCACGGTGAGCACTTCGTTCACCAGAGAAATGGGCATGATCTTGTACAGCTCGCACATGGTCTGAGGCACAAGCTCAAGCACCTTCGGCGCGATGTTGGTGTCGCCGAGATTGACGACGGGCATGCCCCACTGCTCGGCCAGGCCTTCCGTGACCTGCTCGGCAGTGACCAGGCTCATGCGGACCGCGACCTGGCCGATGACCTCTCCGGGACTCTGCTTCTGCTCTTCGAGCACGTCCCAGAGTTGATCATCGGTTATGTAACCAAAGTCAACGAGTATCTGTCCAAGTTTTCGTGCGGGCATCTCTCAGTTCCGGCAGGAGCGACCACGGCGGGCCGCACGTAAATTGCTGTTTTGACAGGTCTGGGTGACTGCAATGCCACAACTGCGTACTACCGCCTACTCATATTCGTATTCATCGTCGTCATCCTCGTCCTCTTCATCATCAAGCATTCCGCGCTTGGCTGCATTGATCTTGGCCTGCAGCTCTTCGGGCTGGTTGGATTTATTAATGCAGTCCTTCTCTTCGCACGTTCCCTTGCTCCACAGCTCAAACAGCGCGTCATCCAGAAGCTGCATGCCGAACTTTCGTCCGGTCTGAACCGCTGAGTTAATGCGAAATGTCTTTCCTTCGCGGATCAGGTTGGCAATCGCCGGCGTGACCACCAGCATCTCGTAGGCCGCCACCAGGCCCTTCGGCTTCTTAGGCAGTAATGCCTGGCTGAGCGTTCCCAGGATGCCCACAGACAGTTGTGTTCGAATCTGGGCCTGCTGAGTCGTGGGAAACACGTCGATGATTCGGTCCACTGTGCCCTGGGCGCCCGTGGTGTGCAGTGTTCCGAACACAAGGTGCCCGGTTTCGGCAGCCGTAATCGCTGATTCGATTGTTTCCAGGTCGCGCATTTCGCCAACGAGAATCACGTCGGGGTCCTGCCGCAGCGCGCGACGCAGAGCCTCAGCAAACGAAGGGCAGTCGGTACCAATTTCCCGTTGGTTAATGGTCGACTTCTGGTGCTCGTGGTAGTACTCGATCGGGTCTTCCAGCGTGATGATGTGATGATCCATATTGTGGTTCATCCAGTTGATCATGCTGGCCAGGCTGGTGGTCTTGCCGCTGCCTGTCGGGCCGGTAACAAGGAACAGGCCACGTGGACGCTGAATCAGTTCCATGCAGACGGGCGGAAGCCCCAGGACTTCAGGCGGTAGAAACTCGTTGGGAATTCGCCGCAGGACGATTGAGATTCGGCCCTTCTGTTTGAAGACCGAGACGCGGAAGCGAGCCTTATCGCCAAACGCAAATCCAAAGTCGGAAGAACCGGTCTCCTGCAACTCCTGCTGATTCCGCTCTGGTGTGATGCTCTTCATCAGTGAGACGGTGTCGTCCGGCTCCAGGTCTTTCGTCTCCAGTCGAACCATATGACCACCAAGGCGCACGACCGGAGGCTGTCCGACAACGATATGCAGATCGCTTACCTTCTCCTTGACGACAGTCTCAAGCAGCTTGTCAATCTGTACGATGGCCATCCAGAACCCTCATCAATCGGGCAAATCTTCCCCGAGGTTACGGTGGAGGATCAGGCCAGGCGGCACGCCGGGGCCTGACCGAATTATTCCGCAGCTACTCATTTGAATCCATGAAACGTGTCAAATGTGCTCAGTGGCTGGTGTCGCGGTAAGCCGTGCGACTTGTCGTATCAGTATTCGTATCTCGCTCGTTCCATTGGGGGCTCGCCCGTATCGTCGAGTGTTGCAAAATGCCTCGCTCTCGCCGCGCAGTCCCGATAGTCGGTTATGCCTGCGATTGGCCCGCCAGTAGTTCTGGGTTATGGGGATGACCCTGGCCACAGGTCACCGGTGTTAGTGGCCGCCCTTCTCGAGGTGGTAGGCCTCGCTGAGATGCGTCACTCCAGTCAGGGCTTTGTCGACGCAATCATCGACGAGCGTTTTCATCCCGAACAGACGTGCCTGACGGCGAATGTTCTGAGTTGGCTCGCGATTGAATGTCATCTCTCGAATCGCAGCGTTCATGATCATTTGCTCATGCACTGCGACACGTCCACGGAATCCGGTGTGGTGGCAGTTGTTGCACCCACGGCCGCGCATGAAAGTGGCGTTATCGATCATTTCGGGAGTCAGGTCGAAGTGTTGTATTTCGCTTTCGCTTGGCTTGTATGGCTCATTGCATTTGGAACAGATTCGACGTGCCAGTCGCTGGGCCAACACCGCCATGACACTCGATGCCACGAGAAATGGCTGTACATGCATATCTATCAATCGCGTAATAGCGCCGGGCGCATCGTTCGTATGGAGAGTACTAAAAACCAAGTGTCCCGTAAGACTGGCTTGGATAGCCATCTCCGCTGTCTCCAGGTCGCGTATCTCTCCAACTAAAATAATGTTGGGAGCCTGACGCAGCATCGATTTGATGACGGACGCAAAGGTCAACCCGATCTTCGTTCTGATCTCACACTGATTGATCCCCGGCAGCAGATACTCGACGGGGTCCTCCGCAGTGATGATCTTCTTGTCGGGCCGGTTCAGTTCACCGATCGCGCTATAGAGCGTCGTTGTCTTGCCGCTACCGGTCGGGCCTGTAACAAGAAAGATTCCGTTGGGACGGCGGATGATGTTCTGAAAGGTCCTGTAGTTCTCCTCAGAAAAGCCGAGGTTCCGGATACCGATCTTGATGCTGTCGCGATCAAGGATTCGCAGCACAATAGCCTGGCCGTGGTTGGACGGCATAATGCTGACACGCAGGTCGATTTCCTTTGCCCCTACACGCGTCTTGATACGTCCATCCTGGGGTCTACGTTTTTCGGATATGTCAATTGAGGCCATGATTTTTATACGGGAGACGATTGATGCCAGCAGTCGCTTAGGTGGACTGTCCCGCTCGACCAGCTTCCCATCGATCCGGTAACGAATGCGGATGCGGTCCTCGAAAGGCTCAATGTGGATGTCGCTCGCACGCATGTTCAACGCTTCGCTGACAATGAGATTCACGAGCCGGATGATCGGCGAGCTTTCGTTTTCGGGATTGCCATCGCCCGTCGTTTCCGCTTCCGACACTTCCGTCTGAGTAAAGTCGATCGCGGTTTCCGTGAACTCCTGCAGCATGGAATCGACGGATTCCGTCTCACTTTGACCGTAGTGACGATTGATGGCCGTGAGGATCGCGTCGTTGGCGGCTACTTCACACTTGATTTCGCGGTTGAGGATGAACCTCAGCTTATCGATGACTTCAAATTTCATCGGGTCGTTGATCGCGACGACCAGCGATTCGCCTTCCATGCGAAGCGGCAGGACGACGTTCTCACGGGCCACGGATTCCGGAACGAGTGTGATGACGGCCTGGGGAATCTGGAGCGTCCCAAGATCGATCGCGTCATACCCGAATTCCTGCGCCTGCGCAGAGGTGACTTCGGTGGCATCGACATAGTCGAGCCGCACCAGCGCGTCCTCGACACGGATACCCAGACTCGCCGCCATGCCTTCGGCTTCGGAAAGCTGGTCTTCGCTAATCAGGCCGCGGTCGACGAGCTGCCTGGCAATGTCAGCCATCGCTTAACTCCGTGATGTGAGGTCAACATGTGCGACACGCACTGATGGGAAACAACTCGCCCTGCGGCGAGCTGTCCGGCAACGGCCCAGATGTTCAAACGGGAAATCCCAGAGTCACGTGGGAAAACTGACAGCTGGAATTGTCAGTAACTCAAGGATGTCAAAGAGGATGTGGAAAACAGAGCTGATTCTGAGCGTCCGTTCTGTGAGTGTCAAGCAGCACGCGCATTGTGGTGATTCGCCACCTGATTACTCATTCTGAGGACTCGTCGACGGCCTGGCGGCGACGCGGGCACCCGGAGATTTACGGAATTGCTCATACATGCTTCTGGAAACAACGCATCGAAATCCGCAGTGCCAGGTTCCTGACATCGGATCGCCCTTCATACGTGCTGCGACCCGGTACCCCGTGCAGTAGTTGGCATTACACATGAACGAGCCGCCCCGCTGAATTCGCTTCGGTATCTGCGGCTCAACCGGGTCATAACTTTCAAGGGGCCCTCGAGGGTTCCTGGACGGACTGGCGGCGTAAAATTGAGCCTGGTACCAGTCGTGGCACCATTCCCACACGTTGCCGGACATCTCATAAAGGCCGTAGCCATTGGGTTTGTAGCTGCGCACGGGAGCGGTCGTCTCAAATCCGTCCTGGACGTAATTCTCAAACGGCCATTCACCCTGCCAGATATTGGTCATCCACTGGCCGCCCGGTTCTCGCTGGTCACCCCACGGATACGTCTTTTCATCCAGCCCTCCGCGGGCAGCAAATTCCCATTCAGCCTCGGTCGGAAGTCGCTTGCCTGCCCATTTGCAGTACTCGACGCAATCATCCCAGCCGACGTGAGTCGCCGGGTGGTCAAGCCGGTCCTCGATCCCGGAATCGGGACCGTCAGGGTGTCGCCAGTTGGCGCCTTTTTCGTACTTCCAGACAAGGTAAATCTCTGCGGGGGTCGGCCGGCGGCCTTTCGGAAACGTGTTTCGGTCGAACTTCGGGTTGAAGCAAATGGACCCAGGCACCAGCACATCATCCTTAATTGCAGCGATCTCCTCGGGGCTGAGCTGCCCGACAAAGTCTTCACGTTTCGGCGTTCGTTCCGCGACGGTGATGTATCCGGTCGCGTCGGCGAAGCGCTTGAACTCGGCCACGGTCAACTCGGTCTCGTCCATCCAGAATCCGTCCAACGCGACTTCGTGGATTGGCAGCTCATCGGGAAACCCGTCCGGGCTCCCCATTTGAAACGAGCCGCCCGGAACCCAGACCATGCCCTGCGGACGCGTAACGTCGGGTTCAGATTGGCTTGCTGCGTCGGAATCACCAGTGCCATTCGCTTCCTGCTCCGAGGCGGATGTGGATTGCGTGTCGGAGTTGTCTGAATCAACTTGAGTCGACCCGGCAGCCGAAACTGTCGGCACTTCAGGTGCCGAACTTTCAGTGCCGCATCCCGCGCTGAAGGCAAGAATCAGCAGCAGCGGGATGGTCAGTCGCGCGAGTTGTGACAGCATGGAATCGTTTCCCCTTGGTGAAGACGAATCCGATTCTAATGCACCACGGTGCGTCATGCCTGCCTGTCGCGTTGACGAACTGAGTTCCTGGAGTGCCGCAACTCCGAATCGAGTGACGGTGATCGCGAAGTGCCCACATCGGGCATCAAATCCGCCGACATTGAATACAGGTCCCGCCGGGCAGTTCTTTCACGAACGACACTGAGGCGGTTCGCACATCTCGTCCGTGCCTGAGCCGTAGCCCGATTTCTCCGAAATCGGGACCTGCCGCGTGCGGATTTCGGAGAAGTCCGCCTACAGCTTCACGACAGTGTTCCATGTCTGGTGTGCAACAAGACTCGTCGGCAGGAGGGGTCGTGGCTCGTGGGCGTTTGATATATCGTGCGCGGCACACGTCCCTTCATCCCGAAACCACTCGTATGGCCGCTTGGCGCGTCGAGCTTGATTTGTATTGCGGACCGCTGGACCTGCTTCTGTATCTGGTCCGTCGCGACGAGCTGGATGTGCGCAGCCTGCCCATCGCACGGATCACGAAGCAGTTCGAGACATTCATTTCGGTGATCGAGCTACTCGACCTGGACGTTGTCGGCGAGTTCGTTGTCATGGCCAGCAGTCTGGCCGAAATCAAGAGCCGTCTGGTGCTGCCATCACCAGAAGATGACGAACCGGAAGCGGCCACGGAGCACGACGACCCACGCAGCGATCTGATCCGTCAGCTCCTGGAGTACCGCCGCTATCGAGACGCCGCGTCGGCGCTCGAAGAACATGCGGCAGACTGGCAGGAACGCTACCCGCGCCTGACCAGTGAGCGTCCCCGCATCAGCAAGTCCCCGGCCGACGACCTGATTCGGGAAGTCGAGTTGTGGGACCTGGTCAGTGCTCTGGCTCGCGTGCTGGAGAAAAAAGTCCTCGACGAAAAGAGCAGCATTCGCGACGACGATACACCGATTGCCGTCCACGTTGAGCGGATCGGTAATCGGGTCCGTGCCGAGCACCGCGTGGCTTTCACCTCGCTCTTCGATGACGCGACCAACCGCAGCCGGATCGTGGCCATCTTCCTGGCGATTCTCGAACTCCTGCGTCACCACGCCTTCCGAGCTGATCAGGCGGACGACTTTGGAGAAATCTGGGTCCTCCCGCCGCTGGAAGAAACCAGTCCGGATGCTTCCGAGGCAACCACCGCTGCGTCGCAGTGATGGCTGCTGTTGAACCCTGCTCAGCGATGCAGCGTGCGGGCTTACGGAATTGAGTCGACGACGATCTCGATCGAACCACTCGCCGGGATGTCGACCCGGACATTGAGCACGTGGAATCGAAAGTCGTCGCTGGAAATCTTCGACTCTGGGCGGGCTCCGGTGATGCGGAATTCACCCGCTGGTACGACGAACGTCACTCGCCCGTTCGGGTACGAGTCAGCCAGCCGGTTCGTCACCGTCGCTGTGTTACTCGATTGTGTCCCGTCATTGGGATGGCGGAACGCGACGCTTAATGGTGGCGCCGACTCACGTCCAAACGGGATCGGCGAACTTTCGTGTCCGTTGTAGGTACACGATTCAACTGCGTTGTTGCGAAAGCGCACGACTCGAAAACTTTCCGAGTTTGTCTTGCCAATGCGACGAGTTGGCGTCGCGCCGCGATCCATGACTTTCTTTCCAATGCCGTGCGCGTCGTGAATCATGCGGACCTGATGTCGATCGAGCAGATCGAGCGGAGCATTCGCCTCGAAGGCGTTGATCACTCGGATGGCTGTTTTCGGGCGTGAAGCCAGCAATGCTTCGGCGCGAGATTTGTCGGTGTGCCACGGGTGCCCGAAGTTCAGGATGCTGACATGGGGACCACAGTCGACCAGCCCGACCGGATCGCCATACCACGCCTCGTGGCCGGGAAACTGGTGATTCCCAAAGTGAATCACGTACGGCATGTTGAGTCCTGACAGCGCTCCCGAAACATACGCCGGGTTACACGCGTTACTGCACAGAACCATGTCCGGCGCCAGCAGGTTGATCATCGAGGCCAGACGCTTCAGATACTCGGCCTGGTACTGAGCCGATGTGTCGAGATGCCCGAAAGTGACGAACACGGGATCCGTCGGATAGTCGGATACGACATGCACGCCGCGAGGGGAACGGCAAAGCCCTGTCCGTCGCCCACCAGTGATCTGCACGGTCAGGTCGTATGTCCCGGGCGGCATGTCATCCGGGAGCGACACGACTACCTCACGGTCGTAGTAATAAGCGGCGGATTCGTCCTCTTTGAATTCGGCGGTGCGTGAGATGACCGCCGAACCAACGCGTCGCGTGAGCTTCACCTCATCGATCGTTGCGTTGAATGCAAGCAATCGGGCACGGAACGATTCGCCTGGTTTGCGGATGGCCGGCTGATTCAGTCGTGGAAACCGAAATCTCTGGGTGACAGTCGACGCCTCCCGCCGCAGATAGATGGGTGGCAGTTCGGTTTGCTTTCCAGCCTCAATGCTGAATGGTTCGGAGAGTGCGGACTGCCATCCTGTCGCCACGACTTCGAGCGAATAATCGTCACCCGGCGGCAGTCCCGCGAGTGAGCACTGTCCGGTCATCCAGTTTCTGACCAGTGCATCTCTCACAATTGTCCTGCCGCGGCGGAGGACGGCGCGGCAATCGACAAGGTGTGCGTTCTCTTCACCACTGACGTGAAACCGCAGCGAGCCACGAACATCGTCCCACGTCACGAAAGACTCGATACGAGCGCCGGCAAGACCGGCATCGTCGTGGTGTTCAATCCGCACACGGTGTTCGCCCGGCGGCAGACTGTCCGCCAACACAATTTCACGTGGAAGTGAACGTGGCCGTAGAATCTGCTGTTCACCTTTATCAACCGTGACAAGCAGCGATCCCAGATTGGGCCTTCCATACGCCGGTACATTGTGACCACCCAGACGCACAGCTACGCCCGTCCCTTTGAATCCGATCTCCAGCGCGGCTTTATCTTCACTCGTCTGCAAAGCTGCGTTTGCTGCGTAGCGAAACCGATCTGCTCGCCAGGTTCCGCTTCGAACGCCGCTGTTCGGGTCGGTCGCCCGTACAACCTGCGCGAGCTGACGCAGTCCGTCCGTCGGGTCCGGATGCGCCAGAAACAGTGACCCCATGCAACGTCCGTCCGGCGTGCGAGGACCTTTCGCGACAAGCAGAAGATCCTCCGCCACTCCCACAATGCCCAGCGAGCAATCAAACTTGTATCGGCCGAGCATGCGAAACTTCGCGTCGGTCTTCACCAGTATTTTTGGAGAGCCATAGCAACCGAACCACCATGCATCGTCGTGATACGTCGCCGTTTGGATCCCCAACTGAGTCCATCCACTTTTGATGACGTGCTTGCGGACGAACCGAAACGTGGCGTCGTATTCATAGACGTAATTCTCTTCGACGCCGTCTGGCAATCCGCCCACAACGAAGAAGCGATCATCTACGACGCCGATTCCACCCGCGCCATGAAACACTTCCTGAGTCGCGTGCTTCGAAAGAAACTCCAGAGTTTTCGCGTTGTAGACATACACCCACGAATCGGCATTGCCTTTCGGGTCGTTGAACCGACCAAGATTCACGGCCACGAACAGCTTTCCGGAATGGAAGCACAGGTCACCATGATGATTGACCACTGGAATCTTCTTACTCACGTGACCGTTGCGATCTGTCTTCACCAGCTCGGTGGTGAAGGACCAGTAAATCGCGTCGACTTCGTTCGTGCACACGCCCTGAAGATGATGCTGATAGTCACCGATGCACACCACATTCGTGAAAGCGGCTTTCTGCTCAGCATCACACACTGAGCCTGCACAAATGAAAGTCGCGGCGATCACCGCCGCGGACGTTGTCAGACGAATTGTGATTCGATCCATAAAAGCGTTGCCCTGGCTATCGACGATTGATGCCGGCCACTCGCAGTGGCAGCTGTCACCGGGTTTGTCCGGCCAGGATGATATCGCCGTTCGCAACGCGTTCCATCCGGCGGTTGCTTACGTGACACAGAGCTTCAACAATCGCTGCTCGCCGGAACCCTGTCCCTGTCCAGGAATGAAACCGTGAAGCTGTAGGCGGATTCCTCTGCAATCCGCACGCGGCAGGTCCCGATTTCGGTGAGGTCATTGCCCAGTCCGAAACCTCGCATGCTCTCGACTCAGCCATTGTGACGAACGACGATTTCGTCTCCGTCCTGCACGATGTAATCGCGGCTTTCGAGTCGGTGGAGCCCCGCCGCTTTGACCTCTTTCTCGGAACCAAGCCGCAGTAGGTCCGACACGGCCATGACTTCGGCTCGAATGAAACCGCGAGCCAAATCACTGTGGATCGAGTCCGCAGCTTCGACGGCTGATGAACCTCTTTTCAACAGCCAGGCGTGGACCTCTTTTTCGTCACACGTGAAGAAGGTCAATAGTTCGGTGACTCGAAACGCCGCATCGATCAGGCGTTCGCGGCAGGGTTCGGCAAGACCCATCTCCTCTGCAAACACGTCACGTTCATCGTCCGGGAGTTGCGCGACTTCGAGTTCCAGGCCGATGGGCGCCGATATCGCTGGAACGCCGGAATCTTCCAGCGACTTCAGAATGCTCTCGTCGAACTCGGATTCAGCCGTGTTACAGATCACCAGCCGTTTCTTTCGTGTGAGCAGTGCGAACGATTTTGTGAAGTGCTCCTGGTCGGTCGTGAACTCCATTCCTTCGGTGGACTCGCCGTTGCCGAGCTTCTCGTGAACGGGAGTCAGTGCCTCAAACTCCCTTTGCAGTTCTTCACGATCCGTCCGGCTCTTGCTTTTGCGAAGGTCTTTTTCGAGTCGCTCCATGCGTTTCGCAACGACCTGCCCGTCGGCGAGCACCATGTCGACTTCGAATTCCTGGACTTCGGCAACTGGATCGGCGCCGGCGTAGCAACCAACAACATGAACCAGAGCCCCCGAGTCGCGGATGATGCCCAGCCGCTGCGGATTCAAAGATTGCTCCGACTTGCTCAGGCCCGGTGTATCGAACAACTCAACCTTACACGGGCTTTCTTTCTTTGGTTTGAACATCTCGACGAGGCGACGAAACCGATCGTCGATCACCGTCATGATGCCGACCTGGCCCAAGTGCGCCTTCGAAACATCGGGAGTGACTCCACTGAGGAGTTCAAACAGCGTGCTCTTGCCGCTTCCCTGATATCCAACAAGTCCGATCTTCATTGCGGGCCGCTCTCCGTTGGGTGTCCGTACGAATTGGGAATCGTCTGATTCCCAACTTTCAGTGCCTCACTTGCCGGCAGCAATTGCTGCTTTGGCCTCTGTAATCAATTTGGCGAGATCATCGGCACCCGGAGTTTCTGAAGAGACTCCTTTCGGCGGGATGTCCAGTCCGGCGACCCACGCCGCTCCGTTGATCAGGACCGTACGAAAGCTGTCGTTGCCGAGATTCTCATGGCGATGCAGGCCGGTGAATCCGAATCCTCTCTGCTTATTCTCACCTTCGTGAGCCCATGCCATGTGCTGTGGTGTACCTGCTTTCACGGCCTTGAAGACATCCTCGTTTCCGCCGCGGCTGCTGGGCTGTTCGCGGACAGTGTCGATGGGCGCAACAGCCGACAGGATTGGTGTCACGCCTTCCAGGTCGGGAACGAAGCGCATGTGGTAGTACCATTCATCGCGCACGCTGAATGGCTTAACTCCTCGTGTAATTGCGTGCTTTGGAAATGTCTTGAATTCCGGAGTCCACCATGGATTGACGGACCAGAACGTCTCGAAGTACCCGCCCATCCACAACAGGTAGTTGTCGCCGGCTTCGCCCTTGTTGACTTCGACACCGAAGTGGATCGCCATGAAGCCGGCGCCCTTACTGACGGCATCGAAAATCTGCGGATCACGTGCCGCCCGCTGTCCGTGGTTCAGGCCAACGACAATCGCATCCGCGTGCGACAGGTCCTTTGGCCAGTTTTTGCTGGACCGCACGACGGCGTGAACATTCGGGTAAACCTTGTTCAACGTCCGGGCGATCAGAATAGAGCCGGCCACGAACTCGTGATTACCCGGCGGCCCGTGTGTGCCTGCGTCACCGATGAAGACAATCTTTGTCACGCCATCGGAAGCAGTACGTTGACCTTCGTAGTCGAAAATGTCCTTTGGCTTGTCGTCTGCGTAGACTCGACTTTGGATAACGCCGACAGAGAACAGCGCGATGACGATCACAACCGCGGCGCGTGTCTTCATGTTGGGACTCCCAGGCGGATTGAGATGAGCTTCCGCGCGGAATCCTAACGAGACGATGAGGCGTCGGCACGTCGAGCGACTTCGTCTCGCAGAGACGCACCTTGTTCGGCGCGGGTCCCACCTTGTTCGGCGCGGGTCTCTGACCCCGACGCGCCAGCGACCGAAGGTCTCCGACCGGCGACACGTGTTGGCCGATTGCGTTGAGGGGAGACCTACGGTCGACGGAACGGCGGGGTCGGGAGACCCGCGCCGAACCTGATCGAGCGACTTCGTCTCGCAGAGACAGGCCTACTCGGCGCGGCGGACGGCTCCCAGCGTGCCACCGATTTGACGATGAACCTCGTCGGTCTGACGGATCACCAGTGCCTTGATCCGACCGCCAATGTAGCTGGCTGTGCCGTTGCCGCCACGGGATTCCCAGCTATCGGGATCGACCGTGTTCTCGATCAACGCGATCAAAGCTTGAGCATTCTCGGCTTCCGTCCCGCCCAGTCCTTCCGGCGCTGGCGATGTGGATTGGGTGTCACTCCGTGCGACACGTTCACTTGCACGAGATAGACGTTTGGCGGAGTTGTCGGAATCCTTCGCGTGTCGTTTTCGCGCGGACTTACGACGACTCAAGACTCCGTGCATCGCAATCAGACGCTGTGCCGTTGTTTCGCGCATGCGGCGAAGTTCTGTCTTCGAGAGGCCACGGATCAGCGGAATCTGCTGGTACAACCCCAGCAACGGCGGGACAACGGCGTGTGGATCGGGAATTGCCGTCCGTCGCGAGTCTCTCATCAGTCCCCGCGAGTACCCGCGAAAGGCGTCTTTCTGAGTCTGAGTTCGGAACTGAATCGCTACGGGGTCGCCCGGTTTCTGACCGGCGACCTGTGCAATTTGTGACGAATCGACAACGGGGAAAATGAAAACCACCGTGAGGATGCTTGAGGACACTATTCCCGGGACTCCAATGGAGAGCTGTTACTTGTCAGAACTCGTCGAGCGACCCTTTTGCTGACGGGCCAGTCGCTTTGTGTAATCCTCGAATGCCCGGCGATACTCAAGCGGAACCGGCATGCGACGATCTGAGAAGTTGTTCGTGGCACGCTTGTCGCGAACCGGGTCGGATCGCTGACCACCCGACTTCTTCAGGTCGAGAGACTTCAGCGATTCCTCGAACTGACGCTGGCGGGCAAGTTCGCGCGGGTCGTCCGACTTTGGCTGTTCGAGTTTGCGTTCCAGCCGCTCGCTAAACCGCTTCATGTCCTGTTCGGTCCAACCCAGTTTCTTCAGCAATTCGTCGTCGACTTCGCCTCGCTTCATGTCTTCCTTCAGACGTTTCAGCACCATGTTGGTCGCTTTGAGTTTGTCTTCCAGATTGCCGTCTTCGGCAGGCGGTGTGTTCGGATCACTCACCGATCCACCAGCGTTCGGACCTTGAACGGCATCGTTTCCGTCGAGGTCGTTCGGGTCGCGAATGATCCGGTCTCCACCGGTTTTTGAAGCCGGGCCAGTCTGCCCGCCTTCCGTGGGATTACCGCCGCCCTGGGCATTGCCGCCGCCCTTGCCCGCCTTGCCACCGCTGCTGAAACTCTGTCCCGAACTGCCTTTTGCTCCACCTTTGCCACTCTTGCCGCCAGCCGATTTTCCACCGGAGTTCGAGCCACTCTTCGAACCCTCGCTGGACTGGCTGCCGGTCTTTCCAGACGACTCACTTTTTGACGGCGTTCCGTTCCCGGTCGTGTCGTCACCGCCCGGGTTGCCCTGGTCAGGCTTTTCGGAGCTTTCTTTCGAAGACGCGGGACCCCCATCTTCGCTACCAGACTCGGATGGGCTGTTCGCTGCACCCGAGTCTCCTTCCGGTTTCTTGCCGCTCGGCGATGCACTGTCGCCCGTGCCAGACTTTTCGCCGGACTCACCGCTGCCGGGTTTCCCGGACTTTGAACCTGTCTCAGACGGACTGCTACCGCTTTTACCACCTTCGTCACCGGAGCCTCCTTCGCCCGACTTGCCGGGTTGGGACGGCGGATTGTTGCTGGATTCTCCCGGCTTGCCCGACGATCCTGGTTTGCTCTGTGGGTTGGCAGATGGATTGCCGGACGGATTCTGTTTCTGCCCACTATTGGGGTTGTTGTTCTGGCCTTCGCCGGATGGATTGCTCTGCGGGTTAGAACTGTCGTCAGAGGCGTTCTCGGAATTGGGCGAATCCGGGTTCTCGCCTGGTTTCGCTGTTTCGGACTCACCCGGGTTGTTCGCGGACTCTGGATCAGAATTCTGCGACGGGTTTTCGCTGTCCGTTGGCGGCGTGGCTTCGCTGGGAGTCGAGGGGCCTTCGCCTGGCGTGTCTGAATTCGACTGCGGATTGGTTGAGTCGTTGCTCGGGTCACCGCCGGGCATGTCCGACTTCGGCTGTGCGTTGGGCGTGTCTGCGGAGTTGACGTCTTCGTTCGTCGGGTTCAGTTTCGAACCTTCCTCACCGGAGTCCGGCGTGGCGGGATCGTTGTTGTCGGGATTCGACGGCCGATTGTCAGTGTTTCTCACACCCTCCGGGTTGTTCTCCTGGGAATCATTCGTGTCGTTGCTCGAACCACCCGCGCGAGGCTCGGTGTTCTCGTCCGGATTGCTGCCCGGATTCGGCGAATTGTTGTTTTGTGTCCCGTCGTCGCTGCCGGTGTCATTTGATGGATTACTCGGATCAGACGCGTCGGTATTACCGTTTTCATCCTGTGCCTCCTGCCGCTTGGCCTCCCTGTTGAGCAGTTCGCGCAGGACTTCCTGGTCGTCTTCTCCGGTGTTGCTCAATGGCCCTTGTTCGCTGGTCTCTCCCGAGCCCTCGCCGGATTCTGCATTGCCGGTGTTTCCATCTTCACCAGATTTGGCCCCTGTCTCAGAACCGTCTGTTCCTTCACCGCCTTTGGTCGTGCCCTCACTGGATTTGCCTTCACCCTCATTGGTGTCTCCAGACTCGCCGGTCGCTTTCTGCGTGCCGTCTTCGGGTTCCTTCGAGTTCTCGTCTCCGGCCGGTGCTTCGTTCGGGTCACTTTTTCGTGGAGCGTCTTCCGGATCGAAATTGCGGTTGTCGGGATCTCGCGCATCGCTGGGGTCGCCATCCGGAGCAGGTTCGTTGGGCGTTTGATCACGCTCGTCGAGCTTCTCTTCCAACTGATCACGATCAAACTGATGCTGCTCCTGCGCTTCCTGCTCATCGACTGGCGCAAGAATCGTGAGTTTCAGGCGAGGCGTCGTGCTGAGGTTGGAGTCGAGGATGACTCGCATCCGGCTTGCATCGCGCCGGTCCGGTCCCTCAACACGTCGGTTGTCACGCGCTTCCAGCCACCATTCGATCTGATCGCCGGGACGCAGATTGAAGTCTTCAAGTTTCAGGTCGTAAATCGACTTTGTACGGTCGTCGGTGCCGGAGTAAATCTCACGCTGCAAAGCCTGTTTGCCGTGCTGCAACCGCAACGTCACATCACTCAGCCGGAAGTCCGGATCACTGGCCCTGGCCAGGAACGGGACGATCGCGTTCGCGGGAACGTCCAGGTTTCTGCTTGGCGACACAGCCACAAGGTCAGGCTTTTTGTCGACATCGATTTGAATCGAATGAATAGCCGGCGCAGGGTTTCGAATGCCTTCGTCCGTTTCGCACTGAATCCGGTAGTAACTGGGGAAGGAACGATCTTCGCGATGTATGGGCTGCCAGACGACACTCAGCCGACGCCCATCCGGCTCGTCGATTGTCATACGCAGCGGTTCGGGGTTCGCCGGAAACTGTTCTTCGTCCGAAAAATGCACCCATGCCTTTGTGACCGGCAGGTTTGTCTCGGCTTCAATCGCGATCCGAGTGCCTTCCCACGCATGGATGTCGGCACCTTGCGGCGACTCGTTGGGTAACTCCATGTAATCCGGGTAGTCGTAGTGCAGCGCCGAAACCCTGGCAGATGGTGGCTGGCTCACAATCACACGAAACGTCTGCGTGCGAGCATCACCGGCTTCGATCCGGTAACTCAGACTCTGCAGTAGTCCGGCACTGTTCTCTCCATTGAGGATGCAGCGAAACTGCTTCAGCCCCTCCTCGGTGGCCGCCAGATTGACGCGCTCATTGACGAAGCGACGGTCGTCAGTCGTGAAGTACAGATTCACTTCGGCTGGAATCTCACCGCGGAGATCGACGGAGACTTCCAGGTTCTCACCCGCGATCACTTTGACATCCTGACCAGGATCGATCGACAGAAACTCGGTCTGCGTTGACACCGACAACTCGGCCCACGGAGCAAGGACTCGTGCAACGGACGGCCAGACCTTTTTCGGTGAGAACACCGTGTACATCGAGAACACGACCACGGCGGCAAGCAGCCCGTAGGAAAGTCGCAGCATAGGGCGACGATCGAAAGCGTCGTCCACATCCGTATGGGAAAGCGTCACCGCTGCCCGTTTCTCGATCGAACGAATGATGGCGGGTGAGACGTCGCGCCCCGAGTCCCGCAGATCGACATAGTTGAGCAGGTTGCTTTGCAGGTCCGGTGAGATGCCTTCGAGCGACTTCGCCGCGTACAGCCGAGTCACAGTGCGGAACCAGGGAAGCGCGACTTTCCAGCCAATCAGCCCCAGCGAGGCAACGAGCAGGCCGGACAGCAGCGCCAGCCGCATGCCATAGCCGAATCCGCCCGAGATGACCCAGTGGTCAAGCACGACAAAGACGAGCAGATAACTGATCGTCAGAAGCGCGACCCCGCAGGCTGCCGTCACAACGTCTGTGAGTTTCACGCCCTGCCGGGTCTTCTGAATTTGATAGTCGATGAACTCGTCGAACTCGGCGTAGTTCTGTCGACTTTCGAGCGTCGCAGACATTGGTGGTTCCCTGTCAGCGGTCGCGGTTACACGTGAAAGAACTCGTCTCAATAACGCAGCTGACGATGTTGGTTTGCGTAGCAGTCTCAACCAGTGTCCGAGCGACCAAATCGCCACGTCGGACAGTACAGCGAATGAGCTGGAAATCTTACCTCTATCCAGGACCCGAGACGAGTTGATTGTCTTTATCGCGACGCTTCTGGCCGAACATTCGACCCGAACGACATTCAGCCCGGATGCACTGCGTGGATTGCGAAGGCAGTTCGTCCCCAGCGAGCCGGGCTTTGTGGCGGATTCGCATGCTCTCCTGAAATCGATTCGGCACGTCAGGGAGCCTCAGCCAGCTTATCATCGCCGATGTTATATATTTAAAGTTGACTTTCATATTATGAAAGTCCATGCTTCAGTCATCCTGAACAATACTTAAGTCCAGCTTGAGGATTCAACGTGGCGGATCGGTCGTGGGTCGACTACCTCAGCGACGAGGACATCGCGTTTGTGCGACGTTTTGTACTGGCGTCGGGGTCGCTGAAGCAGGTCGCCCAGAAATATGGAGTGACCTATCCGACGATTCGGCTGCGACTCGATCGACTGATCGCGAAGATCGAAGTCGTCGAAGAACAATCAGAAATATCCGAATTTGAACGCTTGCTGCGAGGCCAGTTCGCGGACGGCAAAGTCGATCACGAGACCTTCAAACTGCTGCTCGCCGCTCACCTGAAAGATCGAGAGAAGTCCAATGCGACACCACAATCTGGCGAGTAACGCTGTGCTCGTGCTCCTTGCCGCGAATGTTGTGGCTGCCGGCGACGAAGTGACCCGCGTCGCGTGGTCGGAACTCACGGCGCAGGGTCGTCTGGAGATCGGCGAAATCGTGGCGTCTGCCTCCACGACCGGGTCGGATGCGGAACTCCGGAAAATGGCCTCAATGGACGCTGGCGTTGAGGTCTGAAATATTACGCGCGCGACGATGTCAGCCAATAGTTCGGGATTCGTGAGCCGTCCCCTATCGAATGTGGTCCGTTTCCTGTAGTTTGCTCGGACTATTGAGCCTTCGAGGTCTACACAACCCCGAATTGACTCGGCCTTGTCGGCCGACGCAGGATGTCGCGAGCAGCTTGCTCAGCGAATCCCCCCAACAGGCTCGAAGGCGACAGGTCTTCCGGATGTTCTCACCGAGTCAACGACTTGGGTGCGAGAACACGTCAGGTGAACGAAGCGGCGTCGCTCTCTGTGTTTTCAGGAAATTGATGCGCACGCCCAATTGCTTTTTCGCCTTTTGACGCACGCGTACGCGCCGCCTTCGCTGATCGATCGCGGTGAGCACCATCCCCAGGAAGAATCTGAAATGCTGGAAGACACTCCCCAGGTACCGCTGCGCCTCGATCCCGCATCATCACCGTTCGAGGCATTCGAAATGTCCACATCCGTCCCGGTCACGGAGCCGGTCGAATTATCACCTGGCGAGTCGTTCGACACGGTGGTCGGCGATCTTCTGATTGCCGAGACGCCTGGCAATAGCGGACCGATCCTCTGCCAGCAGGACGCTTTCGATCCGACGCCGGTCGCGGCCGCTCCGACTGTCGAAGCGAAACCGGAGCCCGAACCTGAGCCCGTGAAAACGCCGGGCGAAGTGACGTTCCTCGATCTGCCTCTGCGCAGCGAAGTGCAGCAGGCTGTGCAGACGGCCGGCTATGAAAAACCGACGGCTATTCAGGCGGAGATTATTCCGCACATGCTCGAGGGCCGCGATGTGCTGGCTCAGTCGCAGACCGGTACGGGCAAGACGGCGGCCTTTGCGTTGCCCATCCTTTCGCGCATTGAGATCGGTCGGAAAAAACCGCAGGTGCTGGTGCTCACACCCACGCGCGAGCTGGCCATTCAGGTCGCTCGGTCGTTTTCCACCTACGGCAGTTCCCTGCCTCGCTTTTCCGTTGCAGCCATCTATGGCGGACAGGACTACACAGCTCAGTTCAGGCAACTGAAAGATGGAGTTGAGGTTGTCGTCGGGACACCGGGCCGTGTGATTGATCACATCAAACGAGGCACGCTGGATCTCAGTGCCATCGATTGCCTGGTGCTGGATGAAGCCGACGAGATGTTGAACATGGGCTTTCTGGAAGATGTCCAGTTCGTGCTGGAGCATGCACCCGAGAAGCGACAGATCGCACTGTTCTCGGCAACGCTGCCCACGCCGATTCGCAACATCGCGAAGCGATACCTGAACGATCCAGCCAGGATCACGATCCAGACGAAGACAATGACGACCGAATCTACTCGGCAGCGGGCATTGTTTATCCTCCCGCGAGACAAGACCGATGTTCTCAAGCGCCTTCTGGAGGTCGAAGAGACCGACGGCGTCATCGTCTTCACCAATACTAAGGACGCATCCGTCCGCGTCGCCGAGCAATTGAACCGCGAAGGTCTGTCGGCCGTCGCACTCAACGGCGACATGCCGCAGAAGGTCCGCGAGCGAACGATCGAGCAGCTCAAGGCCGGTCATCTGGACATCCTTGTCGCAACCGACGTGGCTGCTCGCGGCCTGGACGTGACACGTGTCAGTCACGTCTTCAATTACGACGTCCCGCAGGATGGGGAATCGTACATCCACCGCGTCGGTCGCACGGGGCGCGCCGGACGGAAAGGCGAAGCGATCATTTTTCTGACGAATGCTCAACGTGGCAAGCTGCGGTTCATTGAACGGGCGACGAAACAGCCCATCGAGATCATCCAGCCGCCCACGGCAGACGAGATCAATGCAACGCGAGTCAAGCGGTTCACGCAACGCATCGCAGCCATGACAGCCGATCAGGACCTGATGATGTTCCAGCGGTTGATTACGGAATTCGCTGAGGAATCCGGCACACCGATGGTCCTGATTGCGGCAGCTCTGGCACAGATCAATCAGCAGGGTCGTCCGTTCCTGATGAAGGAACGTCCCCGCAGGAAAACCGAGCAAAAAGGACAACGGTACGGCCAAAGTGACTCGGGCAGCTCAGTGGGGCGAGCCCGTCGTGGTGGTGAAGGAAGAGGTGACGGTCGTCAACAGGGAACTTCTGAGCCGGGCAAGGACCGCTACCGGATTGAAGTTGGCTGGAACGATGGAGTGAAGCCGGGCAACATCGTGGGAGCGATTGCGAATGAAGGCGGAATCTCTGGCGAACACATCGGTCCGATCAAAATCCACGATGCCTACAGCACAGTTGATCTGCCCGCAGGTATGCCAGTTGAGATTCTTCAAACGCTGCAGCAGACAAAAGTCACTGGCAAGCAACTGCAACTGCGTCTCGCCAACGAAACAGGTGGCGGGTCGATACGCCCTCAACCAGAGCGAGGTCCTCGAAGCGACCAGCCACGTCAGACGCACGGGCACGCCAGCAAGGGGCCAGGCCGCAGCAAACCGTTTCAGAACAAGAAGAGCAAGAAGCGGAAGGCCCAGGCGCAGTTACAGCAACAGGTGAAGGCCCCGACGGTCGGATCAAGCGGCACGCCCTGACGGATGGACACGGCGAACGCCAGCAAGGGGCGCGTGGGCGCATTACATTCGCGCTGACTTTCTACGCATCCGGGTCAGTCACAGTGGCTTAAACGCGCTGGTCGCGGCGCCGTCGCCATGGACACAGGCAGCCAGCGACCGTACTCAATGTGCAGCCTGTTGCGGACGATCGAATTCTCGTCAGCGAAGGCGTGGTCCTGAAGAATTGAATCCGCCTCGCAGTGATAGCGAATTCGGACCTTTCGGCGGCAGGACTTTGGCCGTGCAAAGATCCTGGGCCACTGGACAAACTGCGTTCGCTTTCGAAGACTGGCATTCCAAATCCCTCTGTAAGCCCAGCAGCTATCGGACGCGACATGATTCACCAGAAACCGCTCTACAACTCGAAGTCCGCGTCCACGCTCTTACTGACGCTCGCAACATCGTTGTTGTTTATTCCGCCATGCGTCGGAGCTGACGATCAACCGATCGCTACGATCGCTGTCGTTTCCAATCTGTACATCACGAAGCTACCGCCAAAGCAAATTCTTGATGAACGCGGCAGTCTGCGCGACTTCCTGGCAGTCACTGGGCCTGAAAGCCTCGAAAAGACTGTCGCTCTGGTGAACCGACTGAAGCCTGATGCTCTGGTCGTGCAGGGTTCGCTGACCTGGTCGGGATCGAAGGTCGACTTCGCCGCCGTGGCCGAGTACCTCAATCGTATTGAAGTGCCCGTGCTGACCGTGCCCGGACATCTCGACCGTTTGAGTGGTTCGCTGGATGCGTACAGGCAGGTGTTTGCCGACCGGCATGCTGATGAAACTGTCAGGTCCGTGAACGGAGTCCAGCTTGTTTTTGCTGGCGATCTGCACGGGAATCCGGATGCAGCCACCGAGCGGATCGAAAAGCAACTGGCGTCCGTCGATTCGCGGCGGGCGGTTCTGCTGTTTGCGGGCAAAGAAGATGAGTTCTCACGACCACGTCTGACTAAGACTCACGAGCAGTTCTGGAAGCTCGTCGACGCGAATCATGTGGCACTTCGGTTCGATCCAGGTCGCTACGGGCACCGGGCACTTTACGAAAACACCTTGCCCGTCTGGACGGTTGGTTCGACGGCGTGGTCCGAGCGGGGATCTGTCACGCTGGTCAAGGTGTTTGCTGATCGGATTGAACTGGCGCAGGTACGAGACCCGGATCAGCCGACGTTTGGTCTGACCGTGCCGAATCCGGTCACGCAACCGAGACTCAATCGAGCCGACGAAGATCCGTACGGTTGCCCGTCATACACGGCCGACCTGGCCGCGAAACCCGACTTCACGTTCGCACTCGTTTCCGATCCGCAGTTCGACCGGGAAAAGAATCGAGACACATTGATCCAGCGAGCGAAAGCTGGCATTGCGGAGCTGAATCGGTTGGCTCCGGCAAAGGTGTTTGTGGCTGGCGATCTGGTGAACAACAACCTGCCCGAAGAATGGAACCTCTTCAAGAACATCTTCGGGGAGCTCGAGGTTCCGGTCGAGGTTGTCCCCGGCAATCACGACGTGCTGTTCAACTACGATTTCGTCGAAGCGTCCTATTCCAGCGCACCCGAGCGGAATCCAGAGTATGCCCGGACCGTCAGCGCGGCTCTGGCCGACGCTGCGAACGAGGGGTTCACCGGCGCGACAGCGCTCTTCGAGAAGTTCACGGGCACGAAACCCAACCGCATTGTCGAACACAAAGACGCGGCCTTTATCACGGTCAGTTTTCTGACGATGCGAGCCGACCAGTCGCAGCTTGACTTCCTGCGCAAAGCACTGGAACAGACAAAAAACAAACGTCACGTGTTCGTAGTCGCTCACTATCCGTCACTTCCGGCCTTTGGGAACAATGTGCAGCCGCAACTGGGCGGTGACGAAGTATTAAGCCTGCTTCAAGAGTACCGCGTCACCGGCTACCTGTTCGGGCATCGGCACCGCAACGGCTTTCAAATGCACGAACGGACCGCGCACGTCCTCAGCGACAACATGGGGTCTATTCATCTGCTGCACGTCTTCCCGGACCGAATCGTCATCGGACGCAAACACGTTGGTTTGCCGCTCTATGAAAAGCTGACGATCCCCGCGTCCCGTTAGCCGGTCGGAAACAGCTTCCGTAAGGCGTGCGGCAGTAGAGAATTGACCGCCCCTGAGTTTATCTCAGGGGTTCTCGCGTTTCTGCACTACGCAATCGGTAGTGCA
This sequence comes from Planctomycetota bacterium, assembly GCA_963579025.1. GTDB lineage: Bacteria > Planctomycetota > Planctomycetia > Planctomycetales > Planctomycetaceae > CAUZFZ01. Next base: position 52,378 of record CAUZFZ010000007.1, on the reverse strand, counting down.
AAGACGCGAGAACCCCCGACGTAAAGTCGGGGGCGTTGGTACATTCTCAACTGCCGCACGCCTAAGGGGACGATGTCTCGATGCCGACAGACACTCCGCATTTCAAACGAGGATTCGTGCGTCCGATTGCCCTCAGTCGGACGCTGCGCCGTGTGGCTGTTCTGGCAATGCTCGTCGGTGCGTATTCCGTGGTGCCGTTATGGAAAGAGCAGTCCAGCTTCCAGGGCGTCGCTGACATCCCTGCCGAAATTCACGCCGTGCTGACGCTGGTACTAGGCTGCCTGCTGGTCTTCCGAACGCGGACAGCCCACGACCGATGGTGGGAGGCCCGTACTCTGTGGGGTGACCTGGTCAGCGTCAGCCGCAATCTCGGATCCAAGCTGGCGCTGATGGTCCGCGTTCCCGATGGTGAACTCGACGAAGCAGAACGAGTCCTGATCGCGTTTCCGTTCGCACTGCGAGACCACTTGCGGAATAAGGCAGACATTCAGCGACTGCCGGGATTCGAAGACGTGACCGAATCAACTGCGCATGTGCCGAATTACCTTGCCGGTTTGCTTTACGCGGCCATGGGAAAATGGAAAGCCCGAGGCTGGATCGACGGCTCGGAGCTGCGCGTTATCGACGCCGATCTCAGACGGCTGATGGAGATCTGCGGAGGCTGCGAGAGCATCCGCCTGACACGCGTCGCCAGTTCCTATCGAGTCTTTGCCCGACAGTGCGTGCTGTTGTTTCTGCTGACATTGCCCTGGGGCCTGTCGACCGACTTTGGCTGGTGGACGATTCCGCTGACGACGATCCTGGCGTACTTCATGCTCGGACTGGAAATCGTTGCCGAGCACGTTGAGGAACCGTTCGGCGATGATGAGGATGACCTCGACCTGGATCGCCTGTGCGAGGCGGTCGACGTCACCGTCAGCGAATCGTTCGAACGAGCACGTGAGACGCGCACGGACGCCGCCGAAAGTCCGTGATGTCAATCCGGGATACTGTTCGGCCCACGAACTGCCTGACTATGCTCTGTGCATGTCCGAACCTGCCTCTCCAGTTGATGCTCCCCTCCGCCCTTGGGTGACGTGGCTGGCAATTGGTTGGTTGCTGCTGTTCGGGTTTCTTTTCTTTCGCCTTGATTTGCCGAACACAAATCCGCCAGTGAACCGGACGGACATCTGGCACGAGTTGCCGCACATTCTGTACGACTGCGTGATCCAGAATCCTGCACCTGATGCCACAGTCCTCAGTTGGAAGTACATGCCGCAGCGTGGGTCGATCATCGGGACCGGCATGCTGATAATTCTCGGAGCGTGTGGATTGGGGCATCTGCTACTGCGCGCCATGCGACTGCAGTTGGATCAATGGTCACTGGAACGAATCGTCCTGGCCGCGGGACTGGGGCTCTCGGGTGTTTCGCTGCTGACTCTGTGTTGTGGATTACTGGCTCGCACGTTTCCGGGAGTGATGTCCAGTGCGGTGCTCGGCGGATTGTTGATCCTATTTGCTGCCATCGAATTGACTCTTCTGTTCCGCGATCGACGGATCGTGGTCGACGGAAAGCCGAATACAGAACGTAGCCGGATGTCGACACCCTGGCATGACGTGTTACTACGCGGACAGATCCCGTTTCCGATCATGGCACGAGTCGGGTTGGGACTGGTGATTGGACTGTTCGTGACGGCGATGGCTTTGGGCGCGATGCTTCCGTCGGTGGACTTCGACGTGAAGGAGTACCATCTGCAGGGGCCCAAAGAGTGGTATCAGTCCGGTGCCATCACGCTACTGTCTCACAACGTTTATACGAGCTTTCCCTTCCTGACTGAGATGTTCCCGCTGCTGGGAATGGTCCTGACAGATGACTGGCAGCGAGGTGCTCTGGTCGGCAAGTTTGTGCTGATGCTGTTCGGGCCGCTCACCGCACTGGGCGTCTTTACGATCGCGCGACGCTGGTTCGACAGCAAAGTCGCCTGGGCTGCCGCACTGATCCATATATCGACGCCGTGGACGTACCGCATCTCCGTCATTGCCTATGCGGAGGGTGGTCTGACGTTCTACCTGCTCGCATCACTGCTGGCCGTGCTGCTTGCGGCTGATGCGTCCGATTCGCGCGAGCGACTGAAGCGGACTTTCCTGTGCGGATTGCTGGCCGGAAGCGCGATGGCCTGCAAATACCCCGGCGTCCTGTCAGTCGTGCTGCCGTTGGGCGCGACTCTGCTTTGGCCGACAGCTCGCCCCTTTCGACCTCGATCTTTTGGCATGACCGCTCTGGCATTCACAGCAGGTTGCGCGATCACGGTTGGCCCGTGGTTGGGCAAGAACCTGTACGAAACCGGCAACCCCGTTTACCCGCTGCTGAATTCAGTTTTCCATGGCAGCGACTGGACACCAACACTGGAAGCCAACTGGAAACGCGGTCACGGACCGCCGCATCACGATCCAGCCGACCTGGCCGTCAAACTGTTCGATGTGACCATCAAGAGCGACTGGCTGAGCCCGCTGCTGTTTTCGATGGCTCCGCTGACACTGCTGGTTCGGCGGCAACGATGGTTGATTCGTGGACTTTGGGTTTATGTCGCGTTTCTGTTCCTCAGTTGGTGGATACTGACCCATCGTATCGATCGCTTCTGGATTCCGTTGATCCCGCTTGTTTCGATACTGGCCGGGATCGGAGTCTGGTGGACAACGCATCGACTTTGGCGGGTCACAGCCGGTGCGGCGGTTGGTCTGTGTGTCCTCTTCAACCTGGCGTTCATTGCGACACCGTATTGTGGACTGAATGCCTGGCTGGCGGACTATGACGAAGTGTGGGACACAGCCCAGCTCACGTCCGGCACCATCCGCTCAGTCAACGCAATGGACCTGCCGCCCGGTTCGAAAGTGTTGTGTGTCGGTGAGGCACAGGTGTTCGATGCGAGTTTTCCGCTGGTCTACAACACGGTGTTCGATGTCTCGATCTTCGAACAATGGTGCTCGGCCAACGAATCCGACATCGCTCCGGCCGACCAGCCGCTGAAGCCCGCCGATCAGATTCGCCAGAAACTGATCAACGAAGGTGTCACTCTCATCCTGGTCAACTGGGCCGAGATCATTCGCTATCGAATGACCTATGGTTACGCCGACTTCGTCGCTCCACGTCGCTTTGCTGAACTGCTGCAGAAGGGAATCGTGACTCCCGGACCGCCGCTGAGTCATCCGCGGAAACTCAGCAGTTTCCGTCCGCATGAACAGGCAGAGATCCGCCGCTGGGGTCCTGAGCTGATCATGCAAATGGGGGACGAGCCAGTCGTCCTGACTTCGCAATTGTTCTTCGTCACGTCTGCATTGCCTCAAGGCAATGTCTCAGGACAGAGGAAGATCAAGGAACACTAATTGACGCTGATAATCGCTAATGGTTTTTCACACTCCATCAGCGTTTATCAGCGTGGATTAGCGTTCCTTTTGCTCGCGGCCGAGGGCCGCTTTAATCGAATCTGTTTGAACAGAAGTTCGCAAACAAAAGAAGTGAGAAAGCCTGATGTCGAAACCTCGTCGTGTGCGTGAGTTGTTGGCCGGAACGGAGATCATTCGCTCGTTCGCCCCGCACGACGTATTCACTGCCCGAGTTCTTGAAGATGCAGGAATTGAGCTGCTGTTTCTGGGCGGATTCGGTGTGTCGGCCAGTGTCCTGGGGATTCCTGATGTGGGGCTTACGACTCTGACGGAAATGACCGAAGCGGTCCGTCGCATGGCCGAGCGGTTGACGATTCCGCTGATTGCCGATGGTGATACGGGACACGGCAACCTGCAGAACGTGGCTCGAACTGTCCGCGACTTTGAACGAGCCGGTGCCGCCGGATTATTGCTGGAAGATCAGGTGGCACCGAAACGCTGCGGGCACTTCACAGGCAAGCAGGTCATTCCCGCGGACGAGATGCTCGACAAGCTGCACGTCGCCCTGGACACACGCGAGGACCCGGACTTCGTCATCATCGCCCGCACTGATGCTCGTGCCGTTGAAGGGCTCGACTCAGCCATCGAACGAGCGAACCGTTATGGCGAAGCCGGTGCCGATCTGTGCTTTGTCGAGGCCCCTCAGTCGCGCGAGGAACTGCGGCGGGTCGGACAGGAGATCCCGTTTCCGCAGCTCGCCAACATGCTGCCCGGTGGAGTCACTCCCATTCTGTCGGCGACCGAGCTTGAGCAACTGGGCTTTCGAATTGTGGTCGATCCTGTGGCCACGCTGCTGGCTACCGGACACGTTGTGCGCACGCTGGCACAGGCTATGCTCCGCGAGGGTCGGATTGATCAGCCCGCCGTCCCGATGATGGGCTTCGAAGAAGTCAAACAACTGCTGGGACTGTCCGAGCATCAATGAGACGAGTTGTTGTCACACTCAGCCTGCTGCTGGGACTGACCGTGCTGGGCACGGTTGGCTTCCACATGGTCGTGGGTCTGAACTGGCTGGAGAGTCTTTATCAGGCAGTGATCACACTCAGCACAGTTGGATCACGTGACGTCGCAGTCGATGACGGCGATCGAATATTTGTGATTTTGTATCTGATGCTGGGGCTCGGCATCTTTACTTTCAGTGCGTTCAGCTTCGGAAGCTGGATTGTCAGCGCCGAGTTCCGTGTTCTGTGGGAGAAGCGGCAGATGCAACGGCGAATCGATCAGCTCCAGGGCCATTCCATTATCTGCGGCCAGGGTCGCACCGGACGGACGATCTGCCAGTACCTGGCCGAACGCGATCGCCCGTTCGTCGTGATTGATCACAACGAAGAACGGGTCAGCCAGCTCTGCCAGGAACACGGCTGGCCCTTTCTGGTGGGCGACGCCACCGACGACGACGCGTTGCGCGAGGCCGGCATCGAGCGGGCGACAGCGCTGACCACAGTGCTCGCCACGGACGCCGACAATCTGTATGTCGTGCTGTCAGCTCGCATGCTGAACGCCAAGCTGCAGATCATCGCGCGCGCCGTCGACGAAAAGGCGATCGAAAAGCTGGAGCGAGCCGGAGCCACGCGTGTCGTCAGCCCGTTTCGTTCCGGAGCCATGAAAATGGCCAGGTTCATGCTCAACCCGTCGATCGAAGATTTCATCGAAATCGCCGACACGCGTGGCAACAATCTGGAACTGGCCGACGTACAGGTTCTGCCAGACAGCCCGTACGTGGGCCTCCGCCTGATGGACATCGATCTGCGCAGCCGCGGAATCATGGTGATCGGTATTCGTCGCAAGGACGGCGAACGACTGATGCCGCCACCCGGCGATGCCGTATTGATGGCCGAGGACTCGCTGTTCGTCTTCGGCAGCGCGGACGCGGTGAATTCGGTTGTTGACGGATCGTACGGCTCCGGAATGGGTTAGGTGCAGTCACATGAACGCCGGCAATCCACCCAACGCACCAAAAGATTCCGCCAGGGTGCATGGCCATTCCGAATTGTTCGGCGTGACGCACGTCTTGTGGTGCGTCGTTGCTGCCGTTTTCATGATGCGGCTTTGGTGGCCGCTGGTACCAACGTCGTGGGAGCACGCGGCCGGACTGTTTTTTGCCTGGCCGCTCGCAGTCATCATGTACGTTGGGATGCTTTGGGCCGTTGCATATCTGGTTCGGGTCCGAGATTCAGCCGATCGCCCGTTGCGTCCCACTGAGTGGATTCCACGTTGGGCAGCCGTGCTTTCCGTGTCTTCATACGTCTATTGGGTCCTATTTGCCGTGGGTGTTGACAACCACCGTGGCCCGTCGCCAAGAAATGAATTCATCGTGCTGAGCTTGTTGATGGCGATTGTGAGTTTTCCAGTGGCCCGGCACGCTTCCTGGCGGTTTCTTCTCATCGGCGTTACGACGCTCGTCTTTCCGTATCTTCTATCGGGATTTCGATCGCGTTACGGGTATCCGGGGTAATTGCTGCGCTATGTAAACATCGTCATGTCGGTCGTCGCAAGTCGCCGCTCTTACCGCCCGATTTCTCCAGCAGCTCGACCGATCCGATTGAGATCCATCGGTCGACGGCTTTGCACATGTCGTACACGGTCAGTGCCGCAATGCTGACGGCGGTCATGGCCTCCATCTCGACTCCGGTCCGGCCGTGATTGCTGACCCGGGCTGCGATTCGCACGCGCGTGTCGTCCAGCACGTCGAAATCGATTTCCGCACTGTCGAGGCCCAGTGAGTGACACAGCGGGATCAGGTTCTGTGTCTGTTTGGTGGCCATGATTCCCGCCAGTCGTGCGACTTCGAATACGTCGCCTTTCGATACTTTCCGATTTCGAATCAGCTCAAGCGTTTCAGGCTGCATCGTGACAACGGCCTGAGCTCGGGCCGTGCGCTGTGTGATTTCCTTGCCGCCGACATCCACCATGCGGCTGGCACCTGATTCATCGAAGTGTGTGAGCTGGTCGGACATGGATTCGGGCCGGTGGGTGAAGAGGATGAACTGTAGAACGGGTCCGAAACAAGTTCCCGATTTCCGTGAGCCGTGGGCCCGAGGCTAGCGCCGACGGCTCACGAGTTGACCCAATATCGGGATCATATTTCGGCTCCGTTCCTATGGACGTCGGCACAGCACGGCGCGGGCTTTGCCGCTTTGCCGTGTGAAAACGAGCACGGCCGGATCCGTTCCTTCCAGAGGAAGTTTGCGGCGTACGGCTTCAGCCTGGATGGGGATGTGTCTGCATTTGATCTCAACCTGCTGAGCTGGGTGACGTCGAAACGCCTGTCGGATTTCTCGCTGGTTGTTCGGCAGATTCTCGACGACCTCGAACGGACGCACAAATGGAGAATCGACCAGTACGTCTCCAGTGAGATATTCCTCGGCATCGTCGAGGCGACGCAGGCCGAGTCGTTCCGCCAGCACATCGACCAAACCGGAACGGACGACTGTCGGATCGGGATCGTACAACCACGGCCCAAGTTCTCCGACATTGGTCCACGCCGACAATGGCTCGGCAGCGATCGATTCACCGGATGGAAGAACGGTCGCGCGGAACGGCGCGTCGCCTGCCAGGTCGCCAAACCACACGGTCGCTTCGCGGCATTCGCCGTCGAGGCTGATCAGTTCGATTTCGCTGTCGGGGAACTTGCCGCCGAAGTTACTCGCCGGACTCAGCTTGATCGCTCCGCCGGGAAATTCACCGGCCCACTGCTGAAGCTGCTCCAGACCTGGGACACAGTCCTCGACTCGCCGGACACGTCGACCGGTTGGCCGTCGGTCCGGGTCGACATGCAGCAATGTCGATCGGTCCTCGATCGCAGTGACGTCGACCACTGCCGTTTCGATCCGGTCGGGAACTTCGAAACACTCGGCGTTCCATTGCGTCAACAGGCAGCACGCTGTCGACAGGTCGGCGGCCGCTACGTTGCACCCATTGCGTGCCAGAGCGATGGCATCCGAGCCAATGCCGCAGCAGAAGTCGTACACATTACCCGTAAACCGTTGAGCCTTGTGCAGGGCGACTGCTTCGGCCGTTGACTGCTCGAGGCCCTTCGTGTCGAACCACATGCGGTCCGCGCGACTGAATTTCGCCGTTGCTTTGGCTCGCAGTTCGTGAACGGTCAATGCGGCTCGAACCAGGTCCGCCGGGAACTCGTCCCGCAGGCATTTCTGGAGTTTCAGGCCGGTTTCGTCACTCGAAACAAGGCGCGCGAAGATCTGCGGAGTGTTTCGCAATTGCTGCAGAATCTCGCACTCGGTGTCAGACATCACCCGACCTGCTCGGCGGCCCAGACACGTGCGAGTTCCACCAGCAGGTCCGTGGCCTGTTGCAGCTCCTCACGGCTGGTCCATTCCAGAGGCGAATGCGGATTGTGCTCACCGGTCGACAGGTTTGGCGTCGGTAATCCCATCTCGGTTAACAGCGATCCGTCAGTACCGCCGCGAATAATTTCCAGTTGCGGTTCGAGTCCAAGATTCCGCATCGCTTCCTGAGCCTTCGCGACAGCACGCGGCTCCCGACGCAGGCCGTCGCCCAGGTTGCGGTACTGCTTTGACACATCCACGGTGATTGTCGCTTTGGGATGTTCCTGCCTGAGTTCCGCTGCGATCGACTCCAGCAGCGCTGCGTGTTCGGTCAACCTGTCCGTGTCGAATTCGCGCAGGATGATCCGCGTCGTGGCTTTGGCGACTCCGCCCTCGAGCACGTAGGGATGCAGGAATCCATCTCGATCGTCGGTGGTTTCTGGACTCAGATGATCGGCCGGCATGCGGGCGATGAACTGTGAGATGATTCGCAGCGCGTTGACCATTGCGCCTTTACCTTCGGACGGATGCGTGTTGATACCCTCGACCGTGACGACAGCCAGGTCCGCGGAAAACGTTTCGCAGTCGATCCGGCCAGCGCCTTCGCCGTCGAGTGTGTAACCGCACACGGCACCGAGTTGTTCAAGATGAACACCGTTGGTTCCGCGTCCAATTTCCTCATCGCAGGTGAAGCAGACGCGCACAGGACCATGTGCCGTTTCTTCTCCGTTAGTCAGACGGTCAGCCGCGGTCATGATCGCCGCGACGCCCGCCTTGTCGTCCGCTCCCAGTAATGTCGTGCCGTCGGTCGTGACGATCGTGCCGCCAACCAGGCCTTGCAGCGCCGAATTCTCGGCAACTCGGATCACGCGTGATGTGTCGGCGGGCAACACGATGTCGTTGCCGTCGTAGTTTTCGTGCAGGATCGGATTGACGTTTTTGCCCGACGTTTCGGGCGATGTGTCAACGTGCGCAAACCACACAGTCGTCGGGCCCTGGTGCTCGACCGTCGACGGGACCAGACCCGTGACGACACCGACGTCGTTCAGGGTGACATCCTGCAGGCCAATCGCCCGGCACTCGTCTGCCAGCAGCCGGGACAGATCGAGCTGTTTTGCAGTGCTGGGAGCCGACGAACTGTTCTCGTCCGACTGGGTGTCGATGCGAACGTACCGCAGAAATCGATCGAGCACGCTTTCCATAACCTGGCACCCTTGAGAATGGCTCACGCAAAGTCGCGAAGACGCAAAGGTTTTCAACGGTGACCTTTGCGTCTTAGCGCCTTTGCGTGAAATCCGACGATCCCGACCCTCCGACGTTCGAGTGGAATCAATGACGAGGAATTCCGCGGCGGCCGGGACTGACGCGGCCGGATTCTGGACGTATGGGCGGAACCGGGCAAGCGGGCGGGCCTGGTTGAAATCGTGTTTCGACCCGATAAACTGCCCGAACTTGTGTGGCGGCTGTGAGTTAGTACCGCCCGTGCCGGACTCGTCTGAAATTAAGTCGATCGGCACAATAATGGACTGTTTCCGGCTGATGTGAACTCAGCCGCTGTGCTCTCGGGATGATGCCGGGAGCCCGCTTTGAATTCCCGTGAGCACTCTGACGCTATCCGTGCGGATGCGACAGGGCGGAGCCGACAGGATGCCAGCCCCGGGGCAGAACGGTCGTCGTCGCAATGAATCTGCGCCGCTCGAACTCACTCAGTTGTCATTTCGATCACGAACCAAAGAAAGTCAGACGCATGGCAGTTAATGTTGCAATCAACGGTTTCGGACGCATCGGACGTCTGGTTTTTCGCGCTCTGCACGAACAGGGCCTTGTCGGCAAAGACATCAACATCGTGGCCGTCGGAGATATCGTCCCGGCCGATAACCTGGCCTATCTGCTGAAGTACGATTCGGTTCAAGGTCGTTTCGCGGGCGAAGTCAGCCATGCCACCAGCGATCGAGCCGATGCTCCGGATCAGCTGATCGTCAACGGCGACGTGATTCGCGTCGTCGCCGCACGCACGCCCGATGGACTGCCGTGGAAAGAACTGGGCGTCGACGTCGTCATCGAATCGACCGGCCTGTTTACCTCGGCCGAAGCGGCCCAGGGGCATATCACTGCAGGAGCGAAGAAGGTCATCATCTCGGCTCCGGCCAAGGGCGACGTGAAGACGGTCGTCATGGGCGTGAATCACGAAGAATATGACCCGGCCAGTCACCACGTGATTTCGAACGCATCCTGCACGACGAACTGCCTGGCTCCGGTCGTTCATGTGCTGCTGAAGGAAGGCTTTGGAATTAAAGAAGGCCTGATGACGACGGTGCATGCCTACACGGCCACGCAAAAGACGGTCGACGGCCCGAGCCGCAAGGACTGGAAAGGCGGCCGCAGTGCAGCGCTGAATATCATCCCAGCCGCGACCGGTGCCGCTAAGGCGGTCGGACTGGTCTGCCCGGAAGTTCAGGGCAAGATCACCGGCATGGCACTTCGCGTTCCAACTCCGACAGTGTCCGTCGTCGACCTGACGGTGAAGACCGAAAAGGAAACCAGCTACGCCGAAATCGTCGCCGCCATGACAAAGGCCAGTGAGACGTATCTCAAGGGCGTGCTGGAAGTGACGAGCGACGAAGTGGTGTCGAGCGACTTCATTCACTGCGAAGCGTCCTCCGTTCTGGATGCCGGCTCGGGCATCGAGCTGAACAGCACGTTCTTCAAGTTGGTGAGCTGGTACGACAACGAGTGGGGTTACTCGAACCGCGTCGGCAACCTGTTGAAGCTGGTCATCGACAAGGGCCTGTGATCAAATCACGGTCAGGAATTGATGCGGCAACCACGACGGGCCGGAAATTCGATTTCCGGCCCGTCGTTTCTTGTGCGCGGACGGGCAAGACACAGATTTCGATCAGACCATAGTTCTCAAGGGCAACTTCATGATCCGACATTTCGCGGCTCTCGCTGCCTCACTTCTTGTTTTGTCCGTTGCAGGCATCGCTCTGGAAGCGTCCAACCGGGACGATCCCGGCCCGATCGAGGTCGCTGCGTCAGACTGGCCCTGGTGGCGAGGACCAAATCGGAACGGCTCCGCAGCTCCGGACCAGAAGCCGCCTCTCTCCTGGAGCGAAACGGAAAATGTGCTGTGGAAAAGCCCGGTACCCGGACGTGGCCATGGTTCGCCGACTGTGGTGGGGGATCAGGTGTTCCTCGTTACGGCTGATGAGCAGCAGGGTGTGCAGTCGGTCCTTTGCTACGACCGCAATACCGGCAAGCAGCTTTGGAAGACTGACGTCCATAAGGGCGGTCTCACAAAGAAGGGCAATAAGAAATCGACACAGGGTTCGACGTCGGTCGCATGCGACGGGACGCGACTGTTCGTGAATTTCCTGAACAGCGACGCGGTCTTTACGACAGCTCTGACGCGTGACGGCGATCAGATCTGGCAGACGCGATTCACTGATTACACCGTGCATCAGGGGTTCGGCTCATCCCCGACACTGCACGGGCCACTCGTCATCGTCTCCGGCGACAACAAGGGCAAGAGCGGTGGAGTCGTTGCCGGGCTGAATCGCAAGACCGGCAGCATCGTCTGGAAGCACACTCGTCCGTCAACGGCCAACTATTCGTCACCGATCGTCCTGCCTGTCGCTGGACGTGAGCAGCTCATCATGACCGGCTGCAATCTGGTATCCGGCTTCGACCCGCTTAACGGTGAGAAACTATGGGAGATTGCCGGAGCCACTACGGAGTGCGTGACTTCGACTGTCACGAACGGCGAGCTTATCTACACCAGCGGCGGCTACCCGAGAAACCACGTGGCGGCGGTGCGTGCTGACGGTTCGGGGAAGGTGGAGTGGGAGAACAAGACTCGCGTGTATGTTCCGTCAATGCTGCTGCAGGGCGGATACCTCTACGCCGTCGCGGACGCTGGCTTTGCCGTCTGCTGGGACAGCAGCACTGGCGAAGAGAAATGGAAAGGCCGACTTGGCGGCACGTTCACGTCCTCACCACTGCTGGTCAACGGGCACATTCTCGCGACCAACGAAGCCGGCAAGACATACGTCTTCAAAGCCACACCTGAGGAATTCGAACCAGTCGGCGAAAACCAGCTCGGCAATCAGGCGTACGCCACTCCAATCGCATGTGGCGGTCGTATCTACACGCGCGTCGTTCAGACCAACGGCGACAAGCGGCAGGAAATGCTGTACTGCATCGGAGTGGAATGACCGAGGGTCCTGACTAAGCCGGCAGTGCAATCAGGTCGGCTTCAATTTCGACTCGCGCAACGGTTTGGCCAGCGTCGCGAACATTGGCAATGGCTGACTGGATCGCAGCTTCCAGTGTCGCAGCTTCGCGGTGAAAATCGATCGTGAAGACTCCATTACACGTACCGGGCGAGCCATCATCACATCCGGCGGCGAACAGCTGGTCAGCGAGATCCTCGGTGAGTTCCGGCGAGCCTTCGAGAATCAGTGAGAATTCGTACTTCGTCACAACACACCGCCTTTCGTCAATGTTGGCAACGATCGACCGCGCGTCGAATGTCCCTGGCGTGGTCCGCTGGATCACGCGGAGTGCTGTATATGGCACGAGCGCAGCCAGTCCTGTCACCTTGTCGACAATAGAGCCTGCCCCAGATATGAGCACGCGGTCCTGACTTCCGAAGTGCCCAGCCGTGCCTCACAGCGTATTCGATCGCCTCGCGAATATGCTTATTCGGGTGCCGGTCCACGCGATGTCCTTGTCAGGAATCGATTGCTCCCACGTGTTGACTATACGCTGTGACCATGTCTTTCGGAATCGGTAAGCGTGGGGCGACGAATTCGTACGCGAGATCGTGCGCTGCAGCCAACCGCTGAGTACGATCGTCCGGTCTCGCGACCAGTCGATGCGTCACACGGTCTCGATCTGCCCGTTCGGATAGACGCGGATTCCCGGACCAACGTCGGGTGGGGCGATGGCGAACAGGTGGAAACGGACTGAGTTGCCTTCGACCCGACCGCTGAGCGTCACGTAGGCCTGCCCTTCGTCGATGTCCTCAGCCTGTTCCGGGAAGACACTCCAGAAGAACTCGTCGATGTGCTCGAAGCGAGACAGCAGGTCCTGCAGGTTCAATTCGAAACTGACCGGCTGAATGCGGCCGTCCGTTGCTCCACCGACCATCTCCGTCGACCCCAGGTACATCCGCACGACCCAGCCCTCTTCGTCCATCCGACATTCAAAGCCAACTCGGGCGACGCCGGTGAGTGGTTCGAAACGCTGGGCAATTGCGGTGATCAGTTCGTTCAGCCACTCGGGGCGTTCGTGCGTCTTCTGGCCAGGGTGCCAGTCTTCCATTTGCTTCATCAGGTGCTGGACCAGAAGGTGTGAGTGGCTCAAAGCGGACTCCCGTGGTGTGGCTCTTGGAGTGGTCAATCAAGGCTGCGAAAAATCGGTTGTTGGCCTGACTGATATCGGCGAGACGCAGTCGTCTGCACACGTAAACCGTGCATGAGTTCGCACTTGAGGCAAGCGCAACCGGCATTACTCCAGACGTAGCGGACGCACGTGTTAAGACCGCTGGAGCCTCACACAACGTTCGTTCTCACACCGCGAGTCGCACGCATGCGCCCGGATGTGACAGCTCTCTCGATTTACGCAGATCGGCACTGAACGCGCGTAAAGAAAGCCCGCCTCTTTGCAAAAGACGAGCTTGCAGTTTGACTTGTTTCGATTCTTCGTTTCGTGCGGCCGTTTCTGGATCTTCTTCTGCCATGTTCGGCGCGGGTCTCTCGACCCCGCCGCGAACGTGACCGAAAGTCTCCCCCGTCGCCCGGACAATTGATGATGCTCTGTCGGATCCGGGAGACCTGCGGTCCAGGCAGCGGCGGGGTCAGAGACCCGCGCCGAACAGAAGTCGTTTTCTGACGCCCGCTCTTACAGGCCCGAGCGAAGATAACCGAGGTACACGCCTCCAACGTCCGCGGCTTTTGTGTCTCCGTCATGGATGAACAACCCGTAACGCAGACGCATTTCGTCACCCGGCAGCAGATAGAACGGTTCGGCTGGACGTTTCTTTCCCGTGTATGCGGCCTCGCCGAACGGGCTGATCGAGAACAGTCCGTAATTCCGTACGTGGTAACGCGAGCGGCGGAAGTTCAGCGGGTGATCAAACAGAGCGACGCCAAAGGTCTTACCACCGACCTGCCCGGAATAATCGATCCAGTCGGTTGGTCGACCCCAGGTGTCCGCCGTGCCTGTGACGCCCGTTGCATTGACGACAACACCACCAGGGGCTTTCGACTTCTTCGGCGTCTCCTGCATCGAGTCCACCATACGGAAACCCAGCAGGCCTTCTTTAGTATCGCCGAATTCAATGGGACCTGGTCGCACACCTGTGAATCGGATGTCGTAAGCGAACAGCCCGTTCTCGTGGATGCTGATGAGTGTGGTCTCGGTCACAACCGGCTTACCTTCTTCGTCGAGCCAGTCGTTGACAACCCGCATCTGCGCGGGGTTACCGCGTTCGGTCAGCAGCTCGATTTCACGGTTGGCGATCTTTCCCTTCTCGGCCCAGTGCTGCACTCCGCCGATTTCATCGACTGCGACCCAGATACCTTTGTGATGCGGATGATCGCCCTTCGACCTGTCGTAGATAATGTCACGAGTCAGAACCGTGCCATCCGATCCGCAGACCGGAAACATGAACGGCTTGGGCAGGTCGGCTTTGAAGTTGTAGGTTGAAAAAGGCCTGTCGTTGATTTTGATCTCGACCGTGTCCTTGCCTTTGGTCAGCGTCACGGCCGCGTCAGCCTGATTCAGGTTCGCAAGCAGAGCCGCCAGACCTAATGCACAGATTCCCGTCAGTCGCTGCATCACTGTCTCCCTCATTCCGGTGAGCGTTCAAATCACAGATGTCGCGCAGAGTGTGGCCGGACCGCCGTCCGATTTCCAGAATGAGCGGTATCTCCGCGTCGCTTGCCGCGCTGTCGCGTGACATCCGACACTGGTCCTTCAAGTGCCTGGATGGGTCCGTGCGCGATATGCTCCCGGCAGTCCGCACTTATCGAATCCTACAGGAGCCGTCGCTCATGCCAGTCAGACTTGCGATTTCCCGGTTGTTGATTCTGATGGTTGCCGCGCAGTTGGCGATTTCCCCGACAGCCTCAGCGGCAGAACTGACCAATGCCGAGTTCCAGCAATTGCACAAGGAGTTGCAGCCCGGCGATGAACCGTGGCTGACGATTCCCTGGAAGATCGCTCTGCTGAATGCTCAGCAGACCGCGGCAAAAGAGGACAAGCCAATCTTCATCTGGGCGATGGACGGCCATCCGTTGGGCTGCACCTGAAACAATGGCGTGCTCGACCGTGCGTCGACATTCGCTGATCCGGAAATCGTCAAGCTGCTCAAGACCCGCTTCGTTCCCGTTGCGATCGATCAGGCGTACCAGCGACGCCAGCAGGACACAGAAGGCGAGTTCTATCGCAAGATTGCCGGCCAGGGTCCGAGGGGAAAGAACTTCAAAGGCACGACTCAGGGCTTTTACATTGCCACGGCGACGGGCAAGCTGCTGCTCTACAACAACAATCGGAATCCGGAACGCGTCCGACGCCTGATGGGCGAAAAACTGGCCGAGTTCCAGAAGCTCGGCGCAGCGGACCGACAGGGCAAAGCGATCCAGGCGACTCGCACCGACGCGCGCTACAACCCCAAACCACCGGCTGGTGGACTGGTCGTGCGCGTGCGGGCCAAAGTTTTGGATGGCTACGAACCGTCGACCGATCGTTGGCGCCGCATTTTTCAGACTGCCATGTCGCGCGACAACCTGTGGATCTCCAAAGCGGAACACGCAGCCCTGGTCCGCGGAGAATTTCCCGCCAGTCTGCAGCAGCGGATTGCCATCTTCCACCTTGTAGACAACACGCGCGGCGAACCGCCGTTCTGGAACGAGAAAGAACTCAAAGAATCCAGCATGTCATTGAAGGACGGACGACTGGCTGGCAGTGTCCACTTACAGACCGGGCGAGGCGATCGTGGTTATGAAGCCAGCCTGAACGGGGTCGTTGAAGTCAAAGACGGCAAAGTCGTCCGTCTGGACGCAGTCGTCCTGGGAGACTTCTGGGGCCAGGGCCCCTACACCGGCGGAGCGCCGAAGGGACGTTTCCCGCTGGCGATCTCATTCACACTCGCCGACGGAACCGACGTCGCCGATCAGATCCCACCTCAGGCATCACGCGGCTGGGTGCGTGGCTACATTCGCTGACGTTCTCTCAGGGAGAAGGCACTTCGTGCAACATGAGCGCATTCAAGGCGAAGAACAAGTCATTCCTGTTCATGGGTTGGCCACAAGAAACACGAAGAGACACAAAAAGAAAGCTGGCACGGCCACATCTCTGTAAGAGCGAGCATAGAGTTTTCGTGTCTTCTCGTGCTTTTTGTGGCCATCAATCCTGGCGGTCAACTGTGAAATTGCTTTAGACAGGCTGTGACGCTTCCGCTTTCGGACATGCGGGCAACAGAGTGGCTGCCAGTCCCGCGACGAGCAGGCACGGGACACACGCCATGAATGTCATTTGTGGCGTCCCGGCTTTCTGGAAGTACGAAGTAATCGGGGCCTGGATCAGGCCGCCGATGCCCCAGGCCATGCCCATCGTCAATGCTGATGCCAGTCCCGCGCCTTTGGGGAACTGCTGTTGAGCGTAGGAGACCATTGCCGGTGATGTCCCCCACAGCACCATGCCGGACAGTGCCAGCGTCGTGAACAACAGCCACGGCGGGCAGTCGCTCCAGGCCAGAATCAGCATCAGCGGGATACCCGCCAATGGGCAGACCACCATGAAGGTCTTCTCCCAGCCAGGTCGAAAACGAAACACCATGAAAAACATGCCGACACTGGCCGCGATCAGAAAGACTGACTGAGCCATTCCGATTTCCGGTTCCGAGAATCCCCACCGAGGCTGACTGAGCGTAAACGCCAGCACTTTGTCCATTGCCATGTTGGGCACAAGACGCAGCGAGCACACCGTGAGCATTAACACGGCAAAGCCGCCCCGGCCTTCCAGTGTTTCACTCAACGACGGCGACGCCTTGTTTTTATCCGCCACCGGCGCAGTCAGGAGTCGGCTGGCCGCGCCGCTCAAACGACCAGCGAGAAACAGAAACGCGACCAGGACCACGATTGGAATGGTCAGCAGCGTCAGTCCGGATAATCCTCGCTGTGCCACAATCAACCCACTGAGGATCGGCCCCAGCGCAAGACCTAGCGAACCGCCGAACATAAACAGCGACAAACCGCGCGTCCGTTCGCCCGGGATCAGTCGACCCGCAAGGACGGCCGCTTCCGGATGAAATGCACCAACTCCGATTCCGCCAATCAGCAGCAGAGCAAACAGTACGCCTCGATGCTCGATCAGCCCGATGGATGTCAGAAACAGGGCGGCGATGATGGGACCCAGCCAGAGCCAGACTGGAGCAGCCCGACGGTCCCGCAGCCATCCGAACACGGCCTGACTGATCGAAGTCGGCATCGACTGAGCGACAAATGCCAGAGACAGCCCGGCGACTCCGAATCCATAAAGTGCATCCAGTCGAGGCCACAGTGGAGCGATCAAGAGGGCACACGTGTCAACCAGCGTGTGCAGCAGCGCCAGGCAAATCAGCGAGGTCCACGCAAACTGGGTCGTCGAATCCGATTCGTTCATCTGCATGGTGCTGAGAATAGTTGTTGTCCTTGCGGCAAACAAAACGTGTTGGTCGATTTATTCAGCGGGCAGACAACGGTTATAAAGGAGCGGTTGTGTTACCCGTTCGTCTTCTCCGGGGTGGACTGATGATTCATCGATTCCGCAGCGTCGTGCTGTGTCTGACCGCTTCTTGTCTTGTCTGGCTGTGTGCCGATCACGTCAAAGCTCAGGAACCGAAGGTCGCGGACGCTGAATCGATTCCCAGCGCGGACGAATCACAGGCTGGAGTCGCTGCGGGACATTCGGCTCACGGCGAAGCCTTTAACGAAGGTCCGCGGCAGAAGGCCTATCTGATGAAGGGCACGGGCACGATTCGGTTCAACGTCACGACAAAGGTCCCCGAGGCGGCTGACTTCGTGCGTCAGGGCATGGGACAACTGTACGGCTACTGGACGCTGGAAGCCGAGCGGTCATTCCGACAAGCCGCGATGCTCGACCCCGATTGCGCCATTGCTTACTGGGGCATGGCCAAAGCCAACGGCCGCAATTCCAAGCGATCCAAGGCTTTCATCGAGGAAGCGATGAAGCGCAAGGAACAGGCGGGTGCACTCGAACGGATGATGATCGAGGCGCTCAACGGATATCTCAACAGCAAGGAAAAGAACAAGGCAAAGAAGTCGAAGGCGTACTTTGCTGAGCTGGAGAAAATGGCAAAGGAGTTCCCGGACGAACTGGAAACTCAGGCGGCTCGAGCGTACGCGATGTATCGTTTCCGGACCGACCTGAAGAAGTCGTACGAAGATGCTGACAAAGCTCTTAACGAAGTGCTGGCTGTCGAGCCTCTGCATCCGTCGCATCACTTCCGGATTCACCTGTGGGACCACAAGGATTCCGCGAAAGCCCTGAACTCCGCGGCTAAGTGTGGGTCGGCGGCACCGGACATCGCTCACATGTGGCACATGCCCGGGCACATCTATTCGCGGCTGAAGCGTTACTCCGACGGGGCATGGCAGCAGGAAGCGTCCGCCCGAGTCGATCACGCTCACATGATGCGCGACCGCGTCCTGCCGGATCAGATTCACAACTTCGCCCACAACAACGAGTGGTTGATCCGCAACCTCGGCCACACGGGCCGCTGGCGGGACGCAGTTGATCTGGCCATGAATATGACCGAGCTGCCGCGACACCCGAAGTACAACTCGATCAGTCGCGGGAGCGCTTCCTACGGACGGCGTCGCCTGTTCGAGGAGCTGGCCCGATTCGAGCAGTGGGAACTGCTTGTCTCATTGTGCGAACAGCCCTATCTCGAACCAACGACTGTCGACAAAGAGCAACTGAAGCGACTGCGATTCCTGGGAATCGCTCAGGCACGGCTGGGTCACGAGGACAAGGTCAAGGAAGTCATGGCTCAGCTGGACACCAAACTGAAGGCTGCCGAAAAACAGAAACAGAAGAACGACGCGGCTGCGAAAAAGAAGAAGGAAGACGCCGAGAAGAAACGGCGAGCGGAAGCTGAGAAGCGTCGCCAGGCAGCGGAAAAGAGTCGCCGCCCCGATGCTCCGCCAATGCCCGAAGCCAAACCAAAGCCGACGCCAGCCACTCCCGATCCACGGGCGCCTGTGCAACAGGCCATCGCCGCGATCAAGGGGCATCAGTTGTTTGTCGCAGGTGACTTCGAAAAGGCCATCGCTGAATTGCGTAAGGGTCGCGCCGACGGCCTGATGGTGGCCCAGGCGCAAAGCCTCGCCGGCAAATTGGAAGACGCCATCAAGGCGGCGGACAGCTACCTGAAGTCACGAGACAAACGGGTTCAGCCCATGGCGGGACGAATCGAAATTCTGTGGCGTGCCGACAAGAAAGACGAAGCTCGCAAGGGGTTTGAAGCACTGCGGGAAATCTCCGGCGAGATTCAGTTCGGATCACCCGTCTTTGATCGTCTCAAGCCGATTGCGGCCGCCCTGGAATTTCCGGAAGACTGGCGTGTGTCAAAGCCTCGCCCCGAGGACTTCGGGTCGCGTCCGGAACTGGATTCACTCGGCCCGTTCCGCTGGCAGCCAACGCCGGCGACGAACTGGACGCTCAAAGACACTGCCGGTAAGTCATTGTCACTGGCTGGCTATGAAGGCAAACCGGTCGTTGTGATCTTCTATCTGGGATACGGCTGCCTGCACTGCGCCGAACAACTCAAGAAGTTTGCTCCGGAGACGGAGAAGTATCGGGAAGCGGGCATCGACATTGTGGCCATCAGCACGGATTCGGAATCCGACCTGCAACAGTCCATCGACAACTATGAAGGCGGAATGCCGTTCCCTCTGGTTTCCAACGAAGAGCTGGATGTGTTCAAGGCCTGGCGTGCGTACGACGACTTCGAGCAGGTGCCGCTGCACGGCACATTCCTGATCGACCCGGCCGGTCTCGTTCGCTGGCAGGACATCAGCTACGAACCATTCAGTGATCCCGCATTCCTGCTGAAGGAATCGAAGCGACTGCTCGCGCAGGATGGCAGTTCCACACGCGGGATTCTCAAGCCCGAGGGCAAGTTGGTGCAGCAGAGCGTTGACAGCGATCCAGACACCGAGACCGTCGGCGAGTGATCGAGATGTCGCGAGTTCTTCTGTAGGCCGGAACTGCGCTGCGCTTGTTCCGGCCTACTTTGCCTCGCTCACGCTATTTGAAGTTGCACACTCTCGGAGTGCGACGATGCATCGTCGCTTTCCCATTTTTCCATTTGCTGCGAAGCCGCTTTCTTTTCAGTGTTTTCTGCTTACTCCGTCTTGGACGGAATGGTAGACGCGTCGTCGAAAACAGATGGAAAGCGGCTCCGCCGCAAGAGTGGCTTCGCCACGATAGGAAAGCGGTGATGCATCACCGCAGTCCAGAAATGTGCAACTTCAAAACTCACGCTTCCGCTTGAGAGATGTAACGATCAGTGCCCCAGAAACCTCAGCAGGTCGGCCATCGCCTGCAGGTCGATGGACTTCTCCAGACCTTCCGGCATGAATGAGATGCCGGTTGACTGTAGTCGCTCGATGTCGATTCGCAGGACCTCCCGGAGTTTGCCGTCCGCCTGTTGCAGTCGGATTCCGTTCGGCGTCTCGTCCAGGATCATTCCGGTCAGGACACGGCCATCGGACATGTGCACCACGTAATTCTGGTACAGCGACTTCATCTCGCGGCCAGGGTCGAGGATGTCGACCAGTAGAACTTCGGCGGGTCTGCGGGCCGTGTCGTTCAGGTGTGGTCCGGCTGATTTGCCCAGTTGCTTTCGTTTGTGGCACACAGCGCAGGTTCGCTTGAACACTTCACGTCCGCGGTCCATGTCACCTTTGAGCTTCAGCGAAGACTGATAAGCCACAATGACTGACTGGCGAGCGACGCCACGATCCGTCGGAAACAGGCGTTGAATTCGAGACCGCGTTGTTTCATCGGACTGGAGTTCCAGCAGACGGATGCGGGCCGAGTCGATGTCGTTTCGAAAAACGGTCTTCCCTTCAATTGCATCGAAAACCTGCGAGGTCCAAATAGAGCGTGACAACAGCGTCTCGATGGCCCGACCCCGCACGAGGGGAGTCATGCGAGACCAGCGACTAAGGAGCACATCCGCAACCTGAGGCGACTTAAAGCGGGCGAGTGTGTCACATGCGGCCGACTGAATTGGTTCGAGCTGATCGGGATCCAGGAGCTGTCCGAATATCAGCGACAGTTCCTGATCAGCAAGACTCGCCAGTCCAAGAATTCGCACACTCTGAACGCGCAGCTCAACAGGCTGCGATTCGTCACGGCACCGTTGCTTTGCAAACTGCAGACTTTTCCGGAAAGTCGCTTGAGCTGCCTCGATGCCACTCACATCACTTAACTCCGCAAGCTGACCACGAACGAGCAGTTTCTGCAGCACTGTAATTACGAATTCTTCGTGCGAGTCCTCTAGCGTCGCAAGGCTCTTCAGCACTTCCGTCAGTTCGCTTCTGTTGCTTTGTCGTGAACTCTGCCGTCCGATTTGCGTCGCCAGATCGAGTAAGAATCGCTTTACTGATTCCTGGCGAAATGTCTGCGGATCCTCCACCATTCGCGCGAACACTTCGCCGCCACCCGACGACAGAGAGCTTTGCACGGCGGTCATCAGCCATTGGTTGGCTGACTCCGCCCGTATAAGGGTGGCGAGCGACGCGTTGCGTTGAGAGCCTTGAAATGCTCCCAGTGAGAAAGCCAGTTGATAGCGAACGTGAATGTCGGGATCGGACACTCGGCCAAACAGAGCGTTCTCCAGTTCTGGCGATGCGTCCTTCTGCGATTCGGCGAGCCGAACAGCCTGCTCACGCACGCGGGGACTCTCGTCCTCCAGCGAATGCACCAGTAGCGCGGGCTGGAGAGCCCGCAGTGATGCCAGAGTGATGAGAGCAACGACGCGCGCCTGCGGAATTTTCGAAGTGCGGGCAAGTTGTTGCAGTAATCCAATGGCGGTCGGATCGTCACGCTGCACCAGTAATCTCGCGGCGGTTTCCCGATGCCACGCATTGCCGTGCTGCAGCAGTTGAATCAACTCTGGCGTCGTTGACTTACTCAAGCGTGGCGGTGATCGCCGCTCGAACGATCGAGGCACCACGCGGTAGATGCGGCCCAGACTCGTACCGCGACTGGGGTCAATCTTCGCCAGCGATTCACGCGGCACGAACGCCGCTCCTTCGATGAGTTCCCGGTACATGTCGACGACATACAGCGCGCCGTCGGGACCATTGGCGAACTGGACCGGTCGAAACCACGGATCCTTCGATGCGAGAAACTCGGCAGCCTTACGGTCGGCTCGCAGGGCGATCCGTTCGATGCCGCGTGACTCGATGCGCGCGCGGTACACAAGATTGTTGGCGACCTCGCCGACGAACACGTTGCCATAGAAGTCATCGGGGAACGCATCACCTCGATAGACCGTTATGCCGCTGGCCGATGTGAATACGCCGCCGGCGCGACTGCCTTCACCTTCCGGTCGTTCCTGAGCCACCGATCGCGAGCGAGCAACTCGCCAGGGTTCAAGCGGACTGATTCGCTTCAGTGTGGCCAGCGGGTCTTCTCCGTTGATGTTGCGGGTGGCTGCGGGCGGCGCAAAGAACGGATTCCGGGCGACATACCGATCGTCGTAGATCAGATGCTGCAGCGGATACACGTTGGAGCACAGATACTTGTTGCCCCAGTCATCGATCCCCAGGCCATGCTGACCGCCGCCGCTGGTGGCTTCGATTTCCAGTGTTCGCGGGTTGAGAATGAGGCCGCGACTGCGCACATCGACGGGTTTTGAATCAGTGTTTCCAAGCCGGATGACCTTTCCGCCGGCAAATCCCGTGGCCATGTGAATGCGCTGATCGAGTCCCCAGCGGAACGAGTTGAGCAGTCCGCCACCAGCGAAGTCGCGCCCAAAGCCAGTCAGGACAACTCGCTTTTCATCAGCGACGCCGTCCTGATCCGTATCGCGACAGAACAGTACGTCCGGCGGAGCCCCGACAAATACTCCACCGTCATAGCAGATGACCGCCGTCGCAAACGGCGCTTCGACAAATACCGTTGCAGAGTCGAATTGACCGTCGCCGTCTTCGTCGATCAGCCGCTTGACGCGGCTCTTGCGGCTCACACCGCGCGGGAACTGATACTCGTTGAATTCGGGATATTCGATGACGTACAGCACACCGTCTTCATCAAAGGCCATCGCCACCGGATCCTGGACCAGCGGTTCACTCGCGACGAGTTCGACGCGGAATTCGGCATGCAGCTCAAACGAACGCAGTGCCTCGCCTGGAGGCAGTGGTGCTGAGCCGTCTTCCTGCGCGTATGCCGATTGCGAAACGAATGCGGTCAGGCAAATCAGGATCGCCTGAATAACCAAACCGGCTCTCGACGGGTGTTCCATGACTCGGGTCTTTCAGCAGCACCAGTGGCGAATCAGCTTCGCGTACATTTCCGTACCGCGAGTGAGCTGATCCAGAGCAATCCATTCATCATGCGTGTGCGCCTGAGCGATGCTGCCCGGTCCAAACACCACCATGTTCTTCAAAGCACTCAGCTTGGCTCCGTCCGTTCCATAGGAAACCGTCGTCGCCTTCTCGCGTCCGGCGAGTTGTTGAACCTCTTTCACGAAATCTGAATTGGGATCGGTATAGACGGGATCGCCACTGACGGGCACTTCGAATTCCAAACCATTCTGTTCGGCTGCGGCTCGCGCCCGGTCGATCAACGCGCCGGCGTCCTGTCCCGGCATGGCTCGAAAGTAGACCGTGCAGATGCTTTGCGGCGGCGTGATGTTGACCGCCCGCGTGTGATCATTAATGCCGATGTTCCAACTGACGACCGGCGGATCGAATTCGTCATTGTGCCACGCCGTGTCGGCTTCCAGTTCGTCGTGAATCTTCTTCATCTCGACGAGGTACGGAATCATCGCCAGGTTCGCGTTCAGACCTTCTCGTGTGCTTGAGTGAGACGCTTTCCCCTTCGATCGAGCGACCAGGCCGACAACGCCTTTATGTGCGTAGACGACTTCCAGCAGTGTTGGTTCGCCAATGATCGCGTTGGCATTACCGCCGACCATCTCCTGAAACAGATCGGATCGCTGGGCCACCTGAGCTGCTCCGCCATAACCGATTTCCTCGTCGGACGTGCAGGTGATGTAAATGGGGCGCTGCAGATCGCCGGGCGAGAACTGCTCGGCTGCCGCCAGCATGCAGGCAACGGACCCTTTCATGTCACACGAGCCGCGTCCATACAGCCGGTCTCCCACGACAGTCGGTTCGAAGGGACCGTGTTCTTCGCTGAACCACGGATCGGCGGGCACGACATCTGTGTGTCCGAAATAGGCCATCCCACCCTTGCCAGGCCCCTTGCGACCGACGACGCAGGCTTTGCGGACGCCGTTCTTGTCGTCGTACTCAATCCGCTCAGTCAGAAATCCGATACGCCGTAACTGCTCTTCGGCGTAGTCGGTGACGGGCACGTTGGAGAGCACGCTGGTCGATTCGAACGAGACCAGTTGTTTTGTGTATTCGAGTGCGTCCATGGTGGTACGACCTTCCATCACAGGATGCTTCGGGGAGAGCGAATCACAGTTGTCCGCGCAGGTGTTCTCTGAGTGCGTCGCCGTAGTCGGGGTCTGCCAGAGCGAAATCCACGAACGCGCGAAAGTAGCTGCCATAGTTTCCGATGTCGAACCGCCGCTCACCTTCAGGCAGCCTGAGTCCCACGCCTTTTGCTCCGCGCGCCAGCAGAATTCGGATTGCGTCCGTTAGTTGGATCTCGCCGCCTTTGCCCGGTTCAGTTTCATCCAGAGCTTCAAAAATTGCCGGGCTGAAGATGTACCGTGACGCTACGGCCAGTCGGCTCGGCGCTTCATCGACGGACGGCTTTTCGATCAGGTCATCGAGTTCGAATCGATCCGCCACGTCGCCACGTGGTTTTGCGATGCCGTACCGAGTCACGTCCTGCGCCGGCACTTCCTCGAAAGCCACCACGATGTCTGCCTTCGATTGCTCGAATTCGTCGACCATGCGGTGCACGATGTCCGACTTGGCGTTCACTCCGATGATCGAATCGCCCAGAGCAACGACGAACGACTGGCTGCCAATCAGTGACTTCGCACACAACACGGCGTGGCCCAGCCCGAGCTGCCGCCGCTGTCGCGTGTAGAAGTACTCGATGTCGCGGCGTTCGAATTCCAGCTCCTGGAGTTCGTCCTCACGACCGGTTTCGCGGAGATATGAGATCAGCCCGTCGTCGATATCGAAGTGGTTTTCGATGGACGTCTTGCTGGCTCCTGTCACGAACAGCATCCGGCTGATCCCGGATTGGGCCAGTTCCTCCACCACGTACTGCACGACAGGCTTGCGGCCCACCGGCAGCATTTCCTTGGGCTGAGACTTTGTCGCGGGCAGCAGCCGCGTTCCGTGACCGGCGACGGGGACAACAGCGATGTCGATGGGCATAGTCGATCCAGCGTCCTGGGAGCAAAACAGCTCATGCACGCTAATGGACGCCCGCAATCTTACAAGCGAATGATGAGCGGCAATCGGGTGTTGTTTCCGGTGAATCTCGCGATCGTCCGGTGCGTCGCTTCCTTTCCGAGTTTCACGTCTCCTAGACTTCCTTCGACTTCCACATCTCGCTTCAAGGATTCATGCATGCTACATGCAGTTGTCATGGCCGGAGGCAGTGGTACGCGGTTCTGGCCCGTCAGCCGGCGCAGTTTGCCCAAGCAGTTCCTGACACTCTTTGGCGAGCAGTCCCTGATTCAACAGACGGTGTCGCGATCACGCCCACTGGTCGAGAACAACGCCTGGGTGGTGACCGGGGCGGCGCACGCTGTCGAAACCGGGCGTCAGCTTCCGGACATTGCGTCGGATCACATTCTCGTCGAGCCGTGTGGCCGAAATACTGCCCCGTGTATCGGTCTGGCTGCCATCCGACTGCTGGCGGAAGACCCCGATGCCGTCATGCTGGTCACTCCGGCAGACCACGTGATCACGCCAACTGAACGCTTCCTCGCCGCAGTCGAGCGGGCCGCGGACACGGTCGAGCAGAGCCCCGAGAAGTTGTGCCTGTTCGGCATCGTCCCAACGCGTCCGGCGACCGGGTACGGATACATTGAGCGAGGTGCCGAGTTGCCTGACGGTGATCGCGTATTTGACGTCGCTCGATTTCGCGAGAAGCCGAATCTCGAAACCGCGCAGGAGTTTCTTGACGACGGCAATTTCCTGTGGAACAGCGGCATCTTCGTATGGAGAGCTGACACAATCGTTCGGGAGCTTGAGCGGCTGCAGCCCGAGTTGTTCGCCGTGCTCGTACGGTTGCGTGAGCGCATCGGCCAACCGGACTGGGACGAAGCGCTGGAACATGAATTTCCGCAGATGCCGTCGATCTCGATCGACTACGCAGTCCTGGAGCATTCCAAAGACGTCTGCGTCATGGAAACTCCGTTCATCTGGGACGACGTCGGAAGCTGGGCGGCTCTTGCACGACTCCATTCGCAGGATGAGCACGGAAACACCGTGCTCGGCAATTTCAGCGGCATCGCTACCAGCAACTGCACCGTGCATTCCTCAGACGATCATCTGGTTGCCACCATCGGCCTCGAAAACTGCGTCATCGTCCATACACCCAACGCGACGCTGGTCGCGCAACTCGACGACGAATCTCAGATTCGCGATCTGCTGAAGACGATCGAAGCCGACGGGTACGACGCGCACCTGTGACGGCGCGAGCGACCGTGCGTTCGCAATCTCGACCGATCACGCGGCCTGATCCAGTTGGCGAAAGCCTGCGGATTGACCCGGTTACCCGGGCGATGCCGGGCAATCTCTCCACGAGGTTCGCGTTTGCGGCACCTGTCTCATGTTGGAGGGGATTCGCGGAACTAGAATTCGTGGCTTACACAGATGAAAAGTCCGATCGGGGAGGTGTTGTTCGCAAGACACACCACGATGGAGCCACCCTGTTCGGCACTGCACCATGAAACTGCACCAGTGACAACCGCCGGCTTCCCTCAGTCGGCCACAACCGGGATCAGTACCGCGATGATACTGCGTAACCTGGTTCTCATCGTTGGACCTGTACTGCTCATTGCGGGCAGTTACGGCCTGACAATTGGACGCAGCCGTGTCGCCGAAGCGGCGACTCCGCCCGTGGTCCAGCCTGCATTCGACCTCGCCAGACTCCGTGATGGCGCAACCGCCGGTCTTGCCGTCGACGGATCGGCAACTGGTGTCGTGAACGACATCAACCTGCTGTGCGACGAACGCGCACGTGTTCTCAGCGAGCGTCTGACTGCGGATGACCGGTTGATTGTCCGTGCTCCGTTCATTCTTGCCGGTGACCTGTCCGAAGCCGAACTCGATCGTTGCTGGCGTGAGGTCATCGCACCAACCCAACGAGCACTTTCGCTCGCCTACTTTGATTCCGATCCGAGCGAACCGATCACACTTCTGCTTTACGCCAGTGAGACTGCCTACCGCACCGCGGCACGGAAACTGGATAAGCGTGGGTCAGCCGATTACTACGGCTACTACATTCGATCGGATCGTCGCATCGTGGCGAACATCGGAACGGGTGAGGGGACGCTGGCTCACGAGTTGACTCACGCTTTGTCGCACTTCGACTTTCCGCACATGGCTGAGTGGTTTGACGAAGGTCTCGCATCGATTTACGAAGAGGCGGAGTTCTCCGAAGACCATCTGCATCTGACCGGCGTCTCAAACTGGCGTCTGAATCACCTGTTGAACGCCATGCAGAATCGCCGGCTGCAGACACTCGAAGCACTTGTCACCGCTCGTGACATTCGCCCGGATCGCCAGGCTGTGGACTACGCCCACGCACGCTACTTCTGCCTCTACCTGCAGGACCGCGGCCTCTTACCGTCCGTGTATCGCAAGCTGCGAACAAATTCGGCCAGCGATCCCAGCGGTCTCAGAACGCTGTGTCAGGTCTTCAATGTGGAGACGCTTGATCCGGTCGACCGAGACTTTCGCGAGTGGATCATCGAGCTATACGAGCAGACGCAGGCCAGCTAATTGTCAGAGATCAGAAAGCGAATGCCCGGCGGCAACGACAGGCCGTAGGTCTTGTACGCCACGATCGACGATATCTCACGTGCGTAATTGATTCCCCAGACCGACTTCTGCCCCAAACCGACTTCTGCCCCAGACCGACTTCCGACAGTGAAGGGGGTCACTTCGCTGCCTTGGAGGCGCGGCGCAGCCGGATGAGCAAGTGCCCGTCATCGGGTTTGGTCTTGAAAGACCCGGGACGCGGTTTCTTGACAATGCCACCGCCGGGCTGGTCTTCACCCACACAAATCGTCAGCACGTTTTCATCTAACTGATAAATTGCCCGCGCCAGCGACCCGGGACCGCCGAACGAAATATCCATCTGCTTCGGGCTGGCCTGCGGGGCCATCGACATCACGTACAAGTCGCTGGTGCTGGCCGGTTCTTCCGTCTGAAGCGTCATCTTCAGCAGGTTCGTTGGGGTGTCTTCTACGACCAGCATGCCTGACCAGCGAGGCTGACTGTCGGGCATTCCGTCCGTTTCGACCGCGGTGACATACCACTTTCCGAGCAACAGTTTCCTGTCGTCGACCGCCGGCGCCGGCAATCGTGCTTCCGATCGTTTCACCGGATCCGGCTTCGCCTCGTTGATCAGCCCGAAATTGAAGGTGACTCGCGAAGCCCCGACACCATCCAGAGCGACATTCCGAATGTACGTGACCCAGCGACCGTCCTTTGTCTTGCGGCCGCTCACCGCGCGGATCGCCTGCCTCATGTGCCCGTATCGGACGTCGTAGTTTGCAGACACATCGACTTGCATGTCATCCAGAAGCGCATTATGCGGACTCCCGATCAACTTCAGGATTTCGCGATTGAGATTGCTAAATGCGGCGTCTCCGTTCCCGAGATTCCGCGATCCGAGAAACACGTTGGGGTCCGCCTCCCCGTCTGCTGACTTCAGCCCCACGCGAATGGGCGGCAGCACGATTTCCTCACGGTTCACAGGTTCCTTCAGGAAGGTGATCTCGAAGTCCCGACCGGGACGCACGGTTTCCTCATCACGATCTTCCACCAGTGTCAGCCGCGTGATCAGTTCATGCTGAGCCAGAGTATCCAACAATGTGCACAGGCGGTTGCCGGACACGTCATCGTCCGCCTCAACATACGCATGAAAATTCTTTGCGGGAGTCCCGCTGCCGCCGGGATCGGGGTTCACGCCGCCGCTGATCCACTCGCGTGTTCGGACCGAATCATCCAGCACACTCAGATTCTCGCTCGAAAACTCCAGCAGAGAATTGATACTGACAGATCGCTTGGGCGCATCTGCGCCCTCGGTCGGAAGCTCAGCCGTCAACCGGATGCGTATGGGAAAGTGTGTTTCCTTCGAGGGCTGGTCCTCGACACTTTCACCGGCCGCATTTTGCTCAGACGAACTGCTCGCAGGTTGCGGATTCTCTGCAGCGGTCTCCTGGGGCAAATCCGAACCTGCATCGTCGGACTGGCAACCGGCTGACAGCAGAGCCAGGACGCCCAGCAGTATGTGAGGGAACAAACCAGGTCGGAATCGCCGCCAGGCGGGGCGAGTCTCTCCGGCATGGGTGGATTTCGTGTCAGTCATGTCGTCTCCAGTCAGAATGATTTGTCGCGCTGAAGCTGAGGCTACCGTAACCAGCAGGAGATTGTGAGCTTGCAGGTCGCGTTCTGGTCTTTCAGCTCTGTCGGTTCATCCATTGGATTCCGGGTTCAAAGACTCGTGCTAACTGTTCGAGTCGTCGTCGGCGGCCGGACCGAGCAGTTTCAACGAGATCAATGTGCAGACCAGAAAGCCGCTCATGCCGAGTGTGTGAAAGAATTGACGCTGCAGACCGCCGCTTCTCGGCTCTGAAAGGAAAAAAATGCTGCACAGCTGCTCTGCCGGCGGCGATGTGAGTTTCATGATTCACTTCGTGCGGTACGAGACTCACGCGTTTCCACGGGCGGAGTGCCTTGGGCGATTGAATGACCCCGCCCTTCCAGAAACCCAACTGCGACAGCTCCAGCCAGTCCAGAGACCGTGGGAATCCACTGGCCTCCTCCGAGTGCCATCCAGACGCAGAGTCCGAACCAGATTCCACCAATGCCGCCGGCCAGCCCGTAAATCAGTTTGCACATCAGAAGCTGAACCAGCGACTGCTGCTTTCCTTCAGGCCGTAGACGTCTCGCGACCACGCGATCGGCCAGTCGAGTCACTCCCCCGACGATCGTCGCCACGGGAAAGGCGAACATGGAAATAAACAGGCAGTACAGAATTGCCCACCCCAGCCACGCGCCGATCAATTCAGAGTTGTTCGAGAACACCATCCCGAGCGCCGAAAATGCCAGTAGCAGGGAGATCGGGATTGCAAAGCAAAGCAGGACGGCGGTCGCGCCTTCCAGGACGGCGGAGCAGATCCAGTGCGTGATGCTCCGCGGAAGCAGACATCTGAGGGCAAATCGTATTCGTGTATCGCCGTTCCGTTGGAAGGACATCATTCATTCGCCTGAATTTGACCGATCACCTGCTTCGCCTGTTCGTGGTGTGGCGAGTCTGGATCTTCGGCGAATTGCGTCAGAGCCGGGATGGCCGTTGCTGCGTCCCGCCCCACCTCTCCCAGCATTTTGATGGCTCTTTGGTGAACGTCGCGCCGGGACTTGTCTTCCAGCAATGGGATCAGGTGGGGCACGACGCCCTTTGCCGCCGGTCCAATTTTGCCAACGAGGCTTGCGGCGGCAGACCAGTCGTCGCCGTAACCGGTCTTGATCGTTTCGGTGATCAGTGGCAGCAGGGCGTCGGCCTGACGGGTGATCTCCCACAGCGCAGTTGCGGCAGTGAGGCGGACTTCAGAATTCTTGTCCTTCAGGCAGACCGTGAGTGCCGGCACGGCGGATCGTGCCTTTGGACCGATCTCGGCCAATGCCCGACAGACGTGCCAGCGAACGAACCATTCTGTATCCGACAGCGATTCGGCCAGCGCGGATACTGCCGCCGGAGACTCAGGAATGACATCCACCAGGATCATTGCCCCATTAATGCGGACTTGCACGTTTTCATCCAGTAGCGCGGCGATCGCATCGTCAGCGTTCCGGGAGATGAGCACAGGGCCGCGAGGATCGGATGTGTCGTCGGAAATACGTTTCAGTGCTTCTCGAACTGCTTCGTGCAGGACTGCATCATCCGTGTCACGGATTGCCTCAAGAGCCGGCAGGGCGTCGCGTGCGGCACCGCCGCAGAAAGCGAGCGACCAGGCTGCTTTGGACTGGACCTCCCGGTCTTCGTCCTGAAGCGCCTGGACCAGAGCCGGGACGACCTGTTTGTCATGCGGGCCGATTTCTCCCAACGCCCGCGCGCTGTACTTCCGGACTCGGACGTCAGTGTCCGAGAGCGACTTGACCAGCGCGGTCAGAGCGGGCTGGCCAGTTGCCCCGAATCGCCGCAGCGCCATCGCGGCACCGGCCCGCACATCAACGTTATCATCCCGCAACGCGACGATCAGTGGTTGCAGAGATTCGCCTCGTCCCGGGCCGATGGCTTCCAGAACCCAAACGGATGCACCTCGCACCTGAGAATCGGTGTGCCTCATGTTCTCGATCAACAGGGGCACGATCGGCAACAGTGCCCGTCGCGGTGCCGACTCCGCCCGAACAAACATGGCCAGGTTGTTGAGCGCAATAGCTCGCTGAAACCCATCGGTGCTGGTGATGGACTCAACCAGCTTCTCAAGCTCGGGAAACGATTCACCTCGGCCTTTACAACCGGGCGGTCCGGACTGTCGTCCGTGGCCACGCCGGCAACTTGAGACGGCGGTTCCGGGTCACTGCACCCACATATCAGAAAAAACAGCACAAGTACGCTTCTGTGAGTCATGGCGTTGTCCCGTGTTGAAGGATGTATCAGAAACAGCTTTCGGCATTGCGAGTGATTCGCCATTGTGATTCGGACTGGAGCTCTATGACAGAATTCCAGCTTCGAATTACACGACTAATCCCAGGGCGAAAAACTGTCAGGGAACCAACTCACGAAATTGTCCGTGCGACTGCCGGAATACGAGATACTCCCGCGCCCGAACTTCGCCTCGGAGAGCTGCGTGCATGCTTTCCAGGCCCAGGCGGCACGATCCGTCATTAGGCGAGCGGCAGATGAGTTCTTACCGGTAGCTGGATTCGCAAGAATTCAGGTACTCAGGGAAACTGAATTCTTGCGAATCCAGCTACCGACACTGGCAGGTACATTCTCATCTGCCGCTCGCCTTAAGATTTGAGGGATCCGGTTGTTTGTCTTTACGTAAGTAACGGGTATTGCAGCGTTGTCGCCGGCAACTCAATCGCACTGACAAGGAACTCACCATGAAATGCGCGTCGTTTCAATCGATTGGATTGCTGACTTGTGTCGTGCTATGCGGCTGTGGCGGGTCGGACGTCCCCGATGAATCAGCAGCGTCGTCTCTGCCAGGAACTGTCGAAGCTGATCAGCAGTCGCCCACCACGCCACCGGATCGCACAACAGCATCCGATACCGATCCGCAACCAGTCGCGAAACCGAAGCGGAAACGACCTCAGCTTCCGGCGGAAGCCTGGGAAAAGCCCGACAACCTGCCGTCCGATCTATGGGCTGTTTACGACAGCTGGAGCGACGGCGAGCCGACTACATTCGCGATCGGCCTGGACGGGACGCGTAAAGAACTGGTCAATGCGAGCGCCGGGGAAGTTTTGAAGTTCAAGTTCCTGGTGGCGAACGACTCGTATCGGAAGACGTGTACCACGTTCGACGGTGCCAGTCCGTTCGCAGCGACCGAAGACAGTTTTCTTATCGCTCCGGACGCTTCGGCCAGACTGATCATGACCGAAACAGGACCGATCATCGAACGGGCGGGCCCAGAGCCGGCTTCGATCAAGGTCAGCAATGCCAGCGATAAGTTCAAACCGATAGCCGTCGCATGGAGCCCGGACGGGAAGACTCTATTGGTCACTGTTCGTGAGTCGGTGGACATGGACGACGGGCGTGTCGGATCGGTCCATCATCTCAGGTGGGTCCACATCAAAGGCGACACGGCCGAAGTCGAACCATTCCGTGAGAAAGCTTTATCTGCCGCCTGGCATTCCAGCGGTGAGAAGTTCGTATTCACAGATCAGAGCGACAATCTGAACTGGACGATCTGTGTCTGCGACGCCGACGGTAGCAACGTCGAAAAGATCTGCCCGGGCGGTGGAGCAGAATGGGCGGGCGACTGGCTTGTCTACTGCCACTACGACAGAGAAGGCAAATCTCAGAACATCATGCGAGCCAACAGCGACGGCACGCATGTCGTGAACAACGCGCCTGGGTCATGGAATGAATTCACAATTTCACCCGACGGCCAGTTCGTCGCCATCACCGGTTTTCCCAGGAATGCCGAGCGACTTGATGGTTACGCACGAACGGAAGTCCTTGTTGCGAACGTCGACACGGGCGAGGTCACGTCGCTTGAGAACATCCCGGGGCTCCCCGGCGGCGAACCGTTGTGGTCGCCGGATCAGAAGTTCCTGCTGCTGAGGAATACTTACAACAAACTGCCGGCGTTGATGTGCATTCCGCTGGACCGATCGGCTAAAGCTTTTGTGCTGGCCGATGACGCCAATCAGGTCGCCGGCTGGATTCGCCAGTAGAGAGTGTGCCATCCTCTCTCGCCTTCGAACCAGAAGCACCGCGATAGCGCCCCATGAATGAACCAACCACCTCAACGTCCGAGCTGCACAACGACCAGGTTGCTCTGATTACCTGCCCCCTTGTTGGCGCTGCAGTTTTCGGCGCGTTCGGTGGACTGCTCCTGACCGTGTCCACTGTTTTTGGCGTCCGTGCCGAGTGGTGGCACGCCGCAATTCCGTGCGGCGTGGTAGGACTCGTCGTCGGATGGATCGGGGGATTGCGCTGGGTCCGTACTCGGCGTGAAGTTCGAGCGGCCGCCCGCGAGATGGGCTTTCGACCTCTCTCAGCAAGGTATCGGGAGAAGATAGCCCGCCGTCTGAAGTCGATGTTTACGGACACAATTACGTTGACCAGCGCGATGGGCCGATCGTTGCGACGCGTTCGTATGGTCATCGCCATCATGTCGCGAAGTTCGACGAGCTCAGACTCGAGCAGTTCGCGGCGTTCGGACCAGACGATTGTGTGGTTTGAATCCAAATCGCTGGACCTTCCACGGTTCACACTGCAACCAGAACACTCGGTGGTAACTTTTCTGGGGTCGTTCTTTGACCTGCCAGACTTTGACTTTGACGACTCACCGGAGTTCTCGCGCAGCTATCTGCTGAGCGGGAATTCGGAAGACGCTGTACGAGCCCTGTTCTCACCCGAAGTCCGTGACTACTTCGCCGCGCACTCCGGGTGGGAGCTGATGGGTCACAAGACGCGGCTGTTGATCTATCGGTCGAGGAAAGTTGTGGGCGCCGATGAGCTCAATGGGTTTGTTCGCGACGCAGTCGACGTGTTTCGTCTGATGGCCCGAAACGTGAAACATGTAGAAGAGTATCGTGCCGGGCTGGCACCGATCACAGATAAACGCGGACTGGCGGACGCCCTGAACGTCGATGGACCTGCGGCCAGCCTCAACCGCGCGATGTCGAGGACTCAGTTGGTGACGAGGAATGACCTTGAGGCATTCCTGGTGCAGTCACGACCTCGTCAGTTGACTCCGGCTCTTCAGAATCGATTCGCCACCGATCTTTTCATGCGCATTTGGAGCGGAACGTTCATTGCGGCTGGCATCGTGGGACTAATCGTCTCCTGCTTCTTGTGGGGGCAGCGTCCGGAGCAGTTTATTGTTGGTGGTCTGGGCATGGCGTTCGCAACCATTGGCGGAGTCGTGTTGTGGCTGTCAGGATTCTCCGGGCGTCGTGCCATCCGGATTCTCACCAACGGCATACAGTCGCAGGGCCAGATCGAATCCGTCCGCGAAACTTCAACCGTTGTCGGCAATCAGCGGCAGCATCAGGCGCATGTGCGATTCGATGCGCATGGATCAACGCGCGTCACAAAGTGCAATCTGTACGGGGGCGACGCAATGCACGCGCGGGAACTCTGCGAGGATCAGGTTCCGGTGAATCTGCTGTTTGATCCATCGAACCCTCAACGCGTGTTGCTCACGGATTTGCTGGCCGTGCAAAGCTAGTGATCCGTCAACGCTGAAACTTCGGGTTGGTGTTTTCGTGGTGTAAGCTTCCAGCTTGCGATTCAGTAGTGAATCGATGGCAAGCAGGATGCTTACCCCACTTCTTGGATCTGACAAAGCACTAGTGGTCTGTCAGGAATTAATTTTCGGGTAGGACGGACAATCCTGTCCGTCACTATGGCCGACGGACAGGATTGTCCGTCCTACCGTCGACCCGAAAACTAAGACCTGACGGAACACTAGATTTCGCCATCGAAATCGACGGAACCTTGTGATTCAGGGCACGGAAACAGAAGTTCGCCGACCCAGCGAGCATTCGTCGGATTCTGTTGGTCGTACAGCACGTAAATGTCAGCGTTGGCGTCTCGATAGGACATCGCCAGTATCAGGTACTGATACGGAAGAATCTGCTTTGCTTCGACAGTCTGGCCATCGACTTCGAACTGCAGTGTGACGTTTCCCGATCGGTCCAGGTCAGTGACCTTAGTCTTGCTGGCAGCACTTCTGAGATTCCCGGGCCTGGGCGACTCGATGTAGGAAAACGTCGCCGTTGTGAGTTTCCCGTCCACGTAGAGTGACGGCTGGTTCAGAATCCATTTCACGGCGGCAATCATGGCGCCAACAGACAGTGTCAGCCCCATTCCCGCGAGGACATAGGCCCAGTTACCGATCGCGTCGCGAAAGTAGAGCGGTCCAAGGACAAGCACGAGACAGCCGGGGACACCAATCGCGATGAATACTCCCAGCGGGTTGTCTCCTCGATGCTTCAGCGCATCAGGTAATTGCCGAGGCACAGATTGGGCCAGGAATTCGCTCAGCTCGTTCTCGTCGAAAGAGAGCTTCTGAATGTGTCTGGCTATGAAATCTTCAGGATCAGTCATTGAGGCTTCAGTCTCCTTGAACGCCGCCGTTTCAGCATTGCCGTCAATCCAGCCGCCGCGAGTACGACAAGCGCAATGGCCAGAGTTCTGACGTGGACTTTGCGAAGATTATTCCGTGCGTCGATCGAGTTCTTCGCTGGTCCTGCTGCGTTACGCGAGATCACTTAGTGCTGCGAGCAGTCGGTCGACTTCTTCCAGTGTGTTGTAGTGGACGAGTCCGACTCGGATCATTCCGTCAGGTTCCAGGCCAAGCCGTTCGGTCAACGGCAGGGCGTAGTAGTTTCCGTGCCACACAAACAGGCCGCGACTGCCGAGTTCTTCGGCGATCTGTGTCGGTGTTCGACGGGAATGGGTGATCGAGATGGTGGGAAGTCGCTCGGCCCGGCGAAGCGGGTCTGCAATTCCCCACAGACGGAACGAGTCGAGTGGACGCAGGCCGTCAATCAGATGCCAGATCAGTTGCTGCTCGTAGTCGGCGATCGCCTGGTAGGCCTGCTCCAGTGCGGGGCGTCGTGGCAGTGATTCATCTCCGGCAAGCGTGCGACCCAGATCGGCCAGGTAGTCGATCGCGGCCAGTGTTCCAGCAATGCATTCGTGATTCTGTGTGCCGGTCATCCACTTCTCCGGCAGCAGGTCCGATGCGGGGCGCAGCTTGTACGCCGGCAGTTCTTCCAGCAGCGACCGTCGTCCCCACAGGATGCCCTGATGTGGACCAAAGAACTTGTACGCGGAGCACGCAAGGAAGTCGCAACCAAAGTCATTGACATCAATGAGCCTGTGCGGAGCAAAGTGTACGGCGTCGAGAAACGTCAGAGCGCCGGCCTCGCGGGAGAGTCGGCAGATTTCCTTGACGGGATTCACCGAGCCGACTGCGTTGGATGCACAACCGACTGCCACCAGCCGCGTGCGGTCGCTCAACTTTGATTTGAAATCGTCGAGGTCCAGTGTGCAGTCATCCTGGATGATGTCGATGGACCGTATGGTCGCACCGGCATCGGCCGCGGCCAGAACCCATGGCGTGAAGTTGGCGTCGTGATCGAGTCGACTGACAATGATCTCGTCGCCGGGGCTCCATGTCCGAGCCAGAGCGCGGGACAGTGACATCGTCAACGTCGTCATGTTCGGGCCGAACGCGACCGTGTCGGGATCGTCACTGCCGAGCAAGTCCGCAACCGCCTGATGAGCGGCGGCCAGCACGGCATCGCTCTCGCGACTGGTCGGAAACAGACCTCCATGATTCGCATTGTGCTGAACGAAGTACGCGCTGACGGCATCGATCACACTTTGCGGCACTTGAGTTCCCGCCGGGCCGTCAAAGAAGGCCGCTGGCTGATCACCAGCCAGGCGGGCGAGAGCCGGGAATTGGCTGCGAATCGCGCCAATGTGGTCGTACAGTGTGGTAGACATGGGCCTGGGTCTCTGGAAAGGCACGTCGGGAAGAATCGGCGTAGGATGGGACTTCGGTCCCGTCCACGTCAAAGAGCACGGCGGAAAAATGGGAGGACCAGGGGGAACGCCGGGACAAACCGGACTGGTATCGGCAATAGAGTCGGTGCGCGGAAGGTCGGCGGGCACTCGTTAAGCTTGCGATGCCTGCACCACACCAAACAGACAGAATGTCGTCGGGAGTTGCACCATGAAACCGCCCGTCTATCACGATCAGCTCAACGAACTGCGGGAGGCGTTTCCACGACCTGTGTCGGACCGGCAGCACGACGCCTACTTCGTGTTCTCGATCCTGCGGGCGCTGGATCTGGTGGACTCGATGAAGTCGGAAGTCCCCCTGCTGGGAACGTTGCAGGAACTCGATTACGCCTCGGCCGAGGCGTCGCGAATCTCAGCGGATGCGTCGAACGTCGAGGACGTCAGCCGCGAACTCGTCGACACGCTGAACGGCCTGCCGATCTGGGGACATCCGCATACGCAGATCAATGTCGTGCCCCCATCGACGATTCCGAGCATCATCGGAGCTCTGCTGCCGGCGATCTACAACCCGAACATGGTCAGTGACGACACGTCGCACGCCATGGTGCAGGCAGAGGCGAAAGTCATGGCAATGGTCGCCGATCTCATCGGCTACGACGCGGCACAGGCGACGGGAGTATTTACGTTCGGTGGCACGGGAACGACGTTGTATGGTGTGAAGATCGGCATCGACAAAGCCATGCCCGACGCGATGGAAAACGGGATCGGCGGCGACGGCGTGCTGATCACATCAAAGCAGGGTCACTATTGTCGGCTGAACGTGGCTGGCTGGTTGGGGCTTGGCGAAAACAATGTCATCACAGTCCCAACGAGCCTTCGCAACGACATGCGGATCGATGAGCTGGAGACGGCTGCTCGCCAGGCACTGAACGACGGCAAGCGAATCGTGGCCATCATCGCCACGATGGGAACGACTGATGCTCTGGGAATCGACGACCTTGCGGCCATCGTCGACGTGCGCGACAGACTCGTGGAGGAATTCGATCTCGAATACCGCCCGCACGTGCATGCCGACGCGGTCATCGGCTGGGCATGGTCCGTGTTCAACGATTACGAGTTTGAAGACAACCCGCTTGGCTTCCGTCCACGAACCGTACGGGCGCTGGCCGGAGCTGCGCGACGCATTTCGAACCTGCACCTGGCCGATTCCGTCGGCATCGATTTTCACAAGACGGGTTTTGCTCCGTATGTGTCGAGTCTGTTTCTTGTGAAAGATCGAGCCGACATGCAATGCCTGGTGCGGGGCCGCGAGGACATGCCGTACCTGTTCCAGACCGGCGAACGGCATCCCGGGATCTTCACACTGGAAACGTCACGCGGCGCTGGCGGAGTACTCGCGGCTCTGGCCAATCTGCGACTGTTTGGCAAGACAGGGCTGCGAGTCTTGCTCGGCCATCTGGTCGAAATGGCGGAGCTGCTCCGCGAACACTTTGAAGGCCACAAGAGCACAACGGTTCTTAATAGTGACAACCTCGGGACCGTAACGCTGTTCCGGGCCTACCCGGATGGCGTCGACACGTGGACGATCAAAGACCGTGAGCGCAGCGACCCGTCTGCCCGCGAACAACTGCTCGCCCACAACGAATACAACCGCCGACTGTTTCAACATCTGCACAATGAAGGACTACAGGGCAAGAGCGTGCGAATTTCCATGACGGACTGCTATCGCCAGACCGACTATGGGGAACCGATTGTCGCGCTGAAGTCGTACATGCTGTCGCCATTCATCGAAGAGCAGCATGTTGAGCTGCTGGTCGACAGCGTACTGGCCGCACGAGACGCCATCCGGTCCGAGTGACCAACACGGTCTGCTTGACTAGTCGGTTAGTTTCGCAATTGGTGTCAGGAGCAGCGTTCGGAATTCAACTTCGGATCCCTCCGCCTGTAGTGCGATTTGCCCCGTGGTCGACGTACACATCGTTCCGTGATTGACCAGGTCGCCGTTCACCCACGCTTTGACGGCGTCCCCGACACACTCGATGACCATCGTGTTCCACTCACCCTTGGGTTTTTCCGAGTCGTCGGTCAAGTTGAGAATCCGGCGTGCCTTCCCTTCGGTGATTCCCCACTTTTCCTTTGGGCCGCGCCGCTTCACCATG
This sequence comes from Planctomycetota bacterium, assembly GCA_963579025.1. Classification (GTDB taxonomy): domain Bacteria; phylum Planctomycetota; class Planctomycetia; order Planctomycetales; family Planctomycetaceae; genus CAUZFZ01. Next base: position 12,873 of record CAUZFZ010000007.1, on the reverse strand, counting down.
TCGGGCACAGTGATGTCCTCGACGATGCACCAGAAATCGCCCGCATGGCGATGATTCATCTGCACCTCGATCGACTTGGGAAACATCTTGTATAGCGCTCTCGGCGTAGACGCGTGGACCAGGACACCGCAGTTGCCAGGCTTGCCCGCAAAGCGGTATTCGACCTTAAGGCGATAGTTCTCGTACTTCGCGTCGGTGATCAAATGACCGTTTGGTCGGCCGAGGCTCACGAGATTACCGTCGCGCACGATAAACGTGGCGCTGGCGTCGGGGTTCTTGTCCAGATGCGGCACGTCGACGTGCCAGCCACTCAGGTCCTTGCCGTTGAACAGGCTTGCCGTTTCTGAATGTGACGTCGTCGACGTCTCCTTTTTCAAAGCCTTCGCAATTGCCTCGGCTGCTTGAGCTGCGACGAATCGGTTGCCGGCTGCGTTAAGGTGGACACCGTCCCCGGTCAGGATTCCGCGATCTTTGTTATCAGGATTCTCTTGCTTGAGATGGTCGAGAAACGCCTTACGCAGATCACACAAGGTAACGCCGGTGTCCGTGGCAACTTTCCGACTGATCGCTGAGTATTCTTCGAGCATCAAGTCAAACTTATTTGAGCCGTCTGTTTTTTCGCCGATAGTGCTGGGGGTACAGAGCACAACTCTGGCGTCGGCTGCGCTGATCTTCTTAATCAGATCCCGGAGCCCGGCGTCGAACTTGTCCTTTGGCGTGCCGCGACCGTTTGCGCTGTGCCACACGTCGTTGATACCAATGTAGATTAAGACCACCGTCGGCTTCTTCGAGACGACGTCGCGATCGAGTCGGGCCTGTAGATTGGGCACCTTATGGCCGCTGATTCCGGCATAGATGACCTTCACACCAAGTTCAGGTCGCTGTTTTTCGATGGCCTCACCGATCAGTCGGCAGTATCCCCCAGGCCTTGCGCCGCCCTGGGTGATTGAATCGCCGAAGAATGCAATCACCTCGCCTTTCGCCAATGGCGAGTCCTTCGCAGTCAGGACATCTATACCAGTGGGCTGCGCAGCGGATGCTCTATCGAGCATGACGAAACCGGCAACAGCAACAATCGATGATAGGACAAGGCGCGTCATGACGGCTCTCTGAGTTCGGGTGAAGCGATGTTGGATAAAGTCAGTGAAGCAACGGTTATAGCGAGTCATTACAGACGAAGACGGATGCGGCGATTCAGAACGTCGGATTCATTCAGCGGAGTCTAGAGCTTCAATTGTCTCCAGGATCGCCTGAGAGTTCACGATGATGGCCATTCCCAGTCGCTTTCGAATGACGCCTTCCTGATACACCAGTTTGTAGTGTTCATTCAGGAAATGCTGTCCGTGAACGAGCCCGATGACTTTCAGTTCCCGGCGCCCGTCGTCTCTGAATTCCGTGTAAACAGGTCCGCCACTGTCACCCTCGAAAGTGTTGTAGTCGACGAGAAACGTGGGGTGCTTCTCGAATGGTGTGAGAGGAAAGCTGGCGACACATCCGAGTCGTGTCAGAGGAAATCCAGCCGGACTTGGTTTGAACTGATTTGCATGCGGGAATCCGACCGAGCGAATCAGCGAACCGGGGTCGGGTGAACGACTATTCCAGTCATCAGCGCCGGCGAGAACGCTCAAGGGAATCGAACTGGCCTTCACGTCATCAGGAAGTGGGATCACAGCAACATCATGTGTGTCGTGCTGACGCCAGAGTTGTTTGTTGTCCTTGCGAATCATGAGATCGGTTGGTCGGGCCGTCCAATTGCCCGAGTCATCCTGATCCCGCAGAACGATGGTGGCTTTCGGCCCATCCATCTTCTGGAACGTATGAGCTGCTGTGACGAGCAGCAGGTCGAGGGCATCATCGGCGTCCGCTCCTGGACGTCCAATAATGAAGCCAGTCCCGCTTGTCCTGGTGTTCTCAAGCCGGTACGTCGCTCTCACAACCTGAGTCCGCTGACTTTCAGCGTGGGCAGGCTCGAGAGTGTTGACGAAGCTGAATAAGACAATCGAGAAAATCACAGCGGTGACCGGGCTCTTGAACAACGTCATGCCTGCACTCGTTGGGTGGTGGTGTTTCAATCGCGGGAAGCTCAGCATTGTCCGCGTTCGGGGCCGGAGTGAAAGGCCATCGACACCGGCGGTCAAGCATTCAAACGACCAGGCGGAACTTCAATCCGTGGATGGAGATTACGCGGTTACAATGAAATGATGTCCGACTCTTCCGCACGTCGATCTGAAAAGGCCCGTTTCGACAGCACGCGATGGAGCATCGTGCTGGCTGCCGGCGTTCGGTCTTCACCGGGTGCAGCAGTCGCTTTGGAAGTTCTGTGCGAGTGTTACTGGTTTCCGATTTACGCGTTCGTTCGGCGTGAGGGTTATCAGCAGGCGGAGGCTCAGGATCTGACTCAGGGTTTCTTCGGCATGCTGCTGCAGCGCGAGGATCTCAGGCAGGTCCATCCTTCCAAAGGGCGGTTTCGTTCCTTCCTGCTGACGGCGCTGAAGCACTTTCTGATTAACGAGTGGCAGAAGGCTCGCGTGCAGAAACGCGGAGGTGGGAAACCTGTTCTGTCTCTCGACTTCGACTCGGCCGAGACGAAGTTCGAATTGCAGCCCGCCGAGCCGACGACGCCGGAGTCGGTGTTCCAGAGGCAGTGGGCACTGACTCTGCTGGCGAATGTGCAGGCTCATCTGCAGAGTGAAATGGAGATGGATGGCCGTGCCGCTTTGTATGAGGCTCTGAAGCCACACCTTGTGGGCGACCCCGACGCGCACAGGTACGCCGAAGTGGCTGAGAAGCTCGGCATGACCGAGGCGGCCGTCAAGATGGCCATGTCGCGTCTGCGGAAACGCTATCGTGAAGTGCTGCGCGAGGAGATCGCTCAAACGGTTGCCGGTGAAGAAGAGATCGATGACGAGATCCGCGAACTGTTCAACGCACTGCGGAGGCCCGGTTCGTGAACTGTACCGCCCCCGAGTTTACCTCGGGGGTTCTCGCGTCTCTGTACTACGGGCGGAGTTTCCGGGTGTGTGGTTTCCGGGGACTTGCTTCTGGGGTGTAGTGCAAAGACGCGAGAACCCCCGGCGAAATGCCGGGGGCGGGCGCGGGTGGATTCGCCGGGTGCGGAAGGACCCTGCAATGCCGGGCGTTATTCGACGGCTCCGCGGTCGTATTCGCCGCAAGTGCCGACGAAACAACTGAAACGCAGCACGGGGCTCATGCCGAACACCCACGCGACATTGTTCATGTACGGCAGTGCCAGGTGCAGAGGCGATTCGCGCAGACCGAAACCCAGGACGAGATGAACGTGGTCATCGAGCAGGCCGATTCGGGACAGCTCGTGGTCGTGCTTGGCGGCAGTCCGTCGCAGGGTCTGCCGCACATTCGGAAGCCGGTCTGTGTCAATGACTCGTTCGGCGAATCGAAAGACGATGTGCAGGTTGCAGCGGAATCGGGAATGACTGCTGTATCGAATGCGGCCGAGATCGACTTCCGGGTTGACCAGTTGCAGGTCCTTTTCGTCGGCGCTGATCGTCAGCTCGTCGGTCGCATGGTGCTGCAGTTGTCGGGCAACATAGTTCTCGACTTTCTCACGCTGCGTCGATCCGATGCTGTGGAGGTCGTAATTGCGCTGAAATGGCTTCGGAGCCTCGTCGCGAACAAGCCGTTGCAACCGTCCCTTCACACCCCGAGCGATTTCGGCCGGAACGATGTGTGGCTGCGTGCTGACGAAGAACTGACTGATGTCATCCGACAGCAACTGGTGATTCAGAATCCGCAGACCTGCCGGTTCACATTGCTCCTTCAGAATGGAAAGCCAGTCCGAGTCGGCCGATGCCCGGATGCGCCAGAAGAGACACAGTCCCCAGTTGAGCTGGTACGCAACGGCGACATTGTCCGGCGTGTAAATCAGCTGCAGTTCTGACCTGCGTGTCGGCGGAGCCATAGCGGAGTTGCCCCGTAGTATATCGAGCGAACGCCCGTACCAATCTGTATCGCCCCCGAGTTTACCTCGGGGGTTCACACGTTTCTGCACTACGGGCGGTGTTTTCGTGGGGTAGTGCAAAGACGCGGGAACCCCCGGCGAAATGCCGGGGGCGGGGTGCGACGGCAGCGTCCAGGAAAACTGCCAAAAAAACGAGTTACCTTTCCACGATTCCGCTGCTGAACAGGTCAGGGCACAATAGTGGGAAGGTGGCGGAAACATGAGCGAACTGGAATCTACACAGAAACACTGTCCGGAATGCGGGGTGGAGCTGGATTCGGAAAGTCCCGATCAGCCGTGTCCGGCGTGTCTGATGAAGCTGGGACTGGAGAGCTGGGCGAGTCGAGAAGACGGCGGGCCCGGGCCGGCTCGTCTGATCAGACCGCAGTTTGACCCGCCCTCGGCCGAAGAACTCACCGAGCGACTGCCGAATCTCGAAGTGCTCGAACTGCTCGGCCAGGGCGGCATGGGAGCTGTCTACAAGGCCCGACAGTCAAGTCTGGACCGTGTCGTCGCGCTGAAGCTGATTCGCCCGGATGCAGCAGAAGTCGCCGACTTTGCCGAACGATTCACCCGGGAAGCTCGTGCGCTCGCGAAACTCAATCACCCGAACATCGTGACTGTTCACGACTTCGGCGAAGTCGATGGCCTGTACTTCCTGGTCATGGAGTTCGTGCAAGGCACGAATCTTCAGTACCTGATCGAAGGCGGCGACTTCGAGCCGGCACAGGCTCTGGCGATTATCCCGCCAATCTGCGAGGCGCTGCAGTTCGCACACGATGCGGGCATCGTGCATCGCGATATCAAGCCGGCCAATATTCTCATCGACAAATCCGGCCGGGTGAAGATCGCAGACTTCGGACTGGCCCGTATCACGGGAAGCGAAGCCTCAGCCTTCACACTGACCGGCACGCAACAGGTGATGGGCACGCCCCGTTACATGGCTCCCGAGCAGATGGAAGGCTCGCACGACGTCGACCATCGAGCCGACATCTACTCGCTGGGTGTCGTGTTCTACGAAATGCTGACCGGGGAAGTCCCACTGGGACAGTTCGAGCCGCCGTCGAAGAAAGTGAAAGTCGACATCCGGCTGGACCAGGTCGTGCTGCGATCGCTCGCCCGCGAACCGGAGCGTCGCTACCAGCAGGTAAGCGAGGTAAAGACGGACGTCGAGGCTGTCACTCACGGCGAGCCATCGGTTCACCAGGCCCCGGCACTCCGGGATGAGTCCTCGTATCGGGGGCAGCCTGCCACCGGCCTGCGGCAGGATACCGACGGACTCGACACACGGAGTCCAGCCACGGCCGCGCATCGTGATTTCACACACATGAACTGGTCGCTGCTGCCGGTTGCGGCAGTCGTTGCTGTGACGCTGATGATGTGGTTCGGTGAAGGAATCCCCTGGAACGCCAGCCGGCTTCGCCGTGAGACGTTCGACATCTGGATTCCAGTGACGCTGGTCCTGAGTGGCATCGCTGTCGTGACGTTCCTGTTGTTCCGGACCGGATTTCGGACGACTCGCTTCGAATGGAAAGTGTCGGCAACTCTGCTATTGCTGATGATCGTGCTGGCGGGCGTGGCATCCGCGATGCAGATGGGTGGCGGCGGAGACGCCTTTGTGTCCCTCACGGCGGTTGTGCTCGGACTGTTTGCTCTCGCTTACGCCGGGCTGCTGATCGGACAAATGGTGCGGTGGCTGTCGGGAGACCGTGATGTGCCGGGGTCTGCAGCACCGGCACGCGGGGACTCGACCATTCGCTGGCTGTGCATCTACCTGCTGCTCTTTTCGGGACCGGCCATCGCGTCTCTCTTGATGGTGACTTTCGAGCCGGTCGATGCTCCGGATCTGGTGGCGTCGCTGCCTCCTGATATGGAGCCACTGGCTGCGCCGGGACCACTTCAACCGTCAGTCCGATCGGATCAGCTAAGCAACAGCGCGCCCGTGCCCGAGCACGCCACAACGCTGCCAGCCAGAACGCTGCACGCCGCCGCGGCCGCCGGTTTGCACGAACGGGTAAAAGAGATCATTTCGGGGGGCTGCAACATCAATGCCAAAGACGACATGGGAATGACGCCGCTGATGAAGGCGGCCGACGCCGGCCAGTGGCGGATCGCCGGACTGATGCTGGCTTTCGGGGCAGCGCCGATTTTGCAGGACAACTCTGGACGCACGGCGCTGATGCACGCGGTCGAGAACGACATCTCTGTCGAACGACAGAAGGGGAAAACGGCCGAATACATACTCGGTTTCGGACGCGATCTTCCCGAATTCGCACAGGAACTCGAACTGCTTCGGGCAGACTGCCGGGACGTTTTCGATGTGATGGCTCCCGAGATTCGCGGGCAGGGAGAGGTCGTTCTGAACCCGATTCGGCAGTCGCTACGCGACCTCGATCTGCAAGACGTCGATGGTGAAACGGCACTGATCAAGGCCGTTGAACAGCGTGACATGAGACTGGTCCGGCTGCTGATCGAAGACGGCGCCGATCCGAGCCTCGAAGACCATCAGGGACGCACGGCCCGTGATACCGCAGAGTCTCTCAACTCTGATGCGATCGCCGGATATCTGGCGAAGGCAATGCCGGACCTGCATACCGCCGCCGCACGAGGCGACGTGACCCACATCCGGTCTCTGCTCTTGTCCGACTCGTCTGTGGATCCCAATGACAAGGACCTCGCCGGGCGGACAGCATTGATGCGTGCCGCAAAGTCCGGTCAGGTGACGGCCGTACTGACGCTGCTTCTACTCGGAGCCAACGTCGACGAAACCGACAGCGAAGGTCGGACGGCGCTGATGTATTCCGCTGAAAACGGCCAGAGCGACATTCTGATCGCCATGCAGGATCTGCAGGAGTTCGTGGCAAACTGTCACAGCAATGTGACGTCGCCGGAAGAAACAGCGCAGCGTTTCAAAGAGCTTCCGGGGATTGCGCCGGATGTTCTCGCTGCGGTCGATCCTCAGTCATTCAGATTCCGGGTGCCCCTGGATGCGCGTGACCATCTCGGGGAGACCGCTCTCATGAAGGCCATGGCCGCAGGGCATAAGCAGTGGTACCGCACTCTCCGGCAGAGCAGTTACACGAACTACTCGGCTCAGGACAACCTCGGTCAAACGGCAATGATGCACGCGGTGTTGAACCGTCACACGGACATACTTGACCGCATTGAGAAGGACCTCGCTGTGATGGGGCCATACGCCGGAATTCACATGTCGGACCGACAGGGACGGACGCTGTTGCAACTGGCAGAAGAACTCAACGAGAAAGAATGGGCCAGTCGACTCCGGACGTATCTCAATGGCATGATTGATCGTCTCACACAGGAGATTGAGAAGTCGAATGACCCGAAATACTTAGCGGAGTGCTATGTGTTCCGCAGCAAGATGTGGCGTGCGCTCGGTGAGGCCGAAAAGGCTGACGCTGATCAGTCCGCGGCCGATCTGTCTGAAGCCGACTAACCGGGACTCGAACTGCTGACCGCCGCGCGTGCCGGGGACCTGAATCGAGTCCCGACGCTGATCCCTGATCGACGACCCGAAGAAAAAAGACGACGTGCCCGCCATGTTCCGTCACCGCGCCGGTTACTGCAGGGAACTCGGCGAAATCGACAAGGCCGATGCCGACGAACATGAATCGGAGCGTCTCAGACCATAATCCGGTCTTGCTGCCAATCACGTCGGAGCAATTTCGACATGCAGTTGCCCGCAGAGTGATGCCACTGGTAATGCCATATGGCGTTGAGTTTGTGATCGTTCGTCACGCGGCCCGGGATTCTTCGGACGTCGTGCCTGAATAGAGCCGGTATAGAACGTCCAGTCCGTCTGGCGACTTCAACATCGCAACGTTGGGGCCAAGAATGTCGGAGAACTCGCGCTGGATGTATTGCGTCATCTTGCTTTGGAATGGAATTCCGTCGTCGGCAAACATCGGATCGAAGTCGGCTGTTGGTATGATCATGACAGTTCCTCGGCGACGATATGGGCTTGAGTGGTATCATCGGCACGGGGCATGACCTGAGATGAAACGAGGCGAATTCCGATGGTTCAGAGCAATCGCATCGCGAATACCGTGTTGAGTGTGCGGCTGGGAGCCAATCTGCATGCCATACCGATTCACGCGGTTGAAGAAGTCCTGCCCGCCTTGCCGGTTGAGCCCATTCCAGAATGCCCCGAATTCATTCGAGGCGTCGTGTATGTCCGTGGTCACATCATTCCGGTGCTCGACGCTGCCGAGCGGTTGGGATTGAAAGACCACCAGCGACAGCCGGAGCCACACATCATTTGCCTGCGCGTCGGCGGGCGGTTGATCGGTGTCGAGGTCGATGAGGCGCTGGATTTGATCGAGATCGATCCGGGCGAGTCGGCACCCGCAAGTGACTTTGGTGCGCGGACAGGCTTCTTCAGCGGTGTGATTGACCAGGACGGCCAGATGATTCGTCTGCTCGACCCCGAGAAGCTGCTGGCCGACGGGGACGCCGAACAACTCAATGGGCTGCCTCAAACGGCGTGACCGCATTGCTATTTGGGTCGCACCGATCACAATAGTTCAGTCACATCGATCGTCGCGCTCGCGAACCTGATCAGTCCCAAAATCAGAATTGCCAGGGCCAAATGGCAGACGAATCCCTGCGCAGCACAGCCGCTTCACCCCATCCAGTTGCAGCGTCTCTGGACGCGCAGCAATGGGAAGAGCTTCGCCAAATGGCGGAAGCAGAGACCGGCATGGATCTGTCCGGCACCCGGTTCCCTCGACTGCAGGAGGCCGTGGCCAAGGTCGTTGACCGGCAACAGGCCGACGTCCCCCTCGACCGCATCCTGGCCGATTCACGGCAACGCAGCACGTTTCTCGAACGCGTCTGCGCCCAGTTGACGATTGGTGAGTCGTTTTTTCTCCGAAACGAACATCACTTCCGGGCACTCCGCGAGCAGGTCGTGCCCGACATCCTCGAACGGAATGATGCCGAGCGAGAAATCCGTATCTGGAGTGCCGGCTGCGCCACCGGCGAAGAACCGTACTCGCTGGCGATTATGCTGGATCAGATGCTGGCAGCCGAAGTCGCCCAGTCTTTTGCCAGTCCGGAACACGTCCAGGCTCACGGCCAGGCTCACGGCCAGACTCTGGCGAGTTCGGCTACAGATCGGCAATCGCAATTCGGCAATTGGAACGTCCACATCCTGGCCACGGATCTGAATCCCGCTTTCCTGGAGAAGGCTCGAGAGGCGCGCTACAGCCAGTGGTCGTTTCGCGGAACAGACATCAATCATGATCCAGACTACTTCGTGCCGGAAGGTAAGAGCTTTCGGTTGCATCGACGGCTGCGCCACTCGGTTCATTTCAGCTATCTGAATCTGGTCAAGGACGTCTATCCCTCGCCGCTGACCGGCACGATGGCACTCGATCTGATTCTGTTTCGCAATGTGGCGATTTATCTCAAGAAGGAAGTGACCCAGGCCATTGTGGGCCGGTTCCATCGCGCACTGCGGCCGGGCGGCTGGTTGTTGCTGGGGGAAACAGAACTCAACATCGCCTCAGCCGACGGATTCGAGGTCAAACACTTCGAACACGCGACGCTCTACCAGAAGACTGGCGGGCGGAATGAGACGACAGAAACCCGGGCGGCAGTTTCAGTACCCGTGCTGGCGGACGTCGCGGTTCCCAAACCGACCGACCCGGTGAATGCGGCACGACTTCCGGACTGGGTCCCGCTGCCTGCCTCTGGAACGGAAAGGACTTCACAGGCGACCGCAACTTCCTGGGAGCGGATTGACAACTGTGTCCAGAACAAGAACTTCGCCGAAGCGGAACGACTGATTGATAGAATTTCGACGCCCCCCGAACGCAGCGCGACGCGATTGAGGTATGCGCGGGCGTTGCTGATCTGTGCCCAGGTTACGCGAGCACACAAAACGCTCGACATCTGTATCAAAGACGATCCGTTGTCGGTGGAAGCACAATTATTGAAGGGCAGCTTTGCTGAGGAAGCAGGCGATCTGGCGTCTGCCGAACAGGCGTATCGACGGGCACTGTTCGTCGACCGCTTTTGTCCGATCGCGCATTTTCACCTCGGTTTACTGCAGCAGACAAAGGGCGACCTGGAAGCCGCAACACGCAGTTTTCAAATCGTGCAGCAGATAACCGGCGAGCACGAACCACATACCGTTGTGCAGTACGGAGAAGGTGTCTGTTACGGTCGATTGCAGGAGATGGTGGACAGGGTGTTGGAAGGTTGATCTGCGATCTACGGGAAGCGAGTAGGAGTTACTTAGATTCATCCGTCGTCATGCAGGCGCGCCGTGCGCACGCTTTCGAATCTCACGCAAAGGCGCGAAGACGCAAAGGCCGGCATTGAACTTTGCGTCTTCGCGCCTTTGCGTGATTCTTTGCTTGCTTGCGGCTACGCCGCTTTGGGAACGGGTCGCTGCACGTGCAATCGGCCAAAGTCTGGCGACTTCGGCTACCAGGTGAGCATGAAATGCCAACAACTGACAATCAAAACTCGCACATCGCAAATCCCACCGTCTGGGCTCGGCTCGACGCACAAATGGAGCAAATGAATGCAGCTTTGTCCGGTCGATCTGATCCGCAGGCGGTGGCGAAGAGAATGTCCGAGCGGGCGAAATCTCTGCGTCAGCGTATGGGGACCGAATCTTCCAGCGACACGCTGTTGACATTCGTGGCCTTTCGCAAGGGGCCACAGCGATACGGAATTCCGGTCGACGAGGTTATTGAGGTGCAATCCCTGGAGCACTTCAGCCCGGTTCCAGGCGCGCCGATATTTATTCCAGGCGTGATCCACTGGCGGGGAGCCATTCTGTCGCTGCTGGACCTGAGCACGTTATTTGAGATTCAGGAAACAGGGATCGCCGATCTGCACACCTGCATCATTGTTGAGACGGCTGGTCGGCGAATCGCCATTGCAGCCGGTGAAATAGAAGACCTGGTCAGCGTTCCCGAAACTCATGTGAAACGCGTGCCGGAACTGCCTGGCGAGATTCCCACCAGTTGGTTTATCGGCGTTCACGACCAGAACCGTTTGATTCTGAAAACTGCTCAACTGCTGGAAGATGCCAGACTTGTAGAATGGAATTGACAGGCACTTGATACGCGCCGGTCATTAAGCAACGCATTTGCAGAGGACAACATGACAACTCGCGATTCCCAAAGTCAGCCGCGGTCGAGTTCAATCGACGCCGTTGGATTGATCTGGACTTACGTCGTCGTGGGTGTCGTCGTACTGATTGGCATCCTCGCATTGCAGACGCTGAAAATGTACCAGGGAAACAGACAGCTCCACACGAACATGGAGGTGGTCGCGACGCTGCTGGCTCTGATCGTCGGGGCATTGGCGCTTGTTCGTTTTTATTCGAAGAAAGACAACACCTACCTGTTCGTCGGGGTTGGATTTGTCGGAACGGCGCTACTGGATGGCTATCACGCGGTCGTCACCAGCGACCTGCTGGCCTACATCATGCCATCGCCGCCTGAGTCGTTAATACCGTGGAGCTGGAACGCGTCTCGTACGTTTCTTGCAATCGTGATGGCGTTCAGTTGGTGGGCATGGCGACGTGAAGAGAAACTGGGAGCGGAAGGACGCATCGGCGAAGTCGCCGTCTACGCCAGCGTGCTGGTGTTGACGCTTCTTAGTTTTTGCGTCTTCGCGCTCGTTCCGCTGCCCCGCGCCTACTATCCGGAATTCCTGTTCGGCCGACCGGAAGAATTCATCGCCGCCGGGTTTTTCCTGGTGGCGCTGGTTGGATACCTCGACAAAGCCCACTGGCAGCACAATTCGTTTGAGCATTGGCTGGTTTTGTCGTTGATCACTGGGTTTCTCGGTCAGTCAGTCGCCATGTCGCGGTCCTTCGCGCTGTTTGACGTGATGTTCGATGTCGCGCATGTGCTTAAGATCGTGACGTATGGCTGCGTGTTGACCGGCCTGCTGATCAATGTTTATCAACTGTTTACACAGAACGAGCGGAACGCGAATGTCATCCGTCAGACGGTCACAAGACTGACCCCGGTCAGCAAAGAAATCGCAATTGGCGTGCAACAACAGGTAGGTGGTCTGACCGAAACAGCCACGTCGCTGAATCAGATGACAACAACGGCAGAACAATTCAAAGCGACCATTCAGGAGTTCGTGGACCGTGCCCGTGCTGTTCAGGATGCCATCGAGGAAACCGCAAGCCAGGCCGCGGAAGGTCGCACGCTGACGCAACAATCGGCTGATCGATCCGAGGCGGCGCGAGACAACGCGCAGTCCGCCGGCGAGAGCGTGTTGCGTTTTACTGAGCAGATGCAGCGGATCGGTGAAATCACCATCGTCGTGAACGAAATCGCGGAACAGACAAAACTGCTGGCATTAAACGCATCGATCGAAGCCGCCCGCGCCGGCGAAGAAGGGCGGGGATTCGCCGTCGTCGCCACACAGGTTCGTGAACTGGCTAATCAGTCGAAGGAAGCCGCCATTCGTATCAACGGCATGATTGGTGATTCGCAGAAATCTTTGCAGGACGTGGTATCGCGCATCCAGGACGGTAGCCGACTTTCGGGCGAATCGGCCGAGATCGTGGGGACCGTCAGTCATCGATTCGAACGGATCGCCGTCGCTATCGCACAAACCAGCGATGCCATGAAACAAATCGCCATCGGCGCTCAACAGCAGCAGGAGGGCGTCAGCGAAATGGTCGCCGGAATGACCGAAGTCGACAAGACGTCCAGAGCGTCGCTGGTGACCTCAGAACAAACACAGAAGTCGATCCTGCTGATCGACGATCAAATTCAATCGTTGAACGAGACGATCACGAAACTCTAGTGCTGCGTCAGCAATTCCCGGACGGTCTGTCTCCTCGGGGATTTTGGGGCTCAGAGCGGAGTGAGGAGGGTTTTGCTCGGACGATG
>CAUZFZ010000006.1:0-135274 GCA_963579025.1 Planctomycetota bacterium | reverse complement strand
CCTCGGTGTACCGACGGCGGACCGATTCTCCACGACTCGACGATTTCTTCTTCGCCATTTTCAGGCTCCTTTCTGGAACCCAAAATAAGCAACTCACCTGTCCGTGAAACTGTCACCACCTCACTGCATTGTCCGCACCCCGAGAGAATATCGACGACGCGTCTCTTGAAGCGACTCGCCTGTTCGTCAAGTCGGACACACGGTACTCCATGCCGACAGATGGCGACGGCGCGCGCGTGGCCATCGTCTCAGGCAAAGGCGGCGGACGGTCGACGCACGAGCTGGAGACTCTTCGCGCACGATTGCGCGCGGCAACAATCGTGATTCTGTTTGGATTCGCGATTTATCTCGTTCGCAGTTACTTCGACAACCGACCGCTGCAGGGATTCCACACCTTTGTCGTGGTGGCGCTGACCGGTCTGGTCGGAGTGCTGAGCGGTCGCAATGAGCTGTCGTACAAGCACCTGCGCTGGCTGGAAATCGCAATTTTCGGGATCCCCGTCCTGTTCTTTACGCCGTATCACTACTTCTGCATCCTGCAGCAGGCCGAAGCCGGCGACGCCGTCGGGATCGTGGCAATTTTCAAAAACGTGTCATCCTACTGGTTCACGCTGCTGGTGATTTACGGGCTGTATGTGCCGAATAACTGGAAGCGGGCCGCAGTTGTCGTCGCGCCAATGGTTGTGCTGCCAGTTCTGGCCGGGCTCGCAGCGAGGTTCGCTGACCCGCTGGTTGCTGAGCATCTTGATGTGCGGCAGTTGAGCGACACGATGATGATCCTGTGTGTCGGTGCGCTGTGCGCGTCGTACGGTGCCGAGGTGATCGCATCGTTACGGGATGAGGCGTACGAGGCGCAGCAATTCGGTCAGTACCGTCTGATGGAGCCGCTCGGCCGGGGTGGTATGGGTGAGGTCTACAAGGCCGAGCATCAACTGCTGAAACGTCCCTGCGCGATCAAGTTGATCCGTCCGGAACATGCCGGTGACCCGCAGATGCTGGCCCGTTTCGAACGCGAGGTCCGGACGACAGCCCGTCTGACGCACTGGAACACGATCGACATCTATGACTACGGGCGCACTGACGACGGGACGTTTTATTACGTCATGGAGTATCTGCCCGGCAAAAGCCTGCGCGATCTGATCGCCGACTCGGGCACCTTGCCGCCGGCGCGAGCGGTGCACCTGCTGTGTCAGGTGTGCGATGCCTTGAGCGAAGCTCATTCACAGTCATTTATCCACCGTGACATCAATCCCAACAACATCTTCATCACACAGCGCGGCGGTATACATGACGTCGCCAAACTGCTTGATTTTGGTCTCGTGAAATCGGTCGCCAGTGGCGGCGGGGACGAGGCGAACCTGACCATGACCGGCACGGTCACCGGCACTCCCAAATACATGGCTCCGGAACAGTCCTTCACTGAGGGAGAGGCGCACGTTTGCAGTGACATCTACTCGCTGGGGGCTGTTGCATATGCCATGTTGACCGGACACCCGCCTTTCGATGGCGCGAACGTGATGGCGGTCATTATGGCTCACGCCCGGGACCCAGTTCGACGTCCGACGGAACTCAACGATCAGATTCCCGCGGAACTTGAGCAAGTCGTGCTCAAGTGTCTCGAAAAGCGACCCGAAGACCGCTTCTCGAATGCTGAAAGTCTGCGGGAGGCACTGCAGGCGTGCCCGTTGGACGATTCGTGGACACAGCACGCTGCCGCACGCTGGTGGCGCGAAGTCGAAGAGTCGGCGTCGACTGAACCAGTCGCAACAGAACCGGCTGCGTCGCCGACGGAGTGATCGGCTTACTCTCAGCGACAAAGATTCTCGAATTCCGTCGATTGCTGCTGCGGTGCGTGGAAACTCGCGTTGACCTGCGCCGACAATTCCGAAGAAAATCCCGCTCCCTTCAAGATTTCCTCAAGTTGCACGTCCGTGCCGTCAAGTTGGTTCTCCGCCTGACGATCTACCTCCGTGATGTTCAATCGCGGTTTCCCGTCTCTGTGAGCAAGGATGCTCTGCCATGCTTTCGGCCATTGTCCTCGCCGCGACTTTGTCTGCCAGTGGTGCCGTTGAAGCTGCGTCGGATCAGTCGGAATCACTGATCGTCGTCATGCAGCTCCAGACTGCAGGGGACGCGTGGCTTGATCGGCTTCCGACCCTGTACGACGAAACAAGAGGACCTGCCGATACCGGTTGGGTACCAACGGCCTCCTACAGGGATCGCGTCGCGCCGGCGTGGGGAATTGCCGGTTCCTTCAGTCCAGATAGCGATTCAGCTCGAAAACCCGTGTTCCGCGTCGGATCGCACATGAAACAGATGGCGATAGCGGGTCAAGCCATTGTCATCCGTGGACAGAACCCGACGTACGACGAAGACCCGCAGCTCAGCCCCGATCTCAATCGCGCTCCAGTCATGTTGCCTCCTGCGGCCTCAGCCAGTCCCTGGGGACAACCGCAGATGGGGTGGCCCGGTGCGGGCATGCTGGCGCCAAACGGATGGCCGGGCGGACCGGCTCCGAATGCGTCAGTGGTTGGAGTCAACGGGCCGCAGCCTTTCCGGTTCGGCTGGCAAACTCGATTCGACATTGGCTACTTGCCGACCCAGTCGGTGAGCAAGGGCAACGCCCGAGGCTCGCTTGGAATCTTCGAAACCAATCTGGAAATGCGCTACACCGCGCCAGTTCCAGGGCAGTGGATCATGTCCGTCGCCCCACAATTCAATTTGCGCGGCTGGGACGGGCCAGGTTCACCAGCACCACCACCAAGCAGCCCTCGCCTGGACGGTGAGGCAATCCGATTTGGCAGCGATTTTCGCCTGACCAGTCCAACCGTTGGTCCGACAACATTTGAAATTGGTTTTACTCCAGCATTTTCGAGTGATACTGAGCGCAGTCCGTCGTCGGACGCATGGTCGTTTGATGGATACGGTGCATTGCAGATTCGCACAAGCCCGAGCTGGATGGTTGTGATTGGAGCACTTTTCTGGGACCGGGTTAACGATAAGGTGCTGCCCTATGGCGGACTCGTCTACACGCCGAACGGTGTGTTTGAAGCACGCCTGCTGTTTCCGCGAGCCGACGTCAGTGTCTTCGTCGGCGCTCCGTGGGGTGTTCCGCAGTGGCTCTATCTGGCGGCGGAATACCACGTTGAGGCGTGGGAAGTCGAAACTCCTATCAGCGGAGGCAGGCAGGCCGACCGGTTCGAAATCGAAGACTGGCGTCTGCTGTTTGGCGTCCGTAGCGAATCCGCAGGCGTGTCGAGCTTTCTGGAGGCCGGCTGGGTCTTCGATCGCCACGCAGACTTCTTAAACACCAACGCCGATTTCGATATCTCATCCGGATTCATTACCCGTTTCGGTATTCGTTGGTAAATAAACTGCTCTACCCGTGCTTACGCACAGTGCGATAACGTCCCGCCCCCACCTCACGTCACATCTATTCTCCGGCAACTGTCCTTCCTCACCGCCGGACCCACTTCCAACAATGTCAAACTATTCCGGTCAGGGAAAATACTCTGAAAAGAGTGATTCTGCGGCCTGAATTCTACCGATACCAGACACAGGCCTGCTTTGCGCTCACGGCACGGAATTCCATGAGCACATGGCAGAGCTGTCTGTAAACGGATTGGAACTGTGTCGCTGCACGTCGCAACTCGAACGGCCTTGATTATGTTGACAGCCGTCGGATCGTGAGGTGTCACGGGCAGTTTTGGTTTTGAAGATATGGTCAGGCTGGCTCTGCCTGTGGGAGCTGGTTTGTTTGCTGGCGGGCGGGTCATCGGAGACCTCACCCGTCGGCTGGTCAAGGACCACGTCCCGGCCAATATTCACAGAATGATCGAAGAGTACTCATCCAGAGACGACCACCACATAGCCGAACCGGAAGTGCAGGCGGTTTACCCGCCTGTCGTTTGTAGCAACCTGACTTAGCGGGCTCGTAGTCACACCTGCGAGCAAACCGTTTTGTGCGGTTACTACAAATGGCCGGTCATTGAAAACCACGGAGGGTTTCATGGCGAAGACAAAGCTAAGCGACGACGTTCTGGCCGAAGTCTGGATCGACTTCAAAGCGAACATGACCGACCAGCGCCTCCGGAACATTCTCATAGAACGCTATCTTCCGCTCGTGAAATACAATGCCGAGCGCGTGTGGCAAAAGTTGCCCGAAGGCGTTGATATGAACGACCTGATCTCCGCCGGGGTGTTCGGGCTGATGGACGCCATCGAAGCCTTTGATATGGAACGCGGCGTTAAATTTGAAACCTACTGCGTGCCTCGGATTCGTGGTGCAATGCTGGATGAACTGCGAACGATGGACTGGGTTCCACGTCTTGTCCGCAGCAAAGCCAGCAAGCTGGAAGCCGCACGCAAACGTGTTGAAGCTCGTTTCGGTCGACCACCGACTGACGCCGAACTGGCTCAGGAGATGGAAGTTTCGCTTGAGGAATTTGAAAAGGTTAAGTCCGACGCAAGTGCCGTGAATCTCGTCAGCCTGAATAAGAAATGGTACGAGACCGACAGTTACAAAGACGTACGCGAAGTTGACATCATTGAGGACAGCAAGGGCGAAGATCCGACCCGCGGCATTCAGAAACGCGATGTGATGCGGCTGGTCACGCGAGGACTGAATCGCAACGAGCGTCTGATCATCATCCTGTACTATTACGAAGAGCTGACGATGAAAGAGATCGGCTCAACACTGGGACTGTCGGAGTCTCGTGTCAGCCAGATGCATTCCAGCATCGTTGCCCGACTCAAAGATCAGTTGAACCGCCGTCGGCCTGAGTTTGCATAGGCTGAGCGTCTGGAACGGTTTCTACTGCGCCCGATCTCGGTGCGTCGCATTGCAGCTCGTCCGCGCGCTCCTGGAGACGCGCTTCGTGGCGTTCCTTGAGCAGCAATAGTTGATCGATCGTGCGATACTGCCGATTGCTTGAGTCGGCATTTCGCGCCGCGAAGAGACGGCCACCGTGCGAAATCGGGTCGACACGGCGAAGGTGCCGGCCGACAATGCGGCTCTGATCACCGTCCCATTTGCGACGGTGGTTCACGTGCCGCCTGATCAGGCTAAAGCCCTGGAAACTTTCGCGACTACGCATAGGAACTCGTCCGTCGACCCCAGACGATTGGCTCGTGGTTCTTTTCCAGAGCTGTTTTCTGACGCACCGACTCGGAGCCGGCTGCCATGATGGGCATTTCTCGACGTTGGCTGGTCCTCGTGACGCTCGTCCCGATATTGCTGGTCGGTGTGGCGGTGACGCAGCAGTCGCCCGCTATCGATGCGGGGGCGAAACTGCGGTCGATCAGATCACGCGTGCCGTTCATCTCAATGAGAGACTTTCTCTACCGGCACCCGCCTCGTGATACGACACGTGACGAGGAACAGGTGGCAGCCGCCTTTCGCGTGTTGATGGAATTGGAGTCGTCGAAGCTGCGCGTGGCCGATCTGGTCGGTCTCGCCGGCCATTCGGAGCCCGACATTCGCGCGTTGGCGCTGCTGGGACTGGTCGCTCGGGAGTCGCGTGAAGTGATTCCGGCATGCATACAACTCGTGAATGACAACGCGGACACGCTGCCGTTGCAGGAGGACCGGCGAAGCATGCGCCCCCGCGATGCCCGCGATGCCCGCGATGCCCGAGTGGCTACCGAGCCGCAGAAGGTCGGCCATATTGCTCGCTTTGTCCTGGGTAAGTTTTACCGCCGGATGGCTTAATCGTCGTCCCGTTCACCACGGGGTGACCTGACGAACGTCAACGTGGAGGAGGTCGCCAAATGGTGGGCGGAGCGGAAAAACGATCCAGATTGGCTCGCCTGGTATGAGTTCCTGTATCGCCGTGCGTCTCAGGGTACATCGCCCGTTCCGGAAGCTGCCGGCGAGAGGATCGGCCGGTTTCGCGGACAAATCGACGGGCTGCCGGCTCAGACACGGGCCTGGCTGTTGCTCTACCTGGCAGACGACATTTACTCAATGGACGGCGAGTGGCATGACTACTTCGCATCAATGGAGGAAATGCTGGAGGCCGTCGAGGAACTGGGACCGGACAGGCTGATCGGATTCCTGAAAGACGGACAGCGCCGGGGGCTCAGGAATCCGGGGCTGGATGAATCTCGAAAGGGGCAACGGTTCATCATCACGAATGCCATTCACTACTTTCAGAAAGAGCATGCGGCGGCACTCCTGGAACTGAAGCACTTTACTGCGGCGGCCGATGCCGACCCGACGATCGTGCGACGTACCGTGGATGAGGGCATGCGTCACCTCACTGCCAGATACCAGATCAGGGAGCGCGGCAGTCTCATGGCGGCGCTGGCCGTTCATGGTGACGATGCGGATCGCCAAACTGCTACCACGTGGTTCTACAACGAATTGAACAGCGACAGTGGATCGTCTGCTCAGAGTGTCTTCATTGGAGCAGTGCAGTATCGGCGTCCCGGACACTGGCGAGAGATCATCAAACCGATCGTGGGCCACAGACATTTTGAACAACTGAAACCTCTCGATGTCATTTACCTCGCTCTCCTGGTGCAGAAACTCGGCGACGTCTCCTTGTTGAACCGTCCCATCTACGCGGATGATTCCACACTGGTTCGCAACGAGCTTCGCAGGCTGTTCAAGATAGCCATCGTCGAATCATAGACACTGGCTGCCCCAAAGGTGGTGCTGCCGGAGCCAGTCTGGAGTCGGGATCACACGACCCAGGCCCATTCGCTGGCGGTAAGCGATGACGGCAACTGGCTGGCCATCGGCATGAACGAGTCGAACCCGGCCATCCATGTCCTGGATGCCCGGAATGGACAACTCCTGCACAGCTTCAACGAACCGAGCGGCCGATATTTCCGGGTCGAATTTGTCAGCCACCAGAAGCTGGTTTTCGCTCCGAGTAGTAATAACCTGACGGGAAACGTGCTTACGTGGACTGTTGGTGATACGGAGCATCGGGCCGGGGTCGTCAATCCTGAACGCGACCGTGTCAGTAACACCCGTCCCCAGATCATTCCGTCCCGAGAGGTCGGACGCTTCGCGCTGCTCGATACCCAATCGCTTGGCTGGTTCGCAAACGCGAGGACAGTCTGGCGATATAAGAAGCGCGGCCGCGCGTTTACTGCGTTCGAGGTCTCGCCTGATGCCGAGTGGATCGCATTCAATGACGGCTATCGACAGAAAATCGAGCTGATCGCAACTCGGGACGGCCGCGTGAGGCATGTGCTCGACGGACTCTCGACGGTGCCGTCGAGGGTCTGCTTCTCACCGGACTCAAGGCGTCTGCTGGCTCTCGGCGGGGACGGTCGATTGATTATCTGGAACACAGAGACCGGCCGGGAAATGGTGCGTTATCAATGTCAACACGCGCGATTCGGGCCGCTCAGCTTCAACATCGACGGGACGTCGTTCTTCGCAGGTGCCGGGCCGGGACATGTCGGTAGTTTTTCGACGACGGATGGATCGGCTCGCTTCGCATTCCCGTTCCGAGTCAATGGCACAAAATTCAACGCCAATGGCGTAATGTCAGTTGTTCCTTCGTCTGACGGTCGGCATCTGTTCGCGCTGATGGGGGTGTTGGAACGGAACTCGCCTCAGCCGGCATGGAGGTCCCGCATTCAGAAATGGGACACTTCACGCAACGCACGGGAGTGAGTGCCGCAACGCGTTGTTGCTTTGTTACTGAGGCGCTCAGGAGAATCTGGTCGATGACTGATGCAAACTCGGCGGCTGCCGAATCCGATCAGCCCAGACCTGCCCGCCCCGTGCATCTTTCAGACGTGCTTCGGGAAATGGAGATGGCCATCGACGAGTGGTCGTCGTACGTCAATCGCGAAACCGGCGACGTGATTGGACTGCTGGACGACGCCTTCCTTGGCGCTGAGGAACTCGATGACGATGAGGAACCCACGAAGGATTCTGGTGACGCAGACCCTGAGATGATCGCTCTGGCACGAGACATCGATTCCTCGGACAAATACGAGCGTCTGCCGGGTCAGTTCGAGATTCACGAGTGGTCCGTCATGCGGGACTACAGCGAGTCGGTGGCGAGCGACGTACACCGTTCAGAACTGCTGGACGCCATTCACGGCGGCGGCGCGTTTCGATCGTTCAAGAGCACGATCGATCGACTGGAATTGAGAGACGCCTGGTTCCGCTATCGAGACGACGCAATCGAACAGGTTGCCATCGACTGGCTGGAAGCCCATGACATTCCCTGGGTCCGCACACGTTCCGACAATGCGGACACTCATGAGTAGCACCGACTTTGGCGACGATTCTCTACCGGCGTAAGCCTTTGCAGTCGCTGATCGAGTTTGCACGATGTCGGCCGGTTTGCCGCGCGCGGCAGATGGTTCGGATATTTTCCGGAATGTCGCGAGATTGCGGGGCTTTCGTCTGATCGTTCCCCTCAGGATTGCTCGTAGTGGATGTTCGGTCGTTTGTCACATGGCCTCCGGGCTGGCCCCACCACGAGTACAGGCGCGTGTTGTCGCATGCAGAGTCTTTCTCCAAAGTCGCTACGAGACATCCTGAGGATTCTGGCGTGTGTGCTGGTCCTGAAAGTCACCGTCGGTGTCGTTCTGGCTTATCGCGATTACCTACCTCCTGACTTTGGCTCTGATTTTCTACAGGGTCGCGCAGAGTATTTCTGGGACGGCTATCACTGGGCGTTTTATACACATATCGCGTCGGGACCCTGCTCGCTGATGCTCGGCATGATTCTGTTGAGCAACCGCTTTCGTCGCCGGTTTTCGAAGTGGCATCGGCGTCTGGGGCGAGTCCAGGTCGTGTGCGTTCTGTTTCTGGTTACGCCGAGCGGATTGTGGATGGCCTTCTATGCTTTTACAGGAACGGTGGCGTGCGCTGGATTTGCATCGGTCGCGGTGGGAACTGCCGTGGCCATCTGTCTCGGCTGGCGGGCGGCGGTGCGGAAGCGATTTGATGAACATCGGCGGTGGATGTTGCGCTGCTACCTGATGTTGTGCTCGGCAGTCGTCCTGCGCCTGACCAGTGGGCTGTTCACAGTCGCTGGAATCGAAGACGAATGGACGTATTCCCTGGCGGCCTGGTCGAGTTGGCTGGTGCCGCTGGGCGCGTTCGAACTGCTTCGGCTGAGACGTCACGTCATCAGCCCAACTCATGTACGGCCTCGGGATGCGGGTGTGTGAATTGCGTCTGCGTTACCACTGTCCCGCTGAGTCGTTGCCAGAGATCGTGATGAGCGCACGACGCTGAGTGTCCGAGAGGCCCGAACTCAAGAAGCGGACTCGGCCGTCTGCGAGAGACGCGTGGGTGCCTCCCGTGTGATTGAGTTGGGATTCTGCTCCGAAAGTCAGAGCGAACCGCCTGCCCGAATCCCGTGGCATCATCCAATGGACAGCGTCGTCGGGCGAGACTTCGATCAGCATCAGCGTTTGGGACGTGCCGTCCGTGATATCGGAAAAACGCCTCGGTTGCGTGCCGGAAAAACAGGCATCTGGTCCCGCAACCGCCATGTAAGTCGTATGCGTCCGCGGTGAGTCTCCAGACGGACACGTATACGTGGGGATCACGGCGTCACGGGCGGCGGCATTCACCGGATCGTCCCAGGGCTTTGAGAGATCGATGGTTTTGTAGAGTGCCTGCTGGTCGGCGAATGGAAGGATCAGTGTCCGCCAGCTATGCAGTGGCTCGCCCTCTTCATCAACAGTGAAGGCCGGCGGGAGTGACTCATAGACGTCAGCGTAATTGTAGAGCGCGAGCCCGATCTGCTTGAGGTTGTTTTTGCACTGCGATCGCCGCGCGGCTTCTGGGGCTCGCCGAGTCGCTGGCAGGAAGAGCGCGATCAGAATCATGAGAATACAGACGACGACAGCCACACTGGCCAGACTGTACCCGGAGCGATCCCTCAGCCGTCGCCCGCTCTGCTGCTTCTCTTTGGAACCGATTTTTCTGCCGGACATCTTCTGCCTCCCGCCGGGGCGTTGAATGCGGCTGACATCGCGATGTCGCACGGATTCACGACCGCAACACGGATCGTACTCACGATGCTGACAAAACCGCAGTCGCTGCTACGTGCCCGACGGGAAAACCACGAGCCCATTTCTGAAAGATTCTTCCGCTCAGCCGCCGCAGGCTGCTCAGGCGAGCGGCCGATCCGAACTAACCACGGTGGAAGGATTGGCTACCGCCCAATGGCACTGGTTGTGCCATGTCAGGCGAGTTTTGAGGGGTAGCCGAAGTCGCCCGACTTTGGCCGGACGCGCGGGAACACAGACGCTGGCGAGTTCGGCTACGTCCAACACTTCACGGCTGACGAAGCACGGCGGCACGGCGGCTAATCCCGATTCACGGAGTTGGCGGCGCTCTAATCGTCCAGCTTGCCGAGGAATTGCCCGCCGCTGATGAACATGCCGTTCTCGCACGGCTCGCACCATTCGAGCTTGACCAGGTATTTGTACTCGCGCGTATCGCTGGCCATCTTCACGGTAACTTCACCAAGCTGCACGGACCCGCGGTGCAGCAGACCGATACCAAACCGACTGATCTCGCGTGTCATGGCGGGCACGTTGCTGCCTCGCTGCGTGATGATCTCCGCCGGCACGGACAAATCCAGTCGCTCGGCTGCCCGGTCATGGACGGCGTCGGTCTTGCCGATGCTCTCCAGAACCACTCTCAGATCGTCAAGTGTCGGACGACTCCACGGATCAACGGCCATCTGGGAATCCCTTTGCGAAGCAGCCTGGCTCTGATGATTGCATCAGATGAAAAGGTCGATTCAGAACGCTCGATATCGTGCGATTCCAAATCGGCCTGCCAGTCGAATGTGACCTGACGGGGTGCCATCCGTTCGAACATTGTTCGGCGTGATGGAACTGGCTGACCCAACAATAAGTCACACTCTGCTGTCACTACGGGAATTCAGTCCTTTTCGAAGCGCTGACGGATTCGGGTGATGTCGAATGAATCGATCTGCAGCTTCCTGCGGGCCGCGTACCCTCCGGCCATGAGGGTCAATATGAGACACATCACTGCAACCGCCCATCCCGCTCCTGATCCCGGCTCGTCGGCGGCGGTGTCCGCTTCGCCTGGCCACCAGTCCGTCGAAGAGTCGGCAGTCTTTGGCAAAGCGGCGGCATTGCCACCGTCGGAATCGGATTCCGCAGGCTCAAGAAAGTGCTGTCCATTGGGATGATGCTCATTCGGCAACATCAGCAATGGGCCGTTCGCCGCAGCGTCCGCCAATGTGCCATCCTGCATCGTTTCATCAGTTTGATACGAAAGACGTTCGAATTCTGAGTTATCAGGCACTGCACGGGCGGGGGCACCATTCGATGTGACACGCGCTCGGACAGGTCTGGAGTCAGGTGATTCAATAATGAACCCAGACCCGGCACGCCCCGGTGTGATCTGCATGGTCGCCGCGGGCCGTATGTTCTGCCGCGGATCGGAAGGGACACGCGGCCCTGTCGATTCGATTGGCTGGACCTGACTTCCCGCCTGCCCCTGCCCCTGCGCGGCGGTCAATTGCTCACGGCTCATGTTCTGACGAGCAGCCAGTGGCGTGTTGGCAATTTTCTGTCGCGATGCCTCAATCACATCGCTGACGGACTCGCCGGTCAATTGTGAGGCATAACGCGCGAAGTCCGCACGTTCGCTTTCCATGCTGAATTCAGAGGCGGCGCCGGATGACTCGGGCGTCGAATCGACCGTGGCAATGTTGGACTGAATGGACTGCGACGGGAGCAAAGGTACGCCGGAACGGCCCGATTTCGTCATGGAGCCTGTCGTCTGCCTGTCCGGGAGACGGCCCACCAGTGATGGTCTTCCATCGTTCGCTGTTGTTGAGGGCCCGCCAGCGCCGGGCAGACGCGGAACCGGTGCCTGGACGGTTCCGTTTTCGGTTTCGGCAATGACACTCTGAACGAGTTTCGCGAACTCGGCATCAAAACCGCCCACGAACCGATTGCCACCGGTTGACGGCTTCACATTACGTGTCGATCGACGCGGCTGGCGGCTGGATTGTGGAGTCGTTGGAGCGGCAGCAGTTGGCGCAGGACGTCCTGTCTGTCCCGCTGCGGGCGACTCGATCGCACCGAAGCCACCAAGTATCGGCAGGCGCGGAGCTCGCTGCGTGGCCTGGACGCGAGTGACCTGTGCCGGTCCGTTCGTGTTCGGCGATTTGCGATCGGTGGACGGAACACCGACTTTGTCGAGGCCAGTTGTCGCCAGCCTTGTCCTTTGTTCCACCACGACTGGCGTCCGGACGATGTTTGAAGCGGGCGGCGTCGACTCGGGCGACTTCAATACCTCGACCATCGGACTCTCCGCGATTGACTCGGTCAGAAACGGATCTCTGACTAGTTCGGAGCGTTCGAGCGTTCGACGATCATCCGCAGCGACACTCTCATCGGATGTGCCGGCCTTCTTCCGACCGAACCAGTTCATGGGATTCAGACGCGATTCTTTTGTCCTGAGAACGACGGGACGTTCTTTCCAGATGCGCGAGACGAATCCGATTGGACCAGATGCCTGTACAAAGATTCCGCAGCAGCAGATGCACGCACTTGCCGCTGCAGCGCAAACGATCGATCGCATGTGAGGTCGCTTCATGACGATTCAACCCTGTGTGTTCGTTACACAAGTCAATTCAATGTTTTCAGTCCCGGCGAATGCAGGGCGCATCGGGGCTCTCCTGATGAATCGGCTGTGCACTGGAACCGGCCTTAGCGTGTTCTGCCCGTCCTGCCCGAACTCCCGAAACATCCGGTATTGCCGATTCTTCCGGATGTTCCTGTCGTATCGATTACGGGGACTGGGTGGCACGTTGGTCAGGCGCGCACGAGTCCGTAGGATTCACGACTCGCCCATCAAAACAGGTTCGACGGTCGACGTGACGCCGTGCGAACTCTGAATTCCGCTGGAGCATTCAGCCAATGACTGCACTCACGTCCGGAGCTAGCAGTACCAAGCTCATGTGCGCGGCAATCGTGGGCGTCCTCACGTGTGGATTCACCGAAGCCATCGATGCTGCGGATGACGTCGATTCCCGCCCCAACGTGCTTTTCATTGCCGTTGATGACCTGCGTGTCGAACTGGGTTGCTACGGAGACACGATCGTCCAGTCACCTCACATCGATGGGCTTGCCAGACAGGGAACTCTGTTCAATCGAGCCTATTGCCAGCAGGCGGTTTGCAATCCGTCGCGCGCGTCACTGTTGACCGGTCTGCGGCCCGAGACACTGGGAATCTGGGACCTCCCGACACATTTCCGCCAACGCCGACCGGACATTGTCACGCTTCCGCAGCACTTCAAACAGAATGGCTATCACACGCAGAACATCGGAAAGATCTTCCACAACTGGCGGCAGGACGACTTCAAGGGTGACGCCGTTTCGTGGAGCGTTCCGGCGGTCATGCACTACGCGACACACAGTGCCGACACGGCTGTTGTCAAAGGCCCCGTGCCGCCCGATCAGTCGGGCGTTCCCCGCACTGAGATGCGTGACGTCCCCGACGAGGCGTACTTCGACGGGCGCATTGCGTCGAACGCCGTTGCGGCGCTGCAGCAACTTGGAAAGCGTCAAGAACCGTTTTTTCTCGCCGTCGGTTTCTGGAAACCGCACGCACCATTCAATGCACCGAAGCGGTACTGGGACCTCTACTCGCGTGCGTCGATCAAGCCACCGGCGAATCCCGCGGCACCTCGGCGCGTGCCGGACATCGCGCTGCACGACTCGCGGGAAATTCTGCGTGGTTTTCGCTCCCGCCCAAACAGCCGCCCGACGGCAGACGAAGTGCTGGCACTGCGGCACGGTTATTACGCGGCAACCAGTTACGTCGACGCTCAGGTTGGACGTGTGCTGGATGAACTCGACCGACAGAAACTGCGAGATCGAACGATCATTGTCCTGTGGTCCGATCACGGCTTTCATCTGGGTGAACACTCTTTGTGGGCCAAGACATCCAACTTCGAACTCGACGCGCGTGTGCCTCTGATCATCGTCGCCCCGCAACACCCGACCGGCCAGCGGACTGACGCCCTCGTCGAACTGCTCGATGTGTATCCCACTCTGGTCGACCTTTGCGGACTGCCGATGCCCGATCATCTGGAGGGTAAGAGTCTGAAGCCCGTCCTTGAAGATGCGACGGCCCGGGTGAAACCGGCGGCCTTCACGTGGCACCCCCGTCCCGCCTATCCGCCCGCCGGCAAGGACCCGGACGTCATGGGGCACTCCATGCGTACCGACCGATTCCGCTACACGGAATGGCGCAGGTTCGGCACAGATGAAATCATCGCTAACGAGCTGTACGACCACGATCGCGACTCGCGTGAAACGGTCAACGTGGCTGGAGACGCGGAATTCGAGCACTCTATGCGGCAGTTACACACGATGATGCGATCGGCTCTGCAATGACAGGTGACGGCAAGATGACGGGGAGCGTCGCGATTCACTCCACCGATTGATGGCGAATTCTTATTCCAGCTCGTTCCGTCGCCTGTTTGACCAGACCGATTTTTTCCGTTGAGAATGGTCTTTGAGCTGTGGCGGGGCTCGTCTATAAACCGCCTCCCCTCACGTAAGGATTCGCCCCGAATCCACACTTCAGACTCTTCGTTCCCCCCTTTGTCCGGTGAGCAACCCCCGCTCGCGACTGAATCGGACGCATCCCCACCCTCTCAAATCTGTATTTCACCCATTGACGCGCCCGGCGTTTTCCCGCAGGCCGTGGTGTCGACCGATCTTCGTCTTTGCCAGCCCCATTCCGGGCGGACGGTCTACAAAGGAGCCCCCCTCATGCCTGTTTCAATGCGTCTGTCACTTGTCCTGTGTGCAGGCTTTACTGCGCTCAGTGTCTCTGGTTGCCACATGGTTCCCAGGAACTGGCTGAGAGAAAGCCAGCTCCGAATGCAACAGATGCACGCCGAGAAACAGTCGCTCGGCCAGCAGCTTGCCTCATCGGGGCAGCCACTCGCCCAGCTCAATCAGCAGAACGAAGAACTGCGCGGGCGGCTTGAGGTTGCCAGTCAGCGGCTGGGCAATCTGCAGAGTGAGCGTTCGGAAATGGAGCAGAAATACATCAGTCTGCTCGACCGCGCCAGGGACCAGGAGAATCCCCTGTCGCAGTCGACCAATCAGAAGATTGCTGATCTTGAGAAGCAGTACCCCGGCTTCAATTTCGATCCGGAAACCGGCGTGAGCAAGTTCTCGTCGGACCTGCTGTTTGATTCGGGCAGTGCTCAGATCAAATCGACCGCGAAACCGCTGCTGCAGGAATTCGCCAAAATCATGAATGCCCCAGACGCGCAGCGCCTGCATATCCTGGTGGTTGGACACACGGACGATAAGCGCATTGTGAAACGGTCGACGGTCACGAAACACCCGTCGAACTGGCACCTGTCGACGAACCGAGCCAACGAGGTGGTTGTGGCGATGGGCAAGTACGGCATCAAGGAATTACGCATGGGTGCCGCCGGATACAGCATGCATCAGCCAGTCGCTCCCAACACCAGCGAAAAAAACCGAAGCCAGAATCGTCGCGTCGAAATCTTCGTCCTTGCTCCAGACGCGGCCATCGCCGGCTGGGATCCCAGTCAGGGAGCCGACCCGGTCATTCGGCAGTAATGACTGTCGCCATTGCCTGAAGCGTCGGGCAGTTGTGCAGACGGAAAGCTGGCTCATATAACCACGAAACAGTGGCAGCACTAAGTCGACTTGCCGGTCGCTGGATTCGAGAGAATTCAGTGACCGAGTGCTGCAGTCCTGAATTTTGTGGTTGAGATCGAGACAGCATGACAAGCACGATTGACCTTCAGGCCGAGGCCGCCGATTTTCGTTCGACGTTCGAACAGGTTCGCGAAGAAGTCGGGCGAGTGATCGTTGGGCAGACCCGGGTTGTCGAGACCGTCCTCACGGCACTCTTCTGCGGCGGCAATGTTCTGCTGGAAGGAGTGCCTGGGCTGGGCAAGACCGAGCTTGTCAAATCTCTGTCGCACGTGCTTGACCTCCACTTTCGACGCATTCAGTTCACTCCGGACCTGATGCCAGCCGACATCGTCGGCACGAACGTCATGTCGACGGACGACTCGGGACGCTACCAGCTCGAATTCAAAGCCGGCCCGATTTTCACGCAGCTCCTGCTGGCGGATGAAATCAACCGCGCAACTCCCAAGACCCAGTCCGCGCTGCTGGAGACCATGCAGGAGGGCACAGTCACGACGAGCGGCAAGATTCACGTTCTGGATCAGCCGTTTTTCGTGCTGGCGACCCAGAACCCGATCGAGCAGGAGGGGACGTTCCCTCTGCCAGAAGCGCAGCTCGACCGTTTCCTGTTCAAGGTTGTCGTACCGTTCCTCTCACGCGAGGAGCTGAACGAAGTCGTCAATCGCACGATTCTGAAATCGTCAATCGAATTGCCGAAAGTGCTCAACGGCGAACGCATCATGCAGCTTCGTGAGACGCTGCAGAAGGTCGTCGTCGCTGACCCCATCCGTGACTTCGCCGTCCGATTAGTTCTGGCGACTCATCCGGGCACTGATTACGCCCCCGACCGCGTCCGGCAGTTTGTTCGCTGGGGAGCCAGTCCGCGGGCCGCTCAGGGCCTGATCAAAGCGTCTCGAGTCCGCGCACTCAGCGAGGGGCGGGCCCACGTCGCCTACGAAGACATTCGCCACTTTGCGCCCGAGGTGCTGCAGCACCGCACGCTGCTCAATTACGACGGCCAGGCTGAAGGCATCCCGGTCAGCGACCTGATTCAGGATTGCGTCGCGAACATAAACGAGGACGCCCTGCTGCCGTCCGCCGTGTGATGGTGACACCACGGGCCGACGTGCTGCCGACGATGTGATTCATGGCCAACCAACCGAAATCCTGTCCCGAATGCGGGTTCACTTTCGAACCCACTCCGCCGCCGGGCATTCTCGGAAGGATCCGAGACGCGGGATCACGGCTGTGGCAGTGGCTGGTCCGCATGGTGCACTGGTTGCATGAGCTTTTATGGACGTTCTTTGACTGGCTGCACGCCGGCGAGTTTTTCCTGGCGGCATCGGCAGTCACGGCACTTGTCTACGGTGTCCTGTTGTCCGGCGACCGCCGCAACGAACCAGTCATCTTTGGTTATGTACTCTTACTCGTGTCAGTCGTTCTGGCGCGGGGAGTTATGGGCCGCGTGACTTCGTGGAAGGACTTTCGACCGGCTCAGTGGCTGGTGACGCCGGTGGCCGTGATCGGGTATCTGGTCTTGCTGGGAGTGATCCTCTCCGCCCCCGTGATCGTGACGCTCGCGATTGGCTGCGCCCCCGTGCTGATTGAACTGAACGAGCCCTGGACGTTCCTCGAATTGGAATATGTTCCATTTCGCACGAGCCGCATCCCGCAATACTGGATGCTGGTTGCCAGCATCTGCTTTGCCGGCTCCGCCGTGTGGTGGGGCGTGATTGCACTTCTGGGTAATGTGACGCCACGCCCGTTCTGCCGCCTGTTTCATCCACTGAAAAAGCCCCACATACAAACGGGCTCGACCTGGCTTTTCGTGATAGCATTCTTCGGTCTGGCCCCGGGCGCCATTGCCACGTGGATTCTGTCCCGCATGCAGCAGTAGCCCTAGCCGGTTTTTCCCAACGCGGTTGAGACCAGGCCGTTTCCGACGGGAACACCACTGTGAACTATCGCATTCTGATCGGACTGATCGGATCTGTCCTGCTCCTTGCAGGCGCAGGCCACGCGTTTCAAACACGCGACGTCGCTGCAATCGATGGCCTGACGATGGGGACGTCCTGGCGGGTCATGCTGGACGCCACAACTCGAACACCCGATTCATCGCTGCAGGTGGCGATTCAGGATCGCCTGGATCAAATTGAACAGAGCATGTCCACCTGGAAGGACGACTCCGAAGTCTCCCGATTCAACCGCCTGGATTCGGTCGAATGGTTCCCCGTCTCGGACGACTCTGCCGTTGTCGTTACGGAGGCGTTGCGGGTCGCTGAACTAAGCCGTGGCGCATTCGACCCGACGGTTGCTCCGCTCATTCGTTTGTGGAGTTTCGATACGGGATCACAGAGTCGCCAGATTCCGAGTGATGCGGATATCGAGGAAGCCAGAAACCACTGCGGCTGGCAGAAGCTTGAGGTAAGACGTGATCCTCCGGCAATGCGTAAGTTCGATCCGAAACTGCAGATCAACCTGTCTGCAATTGCCAAAGGCTATGCCGTCGATGAAGTCTCAAAGCTGCTCGACGCATCCGGCTGCTCAAACCATCTGGTGGAGATCGGTGGCGAAATGCGGGCTCGTGGTCAGAAGCCCGACGGATCGCTCTGGCAAGTCGGCGTTGAAGCCCCGGACGAACTATCCCGGCGCGTGCATCGGGCGCTGGCCCTGAAGGATCAGTCGATTGCCACTTCGGGAGACTACCGCAACTTCTTTGAGGTCGACGGTCGGCGGTATTCTCACACGATCGACCCGAAAACGGGGCGGCCCGTCAGTCATTCGCTTGCGTCCGTCACTGTTGTTGCCAGCAATTGTATGCAAGCCGATGCCCTCGCGACGGCGATCAATGTTCTGGGACCAGAGCGCGGCATGGCACTGGCTAATCAAGAGAACGTGGCTGCACTTCTGATTCAGCGGGACGGCGACAGACTCACCGACAAACAGACGCTGAGTTTTGCGGCATTGATTCCGCAGACGGAGTTGCCGCCGAACACGAATGGCGAGGGTGATGGATCACTGTTGCGCACCATCGTCGCGGTGGGAGGCGTCTTTGCCATCGCGATCATTGGAATGGCCGTCGGAGTCATCTTCAGCAACCGACGGTTACGCGGAAGCTGCGGAGGCCTCAACAACATGCCCGGCGCGGAAGGCTCGGCGTGTGACCTGTGCCAGAATCCGGCGGATGAGTGCCGTGACCCACTGGCACGATTCAGACGTAAGACAGGCCCGGTAACACCGGCCAATGAGGCGGACAACCAATCGTAGCCGGAGCCATCAGGCGACGGGCGCCGCGTCCGGAATCACCGGGACTTCTGCGAGTCCGGCTACGCGGCTCAGTGAATCAGAATGAACTCATTCGAATTCAGGTACGCCCAGAAAAGGTCCTGCATGCTCGCCCGGCGAGCAGTGACAGCGTCCACACCCGTGGGACGGCTGCTGACGTTTTCTGCAATCAGCCGACGAACGGCCGTCAATTCCTCGCGACTTGGACGCCGCGACAGAGCGGCCAGCGAGATTTCCTCGATCTGATCCGATTCACCGGTGTTTCGACCTCGCCGCGATGCTTTGTCGAGAAAAGCACCTCGACCCGCTACTGCGCGGCGAACCAGTTCACTGTTCATCATCATCAGAGCCTGAGAGATCGTACCGTTGAACAGGTCCGCCTCGTCGTTCTCGTCTGTGTTGAACGCCATGACGAATTGCTGCAGCCAGTCCTGACGCTGCTTTTCAGCGGCATCCCAGTCCGAACCGAAGACATCACTCGCCTGGGTGGCGATTAACAGGGAATCAAATAACTGCTCGACTGTCATCGATTTCACGTAGGCGCGGGAAAAGAGTGGATCGAGTCCGATCGACGGATCATCCAGCTCGCGATTGTCTTCCGTTGCCTGGCTGGTCAGGTTGTAAAGGTCCGATCGACAGATACCGCGAATCAGCCGTTTCACATCGTATCCGCTACGCACGAAATCCCGACTCAGGCCGTCAAGCAACTGTGGGTGCGAAACAGCGACATGCGGTCCCATGTCGTCAACAGTGGGCGTGAACGCCGCTCCCGTGAAGTGCTTCCACATGCGATTGACGAAAGCCCGGGCAAGCTGCGGTTTTTCACCAGACGTCAGAAGGCTCGCCAGTTCAGATCGCAGGTTGACGTCCTCACCTTTCAGCTCCGAACCCAGACTGACATTCTCCCAACCGGGATACGTCGCCTGCAGGATGCCCTGACGGGTTTCGTAATAGGTCGCATCGTAGACAGGTTCGTCGACCAGCGCCGTACCCTTAACGTCGACCTGCTGAAAGAAGCTGTTGAACGCCCAAAAGTGGTTCTGCTTCCAGTCGTTGTACGGGTGGTCGTGGCACTGGGTACATTGAATCTGCAAACCCAGAAACAGGCGAGCGGTGATCGCCGTCGCGGGGACCGCCTGATCATTCACATGAGCCAGCAGGAAGTTCGCGGCACCGTTTTCCTCCGGGCGCCCCGAAGCCGCGATGAATTCACCAACAACTTCATTCCATGACCGGTTGTGAGCAAAGGCATCGCGGAGATATCTCTGCAGCGACGGCCGATCGACACCACGCGGATTGGATCGCCCAATCAGCAGGTTCGTCCAGACGGTCGACCAGTTCCGGACATAGTCCTCGTCATCAAGCAGTTCATCAAGGACTCGACTGCGCTTGTCATCGGACTTGTCGGCAAGGAAATCGTTCACCTGTTCTGCAGTCGGGATGTGGCCAACGACGTCAAGAAACACTCGACGCAACCACTCGGAATCATCAGCCATATCCGACGGGGAAACTTCGTTGTCGACCCACGCCTGGCGAATCCGGGTGTTGATGAGCGCAACAACAGAATTTAAATCTCCCGCGGTATCATGACTCAATATCACGGGGCTGGGGTCCACGGACGGACCGAAGTCCTCAACTGTTACACCAGGTATTGAATTGTGAGGTCGGTCTAACGAAGGCGTTGACACGGCAACAGCCTCGTTTGGCGTGACAGGGCCAGACGGACTACCGACGTTTGACACGGGCGCGCCGCCGTCAACACCCGCCTCGACAGGCTGCCGATCGTCCTCGGCGAGTTGGTTCCCCGCCGGGTCGGCAGGTTGATTGAAGACGGTCACCAGTCCAGCGACAACGACCACGGCGGCGACGGTTATCACTGCTGCCACCATCTTATGGGTTGAGATTCGACGAGCCGGCTGTGTGAATACAGGTGGCGTCAGCGGCTGATCGCCGGTGCGAGCTGTATCCCAATGCAGGACACCGTGCAGGTCCATGTACTCTCGGTAGACCCGACGGGCTGCAGCGTCGTCGCGAATGAAGTGTTCGAGCTGATGAAACTGCTGGCGCGAGATACGATTCTCAACCTGCAGCTCGATCAACTCGATCAGCGTCGCGTATGTCTCGGTCAGGCTGCTCAACGGCCCGCCTCCGTGGTGAGATGTCGACTTACGCACTCGAAGAGTGCCTTCCGAATACGGCCAATCGACTGATAAACCGAATTACTCGGACGTCCCAGATCCGCCGCCAGGTCCCGGCCACTGCTGCCCGGGGCGTAACACGTTTCAATTAACTCTCGGTCCCCAGGTCGCAGTTTCTTAATGCACTCCCGGAGGGCCGAACGTCTCAGGTCAAGGTCGTCCTGCTGCTCCTCAGACTCTGTTGCCAGTGATTCCAGAATGTCGTCAGAAAACACCAGTTTGTTGGATCGTCGTTTGTCCCGGTACTTCAGTACTTCGTAATTGGCGATTTGAAAAGACCACGCAATGAAGTTCGTGCCGAGCTCAAAACGGTCAAACTTGCTCCAGATAACAACGTTCGTTTCCTGGAGAATGTCGTCGGCATGATCGGGGTTGCCGACCTGGCCGAGGACATGCAGATAGATCCGACGCTGGCTCCTGCTGAAGAGTTGCACGAACTCCTCACTCGGACGCGACGGAATCGAATTCTCTGAAGACGACGTCACGGGAGCAGTCATCAAATCCCTGTGCAGGCCGGAGCTTTCTACTAGTCCAACGAGCTACGCCCTGCTGCCAAAAAACACGCGGAAGCCAATGCGGCTCCCGCGTGGAAGTTCAATCCGTTTGGAGGCCGCTCGGCTTAGCCGATCAGCTCCTTAATTGGGGTGCCGCCGTTGGCGACCTTCATTGGACGACCGTTCTTTGACGTGTGAACGGTCGTGGACGGGATACCCATCGCGTGAGCGACGGTGGCCCAGATATCACCCGGCAGGTAGGTCTTGGTGACACAGGAAGTGCCATCCTGATCGGTTGCACCAACGGCCTGGCCGTTGTTCAGCCCACCGCCGCCGACCATCACACTCCAGCTCGCGGCCCAGTGATCGCGACCGACGTTCTGGTTGATTCGCGGCGTACGAGCAAACTCACCCATCCAGACGAGTGAGACGTCATCAATCATGCCCCGCTGAGTCAAATCTGTGACGAGGGCTGAGATTCCGGCGTCAAGGACTGGCAGACGCTGCTGCGACAAAGTCTGGAAGACGTTGTTGTGCAGGTCCCAGCCACCGAGGCCGACTTCGATGAATGGAACGCCGGCTTCGACTAGGCGACGGGCCATCAACAGGCCGCGACCGAATCCATTGCCACCCATTCCCATGGCACCAGCCGCACCCCCAACAGGAGTCGCGTTGGTGTAGGCAGCAATCGTGGCCGGGTCTTCTTCCTCGACCTTGAATGCCTTCATCTGCTCGGAGGTCATCAGGTTGACGGCCTTCGTGTAGATGTTCTTATGGTCCTGAGCCAATTCACCGCGGTTGGAGCGAATGAAGTTGGTCTCGACCACGTCCAGCATCCGCAGACGCTGTCCGAGTCGGTCACGACCCAGATCGCCCATATCGGCGTTGCGAATGTTGCCGTTGGAGTCCACGACGAACGGAGCATTTGCCGTTCCCATGAATCCCGGGCTGCCACTCGGGGCGTTGATCGAAACGAAAGCCGGAATCTCAAGGTCGCCGCTATCCGAACGCGGTGTTCCGAGTTCGTGGCTGACAACCGAACCAAAGGTCGGATGCACAACCGTAGGATTCGGGACGAATCCCGTGTGCATGAAGTAGCGGCCGCGGCCATGATCAGCTTCGCGTGTACTCATCGAGCGAACGATGGAGAGTTTGTCGAAAACCTGAGCTGTCTTCGGCAGATGTTCGCTGATCTGGACGCCGGGGGCAGCCGTGTCGATTGGGCTGAATTCGCCACCGTTCCTAGAGCCTGGTTTCAAATCCCAGAGGTCGATCGTCGGCGGTCCACCGCCCATCCACATCAGGATACAGGCCTTCTTGTTTTTCTTGACCTGGGCAGCGTTGGCTCGCACATGACTGATAAAGTTCATTGCGGGCAGCGTCGCTGCAGCACCAGCCATATGTCGCATGAAGTGACGTCGCGACATGTCTCCGGGTGTGGGAAGATGCATCTCTGTCTACCTTATTCCTTGAAGGGCTGTGAAAAGTCTGACTCGCCAGTCTACGGCAACTAAACTCGGCAACAAAGGGACAGTGGGGGTGAGGACTCGTTCCGGCCCCCGCTCGCGTTGCCCGCATCCCTCGTCAGTCACTGCACTTATCCGAATTGCTGGCAGCAGGTTCGTTGGAATCTGCGACATTTCCAGTCTCCAGCCCTCTTCGAGAGCTAATCGAGGCTGTTGCATGTGCTGTAACCTGTGTGGAAATAATGTGTTAAGTGTAATTCATGTCGTCTGACGGGAAGTAGTAATTCAGCGAATGGAATTGTGCCGATTCGGGGGTCATGGTCGATGACCCGTTGCCCGGGCACGTACGCGGTGTGGGTCGCGAGGGCGGTTTCTGGTACCCGGATTGTCCAGTCATCGCGAGATACCGACTCAGATCCGCGATTTCGGTCGGGTGAATCAGGACTCAGACTGTCCTGAGAGTTTCATGGACTGGTAATCTCCGCGTGTGCGTGGCACGTGGCCACGCCACGTGCCTGTCGCCCGACCGCACTCCTTAAGCGACGGAGCTGAAGCCCTATGTCTGTCGAAGCGGGCCGGTCCGATGCCGGCCGATCGAATGTCAGCCCCCGCTCAAAAGTTCGTCGATGCCGTGTACTTTTCGTTCTCGGCGCTGGATTCGATCCAACGGAAAGTGCTCAGGCTCTTGCGGAGGAATTTCGCAACGGCACTGATGGGCTGGATTTCTCCAAATCACGGTCCGTCGTGGCCGCTGCCCAGGATTGGCCGGACGGCGACAAGTCCGGATTGGAAACGTCTGTCCAGAAATCTGTTGGGGCATGGTGCCGCAAGCACAAAGTCACGTTCGATGAACAGCGGCTACTGATCCGCGACTATCAGGATGGAGCAGGCCGACGCTACGCAGTGGCGGCGTACGTGGCTCCGAGCAAATCGAAAGCCGCCGGACCTGTCGAGCAGACTGTGTCTGACGACACGACCGAGCCAGTCCCCGAGCAGCAGCCGACAACGCCCGCGGAGGACCTTGCGAATCTGGGCGCTGCGGACCTTGCGAGCATTACAGTCACCGAGCCGGAACCGACTTCGCCTGGTGCCATCAAGCGGGTCCTGGTAAAGGTTCGCCAACTGATTGCGATCCCGTTTGCGTGGCTCGGCAGCAGATTCGTCGGGCTGGGCCGGCAGCCATCAAGAGCTCTTGTCTGGCTCGGTGCTCAGCCGCCGAAGGTACGTATGCTGATTAAAGCCGGGGCTGGTGCCGTGATGGTCGGCATTCTGCTTGCAATCACAATTCCCTTCATTCCAAAAGGGAATCCGGTTGATCCTGACCTGGCCGGTGGAGGCACTGCCCAGGGCGGCAATGGACCGACAACACCGACGACACTCCCTCCGGTCACCTTCGCGACGGGGATGGTCCGGGTCTATACCCCGGAAGAGGGCTTCCACGTGCTGATTGACGGCGAGCCCGTGCGCGACGCGGAAGGAGAGTTGGCGACAACTCCATGCGCGGTGACTGCTCAGGCCGGGGCTCGCAGTGTGACCGTGTTTCGCGAGGGCTGGTTTGATGTGACACGAGTCGTGGAAGTCTCTGAAGACAGCGAAGTCGAGCTGAAGCCTCAGCAGGACCGAATCGACGCGGGTGGCAGCGACGTGTTGAAGGCGCCACTGCTCAATGCGGAAGTCGGCGTCTCCGTTCCATTGGAAACCGTCAACTCAAACCGTCCGGAGTTCGACCCGTATGTCACTCCGGACCGACTTTCGATCTGGTTCGCGGGCGACCGCGCGGATGGACGCGGCATCTTTGTTTCGACTCGACTGTCACCTCTGCATCAGTTTGACGAGCCTCAGATCATGGCCCGCGACGCTGATATCCCAGGTTCACCGTGTGCGACCGATGATGCTCTCTTCGTCATCTACGCCATTCCCGAAAAGGCCCGCTTGATGGCGCTCTCTCGGGAGAATCCGCTGAGCGATTTCATCGACAAGGAGCCGCTGCGGCACAGTAAGAGTCTCGCGCCGAGCTGGATCTCAGCCCAGATGCTGGGTGACGGACTGAGGATCTACTGGGTCGAGACGGCGCAGGGACTCACGCGGACACTGGCCTCGGGCCGGGACAATCGCGATCAGGAATTCGGTAAGACTCTGCGAGTCAGCATGCCGGGGATTCATCCGTGTCTATCGCGTGACGGATTGCGCCAGTACGTGTTCGCTGACGGCAAGCTGACACGCCATCGGCGCACGTCAGTGACCGCGAAGTTCATCGAGGACAAAGTCATCGGCGAGCTTGAACTGGAAAACTACAAACCAAGTTCGCGGCACCGGCAGTATTTCGTCAGTAGCGACGAGCAGTGGATGTACTACTGCGACGACCCGCAGGCAGGTGGCGACCTTTACATGGTCAAGTTGTCGGATGGACCACAATGGGGAGTCATTCCGCGTGGCAAGAGCATTCCGCCAAAGGCAGCGGTCGTCATGGTTGAGGAAGTCGATCCCGAGCCCGATAAGCCAGTAGAGACCGAACCCAAGCCCAAACCGGTCGATCCTCGCTCGCTCCCGCTCCCTTACACGTCTCATTGGGAGAGCTTCGTTTCTCTGATGGGCATCCGGAACTACGAAGCCGCCGAGGGCCTGCTCCGGAACGCAAAGACCAACGTGGCCATGCAGACGTTCGCCGATCAGCTCAAGTGGGATGCCAACGATCTGGCGACTGTGCGAGCGTTCTGGAAGAAGCTGGAAGAAGCACTGATGAAGGTCAAACGTGGTGATGACCTGCGACTCGGTACATTGCGGTTGCAGTTTATCGAATACGCAGATGGCGAAATCATCGGCCTGCGCGGCACGACGCGCGTCGCCCGTAAGTTGTACGAACTCCCGCCGACTGAGATGACCGGTCTGTTTGACGCCGTGGCCGACAAAGATGACGCCGAAGCTCAATACCTGTTTGCAGCCTTCCTGCAATACGACGGTCAGGCGATTGATCGGCTGCGGGATCAGCGGCGCGAGCGCGCGGGAGACCTGGCACTGGGATTCTCTGAACGTCTTGGTCGGCGCAAGCTGGTGCAGGCACAGGCCGAGTTTGACCGCGACAACTTCGGTCGAGGCGTCGCGTTCCTGAACGAGGTGTTGGCGCTGGGGCGAGACACTCCGGTGGCTCCGGAAGCAGCGGCTATGGAGCAGAAGCTGTATTCGTTTCTGAAGTGGACTCCGCGCGGTGGGCGGCAATGGAAGATCGAAGACAACACGTATACGGCGGCGCTTGAGCGAGCCAACGGGGCGCTGCTGGTTTCGGGCAAGCAGTACGGCAATCTGGAGCTGTCTCTCGAATGGATGACGGTCAACGCGGCGACCGCCCAGGGCGGTGTTTACTTCCACTATCCAGGCGACGGCAATCTTCTGGATTATGCGTTCAAGCTTCAGCTCGCGAACGACTACGGAATCGCGCCTGATCAGTACTGCACCGGTTCGCTGCTGGGAGAGTCTGCTCCGGACGAAAACGCCGTCAAACCGGCGGGTGAGTGGAACACACTGCTGTTGCGCGTCATCGGCGATCAGATGACGGTACGCGTCAACGGTCGCAAGGTGCTGGAAACGCAGCTTGTCAGCGAGACGGTGCCGGACCGAGGCTACGTTTGCCTTGACGGCGCCGCTGGTGGCATCGCCTATCGCAAGATCCTGGTCAGCGACCTGCCGGAATGAGCGATTCAAGTGTAGGCCGGAACAAGCACCGCGTCGTTCTGGCACGGTCGCTCAGCCGCTGCCGGAACTGCGCAAAGCTTGTTCCTGCCGACGGAATGCGTCCAGGCCGTCAATGACGAAACGCGACGTCTCTTGCCGTTCCGGTCGGAATCGTGTCAACATGTTCGTCCCACCAGTTCTTCCTGCCGCAGGACGTTCCTCGCTCACGGTTCTCCCCTTCAGTTTGCGGTCAGTCACGAAATCGACCTGACTGATTCGCCACGCTGTGCGAAAGATCCCGCCATGCTCAACCGACAACTCTCTCGACGCACTGTGCTGCGTGGCACGGGCTTCACACTGGCATTGCCGTGGCTGGACGCGATGGGTTTACAGACTTCGTGGGCCAACGCAAAGCAGGCCGACGAGGCCGCTCCGAACCGTGTGGCGTTTCTGTATGTGCCTAACGGCAAGAACATGGTCGACTGGACGCCCGAGAAAGAGGGGCGAGAGTTCGACATCAAGAGGATTCTCAAGCCACTGGCAGCGCATCGCGAAAAGCTGATGCTGCTGACCGGACTGACCGCAGACGGTGCTCGTTCGCATGGGGATGGCGGTGGAGATCACGCCCGCGCGCTGGCAGCGTTCCTGACGGGTGCCCACCCGAAGAAGACAGACGGAACAGACATTCGAAATGGTATCTCGGTCGACCAGGTAGCCGCCGCACGTGTTGGTGCACAGACGCGACTGCCGTCACTTGAAATCGGCACCGAATCCGGAGCGATGGCCGGTAATTGTGACTCGGGTTACTCATGCGTTTATTCGTCGACGATGGCGTGGAAGTCGGCGACTCAGCCATTGCCAAAAGAGGTCAACCCGAAGCTGGTCTTTGAGCGCATGTTCTCGACCGTGCCGAGTGCCGATCGCGAGAAACGTGACCGACGACGTCGCAGCATTCTCGACTTCGTACGTGAGGACTCGCGCGATCTGGCGGGCAAGCTTGGGGCGAACGATGTGCGCAAGCTGGACGAGTACCTGGCATCCGTTCGTGACATCGAGCTGCGGATCGAACGAGCAGCAAACCTGCCGCCGATTGAGACGCCGGACTACCCGGCACCGGCTGGGATTCCGACGAGTTTCGAGGAACACATCCGACTGATGTGTGACCTGCTGGTGCTCGCATGGCAGACGGATGTTACGCGAGTCTGCACGTTCGTGCTGGCGAACGAAGGCAGCAACAAGCCTTATCCGTTTATTGACGTGAAGGAAGGTCACCACGACCTGTCGCATCATGGAAACAACGCCGACAAGAAAGAGAAGATCGCGAAGATCAATGTCTTTCACACCACGCAACTGGCCTACCTGCTGGACAGGTTGAATTCAGTGTCAGAAGGTGACGGCACGCTGCTGGATCATTCGATGATCGCTTACGGCAGTGCCAATTCTGACGGCAACCGCCACAACCACGATGACCTGCCCGTCCTTGTTGCGGGCGGCGG
Organism: Planctomycetota bacterium; assembly: GCA_963579025.1. GTDB lineage: Bacteria > Planctomycetota > Planctomycetia > Planctomycetales > Planctomycetaceae > CAUZFZ01. The sequence goes on along the minus strand of CAUZFZ010000006.1, from coordinate 107,000 downwards.
TTGCGGGACGCTCGATACAGGTCGCCACATCCGATTCCAGAACGAAACTCCAATCAGCAACTTGTGGGTTTCTCTACTGAACCGGATGGAAGTCGACGTTGAACGTCTGGGGGACAGCACGGGAACATTATCCGGGCTGTCGTAGAGAACTGCGTTCAGAATCGCAGACCCATTCGCGCCAGTCGGATTCGCCTGCCACTGTCGGCCATCTATTCCAGAAGTCCCGTCACAAGATTGCCGGGCTGGCCATCAAGCAGCGTTTCTTCACGACTGTTGCGTTTGTAGACCAGCTCGTCGGCGCGCATGCCGAACAGGTGCAGTAGCGTGGCGTGGTAGTCGAAATGATTGACGACATCGGTTACGGCGTGATGCCCGAATTCGTCGGTCGCGCCGTATGTACCACCACGGCGAAATCCGCCGCCGGCCAGCCACATCGTGAAGCCATACGTATTGTGGTCCCGACCGACTTTGCTGGGGCCAGCATCGTTCTGGATGACCGGCAATCGACCCATTTCTCCGCCCCAGTGGACGACCGTCGAATCGAGCAGACCGCGTTGCTTCAAATCCTTGACGAGGGCGGCGGCTGGTTTCTCCGTCTTGCGACACGCAGCCGGCAATGACGTCCGGATCGAGCCGTGATGGTCCCAGTACTGGTTCTTCGTAAACACCTGCACGAAGCGGACGCCCCGTTCGATCAGCCGCCGAGCGATCAGGCATCGCTGGCCATACTCCTGCGACTCTTTCTGATCGATGCCATACATCTCCTGAGTGGCCTTGGTCTCCTGGCCGATGTCGAGTGCCTCGCGGGCAGACGTCTGCATACGAGCCGCCAGTTCGTAATTGGAGATACGTGCTGACAGGTCCGAGTTCTCCGGGTGATTGGCCAGATGTTGCTCGTTCAGCCTCCGCAGATATTTCAGGTAAGCCTCCTGCACGCGTCCTTTACGTCGAGCAGGCGGATCCAGATTGAGAATCCGAGGTTCCTGCGACCGGACAACAGTGCCCTGAAACAGTGACGGCAACCAGCCGTTGGACCAGTTGAGAACACCTTCGACGGGGATCCCGCGTGGATCGGTCAACGCGACATACGCCGGCAGATTCTGAGTTTCCGCGCCGAGCCCATAAGTCAGCCAGCTCCCCAGCGACGGCCGACCTCGCTGTGTCCTGCCAGAATTCAACGCGTGAATCGACTGGCCGTGGTTATTCACACCCGTGTGCATCGACCGAATCACAACAATGTCGTCGACGATCTCGGCCACGCTGGGCAACAACTCTGAGACGTCCGTGCCGCATTGCCCGTACTTTCTGAACTTCCACGGACTGCCAAGCACTCGGGAACTGGCCTGTGCGGCGTTGTCGTACTTGATGTTGCCCGGGAACTTCTGCCCGTCCAGCCGGTTGAGTTCCGGCTTTGGATCCAGCAGATCGACCTGGCTGGGGCCTCCCTGCATGAACAGCGAGATCATGGCCTTCGCCTGCGGCTCGAAATGCGTTGGCCGCTTCGCCAGCGAGATTTCCTGCGCGTGAATGTTTGGCTTCACCGGAGCGGCGATTGCCCCATCCTGCTTCAGCAACCACGCCAGCGCAACCGGCGCCAGACCGAACGCGCCAGTCTGACAAAAGCCGCGGCGTGAAAGTGCTTCGGTGCTGTCGGTCAAGGTCATGTCTCGAATCTCACGATCTGAATTCAGTCGACATAGAGAAACCGGTTGGAACTCAGCAGGGACTGGCAGAAAACGGCCAGGGCCTCGCGGTTGATTTCCTCAGGCTTCAGCTTTGGATTCAATTCACTGATCAGGTCTCGCTGCAAACCGACAAATTCGACGGCTTCGTCCGCTTCCTGAGTCGACGGCTGCTCGGCAAAAACCAGTCGCCAGCCCAGAGTGACGCAGTCGCGGTCATCTTTTCCGGCATCACGTATCACTCGGTCGGCCAATGCACTGGAGTGCTCGACTGCGAAGTTGCTGTTCATCATCAGCAACGATTGCGGCGTGACTGTTGAAACGCTGCGGCGGTCACAGTTGGGACTCAGCGACGGGGCGTCGAACGTGTCGAACATCGAGAGTGTCCGCGTCCGGCGGACCTGGATGTACATGCTGCGTCGATACTCCTCGCCGTCCAGCGAGATCGTTTTGGTGGGCTTGCGTTCGCCGTCCAGATTCTCGCGGCCGATGATGATCTGACCGACGCTGTCTTCCATGACTGGCACAGCCTCGCCGTACAACTTTTCGTTGAGCCGATCGGTCACGGAAAGCACCGCATCTCGAATGACTTCCGATTCGAGCCGACGGATCGGGAATCGCGAATACAGCAGGTTGTCCGGATCCGATTCTGCAACCGGCCCCGAGGCTTGCTGGTATGCAGTCGAAGTCATGACCAGTCGGTGCAGGTGCTTGACGCTCCAGCTGCTGTCGACCAGTTCGGACGCGAGCCAGTCGAGCAGTCGCGGGTGCGTGGGACGATCTCCCAGCACACCGAAGTCGCCGGGTGACTCGACAAGTCCGCGGCCGAAATGGTGCATCCAGACGCGATTCGCGATGACTCGTGCGACTAATGGATGCCGGCCCGTTGTGAGGTGTTTTGCGAAAGTCAGCCGGCGGCCAGTAGTGGCGAGCCCCAGGTTCTGTGCCGGGATCTGCGATTCACTGCCGAGAATCGTCAGGTCGCCAGGCTGCAGTTGCTGTTTTGGCTGCTCGTGGTCACCGCGATAGAACAAGAACGTAGCTGGAACCGTTCCGGGCACTTCCGTCATGCTGCGAACAAAACCCTCCTTCGGCTTGCGAGTCCGAATCTCAGCTGCCTGGTCGGCATATCGTTTCAGGTCAACGGCTGCCTTACTCTCTCTAAGGTCCATTGCAGTCTTGCGATCACGTTCCAGTTCGGCTGCAGCCTCCGGGTTGAACTGCGGCAACGTGGCGGCGGTGACCAGTACGCCCGGGTACTTCTGCAGCAGCGCCGTTTGAGCTTCGCTCCGTTGTTCAACCTTTGCTTTCAGTGCGGCTTCAACGGGCACCCGTTCGTCAGCCGGGACTTTGTCCAATTCTCGCATCGCGGTTTCGGCAACGAACCGTTTCTCTTTGGCTGGACGTTCGGCATCAAGTTTGCGGGCACGCACGTCTCGACGCCGGTCGTACAGGTAGAGGGACCCCACGCTGATGCTGGCGACGCTGGGATACTCCTTGAGCATCGCTTTTTGCTCATCGTTGCGCTTGGCCGCCACTGTGCGGTAGGCCGTGCGGAGTGCCTCGCGAATGTCTTCAGGGACGAGCAGTAGTTCTTCTTCGAGTGTTCTGGTGATGTAACCGTCGGCTTTCTTCTGACGCTCCTGTTCGACGGTAACGGCTTCCGCTTCGATCTGCTTTGCGAGCTCTCGGTCGGCGTCCGTGTAGAGCGATATTTGTCGGGCAGGGGGCGTTCGCCAGTTCTTCCAGTCGAGGCCGGGTTCGAAGATCGCGCGCAGCCGGTAATAGTCCGACTGTGGGATCGGGTCATAACGATGGTCGTGACACTGAGCACAATTGACCGTCAGCCCCAGTAACGACGAACCGACGATCTGCAGTGTGTCGGCCATGACCTGATTGCGGGCGACGCCCTGATCGATTCCTCCGGAAGCCGTGCCATCAGGAGCCATCCGTAGAAAACCCGTTGCCGTCAGTTTTTCGATGGCGTCGGGCGTCATGTTCTTGTGCGGCATCGGCACCATCTCGTCGCCCGCAAGTTGCTCTTGAATGAATTCATCGAATGGCTTGTCTAAATTGAAGGATCGAGTCACGTAATCTCGATACCGGAATGCATGCGGCCGGACGCGATCCTCATCGGTGAAGCCTTCCGAGTCCGCGTATCCAGCCACGTCCAGCCAGTGGCGACCCCAGCGCTCGCCATAGTGCGGCGATGCCAGCAGTCGATCGATCAGTCGTTCCCATGCGTCCGGTGACGCGTCTTCGACAAAGTCGGCAACCGCTTCAGGAGTTGGTGGCAGACCGACTAGATCAAACCACGCTCGACGAACCAGCCGAAAAGACTCGGAATCCGGAGCAAATTCGGTCATCCCGTCAGCATCGAGCAGAAAGGCATCAATCGGAGTTCGAACGCGTGAGCTGTTCTCTGGCGACGGTACATCCGGCCGCACGACCCGCTGAAAGGCCCAGTAACTTCGTTCTTCCTCGGTAAAGACCGGGCCGTCTCCAATCTTGTCCGGTTCCGGGCGAGCGGTCAGCGCTCCGGCTTTGACCCAGGCTTCGAGAATCCGAATCTCGTCCTGACTGAGCCGTTTGTCCTCTCCCGGCGGCATTTCTCCGGAGCGAACGCGCTTGAGCAGCAGGCTCGTCTGTGGGGATTCCGGCACGATCGCAGGACCTGATTCTCCGCCACGCACGATGAATCGACGCAGCCGCAGGTCCAGGCCAGCCTCTTTTTCACCGGCCTCGCCGTGACACTGAAAACAGTGCAACTTCAGAATCGGTCGCACCTGAGCTTCAAACGCAGGACCGTCCGCCATCGAGACGGCCGGCAATGCCGACAGCAGGAAGAGAAGCAATGATCGACGCACGGGGCACGCACTCCTGAATCAACTGGAAAAGACCAGTTTCCGACAGTCGGGCCGTTCCTGCAACGCGATTCGCACACACGCACCGCACGCAGGGACCCGTACTAGTCTCACGCAAAGACGCTAAGCCGCAAAGTCAGGAAAGGCCATCCTTTGCGTCTTGGCGGCTTTGCGTGAGATCTTTCTGTCAGGTTGCTGCATCAGCTCGTCAGGGCTGCCAGTTGAGACGCCCAGGCTGATAGTTGCGAGAGAACGCCATTGCTAAGATGCCGGCCCAGCCCATCGGATTCTACCGGCGGGTATCCCTTCTGAGCACGATGCCGAACTGACGATGTCACAAATCACGTACAAAGACGCGGGTGTTGATCTCGAACTCTACGAGCAGGCGATGGCGAAGCTGCCGCGTCTGATGCAGAGGACTCATACGCCACGAGTCATGCCGTTGACCGGCGGTTTCGCGGGTCTGTTCCGGCTCGATTACAACAGCCGACTGTTCGCTCGAAACTATCGCGATCCGGTTCTGGTGTCGGGAACGGACGGGGTCGGCACCAAATTGAAAGTCGCCATCGCCGCCGGCCGGTACGACACCGTGGGCATCGACCTGGTTGGCATGTGCGTCAACGACTGCCTGTGCGTCGGCGCCGAACCGCTGTTCTTTCTCGACTATCTGGCCCTCGGGAAAGACGACCCGGACATGATCGCTCAACTGGTCAAGGGCGTCAGCCAGGGTTGCTACGACAGCGACATGGCGCTGATCGGCGGCGAGACCGCAATCATGCCAGACGTCTACCGGCCCGGCGATTTCGACATGGCCGGCTTCAGCGTTGGTGTGGTCGAGCGGAAACGCCTGATCGACGGCACGCGTACAATCCGACCCGGCGACGTGTTGATCGGTCTGGCGTCGAGCGGATTCCATTCGAACGGCTACAGCCTGATTCGCAAAGCCGTGACCGAAGTGGGCGGACTGGGCTACGACGACTACGTGCCGGAACTCGAACGCACCGTGTCCGACGTCCTGCTCGAACCGACTCGGCTTTACGTTCGCTGTGTGCAGGACCTGCTGCAGCATTACCGAAGTAAGACCGTCATCCGCGGCATGGCTCACATCACCGGCGGCGGCCTGCCCGACAATCTGCAGCGCATACTTCCGTCTGGCTGTACCGCCCGCGTGGACTGCTCAAGCTGGGACCTGGCCCCGGAATTCCGCTGGCTGCAGGACTTGGCGGGAATCGCTCAGGACGAGATGTTCCGTGTCTTCAACATGGGCATCGGATTCGTGCTGGCCGTGAATCCCTACTACGCAGACAGCGTCTGCCGACAGATCGCCGAACATCGCATCCCTACGTGGATCATTGGCGAAATCGTCGGCGGCGACGGCAGCGTTGAGATGGTGTCGTAGCCCGGGCCGTCGAGTCGCGTGGCCGCAGTTACACAACGGCGTAAATCGGACTCGACCACGCCATGTGCCCGTCTTCCTGCACGACGCATATGTAGAGCGGGTTGTCACCCGGTTTCAGGTGCTCGGGCCGAACGCGGACTGTTGCATTCATCTCTCGCGAACCGCCGGACGGTGGCAGCCGGTAGGCCGAGATGCGTTTCGCGATGCCACCGGCATTGTACTGTCGGCCTTTGATTCCCAGCTTCGAGATCGCCGCGCGAAAACTACGCTGAGTTGTCTCGACGTGCAGGTCTCCAGATAGACGATCGAGTTCTACGATGACCCCGGCCACGCCGCCGGTCGTCAGTGATTGCCACTGCAATTCGCGCGGACCGACCTGCTCGCAACGTTTCTCCTGGTTCCAGAAGTTGATCGTGTCGAACGTCTGAATTCGCGCGGCGTCCAGTTTCAGCCGACCATTCCAGTTGACTTGTCGACCTCGGCCACGAACTGTCGCTCCCTGCCACAGCAGCTTCACGCGATTTGCGAGATCACCTTTCGAGTACGTTCGCAGTGTCTGCAGGACGCGCATGCCGTTCCGGATTTCAATTCGCTCGATGGGAGCTGTCCCGGCAACAGAAACCGACAGTTCAACCGACTCATCAGCGCCGACAGTGATGACCTCACCCATGACGTTTCCGTCTGACGTCGCCACATCGAGGAGCATGCGGGCACCAGTCGTCCCGTAAACTCGCCGCTGCTGATACGCATCCCAAACGGTGTCGCGATCGAGTCGATTTGCCAGGATCGCCGTCAATCCTCCGTAGCTGCCGAATGTACTGGCTCCGGGATAACTGGCACCCGGACGCCCCTTGTGGCCGTCTGAGTTCGCCACAATTCCGATGCGGTATCCTCGCGAAAATGCGTCGTCGAGCATCCACTCGAAGGTGCCCCATGCCGAGTGGACTTCGACAACCGGTTCCAGTTCCGGGTGGTGTCGGGCAAGGTCCGCATATCGACCGCCGACATGCGGCACGAGCATCACGTCACGTTTCTGCTGCTCCGACTCCATGTCGGCAAACAGGTCTTCCACCGACGGGCAGCAGTGATCAATGGATTCGGACTCCTCGACCAGGGCCTGACTGCTGCGGTGAATGACACCGCCCTCCTCTTTGAAGAACACGTTTCGATCGCCGCCGAGTCCGGTGTTGCCGCTCCATTCCCAGCCGGGAAACGCAACGAACTTACCTGGTTGATTGAATCGAGCCGTCGTCTCGTTAATCGTCTGCCAGAAGTCGTCGGTGATCTGAAAATCGTTGCCCTGATGACCGCAGGCATCGACGAAGGCACGGTCTCGTGCAAATCGGAAGTAACTCTCGATGGAGTTCGTTCCGATGGTTTCTTCGCTTTGCCCGTGCAGGTCGGCCCAGTATCGGGATGCGGCGGATGCCGAAACGTGGATCGGGTTAGTTTCGGCTGACAGGCCCGTTGCCTCGTCAGTGACACGGATGCAATGGACGCCGTCGTCGCCGAACGCGGGATGCGTCAATCGCCTGGCCCGGCCAACCGGATTGCCCCACGCGTCTTCCAGTTTCCACCGGACAATGATCTTCTTTCCGGGCACTGCCTGACTCGGTGCGACGGCGACTAACCGAACAGGTTCTCCCGCCACTATGCGAAACGCCGGCGACTTCGGCAGCTCTTCGTAGACGTACGTTGCGTAGCGATCGACCAGGGTTTTCAGCTCAAACGTGTCTTCAAGGAATGTCTGCATCCGCCAGCCAGGCGATCCTGCCGACGTATCACCGATCGTCAGCGTGATCGTCTCACCCTGACGCAGGTATCCCTGCATGACTTTCAGGTGAATCGTCTTTCCCCACGGACGCCGGAAGTCTTTCAGGTCGTACCGCAACTGCAGGTGAGCACCGTTCGACGCGATCGCGGTCGTGTAATTCGGCGCAGACGGGTCATCAAACTGCGGCGTTCCCGCATCGGTCGCGTAACGTGTCACCACTTTGAGCGATCCGGTGTCATCGATGCCGGCAAAGCCCGCAGTGTATTTCAGGACACAGGTCTGCCAGCTTCCCGTGACTACGGAACCTCGCAGGCTGCAGGTCATCCGGCCACGATCGGGAGTGTCTGACTGAGGCATGGAGTTGATCTTTCGGCGAGTTCACTGGTTGCAATATCAGCGGACATGCTCAGAGATCTGTGCGACGAACTCAACGATGTCATCGCCCTTGCGCCGGTTTCCGCTACGTCATACCATGGGCGAAACATTGGCCACCCACCCCTCTCCCTAACCCTCTCCCCACGGGGGAGAGGGGACTCAGGCGAACCATGATTTTCGTTCTCGATAACTACGATTCGTTTACTTACAACCTGGTCCAGCGACTGGGCGAGATCGATGCGTCTCTGGACATCCACGTTGCGCGGAACGATCAGGTCACCATTGACGAGATTGCCGCATTGAATCCCGATCGGATCATCGTCTCACCCGGTCCGTGCACTCCCAATGAAGCCGGCATGTCGCGTGAGGTCATTCGCGAATTCGGACCTCGGATTCCGCTGCTGGGTGTTTGTCTGGGACATCAGTGCATTGCCGACGTTTTCGGTGCACAGGTACTGCGACACGAACGTTTAATGCACGGCAAGGTGTCCCCGATTCGGCACGACGGCCTGGGCGTGTTCGCCGGTCTGGATGACCCCTTCACGGCAACTCGCTACCACAGCCTGATCGTTCTGGAAGACAGCATTCCCGAGTGTCTGGAAGCCACGGCGTGGAGCGACTGGGACGGTCACAACCGGGAGATCATGGGGCTGCGACATCGTGAGCACCCGATCCACGGTGTCCAGTTTCACCCGGAGAGTTATCTAACCGCCGAGCCTGGTTGCCAGATGCTGCGAAATTTCCTGGCGATGTAAGCCGAGCCCTGTTTCCGGGATCAATGATCGGGCATCTGGCGGTAGGTCGTCTTGATCAGTCGGAAGCCGATCGAACGGTACAGCTCGACGGCGGCCGAATTCTCGGCGGTCGCCTCCAGGCAAACGCTTTTCATCCCGCTGTCGCGGAATCCGCGCAGCCCCTGCAGGACCAGGGCGCGTCCGAGTCCCAGTCCGCGATGCTCTGGAGTGATCCCGACGTTCTGCACTGAGCCAATGTGTCGACGACTGGCCAGCCCCTGCATCGTTCCGCAGTCCGTGACGGGCAGGCCGGGAGCGATTCCGCGTCGACACAACAGCCATGTGGCGGCCGGGATAAAATTACGGAGCCCGGCGATTTCGGCCATCAGATTCCGACAGCCGTCCAACGTCGACAGGCAGGGGAAAACCCGCGAATCAAGTTCGTCCCGGAAACTCAGGTACTTCACGCTCGCGTGCCGATCGACGTCGAGGTTGCTCCACGGAACGAGAAAGTATCCGTCCGGCAGTAATGGCGACGGAATGTCCCGATCGGCAAAGTTGAATTCCATGCGGAATCGCCGGAAGTACGTCATCCGAAGCACACCTCACACACAATCTGTCGATAACCCGTGGCCCTCTGCAGACCACTTGTTAGCAAATCGACGAGTGATTCTGAAGCGAGACGTGTCGTAGTTCCCGAAAGCGAGTCGTATGGCTTTCGACGCGTGCGGCGACCAATCATCATCTGGAACGCTCGCCTGAAACTGCTCCGCAATCACCGACCCAATGGACCAGACAATGCACAAGTACGTCATCATGGGAGTCCAGGGCTGCGGTAAGGGAACGCAGGCCCGACTGTTGAAGGAGAAACTCGATCTTGTGCATATCAGTGTCGGTGACATCTTCCGCTGGCACATTCAGTCCCACACAAAGCTGGCGGCCCGCATTCGTCGGATCATGACCAGCGGTCAGCTTGTACCCGATGATGTGGTTGAAGAGATCGTCCGCTCGCGACTCGACATGCACGACTGGAACTACGGGTTCATTCTGGACGGCTTCCCGCGCAGCGTTGTCCAGGCCGAGTTTTTTCTCGAGAGCTACGACATCGACGCCGTCATTCAGATCAACGTGGCGGACGAAGTTGTGTCTGAAAGAGTGCTGGCGCGGCGTCTGTGTGACCAGTGCGGTCTGGATTACAACCTGATCCATCACCGTCCCGAGGAACGCGGCAAATGTGACGTCTGCGGCGGCAACCTTGTCCTGCGGGCGGACGACACCGAAGAAGCCGTCCGCGACCGACTGCGGACGTATCACGAGAAGACGGCTCCCGTACTGGACCTCTTCGAAAAGAAAGAGCTGGTGATCCGCGTCGATGGGTCACGGGTCGCAGATGAAGTGCACGCAGAGATTCTGAAAGAGCTGGGTGTCCGAATCTGACAATCTCGTGTGTGGCAAAACGCCTGGCATCACATGGTCTTCCGAGGAGACCAGTTCGCCCATCCATACCGCGTTACCGGTTTTCGGTTGTTCCGCCTTGGGGAGTGGCAGGCGGCCATGCTTTGAGCCGCAGGACGTACAGCGTGCCATTGCCGTTGGCTGTAATGAGGTGGCGGCCGTCCGGTGTGAAGACCAGGTCGTGGACCTTTCCCCGATGTGGTCCAACGCGGAATGTTTGCGGACGCCACATGTCTTTGTTCCACAACGTGATGATCCCGTCGCTGTAGGCCGTTGCGACACGGCCGTCGACAGGATTCACTGCCACGGCCGATACGACCGGTGCGAATCGACCTGAGTCGTGCGGGACTGGTGTAGCGGTGATTCGCCCTCCGGTGAGAAACTCATCGGCAGTATCCGGCGATATGAACTCGACTGTTCCTGATTTCGTATACAGAAGCCGCCCATCCGAGAGATATGCAATCGGTCCGTGACCGTCGCGGTCGCGCAGTTTCATCCCGTCTTTCCGTGACCACAGGCGGACTTTCCGGGCGCCCGGACTGCCAAACGCGGCGGCCACTGTCTTTCCATCCGGACTCAGAGCAATCGCGGCAGCATCTAACCGCTCATCGCCATCAAGACGATAGAACTGTCGGTCCACCTCATCAGACTTCAGACGCCACCGGGTCACCGCGTCTTCAACTCCGATGAACAGCTCGGAATCGTCCGGGGAAAACACCAGGGCTGTGCAAGAAGCCACATCGTGCAGTTGTGCGTGCAGCTTGTTGGTCGTGAGGTCAAACACCGCTACCGAGACGCGTCCGGCAACAGCCACAAGATCACCGGCGTGGCTGACGGCCATTGTCTGCAATGCCTGACTATGGGGTCCCTTGTCACCGGTCGAAATACTGAAGCTCTGCGTTCCGGACAGCAGGTCCCACACGCGAATCATGCCGTCGCTTCCAAAGGATACTGCTCGTTCTCCATCTGGAGTGACGCGAACCCTGCTGACGGAACCAAGGTGCCCGATCGTTCGCAGCGTGGGGACCCGCTCCCACTTGTCGGTTTCCCAGGCAAGGATCTCTCCTCGGTGTCCGGCCGCGACGACGAGTGAGCCGTCCGGAGCGTATTTCAACTGACCAACAGGGAACGGAGAGGGAAACAGAAGCTGAGCAATCTGTCGCTGAGGGGCACTTTCCCACACCGTCACGGGTCCGTCGAACCAGATCGCCATCGTCCCAGCGTTTCTCGGATCGAAGGCGACTGTGTGTACTGAGTGATCAAACAGAACACGCTCTTGCCCGGTGCCCAGGTCCCATTCACTCAAAGCGCTATCAATGGCTGCGACGAATTTCTGCCCGTTGTCTGAAAAACGTAGCGACGTGCAACCTGCACGCGAAATTGTGAGACCTGGTTCTTCCGTTCGAAGATTGACTATTCGTAAGTCGGTGTCCGCTTTCGATGCCGCGAGCCACGCACCATCTGGTGAAACCCACAAATAGTCGGCTCCGGTCCCAGGCAGTTGCTTTGTTGTACCGTCTTCCAGGTTCCAGGCACGAACGTTTTTGTAGTACCCGATCATCAGCTGCCTGCCATCCGGCGTAAACGACAACGAGCGAGCAGGCGTTCCTAATGTCTGCACCGACCGACTGACGCGTTCCCACGTCTGGCCGTCGTACAACGTGACAGGAGTTTCATTGTCGATTGTCCCGACTGCGATCGTTCCGTCGGATGCGATCGCAAGGCAAGGGTGCCTTGACCCTGCGGCAATCGACCTCAGGGCTTCACCGGTTATCACGTTCCATTCCACGACCGTGCCGTCGGAACTTGCGGTTATCAGATGGCCAGACTTCGAGAATACGGCGTCCGTCACAGGTCCCCAGTGACTCAGACGGCTGTCTCCCATCACCGCCACCACGTGTTCGCTCGCCTTGGAATCGCGATCGGTCAGCAGGCGGCGTTCGTAAGCCGACACTTTTTGAGGATCGAGTGCGTCGGCTGGACTCGGCAATCGGCGGAGTTCGTGTGCGGCACGCGAGCGTATTTCAGGGTCATCGCTTTCGCGGTAGAGCTCAAGCCACCGCTCTCGCACGATTCGGAGTCGTGAGTCATCAGCGGAAATCCTGCTGCCAGACTGTTGCAGTAAGTCATCGATGCTGGCTGACAACTCAGTCAGTTTACTGGACGCCAGGGTTTCAAGCGTCGCCAACCACCCCGTGGAAAACCGGTGCGATTCGCCCGACAGAAGGACCAGCGATTCATCGATGTCTTCATAGCCCGGACGCGTGAGAGTGATCTGACGTCGTCCCGGACGACCAGTGATCAGAATGGGACCACGCTCGGGAACTCGCTTCGACCGTCCATCAACCTCGATGCTCCCGCCTCGCCGTTCTGACTCGGGCCACTCGATCGCAATCGTCGTCTGTGTGAAGGAACGCCACGCAAGAAACAGCCCCACGATGATCACTGCCGCTATCGAACCAAGACCGATCAACATGCGTCGAAAGCGATCCCGCTGCTTCCAGAGTTCCGATCGATGCTGCTGCTCATGCGAGATGACCGGTGTCGTCGGGTTGATCAGGAGCGTCGCCGGCAAAATGCCGCCTCCCTGAATTGCGCCCAACTCGCTGTCCTTTGATTCAATGGTGGCGTCCAGTGTCAGGTCCGGATGATTCAACAGGTCGACGCGCGCCTGCTTCGGGGGCGTGGCAAGGCATTGCGCTCGTACGGCCTCAAGCAGTTTGACAACTTCACCCATCGACTGGGGTCGGTCTTGCGGGTGTTTCGCCACCATCCGCTTGAAGACTGCGTCCAGCATGATCGGGACGTCTGGCCTTTCGTCGCGTAGAGACGGAACTGGTGACTGATGGTGCGCCAGCAGCGTCTCCATCACGCTCTCTCCGCGAAACGGCGTTCGACCAGTCAGCAGGAAGAACAGAGTGCAACCCAGACTGTAGATGTCTGCCCGAGCGTCTGCCTGCCGTGTGTCATGAGCCTGTTCCGGCGCCATGTACTCGGCTGTACCCATCAACGAGCCAGGGCTCGTGATCTGAGAATGCTCCGTACCGGAGATCGGATCGAGCTGTGACTGGTCCATGCGAGCCAGGCCCAGATCGAGCAACTTGACGGACTGAGTCTGAGTGAGGAGCAAATTCCCCGGCTTGACGTCGCGATGCACAATCCCCTGCTGATGGGCATAGTCCAGTCCACGCGCCGCGTGAATGATACACCGCAGCGCTTCCAGCAGCGGAAGCGGACCGTGCTTCTTGACGTGTACGCGCAAATCGACGCCGTCGACGTACTCCATGACCAGGTAGTGGACGCCGTCGTCTTCACCCGCGTCGAATGCGGTTACCACATTGCGGTGGGTTAGCTGAGCAATGACGCGTACTTCCTGCTGGAAGCGGCGCACAGCATCGGGGGATTCCATCGCCTTTTGCGGCAGAACCTTGAGCGCCACGACGCGTCGCATACGCCGATGGACGGCCTTGTAAACGACACCCATGCCGCCCGCACCGAGTTCATCGACGATCAGATAGTCGCCCAATCGCAACTTGTCGATCTGGCCCTGCGCGATTCGCTGCAGTTGCCAGGGTGTCAGCAATCGACGCTCCAAGAGTTCACGTCCGAGTTGCGTCGAATTACTCGGAACAACATCTGCCCGGGACCGAATTTCGTCCAGGACGGCAGCTGGAACCAGTTCTTCATCGTGCAGCACGCGCAGAAGTTGGCCAGACTTACCGTCCTCGGCGACGGTCAGGTCAATCGTCTGCTCATCACTGGGAACGCCGGCTGGTAGCTGCACTAACACGTCACGCAGAACAGCCTCGATCTGAGCGTCACGGCCAGGAAAACGATGCAGATACTCATCAATATCGGGCCGATCTCCCCAACGGTGCCGTACGCGAAATTCAATCTGCAACAACTCGACGCTGACATTCGCGGGCAATCCGAGACCCGGAAACCGCTGCAGATAATCTTCGATCTTCCATCGCTCGATGGACGTGAACACGGCTTCGGAGACCGTCTCATCAGGCCCGGACGGCTTTGACTTCCAGCGCATTTCGAGATCGATCGGGATCAGCTCGTACAGAATGCCGAGATGGTCTTCGTCAGCGGCATCAGCCAGAAAGGCTGAAACATCTGGTACAGCCGTGCCGGCCCAGGCACGTTCAAACGCTTCAAGTCGCTGAGAGAGATTAAGCGTCGACTCGCCACCCATACGTCGCTGTCTTTCACACCAGTCAATCACTGCAACCGATTCCGATTCGGTCAATCACCAGCAGTGTGAGAACCGACGTGAAAACGTGCCAGCCAGTGCGTGGTCACTGCTGATTGCCGACGGAATCCCACCACCAGGTCTCGTCGTCGGCTGGCAACTGAACTCGCGAGCGGCTTTGCTGCATGACGCGATCGTCTGACTGCGTGCGAAATTCGCGACCGACGACACGCGCAGGCGAAATTTCCACTCCGCCGCTGACCGACGTGATCCAGCCGCGACCGCGCGAATAACGATAATCGCTGATGGATGGAACTTCCGCAGGCACGACGTACTGAGTGATGCGACAGCGGTCACGGTCCAGGAAGAAGTCCGGTTGCCACGCTCCGTCCGCTCGTCGACGCCGCCGTTCGGCAATCAGCTCCGCAACGACGGCCAGGCCGATCGCGTTCTGCAGTTCAGCAAACACCGGCACTCGTTCCGCCATGTCCGGGAAGTATCGCGTGAATGTGTCCGCCACTTGCCGGGCGGACTTGGTGGGCTTCTCCGCCTGGGCGGCCGGCGTGCCAGGCAAATTCCTGGCCGTCACGACTTTGATACCCTGCCCCTTGAGTTCCCACGCGAGTTCATCTGCCGAATGCAGTACCTCGTCGAATTCAGCCACAAACCACCAACGGTGCTGCTTTTGTGCGGCCTGAACACTCCCGCGAGCCGCCAGGTCCAGGTAGTTGACGAATTTCTTGACCGGCGAGGGGTCGTGCCCCAGCGAGATTCGCTTCAGGCGGTAATCCGCCGCAACCATCGTGAGTGCGAATCGGCTGCCGGAGTCGATCCCGTAAAGTCGAATGGCCTGCATGCCCATCGCCTGGGCCATCCCGGTGAAGATCTGCTGCACACGCCTGCGATCGATGGCGCCCACGTTATTCATATAGGTGACATAGTTCTGCATCCCTTTTGCGGTCGGTTCAATCGAACATCCAATGAACGGAGCCGTCTTCCGTGACAGGGCATATCGCAGCCCGACGATCAGGTCGTCCAGATGCAGGACAGGTCGGCCGCCGGTGCGACCGACGACCTCGCCGGACGGCAACTGTGTCCAGGCTTCGGCGCGACCTGACAGGACGACGTCGCCCTCGTCCGGAAAGAAAAACACATGATTGACGGATTGCAGGCCGGCCATGTAACGCACTTCTGCCGGCCAGAGTTTCCCCGTCCGGGACAACTCTGCAGCAGTCTGTTGCAACCTCTTCAATGAGACGCAGCGAAGGTCGCTCGGTCTTCCGACATCCAGGGACGAGATCGCACCCACAGCTTCTTTCCGAAGCAGTTCCAACCGCTCGTTCTGACTGAGTGAAGCGGTCTGTCGCAGAACGCCCTGGGGATCGATGTAGACTCCGCCTATTGCCTGCGCGTTGGCGGGCGTCTGCGTCCAGACACTCAGGACGATGGCGATTGCAATGCAGACTCGCGAAACGCGGCTCATGGCTCGTACTCCAGGCGAGTTGGAACTGATTGCTGATTGTCGATTGATGGTCTTCGATTTGCGAGGTGTCGGGACTGATCGTCCTCGGAATTGTTGACGCTCTCGCCCGGTCTGACGTGACTAAAACAGTCGCAACTGGCCGGACCTGGGAATCGGTGGTTCGAACAGGCTGCGGTCCAACGGACGCACCTTCTGGTTGAGCCCGTGCTTCTGGCGAAACAGTTGGAACATGCTGCGGATCTGGTCGGCAAGTTCCCCGCTCCCGGACATCCGCTGTCCCCAAGTCGAACTGTTCAGCTTCCCGTCCCGCGTTTCCCGGACCTGTCCAAGAATCTTCTCAGCCTTGAGTGGCTGCGTCCTTTCGAGCCACTCTCGGAATACAGGCTCGACCGTCAGCGGCAATCGCAGCAACACGTAGCTGGCAGTCGTCGCGCCGGCGTCACTGGCCGCTTCAAGGATGCCTGGAATTTCTGAGTCGTTCAGGGCGGGAATCACGGGGGCCACCATGACTCCCACAGGGACGCCTGCCTCGGCCAGCATTCGAATAGCGCGTAGCCTCGCCGACGGAATGCTGGTGCGTGGTTCCATGTCTCTGGCGAGGTCGGAGTCGAGCGTGGTGATTGAAACGAACACATGCACAAGATGGCTGGCTGCCAGCCCCTGCAGGATGTCCAGGTCACGAGTCACGAGCGCGTTCTTCGTGATGATGCCCACGGGCTGCCGGCATTTCAACGCGACCTCCAGACACTGCCGAGTCAGTTGGAATTCACGCTCGGCCGGTTGAAAGCAGTCAGTGACACCGGAAAACACAATGGTCTCGGGCGTCCATGAGTCGCGTGCCAGAAAATCTCGGAACAGCTCCGGTGCATCGTGCTTGACGACGATTTTTGTCTCGAAGTCCAATCCGGCATTGAAGCCCAGATACTCGTGAGTCGGTCGGGCATAGCAGTAGCTGCAGGCGTGAATGCAGCCGCGATAGGGATTGACACTGAACCGGAACGGAAGGTCGGGCGAACTGTTCTCCGAGACGATGCTCTTCGAGTCATCTGCCACGTACTCGATCCGTCGGTTCTCACGCGCCTTCAGGTACTCCGTGTCCCACTCCAAATGCTCGTCGTCCGGCTCAGTGTGTATTCGCTCGAACCGGTTGGGCGGATCAAGTTGGGAACCGTGACGCATGGGACGCTCCGGGGTTGTGAGATCCCCCAGATCATCCCCGACTGCCGCGTAATGTCATCCGAGTTCCTCGGAAGTTGAAGAAAACGGACCTGTTCGAGGTTCAGCATCCTGTCACGCTCGGACCACAAAAAAAGCCCGGACATCTGTCCGAGCTTAAGTCTGACGAGGCTGGGCCAACGATGCCTAAACAGCCGTGGCTTCATGATCTCGTCGCTTCATTTCTTCGAGCACAACCGGGTGCCATGTTTCGCTCCGTTGCTCGGGAGCCGTGTAATTCAGCCGAGCCCACGTTCGCAGTCGGATCTCTTCAACGAGATCCACCAGGCCGTCTGTTTCAATCATCTCGTCGGTACACGAATTTTCAGCACCCACTGGCCAGTCTCCTGTTTGTCAAAGAAATCAGATATTCGGCGTTCTGCCGACAGGTTCAATCATGATCCGAGCCTACCGCACTCCCCAGAATTAACTCAAGGTCGGGTCCGCGCAATCCGGGCGCTGGCGAGGTCTCACACGCTGTAATCGGCACAATCGGACCTGTACTTCAGTCGAACCAACGAAATTCGCCATCTTGCGACCGTTTTCCTGCGTTTACGTGTCACCGGCTTCGCTCACCCGGACACAAATGACAATGCGACCGTCCAGCCATGAAACCAGTGCTGGGAGCTATGGCTGCGGCACGGGCAGGAACGCCATCGACGACTGGACGGCGTAGTTACACGTGCATCCGGAACTCGCTTCAGGGATCAACAGCAGACCACCCGCCGGAATCATGTTGATCCAGCAGCCTGGCCGGCTGCTGGTTGTGACCTTCGAGTAACTGTTCCCGGCCAGATCGAACATCGTCGGGTGGGAGTGTCGAAAGAAGAATGTCGACGCGGAAGCTGAAATTGTCCCGCAACCGCGTCGTCGTCCTGCATTCCACTTCCAGTCTTTGAGCGGTTGGCCTGTCTGCAGGTTGTATGCGAATGGCTCGCAGTAAAGACGATCACCAACGATGACTGGATGCAGATCCTGCTCCCCGTGAGCACCTCCGGCTTCGGCGCCATTGTTCTGTGTGTGTGCCCAGAGACGCTTTCCAGTCCCGGCATCGAATACGGACACATCGACGTGGACTCGTGACTTACCTGCGGCCGGCTTGTTGTACGAACCGGTAATCACCACACGGTTACGGGCGGCGCTCAGATAGACCGTGTGTGCGATGTGCCGCAGATCAATGGGCGCCTGCCATAGCTTGCTGCCCGTGCGCATATCCAGAACGGTCAGGCGCGCTGACGTGCGAAACAGATCCGCAGCCCGATGGCGTCCGATTGTCGAATCCATCAGCGATGAGTCGGCACTTTCAATGAAAGACACGCGACCATCAGCCACGGCGATCGTCGAGTTAACGATCGGTCCGGCCTGCGGTTCGTAGTGCCAGAAGACATCGCCGGTCTGCCGTTCGAGAACGAACAACGCATCGCTGCAGACGAGCGGTCGTGCGTCGTAATACGTTCCTTCTTCAATTTGCGCGCGACTGTGTTCGCGTCGGGTTGATCCCTTCTTCTGGCGAGTGCCGAACAGCAGGTCGTCGACGGTCGCCAGGTAGCCCCATTCGACGGGCCTTCCATCGAACTCAGGAACTTCGAAGGTCTGCCGCAATTTGCCAGTCTGGGCGTCGAAATGGCGACACGTCGCAGCGGCCGATACGTAAAGCGAGTTGCCGGCGGCGGCCAGATAGCTGCAGTCTCGATACACGCCAGCTCGTCGTGATTCCGGCACGTCGGCAGTCCAGAGTACGGTGCCGTTGTACGCATCAACTCCGATCACACGATTGTCCCCCGGGACGAACAACCGCCCCTGTGCCAGAAGCGGCGCGGCCGTACGGTGGTGCCGATCCATCAGCCCACGCGGACCCGGTGCACCGAACCACTGCAGCCGCATCTCACCCTGTACCAGAGTGTCATTGCTGCAAACGGTGTTGCCGGCGTCGGCATACTGATGCGTCCACTCACCAATACCCGACAACGCCGCGCGGCGATACACGTCCTCGGTCCGCGAGCCGAGAATCGCGATCCCGCCCTGAGGCCGGGTGACACGCCGGGCTTCCTGCCGATCGATGCGGCTCTTGTGACCCGAGAGTGCCTCGGCGTCGATCACGAGATTAAACAGATAGTCGCTGTAAGGCAGTGCTCCTTCCGAACTCAACGAGTGAACGACGACTCGACCGGACAGTCCCATCGCGTCCAGACGCTCGCGTGCCAGAGCGATCGCTGCAGCGTCGTCTTCGACGCACACGACCCTGAATTCGCTGTGATTCGCGATAGCAGCAGCCAAAGCACCTGCGCGCGAGTTCAACACCAGCGCCCAGCCGCGTGTCGCCCCAACGGCGGCAACCGCATCTGCCGCGTGTTTCTGGACTTGCCTGCGTTCGATATCGGACGCCCACGGGTAACCGCGAGCAACCGCCGTTTCGAGTTTCGATCCTGAACCACTCGTTTCTGAAAAACAGTAGATCGCACCTTGCGACGTACTCACCAAAAGATTCGAACCAGTGATCGCCATCGAATACGCATCGCCCGCGACGGCCGACTCCCAGACCAGATCGCCCGTCTGAGCATCGAATGCAGCCACTTCATCGTGCCCACCGCCGAATCGCGACTGCGAGTCTCCGACAAAGGCGTAGGGGTAGCGTGCAGGAATCGAGCGGACCTCTTTACCAATTGGTTTTCCCCGGCGACTCAACGTTGCCAGGAACGCGCCGGCCGGATCACGTCCGGTCGCAATATGCAGTTGAGACCCCTTTCGCTGCAGATAACCCTGCGCGGACACGCCGATCTCGTTCCGGCCAAGTAGTTCGCCTGTGGCAACGTCAACGGCCGCCTGAAAAACGCCCTGCTCCGGGAACAGCCCGGCACAGAAGAACGCCTTGCCGTCATCGACAAGCACGCCCGACCTGACGGGCCACACGCTCATGACTCGACCATTTCCCACAATCTGCCGGTCGCTCTCTACGAGTCGATGATTCCACAGCAACGAACCGTCGCCAGCACTCACGCAGTACACGCAACCGTCATCGGAGCCGAACAGAATACGCCCGTGATCGTACGTTGGAGCGAGACGGACCGGAGCCTCAGCAAAGACACGCCATCGGACTTCCCCACTCGTGCGATCCAGACAGACAACCTGATCTTCGGCGGATGACGAGTAGTAAACCGCATCGCCGACTGCGATCAGCGAGTGGGCGCGGTCAAACGTGACGCGCGGCTTAAGTCCATGCTTCTTGTTCCAGAAATCCTGCTGCGCCGGTGGGGGCCATGCCGGCGCCGGCACGCGTCGACTTCGATGCACCCACTGCAACTGCAGCGGAAAGCGCAGAGCGACTCCTTTCGCGACACCCGTGCGCTGGTTGTCGCGCAGATGGGTCGGCCAGTCGACCACCTCGGGATGCGCGGCCTCAATTCCGGGAAACCTCGCCTTCCGGGCTTCGAACTGCTTTGCGACCTCGTCGGCTTTCAATGCACGCGGCCAGAGGCTGACCTGTTCGATCTGCCCTGTGAGCGGGTGGTATTCGGTGTCGTCCCAGAATGCTCCGACTCCAAAATGCGCGTCGAGCGGATAAGCAATCGGCCCCGACTGAGCTCGAGACGTTGCTGCCAGCTCGCCGTCAACAAACAGTGACTGAGTGGTTCCGTCCCAGACTCCCACGACGTGATACCAGTGCCCCGGTACGAACTCCGTTGGACTCGTCAGGTACGTAACGCGGTGGGCTTTTTCCGACACGAGAACAAAGAAGAACTGCGACTTACGATAACCCAGCAGCCAACCACGTTCGTGATCCCCGTTATCCTGAATCACACCGAAGATGCCACCCCATTCGAGCGGCTGATCAACACGGACCCACGCTTCAGCCGTAAGCGTTCTTTGTGGCAGGTGCAAACTCTTGAATCCGTCTCGGGCCTCAAGAAACTGCTTCACCCGATCGGTTGGCGCAAAGACCGCCGCTCCGGGCGTCGCGAGATCGAACGCAAGTGCGACCTTGCCCGTCAGCGGGACCGAGCCAATCACCGGAGTCGCGGTGCTTCCGCGAAGATGCTCGCGGTCAAACTGCCAGCGATGGACGGGTCCGTCGTTCGCGGGCAACGGCGAGTGGACGAGGGCCAGCTCGACCATGACAAGCAAGGAAAGCAGTTTGATCACATTCATGTCGGCATCATAAACAACAGACGCGGTGTCGTAGCGCATCAACGGTGACCTGCCGCAACAGGATTGATTCTCCACCGAACCCGCCGGCCCAACAAATACCGCGCGTAACGTGACTAATCCGCATCACGCCATGCCGCCGCCGCTACGGCATCACGTTTGCTTGGGCTGCCAGTAGTGGAATCCGTATGCGACCTGGGGCGGAGTCCGCGCAGAAAGCGACTGACGGTTCTGACAACAGCCATTGTCCATTTCGACCCGCCGCCGGAGCCAACATGTCCGTCTCACTCAGACAGATTGCTGAGACAGCAGCGTTTGCATCAGCTCGATCGATGCTGCTCATTGAAAGTTCGACTCCAGTTTCCGACGAGCAGTTGCACAACTACTGGAAATGCTGCCGTGGACGATTGATCGACTGGCTGCGGGATATAGACGACTTGTCCAGCCAGGCTGCTGACCGCGCAGACGGCCACCATCTGGTGCTGTGGCAGTCAGCCGTGCCGATTCTCAACGAGATATTCGTTTCCGAAATCCTGACCCGAGTCTGGGCGGCAACTCTGACCGCGATGGATATGACGCGCGGTTCAAAACAAGCCAGCCCCATCGCCCGTCACACATTAAGCGGACACAACGAAGCACGTAACCGGGCACTGACACTGATGGTCAAAGGGATGGACGTGCCGCTTGGCAGTCTGTCGCAGGTCGATCGCTTGCGGCGTAAAGCGGAACGCTGGTCCGATCTCCTGTGTGGTCATCTGATTCTGAATTTTCAACTCGAGGAATTCGCCTTCGAACCCGATCGGGCAGTCGAATTCGGACAGAGTCAGATGCGTGAAATCCTGCGCGCCAGCGATGAACCGGTGTGGGAGTTCGTACTCATGGGAATCCGACTGGCATTCAAGAAGATGCCCGACGAAACACCGCCGTCCGATGCCTGGAATCGCGGGATCATTCGAAACGTGCTCGGCAGCTTCCCATCCGACTGCTTCGACGACTTCGGGCAGTTCAAGGGGCTGCGCCGGTCTCGCGTTGAGCGAAGCTCGGAACGTTCCGACCGATTTGCCGATGCACTGCTGCAGACGGCCCAGCAGAATCCCACGGAGCGAAAGGCCAGCCGATTGAGCTTTTCAGCACTCAATCTTCGATCGAAGGAACAGTAAACGCGGCGAGTTCACGGTTGACGTCAATCAGGTACGGACTCCGCATCCTTCGCTCGCTGCGCGGCCAGTCGCTCCAGTATGGACGAAACCGCTGCATCGACTGGAACTTTCTCGGCGTCCGTGTCGCTCCGCCACTTGATTTCGACCTCGCCCTCTTTCAGTCCGCGTCCGCCGATCACCAGACGCAGCGGGATACCGATCAGGTCGGCGTCTTTGAACTTGAAGCCGGGTCGCGCTTTGCGATCATCGAACAGCACATCGACACCGGCGGCCTGCAGTTCCTCGTAGCAGCGATTCGCGACGCCCATGACCTCCTCATCACCGATATTCAGCGGAATGATCAGCAGTTCGTAAGGGGCGATCGACAGCGGCCACATCAGACCGCCATCGTCATACCGCGTCTCGCACAGTGACGCGATGATCCGGTTCACGCCGATTCCATAGCAGCCCATGATGACGGGATTCCGCTTCTCGTTCTCATCAACGAACAGCGCGTCGAGCGACGTTGAGTACTTCGTGCCGAGCTTGAAGACATGCCCGACTTCAATCCCATGCACCATTTCGAGTGTGGCGTCGCAGCGCGGGCACGGATCGCCGTCGCCGGCGTCACGCAGATCGGCCGTGCCTGAAAGACTGTAATCCCGCCCAACGTTGACGCCGGTCAAATGCTGGTCGTTGGAGTTTGCGCCGGTGATGGCATCAACGATTTCAGCGACATCGTGATCGGCGATGACATCACACTTGATGCCCACGGGTCCGGCGAATCCAGTCGGTGCGCCGGTCACTTCTTTGACAGTCGCGTCATCAGCCAGTTCAACCGACGTCGCACCCAGCGCGCGACGAATCTTGCCTTCGTTCGCGTCGTGGTCGCCGCGGACCAGAACCGCGACGGGCCGATCATCCGCCTGGTAGATCAACGTCTTGATCATCTGCGTCGGTTCGCTGCCCAGCATCCGGCTGACCTGCTCAATGCTCGTTGCCCCGGGAGTGTCGATGGTCTGTAGCTCGGCGCAGTTCTCCGGTTGATCTGTTCCGGGTGACTGACGGCCGGTATCGGCCCGCTCGAGATTGGCGGCGTAGCTGCAACCGGGACACCGCACGATCTGATCCTCGCCATTGCCGGCCGGGACCATGAACTCGTGCGACGCGTCTCCGCCGATCGGTCCACTTTCCGCCTCAACCGGCAGATATTCGAGCCCGCAACGGGCGAAGATGCGGCAGTAGGCTGCGTACATAACGTCGTACGCCTCGTTGAGCTGCTCGACAGTGCTGCCAAAGCTGTACGCGTCTTTCATCAGAAATTCGCTGGTCCGGAGCACGCCGAATCGAGGGCGCTCTTCGTTCCGGAACTTGGTCTGAATCTGAAACAGCGTCACCGGCAGTTGCCGATAACTGTTGATGACCTTTGAGACCAGGTCGGTCACGACCTCTTCATGCGTCGGCCCGAGTGCCAGATGCACGCGTCGATCGCCACGTTTGACCTCGAAGTTGATCAACACGTTGCCGAACGCGTCCTTCCGACCCGTGCGTTCAAACAGCTCGATAGGTTGAATCGCGGGCATGTGGATCTCGAGCGCACCAGCACGCTCCATTTCCTCACGCACGATCGCTTCGGCCTTGCGCAGGGCTCGGTATCCCAGAGGCAGATACGTATACGCCCCGGCCATCAGTTGCCGCACAAGTCCGGCACGCAGCATCAGTTGATGCGACGGGATCTCGGCGTCGGCGGGAGTTTCTTTCATCGTCGGGATAAAGGTCTTCGTCCAGCGCACGGTCTGTTTCCTGTTTCCTGGTCACGTAAGACGGGCCTCTTGACCCGTTCGCGTCGAATAGTGAAACGGCTTCGACAGCCGTCGGCGAGCTTTTACCGGATGAAGGACCCCGAGGCCAACGCGAGTGTTCACACGGACGCGCGTTCGGCGCGGGTCTCCTGACCCCGCCGCTACATTGACCGCAGGTCTCCCAGGCTCGGGAGCGAATCAACGACTGTCAGGTCAACCGGGGAGACCTTCGGTCGTGCTGCCGACGGGGTCAGAGACCCGCGCCGAACGAGACACCCGTTGATCCGCGTCCCCTTACCGGGTTTTACTCACCACGGAGCAGTCGATCTTTCGCGAGCTGATCGATTTCCGCGTCTTTCAAACGCACGCTGACGACGTATGGCTGTTCTCCGGCCGTCCAGTGTCCGTCGGTACTCCTTTTGTAAACGATCGCGCCGCGACCATGCCCCTTGGGATACACACACAGCATCGTCTTGCCGTCTTCGAGCAGTACGGTTTGTGGGATGTCCGAGATACTGCCCGGCCTCGCGATCGATCACGACGTGTCGGTTGCGGTCATCGGCGAGGTCGATCGTCGGAATCGTGTATCCACGGGATGGCGGCGCGGCAGAAGCCGTTGCCTCGCCCACAACGGTCAGCATCACCAGGACAAGTTGCAATTTCATGGCGCGAATCCCAGTTAGAAGAGTCAATTGAACCGAAGGTCGCTAAGCACGCGAAGAACTCCATCGTTCAGTTGTCTTCGCGACCATTGCGTCCTTCTGTTCAATCGGTCTGAGGCAGAGCCTCGGTAGACTCTCATCCGCACAGTCTCACTGCAACTTGTGCGTGATCTTCGCGTGCCGGACAATTCGTGGCCTTCAAACGCCGTGTCCTCCTGACGCCAGGGACTGTATCGATGCGACCGTCCATACTTCTCGCCATTTCCGCAGCACTCTGCCAATCAGTCGCCGCATTCGGAGCCGACGAACAGGTCGCGGGAACTCTTCGATATGTGGACACGGAATTCGGACGGTCACTGGACGCCGGGTCGGGTGGCATCTCGGTCAATAGCCGCGGTGACCTGTGCGCGTTTCCTGTGACGCTGCAGGTTCGTTATCGCATCGAGCCACGTTCGTTTCGCTTTCGCAACGTGATCGTCGCGGCGGCGTCCGGACAGCAGTTCGTCTGGCAGGCGTACCATGACGCGCGGGGGACATTGGCTGTCGAGGGACTCTGGCAGGGTGACGCCCAGCTGAAGACAGACGCCCGCACGGCCGACGGCGAATGGCACGATCTGGCCGTACTGCTGACCGATACTCAGGTGCGTGTAAATCTGGACGGTAAGGAACTCGCGCGGCGCGATGTTAGTTGGAAGACGTTGCCGAAGCAGCAGCGTCAGTTGTGGATCGGGCAGTCTCCGAACGGCTTCAAAGGACTCGACGGCTGGATCGATGACATCCTGATTTCGCCGGGCGAACGGGAACTGCGTAATGTCTGGAAACCGGACGGCAAGGAACTGCTGTGGCTGGATTTCGAGGAGTCCGAATCGGAATACCTCGCGAAGTGGACGCCGTTGCGGTCGACTCGCCCCGATGCCGAACCCTGGGAGAAAGAGACGGATGATGATTGGACGGACGACCGATTTCAGTCCATGTCCCGCGGTTCGTTCTTTGCCTGTTCGACAAAGCTACCGGGACGCTACACCGGCACAAAGAATCTGGTTGTCGCGCTGAATGGCCGCGAGTTGACCCCCGAAGAGGGTTGGACTGCCGGGACAGCATTTCTGTTTGATACAGAGCGCTGCGTCGCGACGGCTGCCGTCGCCGCTTCAGACCTGACAATCTTTCCAAAGCGGTTCGGGATTCTGCAGATGCCCGAACTGCGTGGCCGCGAATTATTTTACGTCGATGCACGACAGGCTTGGCGATTGCCCGCCACGGGCAGCGGTGCGACCGAATCGCTGCCCTCCGATGCGCTCCGGTATTCCGGTTACTTCAAGCACGAGAATGGTCCCGTGCTGCAATACACCGTCCTGGGTGCAGACTTCCGCGAAGGTTACCGACACGGGCCGCCGCCGGCGGAGAAAGCCTGGTCTCAGCTTGACTCGCTGGAACGCTGGTTCGAGGTTGGTCGGCAGACGCCGCTCAAGCAGCCGGTTCTGATGACGCTGGCTGAAGTTGATCCCGCCGCTCAGGGAGTCGTCTCGAAGACGCTTGTGCATCTGAAGCACGGTGAACGGGTTGTTGAGTTTCGTCTCGACAGTGACTCTGCCGCCTCACTCCAACGTGACGGGAATCGAGTTCTACTTCGATTTCCCGCTGGCCGGTCGGCGAACTCACTTGTCTGTCTGCTGGCAACGCAGGACGAGAAAACCGCCGCCGATACAACGTTCTCGACTGCGTATCGTGGCGGCTCTCCGCACTTCCCAGGTCGTGCTCCAATCAAAGCGTCAGACCTGCGCGGCACGTTCGAGATCCGCACGACAGACCCCGAAAGGCGATGGCCCGAGTCGTTTCGCCAGAAAGTGAAGACGACACCGGTGAACGGGTTGCCCTATGCGGTTGATTCGTTTGAGCCGCGCTTCAAGAACACGCACGCCGCGCTGTTCTTTGTCACGGGACTTGATTTCTTCGAGTCCGGGACTCGTGCGGCTGTCTGTACGGCGCACGGTGACGTCTGGATCGTCGATGGTCTGAACCGCGAGCACGTTTACTGGAGCCGCTTCGCGGCTGGTCTGTATCAGCCACTTGGTCTGCGTATCGTTGACGAGCAGGTCATCGTGCTTGGTCGCGATCAGCTCACTCGTCTGCACGACACCAATCAGGACGGTGAGGCCGACTACTACGAAAACCTGAACAATGACCTTGTCATTACGGGCACGCCTCATGCCTACGCCACATGCCTTGAAACCGACCCTCAGGGCAACTTCTACTTCTTCAAGTGCGGCCGCTCGCTGCCGCATGGCGGCAAGCTGCTGAAGGTGTCACCAGACGGCAAGAAGCTGGAAGTGTTTGCCAGCGGATACCGTCACCCGATCGGACTGGGAGCATCGCCAACCGGACTGATCACCGCTGCCGACAACCAGGGCAACTGGATCCCCGCGTCAGCGATTCAGGTTGTCGAACCGGGCAGTTTTCACGGATACATGCCGGAAGTGCATCAGCCAAACAAACGCGACTCGTTCGATCAGCCGCTGTGCTGGATGCCCGTGAGTTTTGACAACTCAAGTGGCGGACAGACTTGGGTGGCAGACGATCGCTGGGGGCCGTTCAAGGGCCAGATGCTGCATCTGTCGTGGGGACGCTGCACGTTGAATTTGGTCGTCACCGAGCAGGTGGATGGCGTCTGGCAGGGCGGAGCTTTCGCTTTCCCCGGTCTCAAGTTCGATTCAGGGCCGATCGTCGGTCGCTTCAATCCCAAAGACGGACAGCTCTATGTTTGTGGTCTCGATGGCTGGCAAACGGCGGCCAGAAAGGACGGCAGCTTCGAACGCGTCCGGTACACGGGCGGCAAGGCGTTCATGCCTAAGGCGCTCAACGCCCATAAGAACGGTCTGTGGATCGAGTTCACCTCACCAGTGGATTCCGGAATCGCCTCGGACCCGGCCAGCTATGAAATCTCGCAATGGCAGTATCGCTGGTCGTCGGAGTACGGCTCTCCGGAGTATTCGATCCGCGAGCCGAACCGCATCGGTCACGATCCGGTCCACATCGAGAAGGTGTCGGTCAGTGACGACGGTCGCAGCGTGTTCCTGCACATCCCGGAGATCAAGCCAGTCATGCAGATGGAGATACGCATGGACCTGGCACCCGCTGGTGGTCAGAAGGCTCCGCGCACGATCTACAACACGATCCATCGGTTGCGCCCGGCTCGTTAGCGAGGCTGCGCTGCAGCAGGCGGGAATCAATTGATTGCCGAATTTCAACGGCGAAGCCGTGTCAGCGTCCAGCCGCGAAGCGGCGACAGGTAATAGCCTGGGGCGCAAGCCCCAGGACTGAGGTGTGACCACGACTTGAGAGCCGCGAAGCGGCGGCAGGCGTTGGACGTTGGACGTTGGACGTTTCCGATTCCACCATGACACGTGCCGCCGCTTTGCGGCTCAACGTGTCGGTTGACTGTCATCCTGGGGCTTGCGCCCCAGGCTATCTCCTGTCGCCGCTTCGCGGCTATTCGAGAATCAAATGATTCCCTACGAGTTGCCGGCTAGCCCCGGTTTCGAGCCGCGTTGACACGTTTTCGGGACTGCCGGATACTCCATGAAGTGGATTCCCGGCACGGAATGAGCCGTGCTTTCGAGGCCGTCCTGACGCCTGAACGGTCGTCAAGAAATCAGGGCAAATGGAAGCGTCTCCCGGATATGACTGACTTCACCGCCTATGCAGCCGATTGGACGGCAAAAGCCCGTGACGCGTCGCGGCAACTGGTGACTGCTACGGGTGACCAGAAAAACGGTTGGCTGCGCCGATCCGCAGAGCTGGTCCGCACTCGCACGTCGGACATCGCGGAAGCCAATGCGAAAGACATTGCGGCGGCTCCAGACTACGGGCTGACTCCTGCTCAGGTGGATCGATTGCGTCTGGACGAAACCCGACTCGATGCAGTCGCCTCGGCGCTTGAGGAAGTGGCAGCACTGCCCGACCCTGTCGGTGAGATCTTTGAAAGCAATGTGCGTCCGAACGGGCTGCTTGTGACCCGCGTCCGAGTTCCACTGGGTGTTGTGTTTTTCATCTTCGAATCCAGGCCCAACGTGACAGCAGACGCAGCTGCGATCTGTGTGAAGAGCGGCAACGCCGTGATTCTGCGCGGTGGTAAGGAAGCACTGCACAGCAACCTGGCACTGCATCGATTGCTCGTGGAGGCACTCAAGGAACACGACCTGCCCGAACATGCCGTGCAACTGGTTGATACAACGGACCGCGATGCCGTGGGCGCGTTCCTCAAGTGTGCCGGTGGCATTGACGTCACGATTCCACGCGGTGGCAAGGGGCTGATCGAACGTGTTGACGCTGAAGCGACGATGCCTGTCATTCGCCACCTCGACGGCAACTGTCACGTGTATGTCGACTCGGCAGCCGATCTGGAAATGGCACGCAGCATCACGGTGAACAGCAAGTGTCAGCGCACGGGTGTGTGCAACGCGGCCGAATCACTGCTGGTCCATCGAGACATCGCCGCGGAATTTCTCCCGGCGGTCGGCGAGGATTTGCAGTCGGCTGGCGTGGAGCTGCGGTGCTGTCCGCGTTCTGTGGAAATGATCCCAAACGCTCTGTCCGCGACCGACGAAGACTTTCGCACTGAGTTTCTTGGCCTGGTGATGTCGGTGAAAGTCGTCGACAGTGTGAACGATGCGATCAACCATATAAACGAGTATGGCTCGCATCACACCGAGTCGATTGTGACCACAAATATCGCTGCGGCCACGAAGTTCTCGGCGTCTGTCGATTCGGCGGCGGTCCACATCAACACCAGCACGCGGTTCAATGACGGCAACGAGTATGGTCTGGGTGCGGAGATTGGTATCAGCACGGATCGTTTTCACGCGCGAGGCCCGTGCGGACTCCGCGAACTCACAAGTTACAAGTACGTTGTCCACGGAAACGGACAAATCAAATAGTCGTCGTTGACAAGCGACCCTGCTTTCGGAGACGCCACGGATGGCGGACGTTCTTAGCCAGTCAGAAGTCGAATCGCTGCTTGCTGCTCTGGACTCAGGCAGCCATGCCACGCAGATGGCCGCACCCGCTGCGTCCGGCAATCAAGCCAGGGGCCAGGAATTCACTCCTCCCCAACGAGTCACCAGTGAGCAAATCCGTGCGATCCGGACCCTGCACGATGGATTCAGTCGAGAATTCAGTGCGGGGCTGAGTGGCATGCTGCGAACAATCTGCGAGGTCCGGCTGACCCGCGTCGATCAGCTCGCATACGCCCAGTTCGTTTCTGGACTGGCAAACCCGACATGCTTCAGCCTGATCGAGTCAAAGGGGTTGGAAGGACACCTCATTCTCGATCTCAATCCGCAGATCGTGTTTCCGATCGTCGACCGTTTGCTGGGTGGTGGCCGCAACACTTGTGGCAGTGCGCCCCAACGGCCGCTGACCGATATTGAATTGCGTCTGGCGTCACGTGTGATTGAACTGGCACTGCGAGCATTGGAAAACGCCTGGATTAACGTGTGTGACCTGCGGCTGTCGGTCGTACAGACCGAGAGTCATGCACAGAGCCAGCAGATCATGTCGCCCGACGAAGTTGTTGTGCGGGTTAGCTTTGAAGTCGGGATGGCTGAGGAACGCGGGATGCTGAATCTGTGTATCCCATTCAGCGCGATTGCGGCAACCACCAGTCGTCTGACATCAGAGAGCGGCCTGCCCCATCGGAGGGAGTCCATCAACGAACGGCGCCAATCGAATAGCGAAAACGAGAATTCCCAACAGACAGTTAACTTGAGCGTCCGGCTGGCAAGCACATCGCTCACCGCTGCGGACCTGCTCAACCTGGAGGTCGGGGATGTGATTCTGACGGATCACGAAACCGCTTCGGGTGCTGAAGTACGCATCGACGATCGCCCGGTTTTCCGCGGGTTCCCGGGCGTCTACAACGGCCAGAAAGCGATCCGCATTGACAGGGAGTTGGAGCCGCCGCAAGTAGTCATCGAAGAACCAGTGAGCCTGGAGTCCAGCGCTTCGTCAGTCGTGAAGTAACGGATGTAGCGAACTCGCCAGAGTTTGGTTTCTTCGGTCTGGCCAAAGTCTTGCGGCTTCGGCTACTTACTTCGAACCGCCAAGTTCCAGGTACAAGGGCAGGTGGCGGTAGTAGACCTCGAGCATCAACAGGCTCAGGCAGGTCGTGTAGTGACGACCGCCGGCGGCGCCCCATTTGGCGGGATTTGATCCCACCGGTTCCCAGCTTCCGGATGTCGGGCCGGTCTTCTGCTGTGAATTGACCAGCGTATTTCTTAGGGCCGCATTCCAGTCGTCCCAGTGCTTGCCCTGCATGTGGTACATGACCTGCGTTCCGTAGTACCAGTAGTAAAGGTCGCGCTGAGACTCCTTCGGCAGTCGAGCACGCAGATAGTCAGCCCCGGCGATGAGTGCCGAATCAGTCCGGCCAGCCCCCAGATACTGCCGCATCAACAGGCCTTCTGCTGTCATCGCCAAGCCGACTTCGCGTGTCGGGTGGTACTTGAACCGGCCAGGAGAGCCTTTCTTCTCCACCGAGTCGAGCCAATGCGAGGTCAGATCGTATGTCCGCTGCGGGACTGTCAGACCAGCCATCTCGCCACTCTTCAGTGCCATCAACTGCCATCCGGAAACCGACGTATCGGATTCGAATTGAGGCCGATATCGCCAGCCTCCAAATTCCGGATGCTGTGCCTCGACAATGAAATCGAGTGATCGCTGAGCTGGTCCCTTCAAGGCTTCATCACGGCTCATTCCGTAAGCTTCGCACAGTGCGATGGCAGCCATGCCGTGGCTGTAGAGCCATACGAATTCACTTTCGTCAGCAAACAGATCACCGCTGGCCTTCTGATGCACACGCAGCCAGCGCAGGCCACGTTCAACCACGTCCTGGTGCTCACCCGACTTATGCGTGTAGCCAGCGCCCAGGAAGGTCAACAGCGCCAATCCTGTCGCCGCCGTGTCCGACTTGAACGTGCCGTGCCCGTCACACTCATGGTCTTTGCAATTGAGGTCATGCACGCTCCAGTGACCGTCCGCGTACTGATGGTTGGCCAGCCAGGCGAGCCCCCGCTCGACGGCCGTTTCAGACG
Source organism: Planctomycetota bacterium (assembly GCA_963579025.1). Classification (GTDB taxonomy): domain Bacteria; phylum Planctomycetota; class Planctomycetia; order Planctomycetales; family Planctomycetaceae; genus CAUZFZ01. Next base: position 74,987 of record CAUZFZ010000006.1, on the reverse strand, counting down.
CGTCTGAACCGCCGAGCCGACGCACCGCCTCGGTTCGCACACTTGGACGCCGCATCGAAAAACCGGCGCTGACGCGTGCCTCGGGCGAAGCACCGACGCCCGGAACTGATTGGCGGATCATGCCGGCAACTTCCGTGGCCGAAGCCAGCTTCGGTCGGCCCGCGCCTGTCACTCGACCCGACTTCAGACCACCACCGGCAAGACCGGTCGGAAGACCTGGCCGTGACCGGCTGGGACCAGTCACACGGCTTGTGCTGCCCGGCAATCCAGCAGTTCGACGCGCGACCGTGCCGGTGCGTGGTCCGGACAAACTACTCTTGGCTCCACCCGACGGTCGGGCACGCGCGGCCCGCGGGCCGGCCATGACCAGGGCACCTCCCTGTTCTGCTGCAACGGCAGCCGCAGGCAGTGCCGTCATGGCGGCAGCCGATCGAGTTGTACCGGTGCCCGAGCTGCCACCGGCTGACAGGCCCGCGTTCTGAGAAAGCCGGGCCGACGGTTCCGTGGATCGAGCAGTCAGACCGCTACTGCCGGTCGAACGCGCCACGCGCGGGCTGCCGGAGTTTGAAGCGCTCGTTGCTCCCGCACCTGGCGTTCCGCGGCTTCCATTGGTTGAACGCGCCGGTAGTCCGGATGTCGACGCATTGCGGTCCACACCCGTCTTGGATGGTCCACCCGTCAGCACACGCGATGCCGCCTGGGGTGCATTGCCGGCACTCGCAACGGCAACTTCGTTCGCCTGCGTGCCGGCCGCTCCAGCCTGTTGCGTGCCGTTCGTCGTGGTGGTGTTCGCGGTAATCCCCGCCTGGACAGCCTGGCCAAGCCGAGCCTGGCCCGTGGCATTGGATTGACGTCCGATCTGTCCCCGTGAGACAGATGCAACACCGGCCTGCGACGTCCCGAGTGCTGCTGTTCCCGTGTTGGCTGCCGAGCCTGTTGGAACGGTCGCGTTCTGACCCCGTGTTGCCGTACTGACCGCGGCGTTCTCGCTCAGCTCTGTCGAGCTGACTCCGCCCGCTGCCGCGACCTGTACAGTTTGAGCAGCGACCTGCGCGGCTGATGTTCCTGAGGCAGCACTCGTATCGCGCGACAAGGCGGCGGCTCCACCACTGGTCGGTGCGGTGTTGGGCAGGTTGCTGTCCGCTGCCGCAACACGATCCGGGCTGACACTGGTGACCGTCACCTGCTGAGCGGCGGCCGACTGCACGTCCTGCGTCGTCCGCTGAGCATTCAACTCGGCCTGCGCCCGCTGCGCGGCTTCAATAGCCCGCTCCTGAGCTGCAAGCTGAGCGGCCTGTTCCGTCGTAACCTCGACATTCTCGGCAGCGGTCGGGGAAACCGTGCGGGCTTCGGCCGTTGACCGCTCGCCAAAATCGATTTCCTGACTCGTCTGCTCGGGTGTGTCATTGTTGCGCTGCGCCTCAATCTGAGCCGCTTCAAATGATGGGGAATTGGCCGATGCGAGTTCGGTCTGTTCGCGCTCGGCCTTCGTTGGATCGTTCGCCTGGCGATCCAGTTCTGTCTGTCGCTCCTCGGCCTCGGCCTGCGCGGCCTCACTGGTCTGGACTTCAGGAGTGGCCGCAGCATCAGGAACGTCGGCCTGCGGCTGATCCGATTCCTGACGCGCGATCTCGGTCGGCGTTGCCTCTCCAAACGCTTCGGCGTCGGTCTGCTGACGAGTCGGTGCGTCCGCAGATGCCACTTCCAAGTCGCGCTCAACTTCGACCTCTTGAGGCGCGTCCGGGTTTTCGAGTTCGGCCTGCTGTCGTGCCAGTTCTTCCTGCAGGGACTCCGGAGTCGGCGTGTCTGAGACCTCTTCCCACTCCGCGGCCTGAGCGTCCGGATTTTCCATGCCGCCATAATCAGGCAGCGTCAGTTCTTCCAGCGAGAGGTCTTCTTCCGCCGCCGCCGCGACCCGATCGGACAGGGAGACGTTCACGTGGAGTTCCTGAATGGCCACACACATCAGCAGATGCACCATCAGACTGAAGACGACCGCGCCCTGCAGTCGCTTCATGACGCGACCGCGCGTCAGCCACCACATCGCGAACATGGAACCGCCCAGGCCAGCCGCCCAGCCGATTTGTCCGACAAGGTCGCCCATGCCGGGCAGTGGAGTCGGGTCTCCGGCCTCGTACCGGGTCATCATGCTCAGGAAAGCCATAACGCTGCTTCCCACGGCGAATGTCGCCGCAGTCGAAGTGCGAAACGCTTCTTCCGCCGCCACTCGTGCGGTTTCCGCTTCAGCGATCCTGCGGAGATTTCTCATGATGGTCCTGGCATCCTCTACTGCGGTGTTTCCGCCTCAGGAACAACTGCCACCCGGTAATCACGGATACGAGCCTGATTGCACAGGCTCATGACCCGTGCAACGTATTTCCAGTCGGCACCTTCGTCACCCCGAATCACGACAGATTGATTCGTCGGGTTATCGACGTTGGCACGTTCCAGGCGAGCCACCAGTTGCGGTTCCGTGTAGGCCTCTCCGCCAACGTAGAACTCACCGATGGACGAAATGTTGATGATCATCTCCTGCGGCTTCATCGTCATCGGCATGGCCGCAGCGGCTTCGGGCAGGTGGGCATCCAGCTCACCTTCACCGGTCATGCGGGCCTGCTCTTCAAAGTGACTCGACACCAGAAAGAACAGCAAAAGCTGAAACACACAGTCAATCATCGGCGTCATGTCGATGTTTCGTTTGCCGGCGTTTCCCTTGAGTTGGAATTTCATTTCTGGCCTCGCGGTTCCGGTGCTGCCTCCGCGAAGTACTCGTCCTCGACCGAATCGTCCATCACATCGTCGCTCATCACGTCCTGGGCACGGTCAGCGACGCTGTCGTCATCATCAGTAACGCGAGGTTCCGGCACAGGGACCGGTCGGCGCATTGCTGGTGGCTGTTTTGGCTGCTGCAGTCGAGATCGAGCGGCAGCGGGTTTTTGGACATCCGCACGGTCCCGATTGGGACGCCCCTTGAGCAGGACGCCCGAAGACTCGCCCGCCTCCTGACTCGCCGAACGCGTTACTCGCACCTTGCCTTCGTAGCGTTCGAACTGCGGCACGATCTCCAGGAATATCTCCTCCATGTCCCGCAGCAATCGTTCGATTTTGCTCTCCAGCCAGTTGGAAATGAGCACGGCAACAACCGCAACACACAGCCCCGCAAACGTCGTGACCAGGGCGGTATAGATTCCCTGAGCCAGTTCCTGGGCTTTGCCCGTGCCCGTGGATGAGGTCGTGCTGGTGACCATGAACGCCATGATCATGCCCTGCACCGTGCCGATCAGGCCCAGCAACGGTGCGATGCTTGCGACGACGTTAATCGGCCGCATGTTTCGCATCATCAGGGACGCTTCGCGTGCAACGGCATCCTCAACAGCTTTTTCGACTTCCGAATGCGGACGACCGATTTTCAGTACCGCTGCCCGGATAATGCCGCCGAGCGGTGATGGATGTTCCTGGCAGACTCGGTACGCGGCGCGGGGATCGATGCCCGTGCCTTCGGCATCCAGGCTCTCGAGTTCTGACAACAGTTGTGGTGGAATGATGCGACGGCTTCGCAGTCCGATCGTTCGCTCCAGTGCAAACGCGATCACCACGACCGAAGCCAGGCCGATCGGAATCATGAACAGGCCGCCCTGCACGGCCAGATCCCACGCTGATGGCATCTCGCGCTCGGCAACCGGAATCGGAGCATCGCCCGTCGCAGCAGGCTGAGCGGCCGCCGGATCGACTCCATCCGGGGGAGCCACGGCGTCCTGAGCCCGACTGAACAGGGGCGACAGGGCAACCATCAGACCGGCAGCGCCCACAAACAGCCGCAGCCGCCAGATCAGATTCGAGTTTTCGTTTGAGGTTTGCATGGTGGAGATATCTTCGGGCCGAGGCCTGCCGTCCTCGTCGTCCTGCTCCGCGAAACGAGCGCCGTACGGAGTGACCACTGGAGGCTGACTTTGTGGTGGTTTTGTGTTTGCTCAGGTCCCGTCGCGTGATCCGAAATGGCCGCTTTACGAACCGAGTTGAGCCAGCCGTCTCCGTGCATCGGCTGCTTTGGGATGTTTCCCGTATTTCTGAATTAACTGCTGGTAGCAGCTCTTCGCCTGTTCGGCGTCCTTGAGAACTTCAAAACACCGCGCCGCTTCGAAGTATGCCATCGCCGACCATTCCGGGTGGTTGTACTTGAATGCCGCTGTGAGAAACGTCGTCGATGCTTCCTCGTGCTTCTTCTGGGCGAACAGACATTCGCCGATCATGAACTGAGCTTTTGCCGCGGTTTCAGTATCCGTCTCCTCAATCACCTGCTTATAGAACTTGATCGGAGTCACGGAATCGCCCTGATTCTGCACAGCCCAACCGACTCCATAGAGTGCTTCCGGACGCATCTCAAAGTCAGGAAAGTCGTCCAGAACCTGCTGATGAAACTTCTGGCTGTTGGCCCACTTTTTCAGAGCGGCGGCGCATTCGCCGGCTCGGAACAGAGCCAGACCGTGATAGTTGGGATTGCGAGCCGCAGCCACACGCTCGAACCAGGGCAGGGCCTTCGCCCACTCTTCGTCCTTAAATTGACATTCACCGATCAGGAAGACGGCGTCACCAGCCAATTCACCTTCGGGAAAGTCATTAATCTGCTTTGAGAACGCGGCTGCCGCCGAGGCGAAATCTTCGCCCTTCAGATGCGTCCAGGCCAGCTTGTGCATGGACTTCTCGCCAAGTTCCGAGACGCCCGCTTTCGTGCGCGTGCTGGCGTACGCTTTGGCCGCAGCTTTGAAGTCGCCGTCTTCGTAAAACGTCTCGGCAACACGGAACAGGCTTTCGGCAGCCAGCGGACTGTCCGGATAGTCTTTGGCCAGCTTCTCAAACGCTGCCGCCGATTCCTTCACCTGACCGAGTTCGAAGTAAGCCCAGCCCAGTTCATAGGCGGCTTTGTCGGCGCCCGGGTATTTGGGGTCCGTCGTCAGAATGCTCTGATAAGTCTTAGCCGCGTCACTGAATCGTTCGAGTCCCGCCTGAGCGAGTCCCAGCACGTAACTTGCATCCAGAGCATCTGTCTTATCGGGTTTGGTCGCGAGATACGCCGTGACGTCAGCCACGACCGGCTCGTACTCGCCAAGCTGATATTGCGACATCGCTCGCACATACAGCCCCTTGGGCGCCACTTCGGAGTCCTTGTAGTTTTGGACAAGCTTCGTCATCGCCGCGATCGCATCACGAAACGCACCCGTGTTGAAGTGGGTCCAGCCGAGTCCGTACTGCGCATGCGGGGCAAACGTCCCCTTCGACCAGCGTGCCACAACGGTCGTGTAATTCTTGATCGCGTCTTCAAAACGATTGGCGGCGTAGGCGGCCTCGGCAATTCGGAAGTGGGCCTCGTCCAGCAACTCGCTGTCCGGATACTTGTCAACAAGTTGTCCCAGGCGTCGCTCCGCATCCGTATCTTTCCCCAGCCGCCGATAGGCTTCGGATAAAGCCAACAGCGTTTCGTCGGTCTGATCACGATCGGGTTTCGCCTGGAGCGATTTTTCGAGTGCCTGAGCGGCTCCACCGAAGTTCTTCAACTCGGAATAGCTACGGCCGACCAGAGCCAGCGCTTCACTCTTGAGCGTTGCATCTTCAATGCTGTTGACGGACGCATTGAGCCACTGCGCGGCGTCCGCGAATTCGCCCTCGAGATGCAGTGCCAGTCCCAGACGCACCCGTGCCTGTGGCGCGTTGTCGTGACCAGCCCCGACGCTCAGGAATTTTTCGTACTGCGCCGAAGCACCGGGATAATCCTTCAGCATCAGGCGAGCTTCCGCTCCAACGAACAGCACGTCGGGGGCGAGACGGTCATCCTTATACTTCGCCAGGAACGCGTCGCTGTGCGTCTTTGCGGCCGCATGATCCTCGACATCAAGCGCCGCCAGTGCGGCCATGTACTGCGCCTGTGCTGCCTGATCATGCTTCGGGTACTTCGCGGCGAAGTCGGCATACAGGCCAATCGATTCGGCCCGACGATCCGGCAGTTCGTAAACGGCGTCGACTCGGGCCAGCAGCAACTGCGACAGTTCTTCGCTGTCGCCGTGAGCGGCAATCGCGGCATCAAGCGTTGCCAGTGCCTTTGCGGCGTCGCCATCTTTCAGGAACGACCGGCCGATCCACATCTTCGCCTCAGCGGCTTCCGGTACATCGCGATTGGCGACGATCTCCAATCCCGTGCGGGCCACCTCGTACTGACCATTCAGGAAGAAGCACTTGCCGCCCGCGAGCACGGCTGTGTCGTAGTGCTTCGTCTGCTCAAACTTACGCGGTACATCCCAGTAGACTTCCCCGGCCTTCTCGTAGTCCTCAAGCTCATACAGACAGCGGGCCTGCCTCAACATGGCCACATCGCTCAGTCGAAACTCTGTTACCGCGGCGACTTGAGTAAACAGGGTGAGAGCCTGCTGGAACGAGTCTTTGGCGAACAGAATCTCCGCCTGTCGCATCTGTACTTCGGTACCCAGCCGGTGCTTTGGATACTTGCTGCCGAATGTTGCCAGCGTCGCCAGTGCTTCACTCGGCTGCTTGAGGGCTTCCTGAGTCACCGCCAGCGCATACAGCGCGTCGGCACTCATGTCGTCTTCCGGGAAGCTGCGAATCAGGGCGGCGTAGCTTTCGGCGGCTGCGTCCAGGTTGTCCTGCTGATACTGGCATTCACCGCTGTAGAACAGCGCCCGAGGTGCATAATCGCTCTTCGGAAACTTCGTGATGACAACCGCGAACGCCTTTTCTGCCTTGCCGTAATCGGCCGGCTTTTTCGACACCTGGGCGATCGCGTAGTGGCTGATCCCCAGGTTCAATGCCGTCTGATCGAGCAGATCAAACTTCGGGTATTTCTGCAGGACCGTCTGAAACGCGACGACTGCAGCGGGATAGTCCCTGGCCTGCAGCGAGCACGTCCCGAGATAGTGCTGCGCCCGGTCCATGCGCGGATCGGTGGGAAACTTCTTGACGAACGTCTGCCATTCAGCAATGGCAGGTTTGTACAGCTTCTGGTTCTGAAACCCGACGGCAACGGCGTACTGCCGGGTCGCGGCTTCCGTCGCAGTCTGAGCCAGGACTGGCTGCGAAGAATGAATATGAACGAATGCGGCTATTGCCACACACGACACGAAGGTCCGGACGCAAAGTGTGTGCAGAGTCATCGTCGAACTACCAGGTCGGGGGGAATCCGAGACGGGAAAGCGGCCTCAATTGCCGCAAGAACGCAGGGGGCGCGATGAAAAAATGAATCAGGTAGGAATCAGTCAGCTTACCCGGACCAACTCCTGAATCCCAGCCTCCGCAGACGTTTCCGCGACGACTGTCGTACTGGGAACGCTCCAGCGTCACGCCCCGACACCGATCGTCTCACTGACCCACTTCCGCCGTGAATCGGACAAGTCCGGTGGCGGTGCCGGCTGTGAGTAATCCAGCCTTCGCGAGTAGCCGCTGCGATCGTAAACGTCATGCATGATTGCCTGCAGGTCGAGCTTGAGGTCCGGATTTCCACGCCGTAGAGGAATAGGAATCTCCGGTAGTGGCTGCTCAAGCAATACCGGCCACCAGTCCGCCTCTGGACGCTCCTGTTGCCGGCTGACACAGATCAGATAATCATAAGTTGGAGCGTCTTGGAATATCTGAATTCCGCGGCCGGCCCGCAACAGGTCAATCTCGACAAAGTGAGCGTCTGAATCCAGAACTTCATGGCGCTTGTGAAGGTAGTTTTCCCGCCCCTTCGAGCCACCAGTCTTGTTGGCTGGAGAGAGCAACTCAATCACAGTGACGATTCGGTGATCATCGAGCGTCTGAATGACAATCCGACGCTCTTTGACATCAATCCCTTGATCGGGCACGGAAATCACAGCTTTCACCGGAGCGACAAGCGTCGCTGTGCCACCAGCTTCCCGTCCGTCCTGCGGTGCTGCGGACGTATTACGAACAGCGACATCCGGAACAATCAATTGTTTCTGCAACTCATCGGTGTCGAGCAGGTACACGCGTTGCTCGATGTCGGCAAAGTAGCCGGGCGGTGCCGTTCCGTTGATCCGGTTCCGAATCTCGTTGATCAGGGCAGCATGGACGCCGGGCGACAGGTCCGTGGCTTCCAGATACGGGTTCATTCCGGGAAACGGCGACGGCATTGTGGCGTCCTCGACGTGACGAATCGTCGTGGATCGTACCACGAAGCAGAACGTGCTGCTCGCCGTGCATCAGTAAACCAGCATGAAGTCGCGGCTGTTGAGCAGGACCCACATCAGGTCCTGCGCAATTCCGTCGATAACTCTGAGTTTGGCAAGCAGATCGTGGAGGTCGTATGCTGGGGCTCCGCCAGCGGAATCCGAGTACACTCGACAAGGTGCAGCAAATGGCCCAACGGATCGTCTTTCGTGTGACGTCTCCGCTGGGCGATTCCGTTGTGCTGACGCGGAACCGCTGGCGGGAGATTGTGCGGTTTAAGCATCCCGCCGTGAAACCGTATCAGTCCGAAGCGAAGAAGTGCGTCTCCGAACCGGATCTCGTCCGTTCGAGTGTGAAAGACCCGGATGTGCACCTGAATTATCTGCGACTGGACTCTGGCAACCACATCTGCGTTGTCACTGCTCCGTCCGACGCCGACGAGCGTTTTGTCGTGACGGTGTTTTTGACAGGCGGCATCAAGCAAGGCGACGAGTTATGGAAAAAGTAAGAGTCTATTGCGATCGCACGGGCAACTCCGTGACTGTGTGGTTTGACGACCCGCAGCATGAGCACATCTGCGAGGAGATCGGCGACGACGTCGTCCTGATGAAAGATGCCCAGGGCCGCGTGATCGGATTCGAGCGACTGAATTATCAGTCACCCGAGCAGCAGGACGCAGACGCAGCCGTCCCGGTGGAAGTCCAGCTCATCTGAACCGCGAGAACGTGGAGCCCGATCATGCGAAACGAATCGTAATCGGGCACCTGGACTCGAAACTCGCGAGACACGATCGATCCTGCCTGGGATTCGTGATCATGCCTGATCGTGTCCATGCTCTGATGTGGTTTCCGGAGACTCGGCAACTCAGTCGGTTAATGAACGAGTGGAAGGGACAGTCTTCCCATGCCTTGAAAGAACTGTTTCGGACTCAGTTTCCGAATGATCTGTCGCAGGTGGGTGATTCCGATCCCGTCTGGCAGGCTCGGTACTACGCGTTCAACATCTGGACTCGGAGAAAGGTTGGAGAAAAGCTGGATTACATGCACTTGAATCCGGTTCGAGCCGGACTGGTCGATCGTGCGGTGGACTGGCGCTGGAGTTCGGCCCGCTGGTACGGGGAGCACAAGTCCGTCGGCGTGCCAATTCGCTGGCCGCCCGGTCTGGAATGTGATGACGAATATGTCGACTGACGTATTGTCCGTTTGGCGTACGGCGTCCTGTGCCTGCGGCACCCAACCACAAGTGGTCGGGCCACCCTGCGAGTTGATGTCTGTATGTTCTGCGGGTACCTTCACTTCTGTTCCAGTTTTCACGTAACAGCTGGTGGTGGTCGTCGTCCTTGGAGCACCATGGGGATTCCGGCGGATCACCGAACAGTCAACGGGGGCCAGCCATGCCGGATACGCACCTCAGTCTGTTTGACCGGATCCAGGACGGTCTGGACTCTGACGGATGGACGCGACTCGTCGAGCTGTATCAGCCACTTCTGCTGAAGTGGTTGCGCGAGTGGGGACTGCCTGAGCAGGATGCGGATGATCTGATGCAGGAAGTCTTCACGACGCTGGCGCAGGAGCTGCCGCAGTTTCAGCACAGCGGCCGGACCGGCGCGTTTCGAGCGTGGCTGAGAAAAGTTCTGCTGAACCGTTTGCGGGCGCATCACCGGCGAGAGAAAAAAGAGGCCCTCGTCCCAGGAGGAACCCCGTTCGGCGTGCTCATCCAAGGTCTCGAAGATCCGGACAGTGTCATGAGCAGTCGCTGGGACCGTGAGCATGACGTGTTCATTGCTGCATCGCTGCTGAAGTCCGCAGAGAGCAGGTTTCAGCCGAAGACCTGGCGCATTTTTCAATTGCTGGTCTTCGAGGACCAGTCGCCCGATTACGTGGCATCGACGCTTGAAACCTCGCTGAATTCTGTGTTCATAGCCCGGTCGCGCGTGCTGAGTTTTCTGCGCCAGCAGGCGCACGGAGTGATCGCCTGACACCGATCTTTCCGTAATCTGCCGAGAATTGCCGGTTTTTGCTGAAAGAAACTGCCGGAAACGGTCCTCTTTTCTGCCTGCCATTTTGCGGGGATATGCCTCCCGCAGGCTTGACCGCCTGGGAATCGCTCGACTCCCAGTTCCAGAATCCGGGGATCCGTCACATGACTGCACTGAAAGCCGAACATCCAGACAACGCGGAACTTTCCCACTTCAACCTGGGGCGGCTGGAACCTGATCGACAGGCGGATGTCGAAAAGCACGTTGACACATGCTGTGTCTGCTCTGAGAACCTGAAGACACTGACATCCGGCGATGACGACTTCGTCTCGCTGCTGCGCGAGGCCCGACAGTATGACCCCGTGCAGTCACCACAGACGGGAACGATTTCGCTCGCAGTGTCGAGTGCTGCGACGCATCTCGAAAGTGAAACAGATTACCCGGTACCCCATCCACAACTGTTGTCAGATTCGGCGCGCGCCCTGGCGGATCATCCCCGCTATCGAGTGGTCGGCGTGCTGGGACGAGGCGGTATGGGTGCGGTGTACAAGGCCGAGCATCGGGCCATGAACCGGCTGGTCGCGCTCAAAGTGCTGAACGCCGAATATGTCCGAAATCCTGATGCCATACACCGCTTTCGGCGCGAGGCGCGTGCCGCGGCACGACTCAATCATCCGAACATCGTCACCGCCTATGATGCAGAACAGACCGGCGATCACCACTTTCTGGTGATGGAATTTGTCGAAGGAGTAACGCTCGCGGAAGAAGTGAAAAGGCTGGGACGTCTGCCGGTCGATCACGCCTGCCGATACATGTACTTCGCGGCGCTGGGGCTGCAGCACGCGGCTGAGACGGGAATGGTGCACCGGGATATCAAGCCGCACAATCTGATGGTGACACCCGATGGTCGCCTCAAGGTGTTGGATTTCGGACTGGCCAGTTTCGCCGGAGACAGCGCCGCACGCGGCGAACTGACGGCGCACGGCACATTCATGGGAACTCCCGACTACGTCGCACCGGAACAGGCCGACGATGCCTCCACGGCCGACGTCCGATCCGACATTTACAGTCTCGGCGCCACATTCTACTTCCTGCTGACCGGACAGGTTCCGTTCCCCGAGCCGTCCGTCATGAAGAAGCTCGCCGGACACATGTCCCGCGAACCGCGGTCGGTCACCGAATTCCGTGACGACATTCCCGTCGAAGTCGTGCAGGCCGTTCGCCGCATGATGGCCAAGGAACCGTCTGCCCGTTTTCAGCGGCCGTTCGAGGTCGCCAACGCGCTGCGTCCGCTGGTGCACGATCCGGCACCGCTCCAGTCGCCGGCAGTCGTTCCTGAGCATGATTCATCCACCGTCACGCCCGCATCCGCCCGGGACAGCGAGCGGGAAACTTCACCAGCCGCCATACCCGTTCCGCCACGAGCAGGAGCAGGAACGTCCATCCGGCTTCTCGGAGGCATCCTGGCCCTGTTCCTCGCCGGTGCCGTCTACTGGATCCAGACCGACAACGGGACAGTCGTGATTAAGACGGAGGCGTCCGACGTCGAGGTCCATGTCACGCAGGACGGCGAACTCATCACGATCATCGACACGGCGACCGAGCGGAAATTCCAACTGAAATCCGGAAAATACGGACTCCGTCTTGCTTCCGGGGAAAGCGGATTCGAGCTGTCCACCAATGAGCTGATGCTCGAACGTGACGGAGTGAAGATCGTCGAAGTCCGCAAGGTCAAAGGCCTGCCCGGATCGGTCGGTACTGCAAATCCAGCGGCCGAAGCGGCAACATTGGTTGACTTCAACGCGAAGCCGAAAGTGGTTCGAGACTACGGGAACGTTGACGTGGGCTCGCTTGTAACAACAAGACAATCGACCGTATTCCGTTTCGAGTATTCGACGGAAGGCCCGGCTGTCCCGCACTGTGGTTATCGCGTCGCCACCAGTCCCACTGCTGTGGCCGCGAACTCCGTCCTGAGTTTCAACTATCGCGCCCGGAATGTGTCTGACTTGCGGCTGAACCTGACACTGACCAATCAACTCCTGTCGTGGTTCCTCAAACTGCCCGCCAGCGACACGTGGAAGGAATACCGTTTACCACTCAGCGAGAAGTACTCCGAATCGATCGACGGTGTGACAATTCAGTCGGTCCACCTGACGACGTTTGCCGCGCGACAGGACGACAGGCCACTTGCCGGTCACCTGGAACTCGACAGCTTCCGCCTGGAATCCCCGGCGGTCGTCGAATCACTGACGGCCGCAATGGCCCCGGTCTACAAGGCCATGCGCATCTCCAATGCTCAAGTCAGCGGTGGTCCCCACGCGGTCGGTGACACAGTGACGATCAAATACAATCTGACGAACACGTCCGCGCAGGATTTGCAGATACCCATCGACCGGTCTTACTCGCGACCGTTTCGACTTGTGGGTGTGCATCAACACTGGGTCGAGCGTCAGGGCAAAGACAGCACGATACCATCACTGGCGAAAGGGCCCGCAAGGAAAGGACGACTGTATGCGGCGGGCGGCAGCATCATTCCAACGGATGCGGTCATCCCTGCCGGCATGGGACCTGCATTCTCGCCGCAACTCAATACAACTGGTTATCCGCCCGGAGATTACAAGTTCGTTATCGAATACAAGGCTGTGCGCGGAGACGTGATCGAGACGTCTGAAGTGGATTTCACACTGGGCGAGGCGAAGAGCGATAAGAACGTAGCTCCTGAGAAAGCGCCGCCCGAAGGGGCGCAAGCCGGCACTCCGAAACCTCGCAATGTCGCACAGTTTGCCGACGGACTTGTTCGGCTACCGAGCCGGAAGGTCCTGGCTGTCGGCAACGAGTAGAAACTCCGGGCGGTGGTGGATGCCAGTAAAGGTGGCGGAGCGACTGCTCAGTTGCGGTTCGTGACCTTTCGGTCGTCAGACCGCAATCGATTGTCCGACTGGCTTCAAAGAGTGTGAACTTTTTCGACAACCCATTCGCGGATGAGTTCGGCGTCGTTGAGCCCCTTCGCCTTCGCGATTTCGTTGACGACCACGGCGTCTTCGGACGAAAGCTGGACCATCACCGTTGTATCGCGGTCGAAGACCGCTTCGGTGACTTCTTCCAGGTCGTTTTCAAAATCAGTGAGATCGTGCGTGTCCCAAAACCGGGCCAGTTCTTGAATTGAATCGCTTCGGGGAAGTGTGTTCGTGTTCATCGGTTTTTCCATTCGCCAAAGCGGCGTTTTTCCTTGTCGGTCATTGATCGAGCTGTAATTGGGTAGCCATTTCCGTCTGGGAACGCGACGACCACACAAATCAGGTAACGGCCGACATCGGTTTGGCCCAGCACATAATAAACGGGATTTGGGCCTTCCGATTTGGCGCGAAGAACCAGCGAGTGACCAAAACAAACCTGTTCAACTTCTTCAGGCGTGACCGCGTGCCGGGAAATGTGCTCAATTCGCTCATCCGGCCAGAGGAAGTTGCGAATCTTCATGAGCCGAGTTTATCAGGTGACGACGAGCGCCAACAAGAACCAGCCGACGACAAGTGATTCAGTGGACCAGCATGAAGTCGCGGCTGTTGAGCAGCACCCACATCAGGTCCTGGGCGGCTTCGTTCCGCTTGCCCTCGTAGGTCTGCACAAAGGTTGCACCGAGTTTGGTCTCGTCGGGTGTTGCGTGCCTGGCCAGAGACCACAGATACAACTGATCGGTCAATTCCTCATCGGATAGTTTCTGACCGGCGAGCTGGTTCGCGCGGCCATTGGCAGCGGTCACTCGACTGAGGATCGATTTGCCATTGATGAAGTGCAGAGCCTGCAGCATGTTTGCCCCATCATCGCGCTCGCATTCGCAGGCTTCCGCGCGTCTGGGCTTACCGAACAGACTCAGGAATTCGTTATTCACGTTCGCATCCGGAAGCTGTACTGCCGTAAATCCCGCAGGCGCTCCGCTGAATGTTTCAGGGACACCCGTGGCCTGGACCAGAGTGTCCAGAAGTGCTTCGGCCGGAATGCGTCGCGGGATAGAGCGTGAGAAATTCAGGTCGTCGTGGCCGTTGGTTTCATTCGGGACGCTCGTTCGCTGATAGGTCTCGGACAGAACGATCTGGTGCATCAGGTGCCGCACGTCGAACTTGTGATCCACGAAGTCCTTCGTCAGCGCATCCAGCAGTTGCGGATTGATCGGAGGATTTGTCGTCCGCAAATCATCGACCGGGTCGATGATGCCACGGTGGAAAAAGTAGCTCCAGATGCGATTCGTCATGCTGCGGGCGAAGTGTGGATTCTCTGGAGTTGTCAGCCACTTTGCATAAACAAGTCGTCGATCCGTTCCGGCTTCAATTTCCGGCTCGTTTGCACCAAGGAATCGCGATGGCTGCAACTGCTTTGTCCGCGGGTTTCGAGAGAGTCCGGCCGGCAGATTAATGAGGACTGCCTTCGCATTCGCCGTACCGGTCAGACGAGCGTCCGCTTTTGTCGAGACCTGATTGAAGAAACTGTGTAGACCGTAATAGTCACCCTGGGTCCAGTTCTCGAACGGGTGCGGATGACATTTGGCGCACAGCATGCGGACACCACAGAAGACCTGCGTCGCTCGTTGCAGAGTGTCGTCCGTGTCGATGCTGACTGCGAAGTAAGCGGATGCCGGGTGATCGGTGAAGCCGCCGCTGCTCGTCAGAATCTCTCGCGCGAACTGGTCGAGTGGCATGTTCTGCGACACGGCCGAGCGAATCCATTCGCGAAACGCGAAGACGGCTGGTTCGCTTAGGCGAGTTCTTGAATTCTGCAGCAGGTCGCCCCACTTGAGCGTCCACCAGTCGGTGAACTCCGGCCGCTTCATCAGCGTACTGATGATCGTCGCTCGTTTGTTGGGACTTTGATCTGCCAGAAAGGCGAGCACTTCTTCGGGTTTCGGTTGTAGCCCGATCAGGTTCAGCGAGACGCGTCGCAGATACCCGGCATCGTCGATGAGCACAGACGGTTTGATCTTCAGTTCGTTAAGCTTTTCGATGACGTATCTGTCGACGAGTTGCTCGGGAACAGGCGTTGGCTGAAATCCGGAATCCGGGCTCAGCACAATGATGTTGGCTGTCGCGAAGATGCGTTCGAATCTCGCGACGATCGCGGTTTCGCCGAGTTCCTCGGAAGTCACCACGCCGACGTCATCCACATTGGCAACTCGCTGAGTATTCGCCGCGAAGACACCAAGCCTTGTGACGTCTCGCACCGTGCCATCCGAATAACGGGCAATCAATTGCATCTGATGCTGCATGCCCGGTTTCAGGACGGCGTTTTCGGGAAAGATGCGGGTTGATTCCAGTTGGACAGGGTCGTCCAGATTGCTCGGAGCTCCATCCTTCACCCAACCGAGCAGCAGTTCGTGCAGGAGACTGCCATGATCAAACCGAACTCCGCCCTGATGCGGCACGTCACCGAGTGGTTTCGTCAGCAGCAGGCTGGCGGGAGGATTGTGCCGATTGATTCGCCGCTCAAAGAACTCGTCGGTCAGTGACGTATAGTCCGGCGCGGCGTCCGAACCTCGCAGCGAAAGCTTGAACCCGTTCTTGCCCAGCGAGTATCCGTGGCAGGATCCGGCGTTGCAGCCGCCCTTGGACAACACGGGCATGACATCGTGGATAAAGCTATGAGGCTTTGGCTGCTCAGAAACGTCGACATCAACCTTAACCGTCGCCGTCTTGCCAGCGGCAGTGATGGTGACCGCTGTTGATCCGGACGCGACTGGCTGCACCCATCCGAGAAGATCGATCGTGGCGACCGATTCGTCGGCAATCTTCCAGACAGCCTGTGAAGTCAGGTCAACCGACAGTCCATCCTGAGCTATGCCAGTCACGATGATCGAATGCGGTTGCAGGCGGTGAGTCAATTTGATCACCGACGGTTCAACGTGCAGGTCGCCAACAATCTGCAACGGTTCATCAGCGGCAACATTGATTGCCTGCATGTGGAACAGCGTTCCACTTGCGATCAGGCCGAGAACAAACAGCAGTGACTTCCGCATGGTCTTACCTTGTGCCATCACGGCAACTTCCAGTGTTTTTCACGGGTTACAGAATCATGAGTACAGAATCATCAGCCGTTAATGATTTTGTGACCATGATTCTGTAGCTCACAACTCCGACGTGTGATTTGAAAACCGCTATGGAGCCTTTGTGGGTTCCGCCTTCGCAGTCAGTGCAATCGTCAATGGAAGCTCTTTACTGCGGACAACGATTGGAGCGTTCGACCGCATCTTGCCTGTCGCAAACAAACGCACGGTTGTCAGTTCGGCTGGCTTGAACGTCGCCGGGAAAGCGACATCCAGTTTGAACTCCGTTTGATCCGGCTTTAGAGCGATCTTGGGAACGGCGATACCGGCGGGCAATCCGGAAAGAGTGACAGTCACCGCCTGGTTCATTCCAGCGAGCCGCTCGACTTTGCCGGCGATTGCAATCTTCGCTCCGGCCTTGGGATCGATTTCTCCAGCCAGCGGGCCGGACTCGTTGAGCGAAACGACGATAGGCACAAGCGTCGTGAATCGTCGTACGCTTGTATCGCTGCGAGCGATAACAGTCCGCTTGTCTCGACTGAGCAACTCAGCCCGCAAAGCCACTTCATAACCAGCTTCGTTTAACTCGGCTGGAACGAAGATCGCAAAAGTTCCGTCGTTCTTCGCGAGAGCTGCTGCAGACTTCGCAGCCTGATCCGCCGCCTGCATTTTCGTCTCGGCGTCCTTGACTTTAGTCGCGGTGTCGACATCCGCTTTAGTAGCAGCGTCTGTTGCCGTCTTGAGGGCCGCCATCGCGGTTGCTACGGCCTGTTCGCCCACCACGACTGCGTCGGAAGCTTTCTTTGCAGCCGCTGCCGCCGTAGCAAGCGCCGCCGCAGTGACGGCCTTCTGATCGGTGGATGTTTTCACGAGAGCGTCGGCCGCCGCGACTGTCTTCTCGGCTTCCGCCAGGTTTGCCGCGTCCGCCTTGTCGACCTTGGCCAAAGCGTCCGTGGCAGTCTTTGCCTGCGCGACCGCCGCGTCCAGAGTTTTTTGGGCCAGGACATCTGTGTCACCAATCTGTTTCGCTGCTGCCGCGGTTTTCGTTGCCTGATCCTGGATCGGCGTCAACTTCGCGATCACGTCTTTGGCGGTAGCATCCGCCGTGGCGACAGCTTTGCGGCCCGTTTCCGCGACCGTGGATTCGGCTTTCTTCGCGTCGGTCACGACTTTGTCCGCTGCCAGTTTCGCGTTCCATGTGTTCTGGGCGGTCGCATCGACAGCGATCTCGATCGGTTGGTTCGTTTCCGAACGCATAGTGCGATTCGCGTCGACTCGACCATTCACCACCACCGGGCGCTGACTCGTTTCCAGCGTCAGCCTGACCGGGCCGTCAAATCCGGCGGGTCGGACTGCTGAAACGGGTAATTCGAGTTTTCCGCCCAGCACGAAACGCGTGTCGGAACCAACGGCTCCCCAGTCCGCTTTGAACCCTGACGGCGATGGTGCGGCTACAGCCACTCCAAGTTCGCCACTCAACCAGGGCTGCATCTTTCCAAGGACGTGAGTGTTCACTGTGGCGACACGTTCGACAGACCGACCCGCAATCTGCGCCACGCCGCGGAGTTTCGTCAAAGCGTGAGCCAGACCGACACCGGCTCCGTGCAGTGTCAGCAGCGTGCCGCTGGCACCAGCAGGAATCGTTCGCCCCTGAACCTGAATGCCAGCAGGCAGCGAATCAAACTGGAGATCAATCGGGCCGTCGAAGCTTTCTCGCTCAGCAATAACTCGCAAGACAATTCGATCGCCAGCGGCAACGGTTTGACGCTGTTGCTCGACTCGAAGCTGGAAATCGGGCGTCCCGCCCGATCCGGGCAGCGGTGTGATCGCAACTCGGTAAATGCAGTTCGGGCCGCTGCGGCCGTTGGTGTCCTTCACCACGACCAACACAGTCTTCACATTGGCCGGAACGGTGTAGTCGACGCGTGAATCCGGCGAGCCATTGGCATCGTCATTCAGAGCAAGTCGTCCACCTTTGTCGTTCTGAATCTCCAGCGTTGAGTCGACTGGCGAACCAATCTGAGCGGCAAACACGTCGAATCGCAGCTTCGAGCCTGGTTCAACATCGACCTGGTACTTGTCCTGTTCGCCCGGCGTGAGAAATCGTCCGCTGACTGCAGCGGGAGTTGCCGGCAACTTTTGTGTTTCGTCCGAAGGAGCAGTTTCGACGACTTCGGCGTATTGGCTGATCAGAATCGGTGGACGGAATCCAGTTGCCGTGCGCTGATCGTTCCAAGGTGTAGAGCGAAACAGTTCCGCCGAGGGCGTCGACGCATCGAATGCCACCACCTGGTCGTCCGCCCCGTCACCGATGAGCGTGAGTTGCGACTGGCTGCCACTTTGAATTGCCGGCGGGAAAACAAGATCGGCATACTGCCAGGAGCCAATCTTCAGCCGGAAGAAATTCGGAGCCGGAGCTGCATACTGCAGATCGTGGAGTTCGATCGTGTATATGCCGTCCGCCGGAGGCGTGAATCTCAGACGTGCATCGCCGCGCAATGTTGGCGACGGAAGCGTCCAGTCCAACTGGCGGTTCTCAGCATCATGGAGATGGAGAACTGGGCGCAATTTGCCGCCGAGGCGTTGCGCTTCCACTTCAATGAGCAACGGCTGGCCTGCCTTCGCGGTAAACGAAGTTCGCAGCCGAGTACTGCCGCCGATAGTGCCGTGCATCGCGACCGGGAGGTCTGCGACTTCAGTCGCGAAGGGCCGTTGCGGCAGACGATCTACAGCGACGACATTTGGCTGTGAGACACCCATGCCACTGGCGAGCCACAGGTTGTACAGGCCCGGTTCGACATCCCCGGCCAGCGCGACTTCAAACTCGACTTGAGTCGCCGTCGCCCCGGGCTTGACGACCTGTTTCGCGATGGGCACTGACAGAACGAGTTGCGGTTCTGGAAGTAGACCGATCCCGTTGATGCGTATGGTCGTGGTTCCGTCGATCTGCAGTCCTCGCACGCTAACCGCGCTGATTTCGGGCGCGGCGTGGACGTGCAGACTCACAAGGATGACGGCCAGAACGCACGCGGTCGGCCGCAGAAAGATTCGAGTAATTGTCGACATGCTCGCTTCAAGTCGGTGTGCGGAAACGCAGCTCAGAACAATTCCGGAATCGGCTCGGCATCGATGAGTCGAATCGGACGACTGCCGGGTCCCGGCATCATCGTCGTTTCCAGATCGATACCCATGCCCTTGTAAATGGACGCGATGACTTGCGGCGGCTTGATGGGACGATCGTGCGGCGCGGCTCCAATGCGGTCCGTCGAGCCAATGACCTGGCCACCCTTGATGCTGCCCCCGCACAGGAAATTGGACCACGCTGGCGGATAGTGATCGCGCCCACCATTGCCGTTGATCTTCGGCGTACGGCCGAACTCGCTCAGCACGGCGACGACGGTTTCTTCCAGCAGGCCCCGGTCTTCCAGATCATCGATCAGTCCGGTGAATGCCTGATCCAGTTGCGGGCACAGCAGGTATTCATAGTCCTTATAGGTGTTGTTCAAACTGCCGCCGTTGGAGTGCATGTCCCAACAGGAAATGTTGAACACCGTGTCGAAGTGATTGACCGTGACGTATCGCGTTCCTCGTTCAATCAGCCGTCGTGCCATCAGGCAGCTCTGGCCCAGGGCGTTACGTCCGTAGCGATCTCGAATCTTGTCGTCTTCTTTGTTGAGATCGAACGAGCCCTTGGCTTCGGGCGAGGTCAACAGGTTGAAGGCGCGACTGTAGGCCGTGTCACGCTCGAGAGTCGTGCTGGTTTCCGTTCGTCTTTGAAGTTCGTCAACCTGTTTGAGCAGGTTTTGCCGAGCACTGATGCGAAGTTCGGTCTGTCCCTGAGCCGGCGTGAGATTCGCCACCTTGAAATCAGCTCGGCCGGGATCGGCGCCGAGGAAGAAGGGTTCATACCCACTGCCCAGGTACCGCGCTTCCTGTCCGTTGATCGACGGACCGCCGGTGTTTCCGATCTTGCCAGGCAGGATGACTGAAGGCGGGAGATTACTTTTCGGTCCGAAGACTCGCGAAACAACCGAGCCCACGTGCGGCTGCTGGTTATCACCGATCGCATCTTTGCCCGTCATCATCCAGCGGGAACCGTTGGAATGGGCAGTGCCTGTCTTGTGATGCAGGCTGCGAATCAGAGCGATCTTGTCCATGCGCTGGGCGAGCATGGGAAAGTGCTCGCAGATATCCGCGCCTTCGACATTCGTCTGAATCGGCTTGAACAGTCCGCGGACGTCTTCGGGTGCCTCTGGTTTCATATCGAACGTGTCGAGATGCCCCGGCGATCCGACCAGAAAGATTGTGATGCAGTTCCGAATCTTCGATTTTGAGTAGTCGACGGCCCCAGCCGCCTGGAGCTGCATAAGAGTGGGAAGCGTCAGACCTCCGACTCCGGCGGCTCCAGCCTGAAGAAAACTGCGGCGGTTGATTCCGCTGCAGTCCGGCACTCGTTCGTTTCCTACGTGCAGCATATCTGATCGCTCCTGCGAGCCGGTTGTGTGAATCAGGCAGCCGCTGGCGGGGTGACGCCGGGCTCCTGCATGCCGAACGACGCGTCAAATCGAGTAACTGACACTGTTCGAGATATCGACGAACTTGCTTTGCGTGAAGTTGGCTTTCGGCCCCTTGCCATCCTTCTTGAAGTTCACGTACTTGAAGAGCTGCAGAACAATCTCGTACTTGCCGGGCGTCGTATCGGAATGCTCGTAGGCGGTTTCTGACCGCGCGGCCACGGTCGCCACGACTTTGTCGTCGCGCTTCACCTGCCACTGCAGTTTCGAGCCCCAGTCATGCGTGACTTCGCCGCGTGCGACGCGTCGACCATCGAGCGTGATTTCCGCTTTCGGAGTTCCCTCGAAGACCTGTTCCATTCCGCTCTCACCTTTGAAATCAGGAGATACGTCTCAAGAATTACCGGCCAGACACTGACCACAACGCATAAACAGCATTGTATGCGTCGCGCCGGTAATCTGTGAATCAGGATTCAAGCAGTTCGTTCAGGGGACCCTGCTGGTCAGCCTCTCGACCGAGGGCGAAGTCCGGTTGACCGAAGTGATCCCGCGGAAACCCAGCGATGTGGCACAGCGTGGTCAGCCAGTTGCCGATCGTGTGGTGGTGTCCTGCCGCTCCGTAAGCGGGGTACGACAGATACCGTCCGTGCGACTTCAGTTTTCCGCCCACATTTCCCAGCACGGCCATCGGCCATTCAGTCGCCGACGAATGATGCTTGTCCGAGTTGTCGCTGACATACACGATGATCGTGTTGTCCAGCATGCAGCCGTCGGCTTCGGGAATCGCCTGCAGCTTTGTGGCCATGTCGGCGATCAGGTCGAAATGGAACTTGCGGATGATGTTTCGGCAGTCCTGTGATGTATGCACGCCGCTGCTGGCACCATGTCCGACTGAGTGGACCTTGGGAGTGATGCCAAGTCCCTGATACGAAGAGTTCAGATCATCGGTGTGGATCGTTACGACATTCGTGATGCCGCTGATCAGCGCCGCCGAGGCCATGTCGAAATGCGCTTCAAGGTGATGCGTCGTGTACCGCGACGTGTACTTGTCGGTGACTTCCGGTGCGTGTTTTTTCAGGACATTCTGCATCGAGACCAGCTTCAGACGTCGATCCTTCAGTGCCTCGAATCCGCTCAAATAGTAATCCAGTTTCTCTTTGCCCTGGCTCGGCAGGTTCTGCTTGAGTTTCCTGATGTCATCAGCCATGGCGTCCAGGACGTTGCCGGTTCGCTGGTATTTCCTGCGGATGTCGCCACCAGCGGCGATGCTGCCGAACAGGTTCTGGAAGGCCAGTTCCGGATTGCACTGAAACGGAAGCTGTCTGTTTTTTCCGGCTGCACTGATCGCGGGATAAGCCGTGCCCTGACTGCCGTCCCCCATCTTCAATCCAACGTGATTGAAGACGGACGGAAGGAGATTCGACAGATGCCCGTCGATCGTCGCGGCCGGTGGCTGGCCTTGCAGCGTCGCCTTGTACGCACCGAGCGCACCGTAGAACGCCGAGTGCCCGTAGTTGCACATCTTGCCGCTGAGACCCTGCAGGATTGTCAGCCGATCCTTGAACGGCTCCAGCGACGCCATGCTGTCAGCCAGGACGCGTCCCTCAAGAGGTTCGTCAACGAGCGTGCCACCGCCGTGTTGCAACCCCTGCGGATTGATGAAGTCTGCCTGTAGCCCGCTGGCCTTCACGACGAAAACAAACCGCTTCGGCAGTTTCCCTTCGGCGTCGTCCGCATCCAGTCGCGCAAAGTGATTCAGAAATGGCGAGAGCGCAAGGCTGCCGGCGCCCAGCGTCATGCCTTTGAGAATTGAACGACGAGTTGTCATCGATTGTGCTCGCAGTGAGTTGTTAGTGGAGAACGCTGCATTGTGGCAAAGCACGCTGCAGTTCTTCGATACCAGTTGCAGTCAGCTTCGGACAGTTTTCCAGTGCCAGATATTCGAGTGACTCAAGCGATCGCAATTGCTCAAGCCCCGCATCCGTAATCTGTTCACAGCCACTCAGCGTCAGTTCCGTGAGCCCGGTCAAATCTTTGAGATGAATGAGCCCGGCGTCCGTGATGCCCTTGCCATTGTCCAGATACAGGTTGATCAGCGACGTATGATCCCTCAATTGAGCCAGACCGGCATCGCCAAATTTCAGGCAACCAGAAAGATTCAGCCGGGTTATTCCGGTTGCTCCGCGGAGAGCTTGCAGTCCTTCGCCCCGGATGCTGCGACAGTTCCACAGATTGACTTCAACCAGTGACGTCATTTCCGACAGATGCATCAACCCCGCGTCGGTGAAGTTGTCGTTGTCGCAAAGGTCCAGGTGAGTCAGCCCGGTCACGCCAGACAGATGAGCCAGTCCTTCGTCCGTCAGCGCCCGAATGCTACCCAGATTCAACGTCTGCAGCTTGTTCAGTCCTTTGAGCGATTGCAGGCTACGTTCAGTCAGAACGAGGCACTGAAACAGATTTAGAGTTCGCAGCGTGTGCCTCTTTTCGAGCTTGATCAACGCCTCGTCCTTCAGGCGTTTCGACTCATGCAAATCCAGGTGGATCAGGCCCGGTGGCAGAATCAATGAGTCTCCTTCGTGCCACCAGCAGAAAGCGATGTCGAGCGTGTCCAGTAATTTCAGGCGCTGGAACAGTCGGTTAAAGCCCTTGTCCGTCAGCCGATGGCAGCCGTAAAGCCGCAACGTCTTCAGGTTGGTGAGTTCTTCCAGATGCGCAAGTCCGTTGTCGGTGATCTGATCGCAGCCATTCAGGTTTAGATGCTCAAGATGCGTGAGTGCCTTAATTCGTTCCAGACTCTTGTCCGTGAACGCTCCGCGACTGCACGCGGCATTCAGGCTTGTCAGCCTGCTCAGCAGCTCAAGTCCCTCACCCTTAAAGGCGTTGTTGTCACTGACATTCAGAGACTTCAGATTCGGCAGGTCCTTCAAATGCTGCAGACCGTTTGTGGCTGGTCCAATTCGCTCAAGTGAAAGTGTTTCCAATGATTTCAGGCCCGCCAGATGCTTCAACCCGGCAGCCGTGATGCGCCGACAGCCCGACAGATCAAGCTCCTTCAGCGACGTCATCCCTTTGAGATGCTCCAGACCCTGATCCGTAATGCGGCCACACTTCGAAAGGTCCACACCAACCAGGCCCACCGTTTCAGCGACACGCTTCAGATCGTTGTCCTGAAAGTCGACACCAACCGGAACGACATACACCGGTACATCCGACCGGACCGCGACCACTTTCTGGAACAGCAGACGTTCTGCCAGAACAGGTCGCGCGGCGACACACGCCCCCGCCGTCACGAGCAGGTACAGAATGAAACGCGCTCTCAGAATTCGATAACCGGGCATTGTTATTTGCGATACAGGAATGAGTCTGAGGTCAGCAGGGATACGAGGGCCTCTTTGAAGCTGCCGCCGTTCTTAACGTAGGCGTCGTCCATCGCGATCAGCGTTTCCGAATCGCTCAGCAATTCGTTCCGGCCCATCCAGTAACGGAAGATGTGTCGGATGAAGGACTGTCGCACTCGCGGTGATTCCGCCAGTCGCTCCATCATCTCGCGCACATTCGCCGCATCACCGTCGAGACCCTCGACGTCGCTGTAGGCGATTCCTCCACTTGTGTTGGCGGGCTTGCCTTTCTCGTGCGTGCGGAACCGGCCTACGTGATTAAAGGCCTCGAACGGCATGCCGAGCGGGTTCATTTTCCTGTGACATCGCCAGCACGATTCTTCGTGAACGAGACTGAAGCGTTCCCGCAGCGTCTTTGTTTCGTCATCGGGAATCTGGGCATCAACCGTGATCGGGACATCCATGATGTAACCGGCAAGCAGCTTCTCACGGATCCACTTGCCGCGGCGGACGGGGTCGTTGTCAAAGTTGCCGCTGTGAGCAACCAGCCAGCTGGGCTGAGTCAGAATGCCGCAACGTTCATCCGTGGAGACTTCAATCGGTGCGTTGCGTGGATGCTCGTTTTCGAATGGGTCGAGGTTGTAGCTCTGCGAGTCATGGTTCGCGGCATACTTCTCGCGGTTACCGACTCGCTTGATCTGGTCCTCCTTGTTCGAGCCGTCCCAGTACGAGACGAACACTTTGTTCGTCGTCAGCAGTTCCTTCAGCACGTCCTTGTCTTCTTCGAGAATGTGCAGGACCAACGCATCCGTGTCGTACATCAGACGCACGGCAGTGTGGTTGTGGAAGTGCGCGAATTCCTTCTCTTTGGCGAACTTGTCGACGTCTTTGAAGACGGTCTTCGCTTTGTGGTAACCGAAGAACTCGCGAAAGAACTGCAGGATGCGGGGGTTCTTTGTCGACGAGATCGGACTGTTGTGATTTGGATTCAGGTTCCCGGGGCGACCACCCAGAAACTGTCGCACGGCTTTTTCAACGTCCTCGCGAGTCGCCAGGCCGCCCGCTTTCATTTGCTCAGCCAGCCAGCCGTTCCGGGCGTAGCTCGCGCCATTCTGTTCGGTCATCGCCTTCCGAATCAGCGGCTCGCTGTTTTTCTGGTAAGCCTCTCCGCTTTCGAATTCGTCGACTCCAAATGCCGGCGCGTTCTGGAATGCGTACTGGACGGCGTAGACGAGTTCATGAGGCGAGAGCATTCGTCGACCGTGCTCATCGACTTCGCCGAGTCCCATCTCCATGCGATAGACGAACTCTGGCGAGATCGTGACATAGATCAGCACCGCCTGGAGAGCCATCGTGTTTCCCAGCTCAGCGTTCTTCAGAAACACGTTCTGCCAGTAATGCTCGACGTCTGCCTGCGTCGGTTCGCGGCGAAGGAAGAGATTGAACGCAATCCGCAGGGCCTCGCGAAAATCGCCCGGGCTGACGGAGCCTTCCGTTTCCATGACTCGCTTGAACGCCACGGGGATCCGTCCTCGTCGTTCGAGACTTATCGTCTCGACACCGCCGACAAAACCGCCATGGTTGTTTCCGTGGCGGCTGTCCTTGCTCTTCACTTCCGTGACGATGGTCACCTTCGTTCCGAGCGTCAGGATTTCAGACATTGTCTCGGCATTGATGAGCAGTGCTTCCAGCGAAGACTGATCTGCAACGATCGTCGCGTAGTCCGTAAAACCGGACGCGTGATGCACGTATTCGTAGAACGGATTGGCGAATCGTTCGTCGGCGAAGTAGCGACCTGAAATCGTCTTTCCTTTCTGTGCCCCTCGCCGGACTGTGTACAGATCGCCCTTCCGTTCCGTGCCGCCGATCTTGACCGAGAACCAGTGCTTCCGACCGTAGTGCCTGCCCCAGATGCGTCGATAAATATCCGGTCGCTGGCGCCATAGACGAGCAGGCGTGTAAGGCTTGTCCTGAATCTCGCCGCTGAAGATCAGCTCGTGATCAACGAAGTTGCCGTATTCGGGCAGCATCATTTTGTCGTCGAGATTCAGCCCGCGACCGAAACGAGTCAACTCGGCTTCGACCTGTTTCACAAACTGTGAGCGCTCGGCACTGTCCGGCTGCTCGTCGCTCTCGTCGGGCGGCATCTCCGAAAACAGCACCTGTTCGAAGATTCGTTTCCAAGCCTTCGATACGACCGGATTCTGCAGGTTGAATTTCACTTCGTCGAATCTCAAGCCTGCTTCCTCAGTGTCAGCACCATGGCACGAGACGCAGTACTTCGTGAGGAATGCTGACGTCTGGGCGCCAAACTCGCCCGCCGATTCGGTGGCGGGCTTTGCGTCGTCCGCGATCGTTGGTTGGGACAGGACCAGCGCAACGACTGATGCAGAAAACAACGGTGAGCAGCGGATGAAGAGGCTTTTGAGCATAAGTCGGCTCATTCGGAATGTCGGATCAATGGCGGCAGTGGGGGCGAGGGCGGAAAGTCGAACGGTGGGGAAACGACGATCTCGTAAAGCGCCGGATGGTTGTAGCACACTTGTGGAACCCGCAGCGACCTGGACAGAGTTGCCGAGCTGTCGTGGCGGGTGGTTGGTGTGCGATTTGACGCAACACCTTCAACGGCGTTGCGCAATTCTTTCAGCATTCAGGCCTGTCGTGCCTGTCCCGGTTGTTTCGCGTGACGCGCAGACTGTTCAGAATGTGTGTGGTTTTTCGTAGTCTACACAACAACCAAGCTCAAATTCTCTTCGCGTCCGCACACCGAAACACAACACGGCCCGCTTGCGACACGCAAGGCCAGAATCGCATTCCCCTGTTCACGGGACGTGTCCGTGGTGCGGTAAGGAAACGTCATGGCGAAGAAAAAGACCCGGCGGAAGGCAAAGCCGGATCACGTTACAACGACCGCTGCTGGTGGAGACGAGCCAAGCAGCAGTGCCAGCGACCGAATTCCGGATGGCATTACGCTCCTACGGACGTTCACGTTCCATAAGGACGCCAAGTGCCTCTCTTGGTCACCGGACGGGCGGACCCTGGCGGTCGGATCCCACGACGGGGCTGTCCGATTCTGTAATCTAAAAACTGGAAAACTTGGCCAGGAAGTCGACGCCATCGGTGGCTACGTGAATGCTTTGGCTTGGACAGCCGACGGTCGACGATTGGCCGTGGGGGGCAACTCAAGGCGGATTGCTGTGCTTGATGTTGAGTCCCTTGAGGGCCGTGTGAAGGAATGGGACCGGACGGAGTCCATGCACGGTTTGGATGCGGAGATGGACGGAGTCTACGGACTGACGTGGTCGCCCCAACACAAAGCTGGTGAGTCGGCTGATGTTTCCCCGACGTCACCCAGACGTACGACGCTCGCCATTGCTGGGGTTTCAAACGTCGTGCGAGTAGTTGATCCAACCACAGGCGCCGTCGTCACTGAACTCGATGGACACGAAAGCCGCGTTTTCCAAGTAAGCTGGTCGGCGGATGGACGACAGATTGCCTCGGCCTCAGGAGATAGTGCGAGTGCCACGTGGGAAGCAGAAACTGGCCAGCTCGTTCGGCGGCTCTTGGGACACGACGCTTGGGTGAACGGTATCGCCTGGGCGCCGGACGGCTGCCGAGTTGTATCTTCATCCGGTGACAGCACAGTGCGCGTATGGAATTCCGAAACGGGTGAACAGGAGGCAGTACTCGAAGGGCACGCAGGAAGAGTGTATTCCGCCACGGTGGATGCAACCGGCCGAGTGGTAGCATCACATGGGGGCGACGGAGACAACACCGTTCGGATTTGGCGGCTTGATACGTTCGAACTGCTAGCAACATTGCGCGATATCAAGCGTGCAAACTATCAGTCACTGGAGTTTCACCCAGCTCGACCCATGCTGGCCGCCCGGGCTGACGACGGACGCTCAGTCCTCGTCTGGAAGCTAGACCTCGACCGGATGCTCGGGGCTGCCCCCGTTGCGGACAGCGTGCGGTATGCCAATGCCAAAGTCGTGCTCGTCGGCGATACCGGGGTTGGGAAATCCGGGATGCGCGAGCGGCTTGTCCGCAGTGAGTTTCAGCCCACGATCTCCACGCATGCCCGCGTCGTCGAGACACTGCAGATGGAACGCGTGGACGATCTCGTCGCACCGGACCGGCAGATTGACCATGAGACACTGTTGTGGGACCTCGCCGGACAGCCCGGATACCGGCTCGTCAATCAATTGTCACTGGACGATGCGGCGGTGGCTCTGGTGATGTTCGACGCGCGGAGTGAAACCGATCCGTTCAGCGCCGCACGGTTCTGGGCCAAAGCACTCGACCAGTCCCGCTCCGGCACCGGGCTGAAGAGATTTCTCGTGGCCGCCCGCGTTGACCGCGGCGGGGTCGGCGTCAGTCGGCAGCGGATCGACGAGTTCTGCCAGCAACACAAGTTTGACGGCTTCTACCGCACCAGCGCCCTCACCGGAGAAGGCTGCGACGAACTGAAAGCTGCCGTCTTCGCCGCCATCGACTGGACGAAACTGCCGATCATCTCGTCCAGCCGCCTGCTGACGGACATTCGGATGTTTGTCAAAGAGTTGGATGACCGGCAGCGGCTGCTGAGCGTCCACGGCATGTGGGAGGCGTTTTGCGTTGCGGACGGGGTGGCTGGCGGTCGAGCGCAGCGAACCCCCAGTTCGGAACAAGCTGGGGGCTCACTGCGTTCGACCCCAGCCACCCGGGACACGGACGTCTCCGCCGAGGAATTCGCGTCGTGTCTGCGGCGGCTGCATCAGGCGGATGCGGTCGAACTGCTCGACTATGGCGCGGACCACGAGGCTCCGGGGCAGGACGTCGACGTGCTGCTCGACCCGTATCGATGCGTACGGCTCGTCCATCGTCAACGCCGCGCGGGACGAACCGGACGGATTCGGGCATCTGTTCGAAGCCGACCTTCTGACCGGTCAGTTCCCGCTGGAGTCCGACGAACGTCTCGACGATAAGGGTGCCGAACGCAAAGTGCTGGTCGGCGTGGTGGAACGGTTTCTGGAGCGCGAGATCGCACTCCGCGAACGCATCGACGGCGTCGACTTTCTGGTGTTCCCCTCGCAGTACCAGCGGGAAGCTCCGTTCCCGGGCACGACGTCGTACGGCATCCGGTACGACTTCTCGGGCGCGATGGAGAGCGTGTTCGCGACGCTGGTCGTGCGACTGGCTCACCACACGGGTTTTCGCGACCGGGACTTCTACCGCAACGCCGCGCGGTACGAGGCGACCGACGGCGGCCGCTGTCTGATCCTGTTCGAAGACCAGGGCGACGGCCGCGGCCGCATGTCGGTGTTCTTCGAGGACAACGCACCGGACAGCGTGCAGCAGATGTTTCTGCAGTACGTCTACACGCACCTGCAGCGCAAGGCCCTGCCCGGCAGCATCGTGCGCAAGCGAGCCTACCACTGCCCCGCCTGCGGCTACCTGTTCGACGACGAGGTCGTCGACCGCCGCCTGCACCGCGGCGACGACGAAATTACCTGTTCCGACTGCGACACACGGTCGCCCTTATACGACTTGCTTCTGACCGACGAAGACCTGCACCGAGAGACGATCGGCCACATCGACGCCGATGCCCGAGCCGCCATGCACCGCCAGCTCGCCGTGTCAGCGATCCAGGGCAAGAAACGAGCCGGACGTTTTGACGTCGCCGTTCTCTACGGAGAACCAGACCGAGCGCACGCGTTGTGGCTGTCCGAGGCCCTGCAATCACTTGGACTACGCGTCTGGCTGGATGTGTGGCAGCACGATTCATCGCGATCCTGGTCGGACACGTTGGAGCAAGCACTACCACAACACGTCCGCAGTGTGATTGCTTGTGTTGGCGAGGCCGCTCCGTGGTCCGATCCGGCCACGCTTGAGTCTGCTGATTTGCTGCGCGAACGAGCCGCCCAGTGTGTGTTGGCGACCATTGAGACGTTGCGACAGTACATGGGCCTAAAGAATGTCCCAGCCGAGTTTGGCGAGTACCGACAGTTTTCCCTCGGTGTCAGTGTCTTAGGTGACCATTTAGGGACCGCAGGCGAAGAGTGGACACTCCCGTTTGCCCGATTCGTAACTGTCATCACCGGCCGGACACGCGAAGGGATCGACATCCTTCACCATGCATCGGAAGCCTTGGAACACAAAGCGAAAGAATCACGTGAACGACGTTCGGCAACGGCAGCGAGACCCGACGCCAGCGTGATCGTTACGTTTTCGATACCGACACTGGGCGCCAACCGCGGCCAGGGATGGAAGTTGGCGATCGACCGGCTCGTCGAATCGTTACGTGTACAACTGGCCGAAGTCATCGGGGCGCCCGCCGAGTTCGTGACGACGGAGCGCACGATCGCAAAGTCCCGTCGCGCCGAATTCCGATTCGCAGCCGCGGAGGACGTCCTGCGTCTTTTCGCCATGATCCGCACGCGCGACTCGTTCATGGCCGATGTGCTGGAACGCTGGTCAATCGACGTCGAGCAGTTTCAGCGGGACAACGAAACTGTCGAAGCTGAGGTACGTCGACGGCTGCGACCACCCAATGTTGGTATCGCAATCAGTCATTGGGATATCGAACCGAGTCCGGCGCCGCGGTTGAACTGCCATCGAGTTGAACTGTCCAACTTCCGTTGCTTCGAACACCTTGAACTCGACCTGAATCGCGAATCTTCACTCGAAGGTTGCTGGACGTGTCTCGCAGGGATCAATGGCTCTGGGAAAACATCCGTGCTGCAGGCCATCTGCCTGGCACTCGTCGGAAAGACAACCGCCATCGACATTGGCCTCGGAATCCTCGCACGGACCCAGCGGCTGGCGGAAGGATCGCCGCAGCCGACAGATGTCGAAGTGACCTTCAGCGATGGTCAAAAGCACGTTTTCAGGCAGGGTCTCACGATTGACGGAGACGACATACGAACCACGGGACAGCACAGCCATCCGTGGCTGGTTCTGGCTTACGGCGCCACACGGAATCTGTCTGACCGACCGGACCGGAGTTCTTCAAACGAGGGTATTACGGCTCGTCGGCAAATGACGTTGTTTGATCCCTACGCACGAGTGGCCAGTGCGAAGACCGCACTGGACTTCGTGAACCCCAACGAGCCGTTCTTCGGACTGTTCTCAGGCTTACTCAAGCAGTTGTTTCCGGATGACCTGCGCTTCGAGCTTCGGGTCGGAGCACCGCGTTTCCGAGTTGAGAACGAGTCTGTGACCGCCATCGATCTTCCCGATGGGTTCCGCTCCAGCGTTGCCTGGCTGGCTGACCTCTGTCATGCATGGTGTGAAGAGAATCCGGACGTCGCAAAGAAGGCGAAACCGTCCGACATTGAAGCCGTCGTGTTGATCGACGAGATCGACCTTCATCTGCATCCGTCACTGCAGCGAACACTCGTGCCTGCGTTGCGCAAGGCGCTGCCGAAGGTGCAATGGATCGTCACAACACACTCGCCGTTGGTGCTCTCTTGTTTTGACAAGAATGAGATCATCGCGCTCGACCGGTCTGAACCAGGCGGTGTGCGGCATCTCGATCGGCAGATTATGGGGTTTTCCGTTGACGAGATCATCGAGTGGCTCATGGGAACTGATGCCACCAGTGCCGTGATGGAAGAGCGACTCGCCGAAGCCGAACGCTCCCGCGATGCCGTGACGCGCGATATCGCCGAGGTGCTGCGTCAGTCGCGCGATGCTAACGAGTCTGAAGCCCGGCAGCGGCTGGATGACCTGGCTTCGCAACTGGACCAGTTGGAGCCATGAGACGCATTCGTCAATTGAGCCTGCGGCTGCCGACTCTGGACGTTCACGGGACGGGCGGCAAGAAGGCACAGCAACATCTCGTTGCGAAGTCGGCAAACCCGGCCGCGAAACTCAGCTTCCCGGACCACTGGAATAAGACGGACGTGCGGGGCGCCTTGTTCGCCAGCCACGGTCATGTGTGCGCCTACTGTGGGCGTGCTCTGCCTGATAATGACCGCGGAGACGTTGAGCACTTCCGTCCAAAGGGAAAAGTTGACGGCGATGACGCTCACGGTGGCTACTGGTGGCTGGCCTACGAATTCAGCAACTATCTGCTGAGCTGCTCGGCATGTAACCGTGTCTACAAGCGTGATCGCTTTCCTCTCCGAAACGGCGCGACACGCCGGACCTATGCAACCCGAGGAAGGCTTTTTGAAGTTGCACACTTTTTCTTGGGGGCGGCAGATTGGTCTTGTGTGAAATGCGAACACTCCCCATCGACCAGATCTTTGGATTCTCACCAGCCGACAGGGAGTGTCGCGATGATCATGGTCAAGGATTCGACCAGGGACCTCAACCGATTCCTCAAGTTGTCCTCGCTCAACGAGTTCGCTCGCGGGATGGTCATGAGAGTCGTCCTCACGTTCATGCTCCATCGCGGACGCATGTCGTGCTCGCAGGCTGGCGGAGCCATTCGGACCGAACCGGTCCATCGCAGCCAGATCACACGCTTCCTCGCCCGCACGCGCTGGCAGAAAGACGACTTCAACGAGCCTCTGCGGAAGCAGTTGCTCGCGCTGGAATCCACGAAGGGGCGGTTTCTGTATCTGATCGATGCCACGCTGTGTGGTCAGTCGGGCAAGAAGACACAGAACACCTACAGCACGGGAAATCGCAACAAACGTCGTCGCAAAAAAGGACGGCGTTACGGCACGAAAAAACACGCCCGACGAAGCTGTCACAGCTTCACGTTCGGGCTGCTGATCACTCCCTCGGGGTATCGGCTGCCGTTTCAGATTCCGCACTACACCAAAGAATACTGCAAGGCCAAGGGACTGACGCATCGGACCACCGCGGAAGCGGCCGCCGACCTGATTCGCTCACTGCCGCTGCCCGAGGGTTCGGATGTGGTCGTGCTGGGCGATACGGCGTACGACGCGAAAGTGGTGCGCGAGGCCTGCGACGAACAGAACTATCTGTGGATATTTCCTGCGAACCCCGAACGTGTGTTCGATGGCCCGGTGGGCTCCCGACCGAAGCTGCGTTCGCGTTTGAAGGACTGGACGAGTCTGTCGCTCAAGACGATCAGGCTGCGTGCCTCAACGGGGAAGTATGCCGATTACCGGCGCTTGTCGCGTTGGCGTATGGGGCCGAAACTGAAACCGCGCGTGTACACCGCGCATCAGGAGAAACGGCAAGTGCGTTCGGTTGGCCGAGTGCAGCTCGTTTTTTCGACAATGAAACCAGACTTGAAAAAAGCGACTCCCGACGACGTCAAGATCCTGATGACCAACGCGGTGGACATGAGCCTGACCGAGGTGATCGAACTGTACTCGCTGCGCTGGCAGATCGAGCTGTTCTTCAAAGAACTGAAATCGACACTGGGGTTCGACGAGTATCGTTTCGAGCGTTTCGAAGCGGTGGAGGGCTGGGTGAACAGTGCGATCACGACAGTGCTGTATCTGGAGTGGCAGCGAGCGCGTCACCTGACGAGCAAGCGTCTGACCGAGGAGCAGAAGCGCTGGTGGTCCTCTCAGCGTCTCCACGGACTGTGCGAAGCGTTCCGGCAGGAGGTCGAGCAGGAAGAATTAAAATTCCTGTCAAACCGTCTGAAAACACCGGGAGGCATCTCCAGACTGAAACGGATTCTCAGCAACGCAACCCCCAAGGAATACAGAGCGAAAACATAAAACACCGCAAAAGTGTGCAACTTCAAAAGGAAGGCTATGGGGCGAGGCACGTGTTCTGCTCCACCCAATTAGAGACTCTTCTGCTACGCGACCGATTGAAGCCTGGTTCGAGGTTGATCTCGCTTCAGACATTTGTCCGATCCGACCAGCGTCAGAACTCAGCCGCGTCGAAACCCGGCAGGTGGACGGCACTCTGGATTTCTTCCGGATCAACCGCAGTCCACGGCTGGTGCGTGCCCGGATTGAAAAGCAGGCTCAGGTGAGTGCGGCGTTGCGTGCGGGCGATGTTACCCAGGCACAGCAGCTGGCCATTCGCTTTCAACCGCAGAGTCTCGTAGCACGTCAGGTGCTGCTTGACGCGGGTCAACCACTGCCTGACGAAGACCGAGAACTGCAATGGCTGACTCAGGAGCTGGTAGCGGACCTGCATATTGCCCTCCGACTGCTGCGTACATTTCGCGACGACAGGAAGATCGAGCGCGACGCTCGAGAATTGAGGTGGGCCCTGGCCGTCCTGTGCTTTCGGCCACCGGTCGGAACGACTGCAACAGCAATTGACACTGTCACTCGCCTTGGATTGATGCCATCGGTGACTCCTTTGGTTGCGATTCTCTGACCGACCACTGACAGCACGTCGGCCGTGCCTTCGGATTCATCTCGACTGACAGGCAGTTCATGTGGGAACCTCTGGTGGGCATGGAATCCCGGCTTGTTCATGGAGCAATGGAATGCGCATCCTATTCGCGGCAGTGCTGCTGGTCTCTCCTGCCGTTGCGTCATCGGCTCATCCGCTGACCACTCTGCTCAAGTCACTGCCGGAAGTCGAATCGGTTTCGGAACAGTCTGGTGATTCTGGCGATCACGTCATCATTCACTTGCGCGACTGGCATTACGTCGATTTCGATTCGTTCACCGCCGATCTGCGTGATTCGGATCCGGACATTTCCGACGGCGATCTGGAGCGAGCCTATCGGGACCATTTGCGGCTCGTCCAGGCTGTCCAGGCGGAACAGCGGCGACTGATCCGACGGCTGATTCGAGCGGGAGTTCGCACCGTCTATCTGGAAGGGCTGACTCCGGGGATCGAGCCAGTGTTTCCCGTGATCTGTCGGGCCGTCTGCAGTAATGACAAGCCGTCGCTGACAGAGTTGTTCGAACTCCCCAATCCGCTTGCCATGCGATCGGCCGGGCAACTGCTGGCCGACGGTGAAGCGCTGACGATCCGAGCTGTCGATTCCGATCAGACGTTGGCCGAGTGCAACCCGATCGACGAATCCGGCCAGTTCCGCGAAGTTGCCGTCGAGACCATTGAGCGACGCGAAGACCACATGGTCCGGACAGCGGGGTCCGCGAAACAGCCCGTACTGCTCCTGCTGGGAGGCGGCCACGACCTGTCAAACAACGTCGCGCGTGTCGAGCGCGATGCGCCCGGACTGATTGTTGTCACAACTCACCAGTACGCTGCAGCCTCGGGACAGACTGAGGACTGAACGACACACGCCGAGCGCTCGCAGTCAATTGCCACTTGGCGTCGAGGCAGTCGTGACATCACTTTGCGGTTTATCAGGCGCGTCGTCCGGGCGGTAGATCCAGCGAGGGTCGCCCTGAGCCCGCACTTCTCGCTCGTTCTGCTTAAATTTATCGCCAGGACGCCAGTACTTCTGAATAAGCGTCTTGCGCCAGACGACCACCGTGTCGTCCGCCTTTTCCGGGGGCACTGTGTAGTACCACTGAGTCGTGTCTGCGTCTGCCGGGGGGACAGCGCCCTCTTTAAACAGGTCACCGACCCCAGCCGCGGCTTGCCAACGAGTTTCGAAGTCGCCATTCCAAATCTGATCGTTGACGCGAATCTCACCAGCATCAGCCAGAACCTGCAGGTCGGCATAGGCGACGGGTCCTTTGACCAGCTTGTAACCGTTGGAGAATCCCGACAGGAACAGCGTGAAGAAGTCTGTCTCGGGGTTCACGTTGCGAAACATTGCAATGCCGTAGATCGCCGGAGGGTCTGTTGCATCCACAGCGACAACTGGCGGGATTCGCTGCACGGCTGTGACCGAATTCACCAGCACGCGGATGCGTTCACGTCTCTGAATGGCCGCCTGTGCTTCCGGGATAATCGAATCCGGAACTGCGATCCGTACGCCATTATCGTTCGACACCAGGGTGATCTGTGGAATGAACAGATCGGGGACAGGGTCCTTATCGTAGACATTCACCGGCACCGTGTCGGACAGGTCTTCCTGACGTTCGATTTCCCGGTTCACCGCGCGGTACGTGAGGTAATAAATCAGTTCCTTCTTTTTCATTCGGGTGCGCGGATCGGTCACATCGAGTTCGATCAAGCGCAGTGATCGAAACTGAAGTTCGAAGACCCACAAATCGTTCTGAGCCTGCCGCTCCTCACCACTGGCAAACGGAGCGGCCAGGAAGTCGAAGCCCTTGACTCCGAGCGGCTTTTGAGCCACCGCCGCCGGGACAAGCGCGCCGAAGATCGTCA
Organism: Planctomycetota bacterium; assembly: GCA_963579025.1. Taxonomy (GTDB): domain Bacteria; phylum Planctomycetota; class Planctomycetia; order Planctomycetales; family Planctomycetaceae; genus CAUZFZ01. The sequence continues at coordinate 38,822 of CAUZFZ010000006.1, read as the reverse complement.
GAAACGTAACCAATCGAGCTGAATTCATCGCAGAATCTCCGCCAGTCGAAAGCCGCATCGAATGCAGGATCGAATGCAGGATCGACTATATCAATGCGGAATCTGCAGATGCAACGTGTTACTCAGCAGACTCGGCGCCGACCGACACGCCGCCAGACGGAAACCGCGTGCGACGTGAACAGTCATGACAATGTGAATGACAGGACAACTCCGTTCGTAGTAACCGCATTCATGCGGTTCATGCATCAGGGACGCGCATGTGGTTCGCAGACGCCACGTGTGCCGGTCATTCCGATTCCGCCGATCGTCCGGACTCTGCGGCATCGGACGCCGCGAGTAGCGCGTCCATGAAGTCCTCATACGGGTCATCGGGTCCCAGGATGCGCACGACGAGTGAAGTCGATCCGGATCGAATCGCGAGACAGCGAAACCGGCGAATGACCCAAACGAGCAGGACCACGATGCCGATTCCGTATACTGGCAGTGTCGCCAGGCCCAGAACGAACAACCGGGGATCGCGCGACGTCGAGATTGCCACCGACTCCACTCGGGCCAGACGCAATTCGATATGACGCCGGGTTAGAGGCGTACGCGTCTCTTCGATCACTCGCGAATCTTCGAGTGAAAGTGTCGTGCTGCCAAAGGTGCCGGGAACAATCAGGCCAATAAAACGACCGGCCGGCTTGCCCGACACGGATTGCTCACGTCCCCCGTGCTGGCGACCGTGTTCCCTCGTGCGACGTGGGACTGGCGACGAGTCGTCGACCGCGTCGTATTGCTCTGCATGATTGGAGTCCGCGGCATCCCCGTCGTCTGGTACGGCAAGAATCTCACCGCAGACGGGGCACTTGACCCGCCGACCGGCAAGATCATCGCCAACGTTGAGCGTCTTTCCGCACGGACACTGAATCTCGATCGGCATTTCGGCTCCCGTCGCCATGTGAGCTGGAGCATTCAACCGGGCCAGTTGACCGCTTTGTTTCCACGGAGCGCCAGATTTGCCATATGCGCTGCGGACGCCGCACCGACTCCGGCTTCCGCGGGAGCGGTCGGCTTCTTGCGGCTGCGGATGCAGGAGAGCCAGTTGGCCAGGTGCAGCGTCTCGCCGTCCGGCTTGTCGTAGAAGTCTGCCCCGCGCAGGCCTGTGCCAAGGACCAGCTCGCTGTACTTGATCTTCTTCTTGCGTTCCGGATGAATCTCGTACCGACCACGATCGATGTACAGAGTGGCGTTGTCGCCCATGAACTCGACCATCGAACCATTGCGGGCGTTGCTGAACGTGCCCTCGAAGTAAACCTGCACGTCTTGCTTGGGATATCTCAGGATGGTCTGCACCGTATCCGGCGTTTCCCAGATGCCCTCGGCCATGTACCAGTCGCCAATGCTGGCGGCGTATTCAGGATGGTCGAGGTCCAACAGCCAGTGGACGACGTCGATCCAATGCACCATCAGGTCTGTAAAGATGCCGCCGCCAAAGTCCCAGAACCAGCGCCACTGGCGAAACCGGTAAGCATCGAACGGCTGATCCTTCGCGTTGCCGAGAAAGGTCTTCCAGTCGACACCGGAGGCGTCGATGTTGATGTTGCGGCTGCGCGTGCGCGGTGTGTTGCGATTCCAGGTCAGATGGACCTTGTGAATTTTCCCGAGCGCACCCGACCTCAGGATCTCATTCGCCTTAACGATGTGCGGCATGCTGCGCTGCTGCATACCCACCTGCACGACCCGTTTATTGCGATTCTGAGCGGCGATGACGGCTTCGCCCTCCGACAGGTCATGCGTCAGTGGCTTTTCGACGTAGACGTCCTTGCCGGCATCGCACGCGGCAATGGTCAGCGGCACGTGCCAGTGGTCCGGCGTGCCGATCACCACAGCATCGACATCGTTGCGGTTTAACACGTCCTGATACTTCTTCGTTGTGAATGCGCGGGTGTCGGCCAGGTCACGGCCTTTGGCCAGATGCTCGTCCCAGATGTCGCACACGCCGACAATCTTCACGCCGGGTATCTTCGGCAACGACTGCATCAGCCGACGGCAACGACCACCAGTTCCAATGCAGGCGACATTGACGGTCTCGTTGGCCTGATAGCCTGATGAGGTTGCGGTGTAGCCGGTCGTGATGGCACCGGCCGTGCCAACGCCAAGTTTCTCAACGAAATCGCGACGATCAAGCTGATGACTCATGCGCAGACTCCTGTGTCAGGTGGACCGAATTCGCGTGCGAGTTGCTATCGAAGCCGACCGTTGGAAACCTCGTACGCCGACAGCACACTGGCTCCGTTCGGCGCGGGAGGTGTCGCCGAGCCACATTGCTCAGTGGTGGCTTAAATTCCGACACTCCTGCGATTTATGGCCCATGTCATGGTGGTTCAATCGGTGATTCAAACAGGATACCGATCCAGATGCACGCGACCATCCCGGAATCGAATTCGTAGCCTCAATGATGCGACATCCAAAACACCACTGACTCATGTCAGCACTCGAGGGCGTGGGAGAGTGCCGTGCGGACTCCTGACACGCGAATTTCCTTGCCAGCCGTTTCCGTTGCACGACAACGTCGCGGCACGGATGACACCGTCGGCAGATTGGTTCTGTTTCCGTTAGATTGAGAGACGGTGGATTGTCGAAGGTGTTCGGGAGCGTTCGATGTCTGGCTCGTGGCCGAATTCTCAGGATTACAACGAGGCGGTGCAGAATCCGAGGACGACGAGGAGAATTCTGGTCCGGCGTCTTACGATGAGGACGACTATTACCAACGTCGCCGCCGTAATCGGGCAAACCGTAAGAAGCCACCACCGGGACGCTGGAATTCCACTCAGGTATGGCTGCAGAAGTACTGGCCATTCCTGGTGCTCCCCGCCGGCATGCTGGTCATTGGCCTGCTGATTGTTGGTTTGCAGAATCTGTGGACATCCAATGAAGCTTTGGTGTCGCAGGTCACCAACGACCAGCCGACGGGATCTGATTTCCGGACAGTCACCACGCCGGTGACGCCGCCTACTGTCGTTCGTACGGGAATCCGTGCCGGGCAAGTTCACGATGGGCTCGCCGCCGGATGAACCAGACCGAGCACCTGATGAAGACCAGGTCGAGGTGACACTCACACAGGAGTTCTGGCTGGGGAAGTACGAGGTCACTCAACGGGAATGGCGTGAGGTGATGGGCACTGAACCGTGGAAAGGCCAGAAATATGTGAAGGAGGGCGATCAAATCGCGGCAACGTATGTGAACTGGAATGACGCGGTAGCTTTTTGTGGGAAGCTGACGACTTCCGAGCGTGAGTCGGGCCGTTTGCCCGATGGCTGGGAGTACACGCTGCCGACCGAAGCGCAGTGGGAGTATGCGTGTCGGGCCGACACGCCGACGGCGTACAGTTTTGGAGACAGCGAATCGGCGCTGAGTGACTACGCCTGGTGGGGCGACTTCGCTACTGACGGAAATGCGAGGGCCGAGAAGTATGCTCATGCTGTCGGCCGCAAGCGGCCGAACGCGTGGAACCTGCACGGCAACGTGCGGGAGTGGTGCCGGGACTGGTATGGCATAGCGAAACTGCCAGGTGGGACAGATCCACTGGAAACGTCATCGCGTTTGTTCCGGGCGTACCGGGCCGGTTGGAGACTCGCAATTGATGACGCGTTGTGCGCAAATGGCGAACAGGCGTCAGTATCTCTGCAGACGCAGTAGACACCATGACGGATACCGCACACTCGGCCAGACATTCACATGCCACGACAGGACGACACTGCAAACACGTCGAGAACGACGCAGGGAAAAGTCCGACGGATTGGGACTGCGGTTGGTATGACGGCCGCACTTGTCGGCGTGCTTGCCTCCCAATGGCAACGTGTGGCGGAGAACCCCGACTGGGCGGCGCTGGTCAGCCTGGCCTGGTGTCTGCTGACAGTCTTCCTGTACCGGGTCTGGGTCGAAGTCGAACAGGACGCGGTCGATCACACGGCCGGTCTGCTGCGGGCCGCTCCAGCAGCCGCACGGGACATCATCGGTCGCACGTTCGACTGGATGAAAGCGGCGATCGCGCGGCGCAGTCCGGGCTTCCGGCGGCGGTACCTGCGCGAAATGCAGATGGAGCACGGTCAGTTCAATGACCGCGGACTCGGCCTGATCAATGCCATGCGGATCGACCTGGAAAAAGTCTATGTCGACCTGCGGGCCTCGGCGCGCGTGAACCTCGACCGTTCCCCCTCCATGATTGGCCCGGTCCGCGAGGGCACGCATTCGGTCTGGCGATACCTGCGCGATCTGGAACGCGACGGCTCGCGCGCCCTGGCCATCGTCGGAGCGCCGGGCAGTGGCAAGACGACGCTGCTCAAACACGTCCTGCTGACGCTGGTCCGAAACCGCCAGCGAAAACATCGTGTGCGGGCCCGGCTGCCCGTGCTGCTGGAACTCCGGCACGTGCATCGCGAGATCACGAAGTTCAAGAAGAAGGTTCCGGATCTGGAAGAGGTCCTCGACCGGCACTTTCAGGACGCACGCACCTATCCCGGACTCGGCGGCAAAGTGCCCGCAGGCTGGTTCCGGCGACAGTTGCAGCGTGGCGGATGCCTGATCCTGCTGGACGGACTCGACGAAGTCGCCGATCCGCAGAAACGTCGGGCCGTCTCGAACTGGATCGGCGCACAGCTCCGCCGAGACATCGGAACGAAGAACGTCTTTGTGGTCACGTCGCGTCCGCAAGGTTACCGCACCGCTCCACTGGATCGCGCGGTGGTGCTCGAAGTCCAGCCGTTCTCGCGCCGCCAGGTAACGGCATTCATCCGCGCGTGGTATCACGCCAGCGAGGTCGTCAGCAGCGGCCGCATGGACAATGACAAGGTGCGTCGTCGGGCCGAGAAGGACTCCAGCGACCTGCTCGGTCGGCTGCAGATCACACCGTCACTGCTCGACCTGACGGCGAACCCGCTGCTGCTGACGATGATCGCGATGGTACACCGCTACAGCGGTGCGTTACCCGGCAGCCGCGTGCAGTTGTACGAGTCGGTGTGCAAGGCGCTACTCGAAGGCTGGCGGCAGGCCAAAGGCGTCGAAGAAGATCTCACCGGTGACCAGAAGCTGACGGTCCTGCGTCCGCTGGCCCGGCACATGATGGATGTCGAACTCCGCGAGATCCCGCACGCCGATGCTCTCGCTGTCATGACCCCGGCGCTGCAACTGATTGGCCTCGAGCGTTCCCGCCATGACGGCTTTCTGGCGGAACTGCAGGCCGGCAGCGGTCTGATCCTCGAAATGGAATCCGGCGTGTGGGCCTTCGCCCATCTGAGTTTCCAGGAATACCTGACCTCGGCGGACTGGCTCACAACGCCGCCCCCGGTCCCTGCCTGGCAGCAATGGATCGGCGAGACCTGGTGGCGTGAAACGCTGCTGCTGTACGCGGCCCAGAGCGACGCCAGTGGCATCGTCACCGCCTGCCTGGACGACGCGGCGCCCCAGTCCCTGGCACTGGCGCTGGATTGCGAACGCATGAGCCGCACGCTGCAGACCGACGTCCGCGAGCGACTGAACGCGACGCTCCACGCAGCGCTGCGGTCACACGACCCGGACGTATTCACTCCGGCCGCCGAGGCCGTGCTGATCCGCTCGCAGCAGGACTTTGTCGCCCTGGACGACGGCGCGCGGCAGATCGGCACGCGCCCCGTGGCGCAGGCCGAATATCAGCTCTTCCTGCTGAGCGATCCGGATGTGATCCCGTTTTATCGGCCACCCCACTGGAACGACGGATGGTTTCCGGGGCTCCCGGACGAGCCGGTGCTCGGCATGCTCCCCCACCGCGCCGTGAATTATTGTCAGTGGCTGGACGGCCGCTTCCCCGCGTGGCAGCATCGCCTGCCATCTGCCGCGGAATTACCAGCGTCTTCGGAGGAGCAGGACTGGCTCGCCTGGCACCGCGGACAGTCCGGCGACTTCACGCTTTCGACTCCGACCGAGTCTCTCCGGAGCCAACTGTCTGACCTGTTCTCCGAAGACGACCTCCTGGATGCGTCGGCCGCCCGCGCCCGCGACCGCGACCTCGACCTCGACCGCGCCCTCGCCCTCGGCCGCGCCCTCGACCGCGCCCTCGACCGCGCCCTCGCCCGCGACCGCGCCCGCGCCCTCGCCCTCGACCCCGACCTCGACCTCGCGTGGAGTACGGCGACTTGCCTTGTGAGATACGTCACTGGTTCGTCACAGGATCCGGATCAGGAAACTGTTTTTTCGTATCCTGACAAATGTCCGAGTTCCGCCGAGGCACGGAGTTGGCTGGAGCAGCTGAACGGCGTGTCAGGAATTGATGAACGGGAGCGGCGACTGCTGTCCCTCATCAGGAGTCTGGTCGGCGTCGTCGCCAGCGAGACTATCGACGAGTCGCTGCGATCCTGGCGGCATTATCTGATGCACGTGCTCCGCATCGTGCTGGAGCACGAGCAGTCGCAGGACACAATGCTCCACCGCGCCGGCTCAGCCATCGATCGCCTGCGTCCCTCACGCCGCAACCAGGCGCGATGGACGGAAGCAATCCGCGCAGCCCAGCGTGAACTGTACACGTTCCTCCGCGTGATCGACGCCCGGGAGCGCAGCGAGCTACCAGCCTGGGAGGCCATCCTCGTGGTCCGCGAACCCCGCGATTCGTGAAGTCCAAACGGCCCCAGTCGTTCCAGGTCTGCGGTAGCCGAAGTCGCCAGCGTCTTTGGCCAGTCTCTCGAACATGCGGGAATTCCAAACGCTGGCGAGTTCGGCGACCACGGAATTCAGCCGAACCTGGAACTACTGGGTTCCGCTGGACTGCAGGGTGTGACAAGCGAAGCGGACGGTTCTCCCGGTGAGTCGGCGCGGGCAGGCATGGATCACCGTGCGGGGCAACGTGGCTCGGAACCGCTTCGCGCCGGCCCACCGCATGCCTGGCCGCTGACGCAATCCGAAATCGATTCCGTCCAGGCAGACGGTCGAAATTCGGATCCCCGCGTCAGGAGAGAAATAATGAAGCCGAAGGGTTTGCTTCGAGCCTTGGTCAATGGCAGCTGACCGGGGCCTTTGTGCTTCACACGCGATCGTAATTCCGTGCCGAATACCACACCAGCGGCTTTCGGCGGCTCTCAGGAATCGACGTAAGTCCTTATCCAGTAAAGTACACCCGGGAGGATTCGAACCTCCAACCCCCGGTTCCGAAGACCGGTATTCTATCCAATTGAACTACGGGTGCGTTTGCGTGACCACGGTCACTCGGCGGGCGGCAAGTTATCGGATTCGAATTGCGGAATCCACCACTCCGGCGATGTCTACGTTCCAGGACGCGTTACCGGGTGCCGGGTGCCCTGCGCGGGACCTCTTCGACGTGTTTCAGAAACTCGCGGGCTGCAAAGCTGGCGAACATGGCGAGGTCCTGGTCGCCAGACTGGACGAACGTGGCTGGAGTGTCTGAAGGGCGCAGGCGTTTGGCTCGATCGAGCAGCTTGCGCATCGCTGGGACGGCCGTGCCTGCAACTGGTCCCAGCAGTTCGATCGTGCGAGCCGCATGGAGGACCACCGTCAGGTCATCGTGGTCCAACAGTTGAATCAAAGCAGGGGTCGACTTACTCAGGTGACCGTGACGTGCGAGCGCATCTGCTGCCGCGATGCACACACAAGGTGAATCGTTCAGCAGGAGTGATTCCAGCTTCGCGACCAGCCATTTGGGTAGTTTTTTCAGGCTGATCGCCGCCACCGCTGCCCAGTAACGTTCGCCGGCGGTTGGCAGTCGGAGCCAGTCATAGATCAACTGAGGAGATACGCGACCAACAATCCGCCGGGCCCATCGGGCGGCGCTGATGGTACGACAGAGGTCACTGTCCCTGCCCTCGTTCGGGCAATACTCATTTTCAACCGTCCACGGGGCCGTTTCGCCGAACAGTTCAACTGCCAGAGTTTCGGGAATAAATCCAAGGTCGTTGAAACTGTGCCTTCCATGTGCCTCTCGGAGCCGCTCCAGCGTTTGTTTATGCTCCTTCGACCCCGCGAGATTGACGAGATTCCACGGGTCTGCCTGGCAATCGTACAGTTCTTCGATTGGCCGTGTCGGCGCCGCAAAGTGCCATTGTGCATCGGTCATCGTGCCGCGATCGGTGAGCCGGTAGAACTCGTGCCTCACCTCCCCGAGATCGGGCCATGCCGTGGGCTGGTTGTAACCCAGGTGCGGCATGTAGTTCCGGATATACAGATACTGTTTATCACGCACTGAACGTGCCAGATCGATTGCCTCATCGACACGGTCGCGATGTCCGAATGCATAATGGCGACTCGATCCCTGATCTTTCCCCAGGAATGGTCGTCCGGCGTTGGCGTGCATGTAAAGGAGGGCACTCCACATCCACGAGATTGAGCACTGTCCATGCAAAGTCCACGAAACTGACAAGTCGATCTGTCGACTCGCCGGGTACGGTTGGAGCCAGGTGTCGATATTTGTCGGGGAATCGAATCATCAGTGGGACGTGCATCCCGGAATCGAGTAACGCACGCTTGTGCCGTGGCATGCCCGAGCCGTGGTCCGAGAAGAAAAAGACAATCGTGTCGTCAGCGAGGCCGTCGTCTTCGAGCTGCTGCAGGATATTGCCGACCTCTTTGTCCATGGCCGTGACGCAGTCGTAGAAACGTGCGACGGTCTTGCGAATAATCGGCGTGTCCGGGTAGTACGGCGGGAGCGGGGCTTTGGCCGGGTCGTGGATTTCGTCGGGAGACAGGCGGCTCTGGACTTCTTTAACGAAACGGTCGTACGTCCAGACCATCGTGCGGGACTGGTGTGACGTCATCAGATTGAAGACGCTGAAGAACGGCTTGTATTGCTGATCGACCGGGCGCTTTCGCCAGTGAGCCGTGTTGCTGCTTTCGTTCCAGGATTCCTCGACGAGGCGTTCCCAGCTCGATGTGTTGTAGTCCGTCTTTGAGTTGTTGGTCGTGAAGTAGCCAGCCTTGCGCAGATACGACGGAAATCCATGGATGCTCTTCGGGATGGGAAACGCGGACCGCATGTTGTGAGTGCCGAGTGACGTCGCATAGACGCCCGTAATCAGGCAGGACCGCACCGGCGAGCAGACCGGTGCTGTCGCAAAGGCATGAGTGTAGCGCACGCTCTCCGAGGACAGGCGATCGATGTGCGGAGTGATAGCATAGTCATCGCCGTAGCAGCCGAGCGTGGGGCTCATGTCTTCCGCAGTAATCCACAGGATATTCGGCCGGTCGTCCGCATGAGTCGCGACAACCGCAAGTGTGGCCAGACAGCAGGCGGAAAGTCGGATGAGCTGGGGCATCGTCGGCTCTGTCGGAACGAACTCGTGACGAGATAACTACCCGGAAGGATCGTGATTCCGAATCAGGGCGGCAACTGTGACGTGAGTCGCATTAGACGTTCTGGCTGCGGCAGTGCCAGTCTCCTTCGTGGTCTCATTGCACCGCTGAACGCCGGCCGTGGGTCGGTATGGGATTGATGGCCGCAAGAAGCACGAATAGACACAAAGAAGGGAGACTTCGTTTTCGTGCCTTCTTGTGCTACTAACGAATCATGGTCTTGTCTCGTGCGCAAGTTCTCCGCGTTCGCCAGAACGGGGGTTGCAAGGCCCATCGGCACGTCCGAGAGAACTGCCGAACGCGCTTGGCGATTGACGGGTTGCGTTGATCGCATGAATCAAGCCCTCGAAACCATGTTTGGCTTTGCACAGCCGAGTGACTTACGAACGACAATCAGAGAGACGATGCAAACGACAGTCTCATACGATCAACCGCTGCCGGACGGTGTCGAGGATTTGCGGCCCTGGTTCATTGCACTCAGCGACATTTCAGATGTTGTCGACTGGCCGGCATTCTGGGGGAACGATCACCCCATCGAACTGGATGTCGGGTGCGGACGGGGACTGTTCCTGAACAATGCCAGTCTGGCGAATCCGGACGTGAATTATCTCGGGCTGGAACTCGACTTCGGGGAGGGCAGACGCGCCGCGAAACGTCTTTTGAAGAGGGAGGCTGCGAATGCCCGTGTGATCGGCGGTGACGCAATTACCGCTCTCAGGAATCACATGGCGCCTGATTCTGTCCAGGCCGTACATGTCTATTTTCCGGACCCGTGGTGGCGGAAGAAGCACCGGCGGCGGCGGATTTTCACTGATGAGCTGGTCGATCTGTGTTCGCGCGTGTTGATGCCCGGGGGGCACCTGCATTCATGGACCGATGTGGGCGAGTACTTCGAGGTGATCAAGGCACTGATGGATCACCACTCCGACTTCGAGACTTTGCCGGCACCACCGGAAAAGACGCCCGGTCACGACATGGATTATCAGACCAGCTTCGAGCGGAAGAAACGCAAGGAAGGCGAAACGATCTGGCGCGGTCTGTGGCGACGGTTGTGATCTACGCGGAGCTGTGAGGACCGAGCCACTCATTCCCCAACGGTCGTCGCGTCGGACGCGATCAACTCTCCGCTGCGTTCGACGTCCTCTTAACGCGGATTGAATGGCCAGTTGAGGACCATCCGGAACTCACCGTCGCTGCTGCTGCCGTCCCCGCCAACGCCTGTGACGTATGCGACAGACACGGTCTTGTCGTGGCCCATGTCGAAGATGCTGCCGAACAGCATGTTGACGGCTTCCCGGTCGGACGAGATATCCGTGATTCGATACGACGGACCACGCAGGACTGACGCGTCGCTCATACCGCGATCAAAGTGAAGTTCGACGATCGGAGCCCACCGCTGAGGCATCCAGAACGGCTCTTCCTCATGATCGTCGTGCCCGCCGTGTCCGCCATGATCGTCGTGTCCGCCACCGTGATCGTCGTGGCCACCACCGTGATCATCGTGGCCGCCATGACCACCACCATGTCCGTGGTCATCATGTGATTCGCCGAACCAGTAACCCGCCTGCAGATCGAACAGCAGATGCGACGAGTCGCGGTAACGACCGACCTTCCGCAGGCCCTGACCAGTCAGATTCAGTAATGCGTTGTTGGTGCCACCGGCGACGTCGTATTCGAAGAACCCCTGGAAAAACCAGTGGTCGTCCGGCACCAGGATGCCGGCAATGAAGGGTTTGAAGTGAATCGCTTCGTTGTCGAGTTCCAGGATGGGTACTCCGGCCAGATTGTCGATGGCGACGTCACTTCCGGTGGGCAGCGACATACCCAGGCCGCCGGACACAACGGCACAGTCCGACACATACAGTTCCTGCTTGAGGACCAGCAGCATGTTGCCGAACTCTGTTTGCGACGGTCCGGCTCCGTTTTCCAGAATGATGCGGTTGTCGAGAGCGGCCGCCATGTTGATGCGGCCTTCCAGCGAGAAATGTCCTTCGCCGAATGTCCGTTCCCAGGCGAGTGTGAATCGATCGATACTCTCGGCTCGGGACGTGGGTAACGCGTTGTTCACGATCGAGTAATCGAAGAACAGGCGGTTTGTTGTGCGGACCACTCCGTTGGTACCGACTGTTGTTCGCCCAAACAGGCCGTCAGCACTGGGACTGGGGACGGCCATGTCAACGACGTAGTCGAAGGCATACAGCGCGTCGAACAAGTCACCGTTGTTAACGGACCCGTTTAAGACTCCCGACGTTTCGGTGTCCTTGGCTCGAATGGCGGCAGACGTCGTCGGATCGAAGATTGTCGTGCCGTTAACCGCGTTGGCTGCGGCCAGGACGCCATTGGCGGCATTCAGCAGATTGCCGGACGGATCGACGATTGACACCAGGTCATATGGCTGGCCTGTTGCAGCAAACGCCGCATCGATCTGCGCGGTCGTCAATGTGCTGACCACGTTCTCTGACCCAACCGTACCCACGACCGTGAAGGGCTGGAACCCCGTACAGAGTCGGTTGAAGGTCTGAAGCTGCTGCGCGGTCACTGGCGAGGCGGAGTCGAAGATCGTCAGGTTGCTGCCACGGAGAATGTTGAATGTCCCGCCACCAGGCACGAGCGTGAGCGGCGAACCACCGACGGGATTATTGGCCGTCAGAGGCTGCGGTGTCAGTGTTCCCGCAACAGGAACCTGAAGACTGGTGACAATGACGCGGTCCACTGGAAACCGCAGCGATGCTTCTCCGGGCCCCCGGGAAAAGCTGCCGATCACGGGCGGCAGGTGATGCGGACCGTGGTGTCCAGCGTCGGGATCCTGACGCCATTCGTATCCTGGGCCAGCGGTGTAGTGTTCGTCTTCCGACGAGACAGTGAGAATCCCAGCCCACCATGGTTCGTCAGCAGCGTTCGCATTTGTCCCGGCGTACCACGATCCTGTCGCAGCCAGAATCGCCCGTGCAAGGAACCTTCGCAGCCAGCGACACCGTGATCCTTGAGTCGTCTCCGACATTCTGTCTCCCCCTCTGGTCCGTCAGCGGAATATTCCGGCCGCTATCGCCGCCCGGTTGCGACTCCCTCCCTGGAATCGCGGTACGCAGGACCGCACCATTGTCCAGATCGGCACACGGCACCGACCGTGTAAAGCTCACTACCGGATGAACGAGCAGATTCCGAAAAATCGATGTGATCGAAAGAACCAGACGAGACCAGCCGTTGGCGACTCGGACACCCTGGGCGTCGGAAGCGTAAGGGGTTACCGGTGCGTGTGGTTAAGAGCCCGGTTTTTCGATTGTCCGCGTGCCTGCGCGCACGGCTGATCAGTTCGTTGCTGCCGTTGGCGGAATATTCCCATCTTCGGACGGTGTTGATTGATCGGATCAATCTGCGACACTTGCCCGCGTCGTGCAACGGCGTGTCGTTGCGTTGCCCTTTCGATCATTGAGCAGTCCGCAGCACCGATGCCGGATACGAGTGACCACAAAACGCCTGTCGTCAGCCCGCCGCCTCAGGCGCCCGCTCCGATCGATCGAAAATCGCTGAATGCCCCGAACCTGATCACGCTCAGTCGTTTGTTGCTTGCGTTCGTGCTGTTTGGGCTGATCTATGTCGAGGGTTTCTGGATTGAATCGGCCGTGCTGTTCGCCGTCGCTGCGGCCACCGATTTCCTCGACGGGTACATCGCGCGCAAGTATGGACTTGTGACAACGTTAGGACGCATTCTCGATCCGTTTGTCGACAAGATCATTGTTTGCGGAGCATTCGTGTTTCTGCTGGAAAAGTCGGGCACGTCGGGTGTGAATTCGTGGATGGTCATGGCCGTGATCGGTCGCGAGATGTTTGTCACCGGCCTGCGTTCGTTCCTCGAACAAAGCGGCCAGGACTTCTCGGCCACCTGGAGCGGAAAGATCAAGATGGCTCTGCAGTGCGTGGCAGTGATTGCCAGCCTGCTCTCGTTGAGCCCGGAATTTGAGCAAGTCGCGTCCTTCATTCTGGCGCGGGACATTCTGCTCTGGCTGGCCGTCGCGGTCACCACCTACAGCGGTCTGGTGTATGCGTGGCGTGGCTTTCAGATGCTGCGCGGCCCGGCTGCATGAGAGGCGCGATTCGGTCGCGCTGCCTGAGTGTGTCCGAGCAGGTCGGTTCGTAGTGCTGCTTCGAAGCTACTCGCCGGTCGCCGAGTCAGAACGGTCGGTCGACTGCTTGACGGGTGCCTGGACGATCGACGTGTCCGGACTGACGTCCAGAAGCGAACCGTCCTGCACCAGTCGGCTGCCCAGCGTGATGACGCGGGATTCGGGGCTCAGCCCCTGCCGCACTTCGATGACATCGCCATCCCGGATTCCCGTGCTGACCGTTCGGCGACGGGCGGTTGAATCGGCGTCGACTTCAAAAACAAACTGCTCGCCGTCTCGTTCCAGCATTGCAGACAGCGGAATCACGAGAGCGTCGCGATGCCGGTCCGCGACGATCGTCACGCGGGCGTGCATGCCTGGTCTCAGCAGCAGGTCCGGATTCCTGATCTCGATCATCACGCGAGCGGTTCGAGTCCCCGGATCCAGCACTGGAGCCTTACTGACGACGATTCCAGGAAATGATTTGGCCGGAACGGCATCGACGCGAATGGTGGCCTGCTGGCCAACGCGCACCTTGCCATAGTCGCGTTCCACCACGTTGACGACCGTGCGTACTGTGCTCAGATCAACGATACGGAGCAGGATGTCTTCGGCCCGTGCCAGGTCGCCCACTTCAACATTGCGTTCCGCCACGAAACCACTGACCGGTGATCGAATCTGCAACTCTTCCAGTGTCAGTCGGCTTCGTTCCAGGTCGGCTTGCGCCTGGCTCAGGCGAGCCTCTTCCAGTTTCACTTCAGCTCTTGCCACCGCCCAGGCGGATTCCGCGTCTTCAAGCTGCTGATCGGTACTGACACCTGATCTACCCAACGCGCGGTAGCGTTCCACCTGCCGCTGCGCCTGCTCTTCCCGGGACTTCTGTGCGTCCAGTTGGGCCTGCGCGACCCGTTCGGCAGCCGTTGCTCGGCTCAACAGCTCTTGAGTGGTCTTGTCGTCCAGCTCAACGACGACGACGTCCATGTCGACGGGATCGCCCACATCAAATTCCAGTCCCGTCAGATATCCACTGACGCGCGAGCGAATCGCCACTTGAGTCACTGCCTCCAGCCCGCCAACGAGCTCAACGCGATCCTCGACTGTCTGCTCACTGACGGGAGCCGCGGCCACGGCAACGACTTCCGCCTCTTTGGCCTTGGGTTCGGTTACCGTCGATGCGAGTGAATCCTGATAGATCACCCAGCCGATCGCGGCACAAATCGCGGCAGAGAGCAGAAACGCAGCGAGTCGCATCGAGACAAAACTCCTGGCTTCGACAGGTGGGGCTCCGGGGAAGAGAGTTGTCGAGGCGGGTGGGGTCACTCAAACCAGTACAGTCTGGCGAAAGGACGGCCAACGAATCAATGATCGTTGATCGATTGACTGGATTAGAGGCAACGTCAACGGAATCGGCAATGCTGGTCCGCTCCGCATTCGCTCGGAGCGCTCGATCGCTTGCGGAGGACACGCATGACCGAACAAAAAACGCCGACCTGTCAGTGACAGGTCGGCGTCGTTCACTTTTTCCGTTTGTCGGATTGTCGCAGATCAGAATTCTCCGAGAGTCTCGCCATCTGAACGACGCGAGAGATTCTGGTACGTGTTGACGTCAATGTTCTCATTGATCATACGGACCGTACCGTCGCCGAGAAGTGCCTGCATACCACCTGTGTGCCAACTGCTGAAGCCGACGGTAACTGTGTCAGCAAACTGGCCACTGAGGGGAGTGAGTCCGGCGATGCCGGTACCCTGGTTAAGCGCCAGGCGGTTGATTTTCACGATAGTCGCGGCAGTAAGCAGTGTCGATGGACCACTCCGTGGAGTGGTCGTATCGAGTAACAGTTGGTTCGTCGTACCCATGATCTGGTTCAGTTCAGGGTTCGACGAGGCAACGTTAGTCAGCGCCGGGCCAGTCGGGCCAACACCCGCCCAGAACGTGCAGTAGGAACCCTGCGGACCAAGCCAGGGGCCCGTACACAGGCGCGGCATACGTCGTTCACCGACGAACATGACGTTCGAGCTACCGTCTTTCAGATCACGAAAACGAACTTTCGTGTTCCGGCCGAAGACTCCCTGGACGACCGTTGGAGTCAGAGAGCCACTTGGCAATCCAACGCCGAAGTTAGCCGGGTAATTGGAAGTTCCCATGCTGTCAATTCGGGTTCCAGCACCGTTGTTGGAGTCCTGCTCGGGTCCAACATCGGATGGGCAGCGAACCTGAGTCAGAACAGCGGCAGCCTGCAAGTTATTCGGAGCAATGTTGAGAGGGATATTGGCATTGAACTTATCGAACAGAGGTCCCTGGTCGAAGTACGACAGAATGTGCTGGTTCCAGCCGAACCCGTTGTTGCCGGGCACGAGACCCTCGATGTAACCCGGCGGAAGGGCGTTGTTCACATCGTGGTAGTTGTGCAAGGCCAGACCGAGCTGTTTCAGGTTGTTCTTGCACTGTGACCTTCGAGCCGCTTCACGAGCCTGCTGTACGGCCGGTAGCAGCAAGGCGATCAGGATTGCAATGATGGCGATGACCACCAGTAACTCGATCAGAGTAAATCCCTTCTTCGCGCGTTTCATGGACTGGTCTCCCGATAGCTGGGTAGCAAAAACGATTCAGCCCGAACACCGGACTCAATAGGACAAACGATCCTCGACTTTTCCGTACCGCGGGTAGCCGCAGCCAAATCCCGTGATCACGGGACTTGACACATCAATGTATCCCGCATTCACGTCATATCAACCCTAAGGCGTGGGTTTGTTGGGCGAAGTCGAATTTGCGGCTTACCGGTACATGGCGGATCAGTCCGCACGGTCCGGCCAGGGCAAAGGGAACGCGATGTCGCAGAAGGCGATTTCGCCAGCCCGGGAGGCACGCCAGAGCTACTCATGCGAGCAACGGAGACCTGAAGACGAGAGTCTGTTCTCGGCCTGCGGGCAGAAACTCAGCGGCCGGCCGATACGTGGGCATCAGTTGGCGGAAGCGGGGCGTTTGCGATGTCTGGACCGAGGGGAGATCTGCCGTCCGATTCGGTATCGTGTGTCCGCACGGTTTCCATACAACCGTCTCAAATGCGTGCAGTCACGTGAATTGTTGTCCGGCATCGGCTCGACGCTCGGAACACCGGGAGTTCTCTTGGCACTAACGGCAACTACTGTCGACGCGATTTCCAATCAGGTTTACTCCGGTCCAACAGGTAGACGATGACGGAACAGGTAGCGATAGATGGCGTGAGTCTGACTCTCAGCCAGCCCGATCGGTCTGCAGGGCACTGGATCGGCCAGGACGAATCCCTGCGGCAATTGCTGGCCTGCTGGATCGTCGTCGATGAGAAGGACCTGCCGCTCGCTCCACGAGTGCTTGGTGTCCCCGGTATCGGGAAAACGACGCTCGCAATCGCCGCTGCCGCTGCTCGTGAGCAGGAGCTGTATATCTATCAGTGCACTGCGGACACGCGTCCCGAGGATTTGCTGGTCACGCCCGTGCTCGCGGATGACGGACGCATCAAGTACCACGCTTCGCCACTGGTGACTGCGATGATTCGCGGCGGTGTCTGCCTGCTGGACGAAGGCAACCGCATGAATGAAAAGTCGTGGGCGAGTCTGGCTCCGTTGCTGGATCATCGGCGTTACGTCGAATCGATCGTCGCTGGAATCACCATTCCCGCTCATGCGGATTTTCGCTGTGCGGTCACGATGAACGACGACGAATCCACGTTCGAGATTCCGGACTACATCCTCAGCCGTCTGCAGCCCACGCTGACGCTGGAGGCTCCCAACCGGGACGACGAACTGGCGATTCTGAAATACCATCTTCCATTCGCCAACGACGACATGCTCGCGCTGACGGTGGACTTTCTGCAACAGGCACACGCGTTGAAGCTCGACTTTTCGACGCGGGATGGCATCAACGTGCTGCGGTACGCGCTGAAGCGACTTGCGCAGTCACCCGACCATCCGCTGGGACGCGATGAAGTCTGGCGAGATGCGTTGCAACGCTGCCTCGGAGACGATGCGCTCGACCTGTCGACGCTTGCTGACCGTCGCAGTCAGTCACTGGGTGGCGACATGGTTCCCATGGGGCTCGGCGATTTCTTCTTTCAGCCTGGCGACCCGTTGCATCCCGATCTCGATGACGAGCTGGACGATGACGACGACGAACTGGATGACGACCCGTTTGATGACGATTCATCGCCGGATGTGCCGTTCTGAACTGGGGCTGCGCGGAACGAATACAGGTCGGCGTCGTCCAGGTAAAACTCAAGCCGGATCACGCGGCCACGCAGCGAGCTCAACGAGTTGCCCGCCCAAGTAACCGTGTGAGTGACTGAGTTTCCAGAGAACGTCTCGCACTCGTCATAGTCAAACCCCTCGACCGGTCGACGGCGGGCGTCAGAGACGCGCACCTTAACCTCACCCGCCGAGGCGTCCGCGTTGATGACCAGATCGCCGCCGGGCCACTGCAGTGTTCGAGTGCAGACGACTCCGCCATCACGCGGCCCTCGCAGGGAAACGAAACCTTCCCGTCGGATGCGGGCCAATCCAATGCCGCCCGTCCGTTCGGCAGTTCCATGCGGGCCGTCCCATCCGCTGTAGTACAGCCACCACTCGTCGCCCACTTCGATCCAGGCCGGACACGCGAAGATCATCGTGTCGTCCCACTGGCCTTCGTCACCGTACGGGATCACTGGCGGACGCCCGGCGAAACGCTCGAAGTGCTCGCCGTCTCGGCTCACGGTTAGCTCGGAGTGAATGAAGTCGTTCATGCGGAACGGCTGCAAACCGCCCCAATAGACTCCGTAGCGGTAGACGGTCGGCATGCCATAAAAGAAGTTGAAGTGCGTCTCACTATCGACCTCGTCCGGGACCATCACCGTCTGCGGCGTCTGACCGTCCAGCCAATCCGTCCAGAGAGCAGGGCTCGTCATGCGAGCAACGCGACGCGACGCTCCGGTGTCAATCATCTCGTCACCGAATGCCCGATACATGTGCTTGCCGCGACAGAACATCACATATCGCTTCCGTCGAGGGTCGTACGAGATTGTGTTGTGGCAGTCGCTGTGCAGATGGGCGATTCGTGTGTCGCTGTCGGCATCCCAGTGAACGCCGTCCCGTGATCCAATGATGCGGATGCCACTGAAATCGCCGACTCCTCGGCCCTTGGCACGGTAGAGCATCAGCCAGCGGAAACCTCGACGATCATCCTGCGGAACCTCCAGCAGCACGGGAGCCGACGTCTGTGTCCGCGGCTCATTAACTCGCGCGACAACGACGTTGCTCGGTTGGGCCTGATGCCAGGGAAAGAGTTTCAGGTCTGGCCTGACCCACTCCAGCCCGTCGTCCGACTCGGCGTACGCGATCAGTGTCGTGTACTGACCGCCCGACTCGCCGGGCTTCCTGTCACGCCGAAAGTTCGCCTGATAGTAAATGCGGAACTTCCCGGACTCGGGGTCACGCGCGGCCCACAAATGGCTTGGCTGATCACCGCTAAGGATCGGGTTGCCTGTGTATGGCGTCGCCTGGTGAAACACACGTTTCACCGCCTGTCGCTTGTAGCGAATGGCCCAGTGGTTATCGACGACCCAGTTGTCGAACACGAATTGCGGCTCGAAGCCGATTTGGATGGGCTCTTCAGGTACGGCACTGGTCGCCTGCAGACACGCAAACCATCCGGCAATCACGGCGCATAGGCAGCAACGGAACGTCATTTGATTTCTCCCTGGCCGGAGGCCGATCGCGTGGGCCGACGATCAAGCGTACTGATCCAGGGACAACGACTCTACGCAGCGGCTGAGACAAGCTCGTAAGCCAGAGCCGCTTTGCGTCAGTTGGATTGATTGATGATTGGCGATTGATGATTAGCGATTGGCGAAGTGTCGGAACTGGCCATCATCTGGAATCGTCACAGCCCCCGCGTGGCTTCACTTCGAAAATCAACACTCATCAATCGCCAATCATCAATCGATTCTGCCCTCGCACGATCCTGCGACAACATGTTGGTCGAAATCAGGTTCGAAGGGTCTTAATACAGCCGCCGCCCAATGACGTTGGCCGCTGTAACCGGGCGACGTGATGTCAGGAAGTGCTCCGGGGCGCGCTTGAAGCGAGTTCGCGAATCCTGATTCTCGAAGAGGTAGAGATGGCTGTCGTAGAACGCCCCGCATTCGACGCTGCCCTGAATGGCACGCCCGGACTCTGCGAGCGACACCGGGTCACAGCCAAGCAAGCGCGGTGCGTACTTGTGCGGAGAAGCGATAAACAGGTCCCGCTCCTCTTTGCTGGTCAGGTAATACACAACTCCCTGCCAGATCGCAGCGAACTCTCGTTGACCGTTCACCCACTGACGGTGAGCAGTAATTTGCACCGGGCTGTAACCGTCCAGCCCGATCAGCGGTGGCAACTCTGGCGTAACGTCCTGGCCCGGTGGCTGTCCTGCCGACCCTGGTGGCCCCAGCCGCTGTGGTTGATTCACGCGCCGTTGCGGAGACGCTGGTTGCGATTGAAGCTCGGGCCCGGCCGCGAACGGTTGTGCCGAAGTTGCCATAAGTGGTTGGGCAGCGGCCGGAGGCTGAGCCGGGGGACGCTCAAACTGCCCGCCCCAGTGTTTCAACGCAGCTGTGTAGGGGCCGGATTTCTGCTTACCTGAATGACGCCCGAGGATCTTGCCGTCTGGAGCGACAACAACATCCGCTGGGATGCTCTTCACCCGAAACGCGTCAGCCAGTCCTCGATCGCGATCGAAGTCGAGTTTCACACCGACGACGTCCTGCCCGAACACCGCCAGGACGGCTGGCGAGTTCAATGTCTCGCGTTCCATAACCTGACATGGTCCGCACCATGCGGCCGAGAAATGTACGAGCAGCGGCATGTTCAGTCGGCGGGATTCCGCCTTTGCCTGAGCATAGTCAGTCAACCAGCGCCCGGTTGCCGGAGAAGCGGGCGGCGTCAAAGCCTGCCCAGCCAGAAAAGTTGCCGGAACAATCAGCAGCAGCGCTGCGAGAGTGCAATGACGCATGGGCGGAGTTCCTCGAAGCTCGAAAGTCAGAGCGGCCAGAGGTAGCCGTTTGAGCTATCGACCTGCTTCGAGAGGGACTGCGTGAGCGATTCAACCGTGAGGTAGACTTTGGAGCGTGTCCTGCCGGTTATACCGGTCATGCGGCGCCAGCTTCTCGTCCGGCTTCGCATCCCCGTCGAGTGGACGCCGTTCGAAGCCGCGATATCGAAGTAGGGATGCTCACCCAGGAACCGCGAACCTGACGAAAAACGCCCGGCCAGAAGCCGGGCGCTGATACGCTATCGCAGGGATGTCGGACCTACTCGTCTGATGACGCGGCCGACTCGGAACTTTCATCCGCAGCCGATTCATCCGCAGCCGATTCTTCAGTGGGCGATTCTTCAGTGGGCGTTTCCACAGCCGCAGGCTCGGGTTCCGGTGCTGCCTCGACTGGTGCACTTTCTTCGGTGACTTCCAGCCCCGGGACGTTGATGCCGGTAATCCGGACAACCGTGTGCTTCTGCCGGTGGCCCGTATGCCGTTTCGAGTTCTTACGCCGACGAAACTTCTGAATCTCCAGCTTCGGGCCTTTGAATTCGCCTTCAACGACTTCCGCCTCGACGGATGCTCCATCAATCACGGGCTGCCCAATCGCACTGGCATTGCCGCCATTCGCCAGGAGAACCCGGTCAAACGTCAGTGATTCACCCTGAGTTGCTGCGGACCGGTAATCCACCGTCAGTGTATCGCCAGGACTCACGCGGTATTGGCGGCTGCCGTCTTCAATGATCGCGAACATTCTGCCGTCTCTCTCTCAATAACTGAGAGTAACTGAAAGGGGAAATGCCGAGTTTCCGCTGGCCGAATGGACATCCGACCGTGCGGAAAAGCTCGGAATGCTAGCAATGGGTTCCTGCTATTGCGAGTCCGCTGGTACGGGAATCCGGAACAGGTGTCCGGCCGCGTCCGTGCATTCGATCACAATGTGATTCGGAGTCACGTCGCCCCGCCCGCGAATGCTGACTGCGACTCGGGAAGCGTCCTCCACCGCGTTGATTTCGCGGCGTTTTCCGTTGCTCAGGTAGTCTGCGACGTCGTGCTGCACCTCAACGACGATCCGCTCGACAGCGTCGCGCGATGCCGCCGTGATCAGGTTCCGCATCACTTCGATGGCGACACTTTCGGACGTCTTGACCAGCCCGGTTCCAGTACAGCAGGGGCAGTCCTTGTAGATGCTGCGACGTAGTGACGGCCGAATCCGTTGTCGGGTCATTTGAACCAGTCCGAACGGGCTGATTCGCAGTACCTTTGACCGAGCGCGATCGCGCCTCATGGCATCGCTGAGAGCCCGCTCGACACCCCGCCGGTGCCGATCCTCCCGCATGTCGATGAAGTCCACCACGACCACTCCGCCGATATCCCGCAGCCGGATTTGCCGAGCGACTTCATCGGCCGCTCGCAGATTGACCTGATAGGCCGTCTCTTCGGCATTGTCGTCGACTCGGCAGTTGCCACTGTTGACGTCGATGGCGACCAGCGCTTCTGTCGGATCGATCACAATCGACCCGCCGCCCTTCAGAGGGACTTCGCGGTTCTGGATGCGGGCGATCTCATTTTCGATCTGATATTTGTGGAAGATCGATTCCTGAGCGTCATAGAAATGGACGCGGCTCTCGTGGCCGGGCATGACCGCCTTCATGAACTCCTGAGCCCGCTCGTAGGCTGACACTTCGTCAATCCACACGGCGTTGATATCGCCCGCAAAAATGTCGCGAATCGTCCGCGTGATCATGTCGCTGTCCTGGTAGATGTCAACGGGCGCGGACGCGTCCTTGATGCGCCGCACAATCACCTTCCAGAGTCGAATCAGATAGTTAAGGTCTCGGTCCAGATCCTCAATGGATCGATCGAGCCCGGCCGTCCGAATGATGAAACCCACGCCAGGCGGCGGATCGAGTTCATTGAGCTGACGACGCAGTTTCCGGCGGGCATCTTCGTCTTCAATCTTTCGACTGACTCCGACGCGCTGCAGCGCGGGCATCAACACCAGATATCGGCCCGGAATGCTGACATAGGTCGATAATGTCGGTCCCTTTGAACCGATGCCCTCCTTGATGACCTGGACAACAACTTCACTGCCTTTGCGGAAGATCTCCTGAATCGGAGGCTTGTTCCGCATCCCACGATCGGTCGGACCGCGGCCCCGGCGAGGAGCTTCTTCTTCTGCTTCGCCATTCAGCAGGTGTTTGAAGTACTGGTATTCAACATCGCTGACGTGCAGGAATCCGTTGCGTCCGACACCAAAGTCAACGAACGCCGCCTGAATACTCGGCTCAAGATTGACGACGCGGCCTTTGTAGATATTGCCGACGCAGCTTTCGAGGCTGTTCCGCTCGACGTAAAGTTCTTCAAGCACTCCATCTTCGATTAGTCCGATCCGGCTCTCTTCCGGCTGCCGGACGTTGATCAGCATTTCCTTCTTCATGGTCGACCCCTTGCGTTGGGGTCTCGCTGGGCGATCGGTCTGCAGCGGCTCCTGCATCTGGTCCCGAGAGATTGGATCGCCAGTTTCGTTTCACAGCCGGAACGCGGCCGTGGCACAAAGCCGACGGAACTATCTGCAGGGAAATGGACGCAGGACTCTCGATAAGGTGACGCCTGGAATGGGCATTCAATGCATCGAACGGCACGAAGCTGAACCGCAACGCCTGACGAGACCCTTTGGAGGGTGTGGAACAGACCCACACGCTGGCTGCCAGGAATTTCCGGCCAAATTGACTCGTGCGTTGCGCAATTTCGGGGCGGCCGTTGGCCGAGCATTTGTCTGGTTTTTCGGGGGCGTTGCGTACCGGCTCACAATCGGCCGACGATGCCGGACCATAAGGCCCGTCAACGACCGGGGGACTGCCAGGCAGATGGTAAACGACCGCCAGACTCACCCGAATTCCCTTCTGTGCTTCACCTTGTCTCGTTGTCGTCGCTGTCGATAGATCGCGAGTGAGACCCTCAGTGAGTGAAATCAGTTGAATTGCTGGAGCAGGACAGGATTTCATTCTGCCCCTGACAGGTTGCAGGCCTGTCCTATCCTTCTGTAGATGAACCGGCTGCGGTCTCTTCCGACTGCAGCCGCTGGACTTCAATACGGAGGTAATTTTCGACGTCCCGCGCCAAATCGAGAGACAGAGCATGTTGGGCAATCTGTTCGGCCCGCTCGATGCTGACGTGTCGAATGACGTCCTTTACGTCGGGAATCGCGAGAGGCGTGACACTTAGCTGTCGCAACCCGAGTCCCAGCAAGAGAGGGACAAACTTCGGATCGGAACTCATTTGGCCACAAACAGTTACGGGAATGCCCCGTTCACTGGCCGCGTTCACGACGGTCTGGATGAGCCGGAGAATAGACGGATCACCAGCACGGTACAAGTTGGACACGTCCTGTGCTCCCCGATCGACCGCCAGCGTGTACTGAATCAGATCATTGGTACCGATTGAAAAGAAGTCGGCCTCTCTTGCGAATTGATCTGCCAGCATTGCCGCAGCGGGAACCTCGACCATCATCCCGACCAACACGTCACGACTGAACTCGATGCCGTCTTCTTCCAGGTCTTCGGCCACGTCGTTCAGGATCATCCGGGCTTTACGCAACTCCAGCAGGGATGAGATCAGCGGGAACATGATCCGCACTTCGCCGAACACGGCCGCTCGCAAAATGGCTCGGAGCTGAGTCTTGAACTGGTCGACATTACGCAGGCTCAATCGAATGCTGCGAAGCCCCAATGCCGGATTATCGATTTCCGTGCTGAGCTCTTCACCAGCGGGCACTTTGTCCGCGCCAAGGTCGAGTGTGCGGATGACGATCGGATGATCGCCGATCTCCCGGATCACTCGACAATAGGCCTCGTAGTGCTCTTCTTCGGTGGGCTCACGACCCGCGCGGAGGTACAGGAATTCAGTCCGATACAGGCCGACTCCGTCCGCCCCGCGATCGTTGCAATGCTCGACTTCCTGTGGAAACTCGATGTTGCCCAGGACCTGAATACGGACACCATCAGGCGTCCTCGCTTCGACGGAACGCAACGCCGACAACCGCTCAGTCTGCGACTCCCTCTGTTGCACGGAATCGCGATAGCGGGCCAGAGTCTCTTCGTCCGGGTCAATGACGATCTCGCCCCGATGACCATCCAGAATGACGATGTCGCCAGCATTAATTTCCGTCAGGAAATTTCCGACGCCAACGACTGCGGGTAGCTCAAGAGCTCCGGCGAGAATTGCTGTGTGACTCGTCGGACCACCGGCTTCGGTCGCGAAACCCAGCACGTGATTCTGGTCAAGGTTGGCCGTTTCGCTGGGAGTCAGGTTGCCGGCCAGAATGATGACTGGCTCGGTGAGATGTGACAGTTCCTGCCGCTGTTCCCCCAGCAAGGCCCTCAGGAGCCGCTTTTCCAGATCGATGACGTCCGCGGCGCGTTCGGCCAGATACGGATTACCCAGATTCTGGAATGCTCGCGCGTACTTCCGCAGGATGCGGCTGCACGCGAACTCGGGAGAGAAGCATTTTTTCCTGATCAGCGACTCGATTTCACCAACCAGTTTCACATCCCGCACCATCATATGGTGCGCCCCGAAGATCGCCGCGTACTGGTCGCCGAGACGTTCCCCGGCGATCCGTTCGTTGTCTTCGATGGCCTTGCTGACGGTGTCGAGTGCTTTCTGGAATCGCTGAACTTCGACTTCGACGGCATCCACACTCACAAACCGCTGTGGAATTCGAAATGAGTCCGCACCGAGAAGCATCGCGGGCCCGATCGCAACACCGGGTGAGACAGCGATCCCAGTTCTGGTGAGCATGATGATTCCAGGAGCGGTCGGCAGATGACTCGTCAGCTCTTCTTCGAGTGTCCGTTAAACCCCGATTCGAAAAGGCGAACAATGCTGTCCACAGCGTCGCTGGCACCTTCACCAGCTGCTTCAAGCAGCAGTCGGGCTCCCTGCCCTGCGTTCAGCGTCATCAGGTCGAAGATGTTCTTTGCGTCGACCGTGTGACTTCCCTTGCTGATCTTGACGTCGCAGGCATGTGCAGTTGCACTCTGGGCGATCAGCGAGCACGGCACCAGATGCAGGCCGTTCTCACCAGGCACGGTCACCGTTGCTTGCACAGTGTCACTCATGATTGGAACAGCGAAGAAACACCACCTGCAGAAGAGAGGCAGCGAAAGGCTCGAATGAGCCGGACTGAAGGGTCGTATCAGGCGGAGCCTTTGTTGTCCGCTTCCTCAAGCAGTTCGACAATGTCGGCGCAGTTGCGCGACTGCTTCAAAAAATTGCAGAACGTCGAATCCCGTAAGTGTCGTGAGATGTTCTCGAGGCCGCGAAGGTGATCACCTGGTCGGTCTGGTGGCGAGACGAGCAGGAACAGAATATACACATCCTCGCCATCCAGGCTGGCAAAATCGACTCCGTCGTGTGCCAGGGCGACAGTCGCTACCAGCCGGTCTACCGACGGATGTTTCGTATGTGGAACGGCAACACCGTTTCCGATTCCGGTCGAGCCCAGCTCCTCGCGCTTCATAATTGCCGCGACAATGCCTTCTTCGTCGTCGGCCGGGATTGCGTTCGCATCTTTCAGGGCAGCGACCATGGCCCGAATAGCGGCCTTTTTCGACCCGACCTTGAGATCGGGAATGATCGCTTCTGTCACTACGAACTCAGTCAGCTTCATCAGTACTCCTCCGAAACGCCGCCGAACGTGAAGGGACACAAATTGCGGAAATTGAATGTCCGAATGCCCCAGCCAGATATGGGCGGAGCCGATCGCGGAAACCCGGCACGGTATGCCCGGGGATGAAGAACGTCAATGGTCACGAACCGTTTGTACCGGCCAGGTTCATGGGGCTTTTCTGGCACGTCCCAATCACATCAGGCACGTGGACCAGCCGGTCGGTCAGACCGCAAATGCTACGATGCCCGGATGTCACCGAGGCACTGAACACAATCGCCAACGCAGTCGTTTACACGTCTTCCTCGTCATCAGTCGGCACGTTGGGATCACCGCCCATGGGGACATCCCGGCGGTGATCCTGCAGCTTCTCCTTGTAGCGACGGATCTGGTGTTCCATCTTGTGCAGGGCCGCGTCGAAAACGACTGCAACTTCTTCACCCTCGGCACGCGAGACGAAATCGTGTCGGTGCTCGGTGTCGACGAGAATTTCCACTTTGACGTCGTCGTGCTCGAAATCCGCGGTTACTTCGATTTGTGTGATTCGGTCGAATGTTGTCGCCAATCGTTCAGCTTTTGTGCGGATGTGGTCCGCTGCCTCGTCTTTAACTTTGCCATGTCGGCTCGTGAGCTTGACCTGCACGGGTGGTCCCTTGATCAGACGTCGTGAGTTTCTGCGCGCGCCTCAAGCGGGAGGCGGCAGTCAGGTGGCAGTATCGCGACTTAGAATCCGGAGTCAAAGCTCTGGGACGATTCCGTGTCCTCATGACCCAGCCAGGCGTCCGTACGTGGGAGCAGGAATCGACTCGGTGCTCTCAGACGCGACCAGAATCCGGTCTGCTCCGTCTCGACAGACCGCTCATCAGGGCCCGGAACGGACACATTGGCGTGGTCGACCACTTCCTGATCGAACGGAGCCTGTGTGTGGACCGGCAGAACGGTGTGCGTTTCCTCGGTCTGGACCCGACCGGGCATCCACGCGGGTCGCATCCAGCCTGCCACCGTCTGCATGCTCTGGCATCCAGGAGCCGCCAGGAAGAAAGCCACCGCTACAAGTACCAGTGGCCCCGGAGCGTGTTTACCGCGGAATGACTTCGATGATTTGGCGCTGCGAAGTGTCTCGGTGGCGCCAGCAGAGCAATCACCCATCGGGTGCGTCGATTGAGGCATGAATCACTCAGATTGAAGCAATGACACGCAAGAGCGACAGGGAACATTAAGGTTCGACGATCTCGGGCTCCCACTGATCGGGTAACACGTTGACCTCCGGTAACGGAAGCGCTCGGTCGCGATTCAGTGAGAGTGCAAAACGGCCAAACTGGCAGCCTGTCATTCCCAGAAGAAGTAGTAATACACAGACTCGTCTGGCCATGTCCGTCGATTCCTGAATTCCGTTTCCGGGGTGTGTCTTGCTCAACGGGTGCGTCACTTCTGGCGAACCCGATTGATACCAGCAACCCGAATTGGTCGGAACACCAATCGACAGTCAGCGGGACGAGGACTTCAGGACAATGCGCGAAATCTCCGGTCTTGCCCCGATTCGAAGGGGATGTCGGCCGGAAACTCCGCGGGAGACGAACAGAAGTGTTGGATCCTGCCAGAATACGCCGCCAGCGAACCGGCATCCGTGAAGACTGGGAGAATACACAGGACCGATCCCCGGAAGGACAACCTGTCCCCCGTGGTTGTGTCCGGTGAGCATCAGATCGACATGCTGACGTCTCGCCCATGAGAGATTGTCCGGCGTGTGGCTGAGCAGCAGCCGGAAAACCCCATCCGGCAGCGATCCGAAGGAGGGGTGCTTTCCCATCCAGGGCCGCTCGGTCCCTCCAATCGCCAAAGGCCGACCGGCGACGTCCAGAATCTGCAACTCGCCACTCAAGTCACGCCAGCCAAGCCGTGTCATGGCCTGCCGAATCGCGGCCGAATCCAGATACCAGTCGTGGTTGCCCAGAATGAAGTACTGCCCCAGTGGCGCGTGCAGTCGTCCCAGAGTCTCGGGCAGCCAATCAATGCACTCGGGATTGTCGATCAGGTCGCCCGTCAGCACGATCAGGTCGACATCCAGACCGGCCGCTCGATCGGTGAGTGTTCTGAAAAATGACTCTTTGATTGTCCCGATCATGTGCAGGTCGGTCAGGTGCAGGATGGAGAGCCCGTCCCATTCGGGCGGCAGTCGATCCAGCTCGAACGTGCGTGTTGTCCATTCGACCTGAAAGCACTCATTGAACGGGATTCGAGTCATCGAGCGAAACGGTCCGTCAGCAACCGGCGGCGATCCCAGCAGATAAGCCACATCAGTAATCACTGACGTCACTTCGGTCTGCTGCTTCGGGGAACGGTGATTCCAGTAGCGCACGACGGATGAACAGAAAAAGGCAAACCCCACAAAACAGATTGCAAACCAGATTTGCATCGGAAGCGGCAGGAGCTTCCAGGTGGACGCGGTTGAGATTCGGTGCAGAAAAACACCCGGACTCGAGAACCCGATCGCTACGATCAGAAAGAATGGAAACAGCGGAATCAGCACGTCATGCAGGTGCCGCAGGTGTCGCAGAGCCGATTCATGCACTGGAAACGCGTGACTCCGATTGACCAGAGTCACCAGCAGTTCGGCGTTACCGATCGACAGTATCACCAGCCAGAAGAAGTGCGAAAACAGGTACTGCAAGGTCATTTAACGCCCGTGTTCCATGGCTTCGTTTTGCCGCCAGCGGCAGTCGTGGGCGTCACACGGGCGGTTGCGGCAATCTGAGTCGACACGCATCCGGCCTGCATCGAAACCAGCGATTCCGCTCTCCGGTCAGAACGCCTTTCGCACACTCTCGATACGGCCTTCCTGCAGGATCGGCAGATAGCGATTGGGCATTGCCAGGATAAAGCACGCGACCGACGTCCCAAACAGATTCCCCGGCCGACCTCCCGTCACGTATCGCGTGTCGCGCCAGGCACCGTCTTCGGCAGCTTTCCCTGGCTTGCGAAGTTGCGAGGCGACCAGGTGATCCCTCAGAACCGGGTAGCAGTCCTTCCAGTTCTCGCCCCCCACCTGATACAGCGACTGGCCGACGTAGTAGAGCGTGTACGCATCGAATGCGACTCGTCCGCTGCTCTGAGCTGCGACGCCCAGTTTCGTCTTTCCCTTCGAATCCTTTCGCAGAATGGCATCGGAGATCACCGCCATGTTCTTTGGGATTCGCCAGTCGTCGTACTGGCCGAATTCCTGCAGACAGACAACCCCCGCCGCCGCCATCGCCAGCGTTCCATTGTGCCCGTCGTAGGTGAATTGACCGGGGCCTTCCTTGATCCTCGGATCATCCAGGCTGCGCGCTCCGTTTCCGGCCCGGTACTTGTTTCGGACGCTTTGAATCGCGAGCTGGATCACATCGCCGCGAACTTCCAGTCCGCTGTCGACGGCACTTCGAAGCGCTTTGGCCTGCATCACCACGAGGCTTAAATCGTGACCGTAGCCCTGCAGCCGAGCTCGATAATCCCAGCCACCGTCTCGGGCTTGAGTATTCGCGATCAGTCGCAGTGCCTGCTCCAGCACTCGCGCGATTCGCGGATCGGGAGTCATCCCATGCGCCTGTCCCAGCACAAACGTCGCGAGTCCGTGGTTGTACATGTCGCGCTGAGCATCGGCGACATTCAGCAGGCCTGATGGTTTCGAGTTGCGAATCACATAATCCAGCGCCCGCTCGACAACGTCGCCATAGCGTCCACGACCGGGAAGATGTCCATCAGCCAGAAAGGCCATCGCCCCCAGTCCGACCAGACCAAGGTCGTTGGATTGCCAGTTCCCCTGCGGCCCCTGATTCCGAGCCAGCCAATCCAGCCCGCGTTTGAGAGCCAGCTCACTGGCCGGAGTAATCTCCCAGTCCCCTTCGGCCTGGGCGCAAGCCGGTACAAGAAGGCAGACCGCGAGAATGGTTGTCAGACCGAATGAGGCATTCCGCACGGCACATCTCCTCGTTGATGAAGTCCCTGATCATGCGGACCGAGTGACCCGCAGACCGGCCAGAGTCCCGTCGGACTCGATTGTGGCGATTCCTCGCTCCGGCTGTAAGTCCACAGAAGAGACCTAACCCGTGTGACTTTGAAGGACTGCTGAGGCCGGCGACTCAGTATCGTTCGAGGAACAACTGTGACACCTTCGTTCTCTTCACCGCTGACGGACCTGAAACGACTCCGTTGTTCCTTCCATACGCGTCACAACCAAGTGTTTAGTATCAAGGACCGCCATTTCGAACTGGAGTACAGAGAACAGACGGAGCAACACTGTAATGTCAGATACAGGCGTTTTTGTCGCCTACAGCCATCTCGATGAACTCTGGTTGCATCGCATCATTCCACATTTGAACGCCTTGCAGCATTTGCTGAAACTCAATGTCTGGGATGACCGGAAGATTCGTCCGGGCAGCGAGTGGCACTTGGAAATCGACCGCGCAGTGGCGGCCTCCCAAGTCGCAGTGTGCCTCGTGTCGGCAGATTTCCTGGCTTCAGACTTTTGTCGGCGATTCGAAGTCCCGCAACTGCTGGCAAAACGGCAGAGCGAAGGATTGCTCCTGCTTCCAGTGCTGCTCAAGGACTGTCCGTGGCAGCACGTGTCATGGCTCGCCCCGATTCAAATGCTCCCACGTGACGGAAAGACGGTCCAAGGGGACTTTGCCGACGGCTACGACGAAGTTTTCGCCGACGTGGCGCGAGCCACTGCAAATCATCTGTGCACATGGAATGAGGGAAACACCTGCGCCGCAGCCACACAATTCCAAACGAACGATACTTCGCCCGGAACCGAGGAACTCGGCTGGAAGTTAATCGCAATGAATGCGGAGGCCATCCGAAACCCAGAACTGGCGCCGGATTGCTTTGACGAGGCTCGGGATCTGCTGGTGTGTGTATTATTCCGCTGGTTTGTTGGGCGAGGTGTTGCCAGGCCAGCGTCAGAGGAACTGGCGTTGGCGACGTTGCAATGGATCATCGGGTCGTTTGACGACTTCGTTTCCGGGTTGCAGACGGAACAACAGCTACGGACCTGGTGCTTGGGCATCGCCACGCAAGTTCTGGCGCTCTCTGAATGCAGCGCTTACAGGGACACCACTTGCTCGTCAGAGCCCGACGCTGCGATTCCCTGGGCATACCTGTTTCTGTCAGCGGCACACCAGCAACTTCTCCGAAAAGCGGCGGAACTGAACTGTGACGTCAGCAGACTTGCTCGGTCTCTCGAACTGAGCGAGGCAGAAGCCAGACAGCGTCTGCAAATCGCCGTCACCGAGTTGCGACGAGTTCTTGACAGTGACCTGAACGACTCGTCCGAGACTATGCCGCGTCCGTGACTGAGAATGGGCAACGGTTCCGTGTCACAGTGAACCGAAAGGCCACGCCGTATATTGCGAATAGCACATGTACTGACGTATCGAAGTAATTCACGTATATACTGGAACGACTGCATATTCATTCGAATACACATTCGCGTTTCTGAGGTGTTACTCACTGATTCAGCTGGAGTGATGATTGCATTCGGTCACACGTATGCATTTTCATTTATGCGACGGCAAGTCAGAGGAGGAGCACATGAGTTCGCGAATCTGGACGGAATTACAGTTACAGGTCGAGTCGCTGCGGAGTGCGCCGCGTAATGACCCTCGATGGGACACGTGGATTGGCCCGCTCGTAGTACTGCTACACGCATCCTTCCGGTCGCACGCCTTGCAGGATGCGGATGCATCTGATCTGGCAAGCCAGACAGCGCATCATCTGATGGGCAGGCTCGACTCGTACGAGGATCGTGGCTGTGGGAGTTTCCGTGCCTGGTGCCTGAGATGCGCCAGGAATGCAGAGTTGAATCTGCATCGACAGCGGTCGCGACATCCGGAAATCACGATTCCGCCCGATCAACTTCCAGACGTCGAGGCACAAGCTGCGGTCATTCCTGAAGATCAAACCGAGTCCACCAGGGACGATTCGGACGGCGAGCTGCACACCGAAGTTGCGGCGGCGTTTGCGATGCTTTGCGAACTCGACCGCAGGATTTTTCGAATGAAGTCCATTCACGAGATGACGTACTCGGAGATCGTGAAGGAATTGAACGCCGAAGACGATCAACTCGGACTAACAGAGTCCGGCGCCCGAAAGCGTTTCTCTCGGGCCAGGGCTCGGCTGGCCGGGTTGCTGAGCAAAGTCGTCGACAATCCATCCGGAAGCACGGGCGGCAATTCCGGAGAAGAGGACGATCAGGAATAGCGAACTCTGTCACGCTGCTGTGTTTCAAGAGCAGGAAGAGAGAACAACATGAGTTCTGGTGTCTTCTGGCGAATGATTGAGGGCAGTCTCGAAGTATTCATAAACCCGCGCTCCGATCCGGAACGCTTTGACCTGGTACTGGGCTGGTTGGCGATGGTTCTCACAGACTGGTTTGTCGACCGTGGAGCGGACACAGAAACTGCGGAAGACCTTGCTGTGGAGTCGATTCGAAACATCACGGCCCGTTTAGTGGATGAGTTCATCAACGCGGGGCGTCGCGAGCAAGGCGTCAGTTTTCGGAACTGGTGCGAGAAACTTGCCGAGGAAGTCCTCCAGGACGCTGCGGGCGATCGCTCAGAGGGCGAATTGTCGCCGCTGGCTGAGGCGCCAGGTGAGTCGGCATCTCAGGCGGCCGTTCGAATTGCCTACACATTTCTGACTCCCGAGCAGCGAGAGATTCTCCGCTTGGCAGAAAACGGCCTGTTGACCCCGCGCGGGGTTTCCAGCCGTCTGGGAATCACGGAGGAAGATGCCGCTGCGCGGCTGAATTCTGCGTGGGCGCGTCTGAGAGATTTTCTGGAACTTGACCCGGATATCCGCCGGACGTTGTCTGATGGCGCGGGCCCGCCAGACGAACCGGATGATGATGGGTCACATGAAAACGGGAGGCTCTGAATGAGTCGAGAAGCACAAGGTGAGGTCAATCGTACTACGGTTCCTGGCACAGAAAACGACGAGGCGGACAATGACGACGTGAACGACCCGATCGTTGAACTCGTGGTGAAGTGTGCCCGCGAGGGCCGACTGCCGTCCGAGGATCTGCTGACCCGCGGCCAGGCAGCGGGCCGTCGCGGGCTTGTGATCCGCGAACTGCGGCGAGCATGTAAGACTGTGCGTTACAAGCCGTTGACGCCGGTTCAATACATGGGGGAACTGCGTGCTGCAGTGCCCGCGCAGGAGTTTGACACTGAGGCCATTGAGCAGGCACTTGGTCTGGACGAAGGCGGTCTCGAATCACTGAATCACCCCAGCCGATCCACCGTCGTGGCCGCGCGTCAGTTGGGTTTGGACGATGAGTTTATGAAGCAGTCGTTGAGACTCGCCTGGCTCTCACGCAGTCCCGCTTTCACCGTGCTTGCTTACAGGGGTGCTGCCGCAACGTCGTTGGCTGAAGTCTGCAACGTCATGCAGGAGCGTCTTGATGTTGCTCTGGCTGAGAATCCGGACTTGAAGAGCAAACTTGAGGAATATGATGAAGCCCTCTGTGGTCTTTTCAGTTGATCAGACCAGGAATACGCCATTGGGAGGTATGCCGTGCTGAACCATGAAGAAGTTCAATCAACGCTTGATACGCTGCAAGGTGGTATCACAGAAGGTCACACCATTACGGGGTCAACAAAAACCCTGATTGAGTACTGGGACACTACCATCGGCCGAACAGTCTCGGGTCCCGAGGTGCTCGGATCGGATTCAGTGTTATTGGCGACCAACGTCTCGACGATTCGTCTCAGAGGAATGGGGGAACTTCCCGTTCTACTTCTCACGGGGGACAGCACGGAAACCTCCAGGGCCCTGAAGGCACTGTCACTGCGGATGACGGGAGACGGAGCGATTGGCATCATCGTCTGCCTGAACGCGGCCGCGCTCACAGCAGTCCGAATTTCAAACGCAACGCCGACAGGGCGGTGTGTCATTCTATCCGCATCGGCGATCCTTGATCTGCTCACCGACGAGCGGCCGCGTGACGTCTTGTTGCAGCGTCTGCTCGAACAGATTTCCAGAGATCGGTTGAACCCTTTTGGAACGTGTGCGCCCACGGAAGGCATCACGTTCGTGGGACGCACGGGACTGCTCAGGACACTTGTTGATTCCAGTCAGGACTATGCGCTTTGTGGGCCGGGGGGAATTGGAAAGACATCTCTTCTCCGCCAGATGCAGTGGATATTGAGGCGTAGGAGAGATCCTCGCCACGAGCGACTCGTCGAAGTAGATTTGATCTCAAGACCAAGCAGTCTTGACGCAGTCTGCCAGGAGATCGCCAAGCGGATTTCACCCACCAAAGATGCCCATAACACATGTCTGGCGGACTTCGAAACGTGCCTGCGCCGGTTGAAATCCGGCGACTTGCGTTTCCACGGCGGTCCCATCGACCTCGTCATCGACGAGATGGACAGGACGCTTGAACTTGACCGAGCGAAACGCGACGCGGACGGAAAGCCATACCAGCTTATGCGGGCGCTGTGTTACGCACGTCATGTGGGCCTGATTCGACTCACCCTGTCCGGTCGCGAGGGCACGCGCGAGATGCTTGATGATCCAGAGAACCCGTTCGTGGTGGACTCGGAAGGTCCCAGCCGACGCGGGCGGATCAAACTGATGCCACTCCAGCCGCTGACGTCCGGTGAATCGGAGCTGCTGCTGCTTGGTCCATTGAGAGATTTGGGTTTCCCGGTGGAAGAGCAGCGGCACGCACTATTGCAGAGACTTCGGGAGTGCAACGGGATCCCTTTCAATATCCACGAGCTCGGTCTGGAGTTGGTAGAAGCGTTGCCGGAGCCGCAAGGCACTCCGGAGTTCGAACTTGCGGGTCGACAGGAATTGGATATTTACTCCTGAATGTCACTGCTCGACGGGCGCCGCGGATCGTTACTGGTTGAACGAACAGGATCGGCTCATGGCTGTATTACTGGAAAATGTTCGGACGTTCCGTAGACCGAGGTTCGAGTATCTCGAATTGACAGTCGAGTTTCCTGGCCGCATCTGTGACCTGATCATGGAGCGTGGAGAGCCCATCGTATTGCTGGGCACGCGGGGCATTGGTAAGCAGGTCGTTGTGGCGCAGGTGCAGCAACAGTTGGCGGCACGGCAGCCGAACTGCGTCTTTGTTCGACTCCGGTGCGACAGCCACAGGCATGCCACAGCTCCGAATGTCTCTGAGATGATTGTCGAACAACTTCGGACAGAGCTTCCGGAGCAGGGATTCGATCAGAGCGAGTCAACACTGGAAGGCGTCTCTCGCTCGGTTCGAGGGTTCGTTGAACGGAATCCGGCTCACATCGTCTTCCTGATTTCCAATGTGGATTGTCTGCCCGATGCCGTCGCGCGACGTCTCCTGGGAGTCTGTCGTGAATTGAATGCTCTCCGTCCGACAAACCCCGGCCGGTTCACCGTTCTGCTGACTGGTTCCGTGGGACTGGCTCCTCTGGTGTCCGGTGGCGCTGATTCTGAATTTGGAGTGAATCGGCAATTCGTCATTCAGGGGTTTGATCCTTCACAGTGTGATCATCATCTCACTCGGCTCGCATCGGGGATGGCACTGGAGATCGGTGCGGAATGTTCGTTTCCACTGTATGAAGAAGTCGGAGGCAACCCGTTACTGCTGCGCATCTTCCTTGACACGCTGGTCGATCTCCGACGGATCGAGGACACGCCTCGCATTCGGATTACGCCGGCCGAGATCAAACGGGTACTTGGCCAGATTCGGATGCGTCAGGGAATTCTCAGCGATGTGTTCGACCGCGCGTTTTCCCGACTGGAATCATCTCAGCAGACGCTGGAAATGCTGCAGCAACTCTTGTGGAACGATGGCTGTCACTTGCCGACTGACGATGCTGGAACTGCCGGACCCACAACTCTTGATCCGCCGACGGAATTGGAACTCTGCGGTGTTGCGACGCGCCTCGGCTCCGAGTTGCGTTGGGCATCGCCTCTGGTCCGTGATCTTGCGCACGGCTACTTCACGGACTGGACTCTGGGTGATGCATTCGCATGTAACAACTGCTGGGAACAGGCCTTTCGCTGTTACACGCAGGCAGACAGGAAGGACTTGCCGTGGGGGTTCTCCACGTCTCATCGACCGCGATTGCGTGGTGCTCTCAGGTCGTTTGAGTCTGAACTCCTGACGATTGCCGGGCGTGAAGACACACCGGTCGGCGACCTGGAACTGTTTTTTTCTCTGGGTATACGAGGCCTGCTGGGATTTACCGAGTCAACACGCTGGCTTTTCGACGACGCGAAGGGCGTATGGTCGCGAACGGACTGCCTGACCGCTGGCGCGCGTGAAGACACAGATCGACACGAATCGTTGCTCTCGAATCCAGAGCAACTCCAGGAAGGAGTCAATCGCACCAGGCCGGCGGCGAACGATCTGTACTCCCTGATCGTCCGCATGCCACAACAGGATGCTCATCAGGCAAAGGCACTGGTGTTGAGCAGTTTTCGTACGGAAGACCCCATCACGCTTGAACGAAGGAGTCAGACGGAGAGCGTTCTGGGCGCCTATGTGGCGGGCTACCGTCACGCGTGGCGGAACCAGCGGTCGGCCCGTCTGGCGCGTCTCCACAGCAATCTTCTGGGGACGATGCCGGAGATCCTGCAGTTGATTTCCAGTGTGGCCGAACGGACACAACAGGCACTCAAGCGGGCCGGCGACCTCCTGGTCTCGAATGGTTATCGGCGCGTGATGTTTTCCATGGTCGACGAGTCAAAGCGCGTCATTCGCGGTGAGGTAGAGTGTCACGGGAGTGAGACCGATTGTGATACTGCGACTATGAGCTGCCATACACTTGACGTTCTGGAAGATTCTGATGGTCTGCCGAATTACAACGACATCCAGCAGAAGGCCGTCATTGACGGCGTAACGATTGTCGTCGCTGACGCTCTAAGCCATCCGCTGACGCTCAAGAGTATCGTTGAAGCAACCGGCCAACGCGGTGCGATCGTCATACCGATGAAACAACGGGATGAGGTCATCGGGACAATGTTTGTGGAACGAGACGATCGACAACCGCTTGAGAGGGACGAAATCCAGGCTCTGGAGTTTTTTGTCGCTCAGTTGTCACGAGCGATCAGCGTGACCAACTGGGTCGACACACTTGACGCGGCGAACGAATCGCGCCCGGAGGCCGTGCTTGTGATCGATCACTCTGATCGGATTGTCTACGCCAATCGCGCTGCGACCCGGCGGTTTGGGCTCGAATCGGAGGGGCATGGTGATGAATTACTGGTGGCGACAGCGGATCGCATTCCAGTCGAGTGCATCGAAGCAGCCCGCGAGGCGCGTCGCACTCCGGGCACTGTTTCGAAGCATTTCAGGAGCAACGATCCGGAAGACATCTTGCAAGTCGTGTCGGCGAGTCCGGTCAAGGACTGGCGTGGCGCCACAATCGGAAGTCTGATCGAAATTCAGGACTTGAGGCAACTGACACACCTCCTCCGTGCGTTGCGCAGTTTTTCTGCGTGCGGCACCAGAGAAAAACTCGCACAGGAAGTGCTCACCTCGCTGCAGTCGTTCGGGCATTCGTGGGCGAGGCTGTATCTCCTCGACACTGATCGCGGAAGGTTGGCGGGGTTCGATCAGTTCGGATTGCCCGAGGACAGTGACGGATCGCGGGCGTTTCACAGCAAGACTCTGTTTCTGAACTCACGCACAACTGCGGAGGGATCGACATGGCTTTGTTTCGACAAGAGAAGATCACTCGTCTTGTCGACGTGTCGGCAATACGGCGTCGGCCATACCTACACAACGCCGACGGGGCTCACCGTCTTGAACGTCGCCGAAAACCACTGCCCGGCCCCCCTCAAGAAGCATGATGGTGACATCTGGATCGACCTTCCGTTGTTTGCCCGTGAGGACGCAGACCAGCCGATTGGGAAAGTCTCCGTGCACTGTCCGGATGATTTGACACCGGAAGGACTCAAGCACCTGCAGATCCTTGCGGAAGCGGCTGGGGCGGTATTCACGATCATCAATGCACGGGAGGAACAGAACGCGAACGAAGTCCTGTTGCGGAGGGAAGCCGCATTCGACGCCATCGCCATGACTTGCCATCAGCTTCAATCGGGCCTGGCAACTCTCCCGGTTCTGACGAAGTTGTACGAACTCGCCAAAAACGGGGCAGCGGTCAAGGCGTTGGACCAACGCTGGTCGCGACTGTTGGCGCAAATTCAGCAGGAACTCGATGATGCTCAGTTACATCTCCAGCCTCTGCAACCGAACCGGCGACGGTGCGGCCTGAATGAGTTTCTTCGCACGGTCCTCGCCGATCTGGCGCCCGGGGCGGTTCGATTTACGACGACGACGAGTGAATTTGAGGCAGAGTTTGACCAGCGTCTTTTTCGTGAAGCATTCGCGGAGTTAGTGATGAACGCTCGGAAGGCTGTCGGCGAACGTCTATTAACGCTCACCATTTCAGCGGAGTCGTTGAGACGGCATGGGGTGCCATGGTGCTGGATTGAGCTGCGTGACAATGGCCTGGGTATCCCTCCCGAACGACTGCCGAGAGTGTTTGAGGATTTCTTCAGCGAGTGGCCAGAGCGTAAGACTCAAGGCACCGGGCTCAGCAGTTCCCGGGCTGCTGGAATTCGCGGGAAAACGAGCGATTCTGAGGATCGTGTTCGTAGATGAAGACCTGCTTGTGGGCAGACGTTTCTGGCGTCCGGGCAGGATTGGTGTTGCCGTATGGGC
>CAUZFZ010000005.1:0-135643 GCA_963579025.1 Planctomycetota bacterium | reverse complement strand
ACGCACTTAGTCACCACCACACCAAAGTTTCAATCCACACGCCCGCGGGGGGCGTGACGTCCATGCGGCGCCGATTATTCCGCCTGCCATAATGTTTCAATCCACACGCCCGCGGGGGGCGTGACGGGCTGGCCCGCCCCGGCGGTCTCCGGGCTGAGGTTTCAATCCACACGCCCGCGGGGGGCGTGACCAAATCGACGTTTGTCAGAGCAGGCGTTGAGGTCTGTTTCAATCCACACGCCCGCGGGGGGCGTGACGACAGGGATTCCTGGCTGTCAATGTCAGCGAAGGGTTTCAATCCACACGCCCGCGGGGGGCGTGACGTGGCCGTGGCCCAGTGGGGCGACAGCGTCCCGAAGTTTCAATCCACACGCCCGCGGGGGGCGTGACTGCGGCTGGTCCAAGTTGGGGCGTGCGTTCGAGTTGCGGGACGGATTCCGCGAACCTTGTCCTCTAACGGAATACAACACTCCACCTGCGAACCGGCCATCTTCGTAAGGTACTCCTCTCATTCGAGTTCGGGGGACCGCGAACAAACCGGCGATCTGATGAGCGCTGCGGGGTCGCGGATCACAGTTATACGATCATGGGTTCGTCAAAACCCGGGACGTCCTTTGCTCCGCAATGCTCGACTCGGCGCTGCCAGTTGGAACCCAGAAAGTAGAATCGCAGACTGTCCGTGTCGAAGTCGATGATCGATTTCAGCTTCTCGCGGCAGTCCACCCACTGGTCCGGCTCGACGTTCAACTCGAACACGGAATACTGCACCCGTTGACCGAAGTCCTGACACGTGCGGGAGACGCGCCGCAGCCGTCTCCGCCCCGCGGGCGTTGTGGTGCTCACATCATACGTCACAAGGACAAACATGTTGAACCTCCCAGACAGCCTGTGCCGCAGTCAGTGGCCCGCTAAGGACGCGGAGAGCGCGAAGTCAGAAGTGAAAAGTTTGCGTCTTGAAATCCCTTCGCGCTCTCCGCGTCCTTCGCGGGCAGAAAACGGGTCTGAATCGGCCAGGAATTGAGTTCATTTCCAGATGAACGGCGGATAGGCATCCAGGTCGCCTCGGAGGTGTCTCGCCAGCAGCCGCGCCTGCAGATGCACCAGCAGACCCACCGTCGTCTTTTCCTCCAGAAAGGGATGCGTGATTTCTTCCTGCTTTCTCTTCTGCCAGGCTTCCAGCACGGTCTTCCGGGATTTGTCCTGCAGCAGGACCGCACCCGATTCGGTCGTCTCGAAGTCGGACAGCGTGATCTGTTTCCGATTGATCAGTGAGAGCACCAGCCGATCCACCAGGTACGGCCGGAATTCTTCGATCAAATCGAGCGCCAACCCCGGACGACCCGGCCGATCGCGATGCAGAAAACCGACGGCGGCATCCAGTCCGGCGGCCTCACAGGCCGAGCGGGCATCGTGAGTCAGCATCGTATAAAGGAACGACAGCAGAGCGTTGATCTCATCCAGCGGCGGACGCCGGCTGCGGCCATTGAAACGAAAGCCACTGTCGGGGTCGTTGATCATCTGCTCGAAGACACCGAAGTACTTTGCCGCGGCATCGCCCTCGTTGCCGCGCAGTGAATCGAGCAGCGTGGCCTTCCGAGCCGAGTCCAAAGGATCGAGCATTGCGGTCGCGGTTTGCTGCAAAGCCTGAGCCGTCTCCGGACATGGACCGTCGCGTGCTGATCTCATCAGCACTGTCCGCGAGTTGGCAATCTTCGCGGCGACGATGTTGCGGGCAATCTGACACGACCGATCCTCGGAGTCGGCGGCCCGATACTGTTCCCGCCGGAGCAGCACGTTGCCTGGTGAAAAGCCAACCACGGCGGCACGGAATTTCCCGTACGGACTGAGAAACGAAATTGTGACGCCCGCTTCGGCACAGGCGGCCATCAGCTGCGGGCTGCAGCTCACACGCCCGAAGCAGACGATGCCGTCCAGGTTAATGAGCGGCACGCGCAGCAGCGTTTTCTGCTCGACCTTGACCTGAACGGTCTGGCCGTCTTTGGCGAGATAAGTTCCCTCAGTCGTGACGAACATTGTGTTGAGGTGTTGTTTCATGGTGGATAGTTCATGGTGGATAGTTCATTGCTCATGCTTCATTGATGCCCTGTTCACCGTTCACCGATCACATGCTCGGCGAACGACTGCTCGACAAACCGAGACGCCAACCGTCCCGGCGCGAGCGCATCGGGCAGACACAGTTCCACCAGCGAGCAGTTGCTGCATTTGGGTTCCCTGACAGCCGACGGTGTCCGGCCCGAGGCCACCATCTCCTGCAGCCGTTCGATTGTTCGAGCCGTCGTCTGGCGCAGAGTGTCGTCAATCGGAACTTTCGTGCGTCGCTTCCGGGTGCCGTAATACAGGGCGCCGTCGGGCACGCGGACGCCCAGCATTTCCTCGAGGCAGAGTGCCTGAGCACAAAGCTGAACCCGATCCGAATCGTCCTTCTTCGGTTTTCCTCGCTTGTATTCGACCGGTGTGACCGTCCAACCCGACCAGTCACGCAACTCGGCAGCCACGCGTGAGGGCAGCGACTCGCTGACGGTGACGCCATCGGGCGCCAGGAACTCGACGACATCCGCCTGTCCCACGATGCCCCACTCAAGCGACCTCAGCGACAGACCGCGCACGGTCCTCAACTGCCCGCGAGTTTCCGGCGCTCCGTCATGCGCCCGCTCATGCAGATGCCGTCCTTCAGCCGTCAGACGGTTTTCGGCCCACAACCGCTCGATGTGAATGAGCGCGCACTGCCGCTCACAGAACAGCAGATGTTGCAGAGCGGAAATCGGCAGGAGATCATCTTCGTGATAAGTCATGACATGATCTGTGGCCCGCGAAGGACGCGGAGAGCGCGAAGACGTGATAACGAAAAGGTTTCCCTTCGCGCTCTCCGCGTCCTTCGCGGGCAGGCTTGTTGCTGATTCACTCCGATCGCTTGTGTTTTGTCAGTGCAAATCGTTCGTGCTGCAGTCGGGGATGAGCACCAAAGTTGACCAGCAGTCCGAGTTGCAACCGGGTTGCATGCAGATAGTTGAGCACCTGTGCCCGATGCTCACTGGCGAAATCCGACAGGGCCTTGATCTCAACAATGATCGTGTCGAAGCAGATGAAATCCGGTTTGTACGTGGCCTCAATCACGCGGTCGCGGTACGTCAATTCGATCTTCGGCTGACTGCGAAATCGTATGCCCTGATGATCAAGTTCGATTTCGAGGCAATCCTGATACACCGGTTCGAGGAACCCGCATCCCATCCGGCGATGCACTTCAATGCAGGCTCCGATAATCCGGTAACTTTCTTCCCGGTAGATCAGCTCTGTCATGCCGTTTTCCTTTCTTCGATTGGATGACCCGCGAAGGACGCGGAGAGCGCGAAGACGTGATGTTGAAGAGAGTTTCCTTCGCGCTCTCCGCGCCCTCCGCGCCCTCCGCGCCCTTCGCGGGCAGTGACATTGAAGCGGTATCAGAATTTCTGTTCGACACTGACTCCCGCTGGCAGGTCAGAGTCCGACACATTGACTGAGTAGTGACTGAATTGTCTGGTCGGGACCGACTCGTCGGGATTCGTGCGCGTGACAGTGATACGCTCGAACAATTTGTGGGCCGGCGCGTTACCGAGAGCGCTTTCATGCTTGAACAGAATCAGTGATTGAGCTGCCATTTCACCGCGGGATGCCGAACGGTCGTACTCGAACATTTGCGCGAGCGAGGTCCAGAACAGGTCAAGGTCTTCACCGTTCTCGTTGAAGCCGGTCTTCTCGGCGAGGTGCGGATTGATAAAGCCATGCACCCGATACAGTCCGTACGGCACGGTGAACTTGCGGCCCATCGTGCGGTTGTCGCCGGACTGAGCCTCGGCTTCTTTCTCCGTCGTGACGGCGCAACGGGTGACGGCGTGTTCCTGCGAGATGATTGGATCGACGCTGCGAGCGATGGCGAACTGAATCGGCCCACGTACCTGTCCGCAGTTGACGTCGGTCGACATGACGGCACCAAACGAGCGAATGTCGAAGAAGTTCCCGCACATCCAGGCGGTCACTTTCCTGGCGTCTTCTTCCTTTTTGGGAAGTCTTCGCTTCTCAGGTTTGAGTTCGAACTCCTGATAGGCTCGTGCATGTTGCAGGTTCAGGACGGCTTTTTCCTTGACGTAGATTTCGAATGGCGGCTGTTCCTCCTTCACAAGCCCGACGTAGTTGCGGATCTTGCGTTTCAGGCAGACATCGGTGACGAGTCCCTGTCCGGTTTCGGGATCGACCCGCGGCAGGTTTCCGGCGTCGGGATCGCCGTTGGGATTACCGTCTTTAATGTCAAACAGATAGACGAAGTCGTAGCGAGAGATCATGTGAGTTACTCCTGTTCCTGGGTTGCGGAGTTGGTGTTGTCGGATTTCTTCGTGAAGATGTCCTGCCGTTGGTGGTAATAGCCAATGGCAAAGAGCCCCTGGTCGCGGAGACTGAGGTGTGACGGGAAGTTCACAAGTTCTGCCACAATGGCCTGGATTCGTTTTTCGTGGTACGTTCGGCTGCCTTTTTCGAGTTTGCCGAGGTGATGCTGGCTCAACCGAATGATGCGTGGGAAGACACTGCCGGGCGTTGCCGAGGCCGAACCGAAATACCGGTCCTTGATGGTGTCGTTGATGCCAGGCTGGGCATCCTCCTGGGTCTTCTCCAGTTCTGCGAAGAGTCTTCCCAGGCGGTAGCCTGGTTCCGTGCGGTCTGCGTCGAGTGACATATCAAGCTCCTTTTCCAGAGGTTGAATACCGGAACGGGTATTCCGATTGAGATAAGCCTTGATCGTCGCAGCACGCAGATAACGCACCTGCCGATCTGCGCGGATACGTCGGATGAGCGATGTGTACATCAGGCTCGGATAGGGCGTTCCACTGAGAATTGCTTGCATCACGGCACCGCCAAGCAGTGGTGGCAGGTCTTTGGAGTCCCGAACGGTTTCGCGGAGCAAACGCCACACAGAGGGGAATTCCGGGTCGCGATCGCTGCGAATGATTGCCAGGTCCACGAAGTGCTGCCGCAGGTTGTCGACGAGGTCACCGAGTGTGCTGACCCGCCAGAAGCGGACGCTGATGCGGGCTGCGTTGGGGGAAAGGCCGAGGACGTAGAAGGGTGTCGTCGGGTCACCGAACTCGCCGGGGTACTTCCCCTGGGAAATCTG
The DNA here is from genome assembly GCA_963579025.1 of Planctomycetota bacterium. Classification (GTDB taxonomy): domain Bacteria; phylum Planctomycetota; class Planctomycetia; order Planctomycetales; family Planctomycetaceae; genus CAUZFZ01. Next base: position 130,479 of record CAUZFZ010000005.1, on the reverse strand, counting down.
TGACAGAACGGCGTGTACGTGGTTCGTGAGAGCTTCGTCCTCGGCGTCACGCGACGGATCGAACGTCCACGGAAGGAGATTCTCGGCCTCCGTCGGCTTCTCCGTCCAGAACACGGTCGAAGCATCGCCGATCTGAATCCGTCGCCGGTTGTCGGCCAGCAGACGGTTTAGAGCTGTGCAGTATTGGAATGCGGATTGCTCGCTCACCGGAGCATTACGGCCTGCTTTCTTACCTTCACGGCCATAGGACTCATAAGCAGAATCATTAAAAGATACCAGCAGCGCGCCTGCTGACTGAGCGCCCCAGACACCCTTAATCTTCGGTTCATGCAGTCGCGCGAGGGGGCGCTGTTCGCCGGTGACGAGGCACTGGCCATTGACGGCATCGGACGTGTCACTCTCGTCCTCGAATTGACCCCGCCACCATGTCTTCACCGCTTCACGCTCGTGGACGTAGTGGTCTGTGGCGCGGATGCGGAAGACGCCGAAGCCGGTGCCGATCTCGACCAGCTTCTCATGCTGCTGTGCCTCGTCGGGATTCCATTGCCGGAGGAACGTGCAGACCGCGGAGAACTCTGGATCGTCGATGTTTGATTCCACGTCGCGATGACGCTCGCGAAAGGCTTCAAACGAGTTGCGTGTCCTCTCCGGTTTCGGATCGTCCGCTTTGTAGCCCAGGAGGTAGGCCGGGTTGTCCCACAGGAAACAGGGGTTGATACCGGCACCGGAGGGCTTCGCATTGCCGAGGACAATCAGCGAGAGCGGCAGCAGCTTCTTCCCTTCCTGCGTTCTCACATCGGCGATCTCATGCAGTGAGCCGTCGGCGTTGAGCATCACACAGAAAGCAATTTTCTGTCGGCTGAAACCGAACGGAGCAATGTCGACGTCTGGATCGTGTTCGAGCCGCTGGTAATAACTGTTAAGAGCCTGCAGGATCATGCGGAGGTCTCCTCTGTCACGGCTGGTTCGAACGGAGGAACGGCGATCACGCCGTTGCGCATCGACGCACGGAAGAAGTGCGGGATCGCGTTGAGCTTGCGGCCATCGTGACCACTGAGCGTGTCGTACGTCTTGCCGGTTGCCGGGGCGAATTCAATGTCGTGCAGGATGTAGCCAAGATCCTGTTCGCCCTTCAGTTCGGACTCGGGGATCGGTCCGTCGAGCCACTCAAAGTCGCAGGGAAATTCACGGCAACCCAGGTAAGGGTGATGAAAGTATTGGCCGCGTTCTGCCCGGCGTTTGAAAATTGCATAGTGCTTCTGGATCGGATCGGAGCCGTCGAGTAATTCGAAGCGAGCTTCGATGACATAGGCGACATCCCGCAGGATAGTGGCCGCCCGCTGCTGGCGATCGTCTTCGATGAGGATTGCCAGGGGTCCCTTGAGTGTCCCTTTCATCGCTTTCTTCGCATTGGCGGCCGACGCCTTGCCGGAGACTTCGTTGCGGCGGAGATTCGTGAAGCGGATCGGCTTGAGCACGTGGAGTCGTTCGACGATCCACCGCACCTGCGGCTTCCAGTAGATCGCCTCCAATACGCCCCGCGCGGCCGATGGCGTGATGACGTCGTAGCTGACTCGCTCGACCTTCATCTCAGGCCGAGTGAAACAGGCGTATTCGCCCCAGACTTTGAGACGGATGCGGTGTAATTCTGACATGTGTTTTCCTTTCGTGATCAGCGAATAAGCGTCCCAGGCTCCATGAAGCCCGGGCGATCGACTCGCAGGCCAAGCATCTGGTCGTAGGCATCGGGATTTGTGAGCACGGCGTACCCGCCGTCGAGCGAAATGTCGACATCGCCGGCATGGATCAACTCTGCGTACATGTACTCGAAGACGTTGACAGTGAATCGCTGCAGCCGTCGGAGCAGCTTGCGAGACGGGCCGTCGTCATACAGTTGGTTGATCAACCCGGACCCCGCCTCGCCGCAGGGCACGAAGATGCTCCGCGAGACATCCTCAATCATCCGAAACCGCTCGGCAGCCGTGCGGAAGTCGAAGGCGAACTCCTGCAGGGGCTTCGGGAAGCAGCCCATCACGTTCAGCTTGTCCCAGCCGTGGACACTGCCCTGAGACCAGTAGTGCAACTCGAAGTAACGTTCGATTGCTGCCGGATCGAGGAGGTCGTCGAAGTCGGGCATCACCTCCCGCGCCGTCGAGGCGACCTGTGCCAGATAACCGCGCAGCTTCACGTCCGTCGGCTCAAAGACGAAGACATTGCCGGACGGCCGACGCCCTTCGCGATTGCAGCGACCAGCTGCCTGCGCGATTGAATCCAATCCCGTCATGGCCCGGAAAACGACGGGGAAGTCGACATCGACGCCTGCTTCAATGAGCTGCGTGCTGACGACACGGCAGGGGCGTTTATCCTTCAACCGTTCGCGAATCTCGGTGATCACCTGACCGCGATGCTCGCCGCACATCAGCGTACTGAGGTGAAACAGACCGTCACCGTCGTCCGCCGGCTCTCGCAGCGACCGATACAACGTCGAGGCGTGTGCCCGTGTATTGACAATGCAGAGAAACGAGGACAGTTCGCCGAGTTGCTCGACGAGTTCACTGTCTGATGTTGCTCCGAGATGACGGACACGAACTCGCTTCATCTGGTCGTAGAGCCGTTGTGGCTTCGGGACGATCTCGCGAACGTTCTCCAGGCCGATCGAGAAGCCGTCGCGTCTGGTTAGTGCTGGCTGCGTCGCCGTACACAAGACAATCGAACAGCGGTAGTCGGTGACCAGCTCCCGCAACACAGCAAGGCACGGCTTGAGCAACTCGACCGGCAGCGTCTGGGCTTCGTCCAGAATAATCACACTGCCGACAAGATTGTGCAGCTTGCGACATTGCGACGTCCGCGCCGCAAACAGAGATTCGAAGAGCTGCACGTTGGTTGTGACGACCAGCGGGGCATGCCAGTTTTCGGCTGCCAGGCGAGAACGTTTCGTCTCGTGTTGCGCATCGGGATCGACATTCGAGTGATGTTCCAGCACGACTTCTTCGCCGAGCTCGCCCAGAACCTCGCGGAACACTCCTGCCGTCTGATCGATGATGCTGGTGAACGGAATCGCGTAAATCACGCGGCTCAATCCGTGTGTCACCGCGTGCCTGAGAGCGAACGCGAGAGACGCGAGCGTCTTGCCGCCGCCGGTCGGGACGGTGAGTGAGAAGAGCCCTGGAGAGAGTTCGGATGCTTCCCGGCAAGCTGCGAGTACCTCGGAGCGGCGTTTGTTGACGTCCGTCGGTTCGCTGTTCGCAGACAGGTTGCCCAGGTAGCTGTCGAGGAGGTCGAGTATCGACTGCAAGCTGACATCGTTGGTTGGTCTGTCCGCAGACTTGCCCGCATCCATGAACGCCTCGGTCGCCAGATAGTCGGCGTCGACCAGGCACGAGAACAGCATGCGAGTGAACAGGGCGACCTGAAAGGCGCCCCGAGTCTCGTCGCCCCGAGTCTCGTCGCCCCGAGTCTCGTCGCCCTGGTCGATTGCCAGTGGCGGCGGATTGAGTGGTTCGTCGGCATCCAGAACCTCCGGCGGTGCCGCGGTGTACGGTTCGATGTTCTTGTCAAGCCGTTCATCGAGACTTGATGCGCTGCCGCTTGCATCCGCCAGACCGGCGTGATGCCCGGCAATGACATACGCCAGCAGCCGTCCCCAGGGTTTGACCACCGCGACTGCGTGCTGAGCACCTGCCGTGGAGTGATCCACACGGCCCTTGTACTGTTCGAGATGTGCCTCGAAGCCGTTTTCCTTGTGCAGATACGCCTGGAACGCCGCCGAGTACTTGCCGGTGTCGTGCCAGAGTCCGGCGAGATGTCCCCAGTCGCGGGCCTGAAATCGCGCGGCAAACTGCGCGGTACGGGCGGCCACGGCGGCCAAGTGGTCTTCCAGTCGCTCCCAGTCTTCAACAGGGCGGTCGGGGAGACTGTGGGCGAAGAAATCACTGATGCCGGAACATGATGTCGGGTCGGCAGGCATACGCGCCTCTGCCTGGACGTCAATGTGTGTACCATACGGAACAAAAGGATACAGACATGCGATGGCGGATTCCGCCTGAACTGGTCGCATTTCTTCAGTTTTGGTTTGAATTGCGTGGTGTCCAGCGAATGGGCTGCCGGATGCTGAGCGTCTCGATGACCTCCCGCTGCGCAAGTTCGTCGGGCAGAATTTTTCAGGTAAAGCCGCGCGGGCGAAGCGGCTTGTGTTCCTGCCGTTTCCTGGCTCATCGCGCGGGATGAATTCCCGGGACGAGCAGGCCACAAGCTGTCTGGCCATTGCCCGAATGGGCGAACGTGGCGGGATCGTTGTGGACAGGAAGGGCGAGTCAGTAAGTTACGCGCCGGCCTGTAAACTGCAGTGGGCTTTCGGCCTGCGGTCGCCGTGCCGAGTCGTACAGGCCACTCTGAATGAGCAGCCGCAGTCTGAGGTCCCGGGCAGCATCAGGGCAGGGCAGGGCAGGGCGGCTACAACTCAGTGACAAGCAAAGAGATACGACATAAGCCGGAGTGGCGGAATTGGCAGACGCGCGGGATTCAAAATCCCGTATCCGTAAAGGGTGTGTGGGTTCGAGTCCCACCTCCGGCAATCAGCTCGATCCCGAGTCCACTCAAAACAAAGCACTGGCGGAGCCAGTGGCACACGCCTTACGGCATACTCGTTCTCCTGGAGCACACCATGTCTGATCTCAGCAGTCTGTCACGTCGCGGGTTTCTGCAGGGAAGCGCCGCTTTGCTGGCCGCTTCACCACTGATCGCAAAGGCTGCCGATGAACCGGCTGACGCCGGTCTGAACGGGCGGCTCTACAAGACACTCAAAATTGGCATGGTGCGTGTTGATGGTTCGCTGACCGACAAGTTCACAGCGGCAAAGGTGGCTGGATTCGATGGGATCGAACTGAATGCCCCGACGTTCGACGTCGACGCAGTCAGGCAGGCCATTGACGAATCTGGTCTGCCGGTTGACGGCACGGTGTGTTCCTCTCACTGGCAGGTGCGCCACACCGACCCGGACCCCGCAGTACGTGCTGTGGCCCTGGACACGCTTAAAGAAGCATTGCGCAAGACACATGCGGTCGGTGGTCATACCGCGTTGCTTGTCTGCGGTCATGGCAAAGATGGCACGGAAGAGGAGTGCTGGGAGCGCTCCGTGTCCAACGTTGCACAGGCGATTCCGCTGGCCGCCGAACTGGGCGTCGTCATCGCGATCGAGAACGTCTGGAATCACTTTTGCTACGACCACGATGGTGACTCGAATCAGACGGCCGACAAGTTCGTCAAATACTGTGACGAGCTGAATTCCCCATGGCTCGGCATGCAGTTCGACATTGGAAACCACTGGAAATATGGGTCGATGGGCGACTGGATTCGGACGCTGGGCAAGCGAGTCGTGAAACTCGACGCCAAGGGATTTTCGCGCGAGCAGAACAAGTTCACGAAAATCGGCGAGGGCGACCTGGACTGGGCCGACGTCACAAAGGCGCTACTGGAGATCAACTTCGTGGGCTGGTGTGCTGCAGAAGTTGGCGGCGGCGGACCGGATCGTCTGGCCGAAGTCTCCGCGAACATGGATCGCGTATTTGGCCTGAAGCGGGCGTAAGGAATAGTCCCGAAATAACTTACCGGAATTGTGAGCCGTAGCCGTAGCCCGATTTCTCCGAAATCGGGACCAGACGACATCGCAACCTGCCGGCACATCGATCGCCGCTCAGTTTTGCGACGTCCAGGGCAGCGGATTTCGGAGAAATCCGCCTACGGCTCAGAGGTCTCGCGGATTCCAGATCGGGAACTTATTTGGGCTCCCGTTTCCAGCGGCGAGTAATCAGGCCGGAGCCGCGGCAAGCTTCAACCGAATCTCGCCGGCTTCGGTGGTCAGGTGTGAGATCAGGCTCCAGATGAAGACCACCAGACCCAGCATCTCACCTGTCTCTTCAACGGTTGTGGCCAGCATGTAGGCAATGTGCTGTTCTCCGAAGTGATCAAGAATTGCGCCGTCTACCATCTCCATCCCGAGCGCGCCGCCGACAAACAGGCACGCCGCGGCGATGAAGCGGTACCGCGTCGTGCTGTCCAGATTCCAGAGAAAACGCAAATACGCCAGTCCCAAAGCGATGACGATGGCAATGCCTGGAATCACCCAAGTGAAGTAGAAGACGCCTTCCGCCTTGACCAGCCGGTCCATCGGCACCATCAGGATCTCGTGAAAGCTGGCGGCTTCGTCGAGCGAAAGCAGGCAGAAGATGGCACTCAGCGAAGCCCAGTGCTTCCACCAGCGATTGCCGCGCGAGCGATGCATCCAGGCGCAGATCGCGAGTAACGCGGCCGAACACAGATGCAGCATGGCCGAGAACCACGCCGGAACAGAGTTTTCGCTGTTGAGTGTGAAACGGCGAAACACATCGGCCGCCGTCCAGGAAAAGGGACGGATATGCTCTTCCGCCAGCTCCATCGGAATCGTCACAGCAGCCAGCAGCAGGACCGGGCACAGGAGTAGATAAGCGACTCCACGTGCAGAAAGCGTAATGTCGACGCGTTTCATGCTGAATTCCAACGGGGACAGAACTGGAACCAGCGTAAGGAGACCGGCGGACGTCGTTCGCCCGGCTTTCCTTACGTGGAGTGATCACAGTTCATTTTCCCACATTTCATCAGCGTGGCGGCTCGATTGTTGACGAGCGCGCTGGAACGTACGGTGACTTTGGGCAACACCGTCGCCCGTTCGCCACCATCCGAGCGTCGTGCGATCCCGTGTACTTCCAGGTCTGACCGGCGGACGTGGTAGCCAAACTCGGCTTCCGCAGGTCTGGTACGACTGACTCGTCCAATCAACAGGTCGGGACAACTTCCACTTTCTCGGGGGAAGCAGTCTGGACGACCCGCGATTCGACCGTGCCTTCGTACTCGGCGATGACTTCCGATGTGTCACGTGGCTCCGTATGCGCGAACCAGTCCAGTCGGGCCGGCACGGCGATCGCCTTCAGGAATTCCGTGCGGTACGCGTCGGGAGCGAGTCCGAAGCATCCGAACTGTTCCAGATGAGACGTGGGTTCCTGGACGTCATGCATCTGAAAACGATTCGATTGCAGGCAGTGCATGCAATGCAGGAACGAGACCTTGCCAGCGTCCCGTACCTGATTGAACTGGGTGACTCCTACAAAGTAAGCCCCCAGCGAGACCCCCAAGTAGCCGCCGACCAGCTTGCCGTCCTGCCACGACTCGAAGCTGTGAGCGAAGCCCATGCGATGCAGTTCGCAGTACAGGTCGACGATTTGCGGCGTGATCCATGTTTCCGGCCGATCGCCGCAACCGCGTGCCACATCATCAAATCGCTGGTTAATACTGACCTGAAAGCGGTCCTGCCGCAGCAGCCGCTTCAGATTCCGTGGGACCACGAACCCGTCGATGGGCATGATGCCGCGAGGGTTGGGTGCTTTCCAGAAGATGCGTCCGGTCTCGGGTACGGTCAGCGGAAATCGACCATTCAGATACGCTTGGAGCACGGTTTCCGCCGTCGCGTCGGCGATCTGCACATCCAGCCATATGTCCAGCAGGCGGCGTTGGCTGTGCGGAATTGCCGCAAGTGCCTTCAGGACAGCGGTTCGGCTTGAGCGTCGCAGTGAATTCAGGAGTGATCCAATCATACCGGCCAGTGGCTTTCTTTCCTGCAGGGCAGAGGTTCCCGCCCGGCGGTAGCTGTGGGCGGTGGCTAACGGAGCGTCACGCCTTTCGGACGCACCGTCGCTCTGCTTCTACGCTAGCTCACAAATCGAATCGAGTGGGAAGGACAGGTGGTTTAGCGAGTCGGATTTGCTGACAACCGCATCGTCTCGACGGGTCTGGTCGACGCCTGCTGTTCGCACGCGTTTTGACGTGGTGATTACAGGAAACGTCGTTTTGTGCAGGCAACGTCCACAGGTGGCGTTGCGTCTGGAATGAGCAGAGCAGGGGGATGACTCGGTCGGTTGATTCCGCGTCTGAATCCGCAATACTCGCGTCGCATATCGAAAATTGTCCCCGAGAGGCCAGGCTGGCCTCTGAACTTTCACACTTGAGGAGACTCCCCAATGGCCGACATTCGTTCTGGAGCTGTAACTTTGAAGGGTGGCCCTGTTGATCTGGCCGGCCCGGAACTCAAAGTCGGCGACGCAGCTCCCGACTTCACGCTCCAGGCAAACGACCTGAGCGAGGTCACACTGGCCAGCAGCGCGGGCAAAAAGCGGATCATCGTGACCGTGCCGTCACTCGACACGCCCGTGTGCCACGAAGACTCGAAGAAATTCAACGATGCGGCCGGCGGCCTGAGCGACGTTGAAGTGCTCGTTGTCAGTATGGACCTGCCGTTCGCACAAAAACGCTGGTGCGGAGCCGAATCTGCCGAGAACATCAAAGCGTTAAGTGCTCATCAGTGCACAGGTTTTGGCGAAGCGTATGGTGTCCTGATTCAGGGCGGTCCGCTGAATCGGATTCTGGCTCGAGCCGTGTTCGTCGCTGATGGCGAAGGCAAACTGACGCACGTCCAATACGTCGGCGAAATCACCGAGCACCCTGATTATGATGCGGCTCTGGCTGCTGCCAGATAAGCTGTCACGGAGCGGTTGCGTCTGACACCAGTCGGCACGATCGTACGGAAAGTGTTTTTAACCCGGCTCTCACGCATGAGAGGGCCGGGCTTTTTTGTGTTGAGCGGACGCTGTTTGCTGCGTTCTTCCGAGGTACGCCAAGTGCATTTCGTGGGCGTCGAGCCCGCAGAATCCGGAATCGCGGCGAACATACGCTCATTTGAACTGGTTAAGTGACGCCCGGTGCTGCACTTGTGGCGTATCGGTGGTCCGCCCGATGTCAGGGTGTTTCCGTTGGGCCAGGCCATTTATACTCAGTACACGGCTTCGCCTCGCTTGTTACCTCCGCTTGAGGAATTGTCCCATGCTTCGGCCGTTTGCACTTTGCAGTCTCATCGCGGCTCTTCTCGCCGCCGGCTCCGGCCAGATTGAAGCGGCCCCGACTCCGGCGCAACGCAAGGAGCTGTCTGCCATTCAGAAGCAGGTTGCCGGAATCGCGTCGATGCTCCGAAAGCGCGAGTATGAAAAGGCAGAGGAGACGCTGAAGAAGCTGATGGAGGAAGCTGAGAAGGTCATTAAGACCGGTCAGTTTCCGGAAAGCGACCGCGGAGTCATATCGTTGCGGCGTCTCATTGATTCCAACCGACAGCGCGTGGCGAAGGCACAGGGCAAACCTGATCCCACACTGGTGAGTTTCACAAAGGAGATTGCTCCGATTTTTCAGGCGCGCTGTGGTAACTGCCACGTCGGTAACGGAAACAGCGGCAATCTCAGTCTGAATTCGTATGCGGCGATGGGACGAGGTGGAAAATCCGGCGCACTGCTGATTCCGAAAAATCCTCAGCGGAGTCTGTTGATGGCTCGGCTGGTGAATCCGCAGAATCGCATGCCGCGGAACGGGCAGCCTCTGACCAACGAACAACTTTTGACGATCAACAAGTGGATTGCGCAGGGGGTGCCATTCGATGGCGAAAACCCGCAGACGGCGCTCGCCGATCTGGGCAAGACACTGACGAAGCCAGCGGCTGGCGGACCGCCGCAGCCGGCTCCGACGATCAGCGTCGCAACGGGCAACGAAAAAGTGTCGTTCGTGAAGGACATTGCCCCGACGATCGTCAATCTCTGCGGGCGTTGCCACGGCGGCAACACTCCCCGCAGTGGACTGTCGCTGGCGACGTTCGCCGGCATGATGAAGGGTGGCGACAGCGGGCGGGTTGTGATCCCTGGAAACCTTGAAGGCAGCCGACTGTGGCGTCTGGTCGGGGCAGGGGACCAGCCGCGAATGCCGCAGGGACAGGCACGCATCACCCGAGCGTTCCACGCCAACTTGAGAACGTGGATCGAAGAAGGGGCAAAGTTCGACGGCGACAACGCCAATCTACCACTGCGACAACTGGTCCCGACGGACGAGGAATTGCTGGCTGCTCGACTCGCTGCTCTTTCGCCCGCCGAGATGCGATCGTTCCGTGATGAGCGGACTCAGGACCAGTGGAAACGAGTTTCACCGCGCGTGACCGCTCGGTTCATAAGCAACAGCCCGGAGTTCTTCATCTACGGTGACGTGTCCGAAGAGCGCCTGAAGCAGGTGAGTGACTGGGCTACGGCACACGCGCAAAAGCTGCGTTCGCTGTTTGGCGCGAAGGCGACTCCGATGTTTCGTGGCCGACTCGCGATTTTCGTGATGAAAGATCGGTTTGGCTACACCGAGTTCAATCAGGTCATTCACCGCCGCAGTACGGCCCGTGACGTGCACGGTCATTCGACGGTAACAACCGGTTACGAAGATGCGTACGTCGTGCTGGAAGACATCGGGGACGACCCCGGTTCAACCCACGGCGGGTTGCAGGTCAGCCTGCTGGAGCACATCTCCGGCGCCTGGCTCAAGAAGCCGGGAACGAGTCTGCCGGACTGGGTCATTCGAGGCACGGGCCTGGCACTTGCCCGACAGGCTGTGGGAGGCAATCAGTACATCGACGGACTGCAGGACGGGGCTGTCGATTCGCTGCAGGGGATCGAGAAGCCTGAAGACGTCTTCACCGACGGACGATTCGGGCCAGGCGACATCGGGCCCATCGGGTACACGCTGGTCAACTTTATGATCAAGGCCGGCGGCGCTCCCAAGTTTGGTCGATTTGTCGCGCAGCTTCAGTCTGGAGCCAACGTCGCGGCGGCAGTCAAAGCCGTCTATCCACCGGCTGACCTGAAAGCGCTGGGTTCCAGCTATCTGCAAAGCCTCAGCCCGAAGTAGCGATTGAAACAGCGAACAAGTCGACAGGCGGGATTCGATATCGGATCCCGCCTGTTTTCGTTTGCACTGCGGGAACCGAGTCCTGGCACTGCTGTGCGGCTGAAGATGCGGTCTCTATAATCCCGCGCGGCGCGCCCCTTACCCAGGAAAGCTGCAAATCGATGCCAGATGTTCTGATCGCCGGTGGAGGTGTGATCGGCCTGTCCATTGCCTGGGAACTGGCTTCACATGGCGTATCGGTGTCGCTGATCGACCAGGGACAAATCGGACGCGAAGCATCCTGGGCGGGAGCCGGAATGCTCCCGCCAGGCTCACTGGAAGGTGCCACAGGTGGCGAACCTCGGTTGCGAGCCTTCAGCCATTCGTTGTGGCCTCAGTGGAGCGATGAGCTGCGTCAGTCGACGGACATCGACAACGGCTATCGCGTCTGCGGGGGGATCAACCTGAGCTTCGATCGTGATCTGGAGCCGGAACGCGTGGCATGCAGTCGCGAAGGCAATGACGTTCAGGCATTGTCCGCTCAGCAGTTGGCGCAGCTGGAAGCGGCCATCAGTCCGGAAGTGACTGACGCGTTTCACATGCCTGATTTTGGACAGGTGCGGAACCCACGGCAGCTCAAAGCTCTGATCTCGGCATGTCACGACAACGGTGTGGAATTGATCGAGGGAACTCCACTGCTTGGCTGGGAAAGGGTAGCAAATGGAGGGCGAATTGCCGCTGCCAGGACTGGCGCCGGGCGAATCGCGGCCGATCAGTTTGTTACTGCCTGCGGAGCCTGGTCAGGGGAGATCCTGGCAGCGGTTGGATGCCACGTCCGTGTCGAGCCACTACGGGGGCAGATGGCTCTACTGAAGACTGCGCGACCGTTGTTCCGACACGTGCTGCAGGTCGGGCCGCGGTATCTTGTCCCTCGTTCCGACGGGCGGACGCTGATTGGTTCCACTGAAGAACATGTCGGCTTCGTGAAACGGAACACAGTCAGTGGTGTGCAGAGTTTGTTGGAATTCGCAGCGAAAGTTGTCCCGAATCTGCGCGACGCCGAGTTGGAACGCTGCTGGTCAGGACTTCGACCGGCGGGGCGGGGCGATGTCCCGTACATCGGACCTGTTCCAGGCACGGACAATCTATTTGTGGCCACGGGGCATTTTCGGTCGGGGCTGCAAATGTCGCCCGGAACGGCAGTCCTGATCCGGCAGATGCTGCTTGGTCAGGAGACGACGATCCCTGCCACGCCGTACGCGATCGCATCCTCAAGCGAGACCAACGGTACCGGAATCGATGTTGCCGAATCAGTTCCTGTTTGACGTTGCAGCATGGAGCGAAGGTATGGCGCGCAAACGGATTGCAATCGTCGGAGCGGGGCCCATTGGCCTCGAGGCCGCGATCCTGGCCAAAGACCGCGACCTGGACGTGACTGTGCTCGAACGCGGTCGTGTGGCAGAGAACGTGCGATCGTGGGGACACGTTCGACTCTTCAGCCCGTTCGCAATGAATACGTCGCCCTGGGGTCGACAGGCTTTGGCCGGTTCGTCGTTGCCTGCCAGCGACAAGTGTCTTACCGGAGCCGAATTCATCGAACGCTATCTGCTGCCGTTGAGCCAGCATGCGTCGCTCAATGGCTGCCTGCAGGAATCCAGCCGCGTATTGGGGATCAGTCGCACACGTCTGTGGAAAACGGACCAGATTGGCAAGTCGTCCAGGACAGAATCGCCGTTTCGAATTCTTGTTGAGTCAGACGCCGGACTGGAATCGACCTTGGAAGCCGATGTCGTACTGGATTGTTCCGGAACGTACGGCAACCACAACTGGCTCGGAGCGGGGGGGCTTCCGGCTCCCGGCGAACGCGCCGCGGCAGACCGGATCGACTACGAACTGTGCGACGTCACTGGAGCCAGTCGAGGCCGTTTCGAGAACAAAACAGTTCTTGTCGCGGGCAGCGGGTATTCGGCTGCGACTGCTGTGGTCGCCCTCGCGGAGCTGGCGCCGAAGACTAAAGTCATCTGGTTAACACGGAACGATACAGCGCAGCCGCTGACACCAGTGGCAAACGATCCACTCCCGGAACGCGCCCGACTGACGGAGGCCGCGAATGCAATCGCAGCAGGACAGGGCAGGGCGGTGCGCCGGCTGGCTGGTTCCGTAATTATGTCGATTGACCATCACGCAAATGCAAAGCTTCTCGTGTCCGTGCAAAACGCCAGTGGTGAGGTGGAGGCATTAACGGTGGATCATGTTCTTGCACTCGTTGGCTATCGACCGGATCGGTCACTCTATGAGGAATTGCAGGTTCACGAGTGCTATGCCACTCAAGGGCCAATACGATTTGCCGCATCTTTGCTGGGGGAAACGTCGGGTGATTGTCTCGCGCAGTCTGAGCCGGGAATTGACACGCTCAGGAATCCGGAGCCCGACTTCTACATACTTGGAGCGAAAAGCTATGGACGCGATTCACGGTTCCTCTTGAGGACGGGAATCGCACAGGTCGAGGCTGTGATTGATGTCATCTCCCGTGAAATGGTGTAAGTCTCCGCACTGTGAGCCATGAGACTTACAATTTGCACTTTGATATTTGCACTTTGCAATTTGCAATGTGAAGTATGCCTGGTCCGCGTCAGCGAGCTTCGATCTGCCGGAACTCTCTCTCAAGTCTGGCTGAACCAGTCGCTAACGATCTGAACTTAACCGGAAACAAACTGGTACTGCTCGATGGAAAACGCTCCGTCAGTTGCCCTCGAATCTCTCGACACTCTCTGGTTCCAGGTAGCTGGGACTCGCTGCAATCTCGAATGTGCGCACTGCTTCATCAGTTGCAGCCCGCACAACGACTCCTATGGATTTCTGACTCTGGATGTTGTTAGAGAACGTCTTGATGAATCGGTGAAGTGGGGCGTGCGGGATTATTACTTCACAGGCGGAGAGCCATTCCTGAATCGTGACATCGTGCCGATATTGGAGCTGACACTGCAATATGGGCCGGCAACCGTTCTTACAAACGCGACGGTGTTGAAGAGTGAGTGGGTCGAACGTCTGCGACGGGCTGAAGAAGCCACGCAGTATTGTCTGGAATTCCGGGTTTCGATTGATGGTCCGTCACCAGAGACGAATGATCCGGTAAGAGGAGAGGGAACTTTCGTTCGAGCGATGAAGGGCGTTGAATTACTTGTCGATCACGGGTTCCTTCCGATCATTACGATGACTCGCGTTTGGGAAGAAGAGAACGACCATGAAGTTCTCGGACAGTTTCGCAACGTTCTGCGTGAGCATGGCTACACGCGTCCTCGGTTGAAGGTGTTGCCTCGATTGAAGATTGGCGCCGAGTCGTGTCGCACGGAAGGCTATGGGCAATTCGAGCGAGTGACTCCGGAACTGCTGGATGGTTTCGATACGGGTCAACTGGTGTGCAGCCACAGCCGCGTGATCACGGATCGTGGCGTGGCCGTCTGTCCGATTCTGCTTGACGAACCCAGTGCAATCATGGGCCAATCGCTGGGCGACGCCAATCGGGCTTTTCCGCTGGCTCACGGTGCCTGTTACACGTGTTATCAATACGGCGCGATCTGCACGAATCCGTCTTCAAAGCCGGTAGAAGCCTGAAGGGAGTGACCAGCCGTGAAGCTCGCCTTCTTTGGCGGAATCTACAACAACTACCTGGCTCTCGAAGCTGCGGTCTACGACGCACAGCGGCGAGGCGCCGAGCGTCTGTATTGCCTTGGTGATCTGGGAGCCTTCGGACCGCATCCCGATCGGGTCTTTCCCCTGCTCTACCAGTACGACATCCAGTGTGTGCAGGGCAACTATGACCACAGCATTGGCAACGACCTGCACGATTGCCAGTGCGGATACACCGACCCACGCGACAACTGGTTTGCTCAAATCAGCTACGATTACACGTACGCCAATACGTCGCCGGCAAACCGGGAATGGATGTGCCAGCTTCCGAAAGAGATCCGGTTTGAGGTGGATGGCATCCGGTTTCTGCTGTGTCATGGAAGTCCACGGCAGACGAACGAGTTTCTGTGGGAGTCCACGACGAGTACGCATTTCATCGAGCGGCTCGCTGATCAGTGTGAGGCCGACCTGGTTCTCGGAACACACTCGGGGATTCACTGGCAACGACGACTTAGCGGCGATCGCCGGTTCATCAATGTCGGTGTCCTGGGGCGTCCTGAAAATGACGGTCGGACCAACGTCTGGTACACACTCGTGGACACGAGCAGAGCAGGGCAGAGCAGGGCAGAGCAGGGCGCGGGCCTTGCAAATGTCGGTGTAGAATTCGTTGGCTTGGAATACGATCACGACCGACTGGCCCGCGAGATGCGAGACGAGAAGTTGCCGGAAGAATTTGTTGAGACAGTTCTGTCTGGCTGGTGGACGACGTGCCTTGAAGTGTTGCCCGGTAAAGAACGGCGAGTCGGGCGTTTCTGATTCATGCAGGCTGAAAGTCGTGTCCGGTTCTCGATTCGGGAGTTCGGTAGTGCGAGCAGTTGTGCAAAGGGTGTCTTCGGCAAGCGTCACGGTGGAAGAGGACGTTGTCGGGCAGATTGGTTGTGGATTCCTGGTGTTACTGGGGGTCGGCGTCGAAGACAGCGCCGACGATGCAGCCGTCCTTGCTCAGAAGGTGGCCGGATTACGGATCTTCGAAGACGATGCTGGGAAGATGAATCTGTCGCTGGGTGAAGTCGGGGGGAGCGTTCTGGCCGTGAGTCAGTTCACTCTGTTTGGCGATTGCCGCAAGGGGCGACGTCCGAGTTTTATTGAGGCTGCCCGGCCGGAGTCGGCCGAACATCTTTACGATTGCTTTGTCGCCGAGTTGCGTGGTCAGGGGATCAAGGTCGAGACCGGCCGGTTTCAGACGCATATGAATGTCGCGCTGGTCAACGACGGCCCTGTGACATTGCTGCTGGACAGTCGGAAGCAGTTCTGAACCAGGTGGCCAATGTGCGACTTCCCAAACAGGCCATTGGCATGGACTCGCGCTGGTCCGTGCCACTAACTTCCGGTCATGTGGTACGACGCCTTTGCAGTTCTGTTGATCGGTCTTTTCGCTTGGCGGGGTGCTGCGCGCGGAGCCGTGTGGCAGCTTGCTGTAATCGGCGCGATCGTGCTCTGTGCAGTCTTTGCAGGGCAGTTGACTCCGGCGCTGGAACCGCACATTCCGCTTGAGCAGCCGTTTCATCATTGGGCCGCTGTGGGGATTGTCTATCTGGCACTGTCGCTGGTGACGTTTCTGGCAGCGCGGCAGTTGCGAGCATGGCTGGAGAAGGTGAAGTTCGTTGAGTACGACCGCCACTGGGGTGCGATTCTCGGATTGGTGAAGGGTGGAGGTCTGATGCTCGCACTGACCTGCCTGCTTGTGATTCTGATGCCGCAGTCACGCGCACCGATTCGCGAATCCTGGACGGGAAATGCGACACAAGTGGTCGTAGACCGCGTGGCTCACCTATTGCCAGTGCGTGTCGTGTCCGAATTACAGCAGGCCTTCAAAGACGAGTCTCTGCTGAAGGGTCCGACGTTTCCGATCCGCGGTTCAGAGCCATTCGAGCTGACGCTGTGACCGGTCGATCGGGCTCTGTCGGTCAGGTCAGAATTGGTTGCGGAACGTGAGCTCCTGGAACGTCCGATTCGCGAGTTTGCCTGCGGGTCCACATCGGCCGAGTATTCGAATCGCCCTCGTTTTCCCGGGGATTTCTTAGGCCACAACTTAACATAACAGACATTATCGGACGTTGGGGATCGGTGACTTCCAGGCAGCTTCGTTGACTGGCTGTGGTGTCAGTAGTTGGCCAGTCACGCCGAACAACAGCAACTCGCGACGACTGGTCCGGCGTCTGCCTGATGATTGGTCGGCGGTGCTAAACTTCGACTGTGTCGAAGACACCCATCGCTCGGAATTTCGTGTAGCGTCGGTCGACGAGTTCGTCGCGGGGGATCGACTTGAGTGAGCGGATCGCGCTGATCAGTGAGCCCTTGAGCGTGGCCGCCATCCTGCGATGGTCGCGATGAGCGCCGCCAAGTGGTTCGGGAATGATCTCGTCGACGACTCCGAGTTCGAGCAGGTCTTTGGATGTGAACCGCAGCGCGCGGGCGGCTTTGTCGCTGTGCTTGCCGTCTTTCCACAGAATGCCCGCGCAACCCTCGGGGCTGATGACGGAGTAGTACGAGAATTCGAGAATGGCGATGTGATCGCCGATGCCGATTCCCAGAGCGCCGCCAGAGCCGCCTTCGCCAATCACGACACAAACGATGGGCGTATCGAGCTGCGACATGCCGCGCAGGTTTTCGGCGATCAGCCATGCCTGACCGCGCTCTTCGGCGCCGACACCGGGGTAGGCGCCCGACGTGTCGATGAAGCAGACAATCGGAATGCCAAACCTCGCGGCCATTTCCATTTTGACAAGCGCCTTGCGATAGCCCTCGGGGTGAGCCATTCCGTAATTGTGTTCCGTACGTTCATTAATGTTGCGGCCTTTATGCTGACCGACGAAGAGGAGTTTCTCGTCGTCCATCTTTGCAAAGCCCGTCAGGATTGCGCGATCGTCGCGGTAGGCGCGGTCACCTCGCAGTTCCACAAACTCATCGAAGAGCAGTTCGAGGTAGTCCAATACTTGAGGGCGTTCCTGGTGCCGGGCGACCTTGACAACTTCCCACGGATCCAGATTCATGAAGACTTCGCGTTTCATCTTCGTGATTTCGACCCTCATATTCCGAATCGAGTCCTTCGCCGTTGCCGACGGGTTCGGTTGGGACTCGAGTTTCACGAGTTGCGCTTCCAGTTCGAAGATGGGCTTCTCGAACGGAAGCGGCGGAATTGGAGGGTTGGTGGCCATGTCGTATCTCTCGATGTATCCAGATTGGCGGCGGTGGGTCAGTTGGTCACCGAGAGTCGGTGCTGAACAACCCGGAGTGGTCCCGGGATGTGGTCGATAGCATTGGCGGAATTGGTCGTCCGCCCAGTCTGCCGAATTAAACCGACAACTGCTATTCGAAGTCGGGCAACTCGGTCATGGTGGGAAGATCGGCAGCGTCTGCTGCCGGAGGCTTTTTGCTTTGCTGCGCCTGTCGAGGTGTGGCCGGTCGCTGTGGTTTTGCTGGCGGAGGTGGTGGTACAGCGCCGGGCTGGGCATATCCCGGCGGAGGCGCTGGAGTCGCTTGTGGCGGGGCAGCTCCCGGAGGGCCATAGCCGGGAGGTGGGCCCGGGACGGCGCCTGGTGGGCCATACCCCGGAGGTGGCGCGGGAATAGCTCCCGGCGGGCCATACCCCGGGGGATACGGGGACGGCGCCCCCGGTGGCATTTGCTGTGGCGGGTAACCCGGTGGAGGGCCCGCGACGGGCATCCCCGGTTGTTGAGCTCCATAGGGCATTTGCGGCGCTGGCACACCATATCCGGGCGGCATGGGCTGCGCCACCGGCTGCTGGGGAGCAGGCTGTGATACCTTCTTTTTCTTCTTCTTTACAGGCTCTTTATCGACCGGTCCGAGCTCGCCGGATTTCTTCAGCGAAGCAATGCGACGCTCTCTCTCCTTCCGAACCACTTCGTCCCTCTCCGTCTGCTCCCGTTTCAGTCGCTCGAATGTTGCCTGCATTGCGGGATTGCGGGCCAGGATGTCGCGAATCTGATCGTCCGCTCGACTATCGCGTTTCGTTTCCATTAAGTCGGCGAGTCGCTGCTCATCCGGGTTGACGACATCCTCTTCCGCAACTGATTCACGTTTTGCCGACTGACTGGCGGAGGGCGTTTGTTCCGAGTTCTGTTCGGCATTCGGATCGCCTTCGCCACGAGCTTCTCCCTGGAAGATGCGGGAACTGCGAAACTCGCTCAGCAGTTCCTCACACGATTGAAAACGATCCTTGGGTTTCTTCGAGAGCAGCTTCATTACCAGCCGGTCCATCTCCGGCGCGACTCTGTCGTTGTGTATCGAGATCGACACAGGCTTTGCGGCGATGTGTTTTTTCAGCAGGTCCTGTGGAGACTCGCCCGTAAACACATTGTGCCCGGTCAGGCACTCATAAAGGACGCATCCCAGACTGTACAGATCGGTGGCCGGAGTTGACGGCTGTTTCCGGATCGTTTCCGGAGCCAGATAGGTCCGCGTTCCACGGATGACGCCCTTCTTGCTCGACATCAGTTTTGACAGTACGGTTGCCTTCCTGACGGCCAGTGAGAAGTCAATCAGGCGTACCTCACCAGATCGATTGATGAGAATATTGTCGGGCTTGATGTCCTTGTGGATCCAGCCCTTGTCGTGCATGTGGCCGAGGCCCATACAGACACCTTCGACGAGTTTGCGCAACAGCGTTTCAACGCTTGCCCGATCGTTGTGAATCCACTGCCCCAGATTCGGAGTTTTGAATAGATCGAGCAGTACGTAGCACTCGGTCTTTCGCATCACGATGCCGTGGCCCCGAATCAGATTGGGATGCTCGAACTCTTTCAGGAGTTTCGCTTCAAGCTTCAGCAGAGATTTCTCGGCCGGATTCGCCATCGCTTCGGGCAGCAGCAGTTTCATGGCGAACGTATGGCCGCTCTGCTCGTGCATGACCTCCCACACCTGAGAGGACTTGCCGGTTGCGATCACGCTCACGAGTACGTAATCGTCAATTTTGTTTCTGTTTTCGTTTTCTTCAGCCAAGGCAGTGTTCCCTGCTGAGCAGTCTGAGGATCGGACCCACCCGCAATCGGCCCGCGGTCATGACGTACCCACGTGGGACGATGCGTCGCACCGCCGTACCACGTGAACCATCAGGATATCGTGAATCGCTGCCCGCTAGAACCCGGCGGCGTCAACCTTGCGACGAGGTGGTTTCGATCCCGTGCCGGTCGGCGATGACGACGTTGCGTTGCCCTGACCCCCGAAACGTTCCGGCGTTGAGGGCTGAACGGCCGTCGAATCGGCCAGCTCGACTGACGCGGAAATAATGACCTCGTCGTGTTCGGTAAATGGCCCGCTGACAAACACGTCCTCTTTTCCGATCTGACCGTGCAAACGTACGGGAACATGACGGACGACGTGATTCCTGAGGACCTGCACAATGCGATTCCCCGATTGGCCCGTTTTCAGTGACGTCAGCGGCACACGGGCCACCGGGTCTTCAGGCAGGAGTTTCGGAAACACGGATTGCCCGGCTTCCAGCGTTCCGGTGCGGTTCCCGAAAACGAGTTCGGCCATGGCGACAGAAACTGCCAGATCACGAAACTTCTGTTGTTCGTCACTCAGCGGCAGGACAGCGATCACTTCGCCGCTGGCCGTCGCGTCTTCGACAGTAACCTGCATCGACTGCCCTTTCTCGACACTTTTGCGGTCGACCGGGACGCGGCACGTCAACGTCTGCGTGTCACCCACAGTCACAAGCGGATCCCCTGCCCTGACAGTCTGTCCGACCTGGACGTGAACGCCCAGAACCGTTGAGACATACGGTGCACGCACCGATGTGGACTGCCGGTCGAACTCGGCCAGGTTGAGGTCGGCATTCGCCAGTTCGAGCTTTGCTTCTGCCAGCTCGATCTGCTGTGCCACGTTGGCGACGCGTGCCTGACTCAGCTCGATTTCGGCGAGACGTTTTCCGGCCTGGGCCCGGGCCAGCAGCAGCGAGATGCGACGGCTATCGAATGTGGCGAGTTCTCCCTGAATATCGAATCGTTTGCCCGGCACGGCAGCAAGGGCGCGGATCACGCCATCGAATGGGGCCACCAGCGTGACCTGCCTTCCCGGCTCGAGCGCGGTCGGAATCCGGTAATCGTCCGGCTGAGTCAACCGAATCATCGTGCGTTGAATGACAACCGGTTGTGGTCCGGACTCGGCGGTCTGAGCCCGGGCCATCGATGAACACATCACGGCCACCAGAATCGCGATACAGCCAGTGCGCGACAGCCGGTCGCGAAATGCTGCATCGAAGACCGGCGTTTTTGTCGACAGACGATTCTCAACTGCGCTGTTGCGGTACATGACGGTCAGTGCCTCATGAGATTCTGGAGCCTTGTTATCTGTCAAAGTAGGCGTGGACAGAATAGGTGTCAACGACCGTTCTCCCTCGTGCGATTCCATACTGGTTGCCCGCCAGTCGGGACTGTGTGAAGATGCAGAGCCCCCCGGTCACCGATCCTGCGTTGACCGAATCTCTCCCTCAAGACATGAGTCTGATCCGCCATGCAAAAGTGCCTTTGCGTCATCGCTGTCCTCGCCGCCATTTCGTCGCCGCTCCGGGCTGCCACTGAGTTGCAGTATTCCGGAACTCTGACGCAACTGTCGCGCAGTGGTCCGTCGACACCCGTCAAACAGTTTGACGTCTACGTGCTTGTCCGCCCGGATGGCGATGGTCGTCAGTGTTTCTATCAGCTCAGTGAACGGGGTGGTGGAGGCTGGGCGTGGCCGGAGCGATTCGGCCAAATCACGCTGAATGCCGAAGACCAGAAATCCGCTGGCCGACCAGCTCACATCCTGCACATGCATGATGGCACGAACTACCCGGTCGAACTGGCGGCTCCGTTCTTCGAGTTTTCCGAAAAGATCGCACCCGACGCGAAATGGACGGCTGGCAAATTGTCTTACGAAGTGAGTCGCGAGCGGAACGTGGCCGAACGCGATTGCTGGCAAATTGATGCGGCCGACAACTTCGGGCGTCGACAGTCATTCTTCGTAGCGAAAGACAGTGCCCTGCTGGTGGCGGCTGAACGACGAGTCTTCATGGGGCAGGGAGACGAGTTTCAGTTGAGAATGGAGCTGGCCAGTTCGCGAGACCTGAACGGTGATGCTCTCACACTGACCGCGACCGTCGCGGACGGATTGATTTCGCTGCAGTCTGCATTGGACCGCGAAGACGGCGAAACGAAACCGGAACTCTCCAGCGAACAATTGGAGACGACCACCGCGGCGCTGACAGGTCTGGTTGCCGCTTCGAGCAAGACGCCACTGAAGAATCTTGTCGTCGCCATTTCCCGCGACGTCAGTTCGCAGTCTCGCCGCACGGACGACATTGCCAGCCTTGCGAAACGCTTCGTGGGCCAGCCGTCTCCAGATTTCACGCTGACAACATTGAAGAAGAAAACCGTTTCATTGAAGTCGCAGAAGGGGCGAGTGACGGTACTTCACTTCTGGGATTACAAAGGTGACCCGATCACGGAACCCTATGGTCAGGTCGGTTATCTGGACTTCCTGCTGACTCGCCGAGGCCGTCTGGGCGTCGACGTGTTCGGAGTCGCCGTGAATAGCGGGTTCGGAGATCCAAAGAAAACGGGGGCGGCCCTGCGGTCAGTCCGCAAGTTACGCGACTTTATGAATCTCAGCTATCCGATTGCGATGGACGCCGGAGGAACGCTTGAGAAATTCGGCGACCCGCGCGCACTCGGGGCAAAGTTGCCGGTGTGGGTTGTGATCGGCGCTGATGGAAAGATCGCGCACTATCACGTCGGTTTTTACTCCATCAAGGCGGATCAGGGCCTGAGCGAACTGGATGCGGCCGTCGTTCGAACGATCCGCGATTCGCGCACGAAGCCGGAGTAGCCGCAGTCATACAAGCCCGAAGCGCAAGCGAGTGAATCCGGAATTTCGCACGGCGTTCACTCGCTCGCGCTTCGGGCTTGTATTTCGACATCAACGGCACAGGAACCAGCCGCGAGTCTGTTTCCAGCAATCAGACGTGCATGCTTTCGTGTCGTCCCAGGCTCCCGCGCACCAGCCGGATTCCGGGTTGACCGCTCGTCGTGGTTCTTCGACACGGACGGTCTGACGGGTCGAGTAGATCCCGTGTTTCGTGACGCCTTCCACAAGGCTTGCAGGTGAGACGCGGGCCGGTTGCCGCGCTTTGATCAGGCGGCAGGCCATCAGGGCGTCGGTCACATATTCAGCACAGTGGAGACCCTCACCTCGTTCGCCGGACAGGAAGTGTTTCACGGCGTAGGGTTCGCCGAGCTGGTTATCGAGCCACGCCTCGAACTGCCCTGCCCTGCTCTGACTCAGCGGCTGCTTTGGATGGAAGATGTGGATCTCACTCGGACTCTGCGATTGCAGATATTTCTCCAGCGACAAACATCGAACGCCCGTTCCATTTGCTGAGTCATACACAACCGGATGGCCGTTCCGGATCACGACAGCTCCGACGTGCGTGTAAGGGCTTTGTGTGTAAACACGAACGGCCAGGCAGTCGCCTTTAGTGACCAGCAGCGTACCGGTCTGCATGGTGGGTTGAATTTCGGCCACTGCATGATCGAGAGATTCGAACGACGCACCATGCAGTTGCAATGACGGGCTGCCGCCGAGCAGGGCGAGGAGCATTAGATATGACATGCAGGCACCTCCGCTGAGTTATGTTCCACTCACTTCCAGCGTCCAGTACGTCCGCGCGAAATCGAATCGCGGGCAACGTTGAGACCAGTCAGCGGTTCAGTGCGACTACGGCAGAGTCCCCTTCACCACAAAATAGCCGCGAATCTCACGGACGCTGACGTCGACGAACCTCTCCGAAAAACGGTCGACATACCACTCGGGCTGTTTTGTCACAAAATGCGTTCGTCCGCCAGATCGAAGTGCTGCCAGGGTGGCCAGTAGAAAAATCTCACCAATCCGATAATTCGAATAGTAGGGTGGATTGGCAAGCACGAGGTCGAACGTACCAGGCTGTTCGCATCGTCCCTCGGCTTCCAGTTGCGTCGTCAAACCGGTCAGCCCGTTCTTCTCGGCACCGACTTGAGTGCAGTGCAATGCCCGTGCGTTGGCGTCGAGACCATGGACCTGCACGTTGTCGGCTCGCATTGATGCGGCGAATCCGACAGCTCCCGAACCGCACCCGAGATCGACGACGCGCATTCCGTCGCGCACAACTTCACCGGCCTGCGGGCCGTCGGGAATGGTCAGCGATTCGATCAGCGCGCGAGCCCCCAGGTCGAGTCGACGATGGCTGAAAACTCCCGGACGCGAATACAGATCGATGAGATGTTCGCCATCACGCATCGCAAACCAGCAGTCCAGCGACTTGATCTTCTTCAACGGCTTCGGCCGCGAGCCGATATACAGCCGACCGTGTTCCGACGCTCGATTCGTGACCTTCTCGAACATCCCTTTGAGTTGCTCATGCAACCAGTGATCTTTCGGGTTGTCGGTGGACGCGAACAGTCGACCATTTTCCGTGAGCCGCAGTCGCGTCTGCTGCAGCAGATCGCGGGCAAGATCGTTCTCGCTCTTTTCCGGTATCGCAAGGACGACGGAGTCCGTCGGCTCGTCGGGCAGGTCAGGCTCGCAGAGGAACTCAAGGTTCTCGATGCCCTCGTTGTGCCGCCGCGCCGAGTCGGCGAGAAACACGTCAAAGAACGTGCAGCTCACGCGGGCGTCTGGATGAGTCCGTGCGATTTCCGCAGCCGCATGTCCGCCGCCGGCTGGGACCACTGATATTCGCGGTCCACTTATCTCACTCGCCGCATCGAACAGAACTGCGTCAGCCGGACGCCGTCGCTCGGGCGGCCCGGTCTTCTGCAGGTCTCGACGCTTTACGGACTTCTTACGTGGACGGGATGACAAACCGGACTCCATGATTCGCGGGCTCAGTGCCGGGACGGCGCGAGCGAGTTGTCCTCGACCCGACGCACGGCTGCAAGTTGCTTAACACCGCTCGCTTAAAGCGTTATGCAGAGGTGTTCGAGGCAACGCCGCAACAGAAAAGTGTCCTCCCCCTGCCCTGCTCAACTCCTGCCTGGCAACACGCATCATGCAGACACAGGAACTGATCTTTCAGGGACTGGCCGATTCGGGCTGGTTCTGGATCTGCCTGCTGACGTGCCTGGTCGCCGGCGGGTTGATCTTCACGCTGCTCAAGTACGAACGGCAACTGGTTTCGGCCAGCGTTGGAAACACGCTGCTGCTGTTGCGTCTTGCGGTGCTTGGCGTTCTGTTTCTGACGTTCCTGCAGCCCGTGCTGACATGGGTTCTCGACCGCGAGAAAACCGGCCGCATCATCGTGGCCGTCGATGTGTCCGAAAGCATGGACACGGCCGACCGATTCGCGACAAAGGCAGAATTGCTGCGTCTGGCCCGAGGCCTGGAGCTGATTGGCAACGCGACGATCAACAGTCGCATCGATGGCTGGATCGACGCTTACGAGCGTGGTGAAGAACCGATCTGGGCAACTCCCGGAGAAGCACCGACCGACACGAAGCAGCAGGAACTGGTGCGACTGCGACAGCAGAACGTCGAGCAGTTGATCGAGTCTGTCCGCGAGATGTCGCGGCGTGAAATCGTGCGACGGCTGCTGTCCGGAACGGCGACTCCGCTGACCGACCGGCTCGCGGAACTGGGCGACGTCGAATTGCGCGCCTTCGCATCTCGCTCCGAACCGCTCGATGTGCAATCACTCGACGCTGTGCTGAAAGAGCCGATCCCGGGACTTGCGCCGCAGCAGACCAATCTCAGCAGCGCGACGGAAGCGAGCTCCGGAAATGAAACGTCCGAGATCATGGGCGTCGTGGTCTTTACGGACGGACGGCACAACACCGGTCGTGATCCCGTGGAAGTCGCGGCACGGTTCCGCACACTGAACGCACCGCTGATACCCGTCATGATCGGCTCCGAGAACCGTCCCCGAGACATCTCGATCATTTCCATCGAACATCCGCAGTTGGCATTTAAAGACGACACCCCGGTGTTAAAGGCTCAATTTGCCGCTGATGGTTATCAGAACGAAGACCTGACGATTGTCCTCGAACGCTCCGACGGAACCGAAGAGACGCGGCAGGTCCGTATTCCCGATGCAGCGATCGGTGCGCCGTTAGTCGATGTCGAGTTCTCGCTGGATGCCGACGAACTCGGGCGAATGGAGTACAAGCTGCGAACGGCCGTCCGCGACGACGAGACGCGCGACGACAACAACGAACGCAACTTTGCCGTGCAGATCGTGGATGACCAGGCACATGTCCTGCTGCTGGAAGGCGAAGCCCGCTGGGAGTTTCGATTCATTGATAACGCGTTGAAGCGCGACGAGCGCGTGGAACTCAGGCCGGTCGTGTTTGACCAGCCGCACATCGGAGTGCTGCCTTCGTCGTTTTTTCAGCGACAGCATCGCCTGCCGACTGATCCCGCGGAGATTGAACAGTCTCCGCTCGCGCAAACCGACATGCTTGTGATTGGAGATGTGTCACCCGGCAAAGTCACGGAGCGTGACTGGGAAATCATCGAACACTACGTGCGAGAGACTGGCGGCACACTGGTGCTGACGGCGGGTAAGAACAGTTTTCCGTTTCGACACCGCAATGAAGTCGTGGAACGATTACTGCCCGTTCTTGGCTTGCGCACGATCGATCTGACAGGTGGATCGGCGGATCAGTCTCCATCCGAACGCGGGTTTCGTTTGCGGCTGACTCCCGACGCCGAACGCGAGTCGATGTTTCAATTCGACGTCGACACGATTGAGAATCGCAACATCTGGAATCGTCTGCCCGGTCATACATGGGGACTGCTCGGAGAGGCACGTCCTGGTGCGAGTGTGCTGGCCACGGCCCGTCGGCCTGGAGAACCGTCGCTGCAGGAAGAGCGTGAGAACGCGGCGATCATTCATCAGTACTACGGTTTCGGGCAGGTCCTGTGGATCGGTATCGACAGTACCTGGCGCTGGCGACACCGCGTCGGCGACCAGTATCACCATCGTTTCTGGGGGCAGATGGCACGCTGGGCCGCCCGGAACAAAGCATCCGCTGGAAACGATTTCGTACGACTGCAGCTTGACCGCAATCAGGTCGAAGCCGGCCAGGACGCTGTGATTCAGGCGCGGTGGCAGCCACGGTTTCTTGATCTGAACCCAGACATGCAGGCTGCCATCGAGGTCTATCGAGAACCGGACGACGGCAAGGGCCGCCCGTTCTCACGCATCGATCTGACACCTGTCGAGGGGCGTCCGCTCGTCCACGAAGGCCGCGCCGTCAGTCTGCCATCAGGCACATGGCGGCTGAAACTGGTCGCCGAAAATGCGAACCTGGGCGAAGAAGTGACAACGTCGCTCTACGTCAGCGAACCAGTCACGGGGGAACTGAGCGACCTGAGTGCCAACCGTGATTTACTGACGCGAGTAGCCGACGCATCCGGCGGCAAGCTGTTGCTTCCGGATCAACTCGGTGAACTGATCGAGTTCCTCAAGCCGCCGGAAGAGTCGACGGAAAGTCGGGAAGAAACCACGCTGTGGGACCACTGGTTCTTCATGACCCTGTTCTTCGTCCTGCTAACCGCCGAGTGGGTCGTCCGCAAGCTCAACGGACTGCCATAAGCCGGCGCGGTAAAGTCCCCTCTCCCCCGTGGGGAGAGGGTTAGGGAGAGGGGCATGAGGGACAAGGGCATGCCGATTCAGTTCAGCGACTGAATACCGCAGTATCGGTTTCCGCAACCGTCTACTTCTTCTTGTACTTGTGCTCGGTGTGGCAGACTTTGCAGGACTGCTGGATGCCCGCGTGAGCTTCGAGTGCACCCTTGGCGTCCCGGGCAGCGATTTTCTTCAGTACCGCGTTGCTGGCATCAACAAGAACCTTCGTGCCCTGTTCCCAGATTTTGTCCGGACAGCGATCGTCGGCCAGCATGATGTACGCCGACTCATTCAGCAGGGCCGCGCTGGTTGCCACAGCCTTCCATGCTTCATCGTCTTTGGGCCCGGCTTCGAGTGCCTCCTTAAGCGACACAAACTGCGGCTTCACGAGTCCGGCCATCAACTGGCTGGTTGTGAGCGGCCGAGTCTTGCCCTTCTTCTGAGCGGATCCAGGTAGCGCAACGGAGAGCACGGCGACGGCCAGCAGGCCACAGACAATCAAACGAAGTTTCATTCGGTTTCACCTTTTGTCATGAGTTTCGAAAGAATCCGACTGTGTGAGTTCACTTCTTGCCTCGGACATCGAGGCACACGATGACCTCGTCATCGCGAAGGTACAGGCGTCCGTCGGCGAGCGTGGGTGCCTGACGCGTGCGGCCGAGTACGGTCTGTCGACCGAGTTCCTGAAAACCATCGGGTGTGGCGCTCACGATCACGACTTCTCCCTTCATGGTGCTGGCGAACAACTTGCCATCGGCGGCGATCAGATTCCCCTTGCCAAACCGCAACTGCCGCCACACACGTTCGCCGGTCGCCGCTTTGACGCACGTCAGATGAGTAACCGGGCCAGCGCTGCCGACGTTGTCGAAGCCATACAGATGGCCGCCTGACTGAATCGACGTCTGCCATTCATTGCGAAGCACGCTGCCTGTTCCGATTGAGGTCCAGACTTCGGACACGGTCGAGTTAGAACCAATCTTCAGTAAAGCGCTGCCGTGATTCTCACCTGCGGAAATCAGGACGTTTCCGCCGACGGCCAGCGGCGTGGCAATGTTGCAGTCGTAGTCTGTCACGTAAGCGTACTTCCAAAGTTGCTTACCGGATGCTGGATCAACGCCAAAGGCCGATGCTCCCGCGAACACCACGAGCTGATCCTTGCCGCCAATCTTCAGCACGGATGGAGACGAATACCCGGCCTTCTCTCCTTGGCCTGCGGTCCACTTGGTTTCTCCCGTTTTCAGATCGCAGGCGACGACTGTGGCCGACGGCGACCCGATCGTGACGATGACCAGGCCGTCTGAGACCAGCGGAGAACACGCCATGCCGTAGTCCGCCGGTTTGCCTCCATGTCGCTTGAATACGTTGTGACTCCAGATCGTCTCGCCGTCGCTGAGTTTCAAAGCAGCCAGCGTGCCATCTCCCGTCATGACGTAGACCGCATTTCCCGCGATGGCCGGCGTGGCGCGAGGTCCATTGCCCATCTGGTTGGAGTACGCCTTTGCTACCTGTGTCGACCATTTCGTTTTGCCGCTTCCGGCCTCCAGGGCGAGCACAGACTGCGATCCACCTGTCTGAATCAAAGTGCAGGCCACACCGTCTTTAACGGCCACAGCCGACATCCCGACTCCGCCATCCACGCGCCAAAGTTGTTTCAACCCACCAGCCGGCCACGCATCAATCAAACCGGTTTCGGCTGAGATGCCATTACGGTTCGGACCAAGAAACTGAGGCCAGTCGGCCGCGGTCAAAGGTCGACCACCGACCATCACGAGCAGAAACACTGCAGTCTTGATCCACGGGGAATTGATGGTCATC
The DNA here is from genome assembly GCA_963579025.1 of Planctomycetota bacterium. Taxonomy (GTDB): domain Bacteria; phylum Planctomycetota; class Planctomycetia; order Planctomycetales; family Planctomycetaceae; genus CAUZFZ01. The sequence continues at coordinate 101,600 of CAUZFZ010000005.1, read as the reverse complement.
GTGTTGGCTCCTGTTGTGAATGCGGGACTCCAGTAACTCGCGATCTTCTGTCAGCGGGCTGAGAGAAACAAGACAACGGGGACCCGCCGGAAAGTCGGCGGGGACGAGATGATCTTCGTCATGGAAGCCGACGTGTCTTGCAGCATGCGACACGCGCTGCCCGAACCAACTGAGCCGGTCATGCGACCGTAACCCCAGCGCTGTGCACATCACTAGCCAGGCCGAATCCGGCGGGAGACAAAAGGGAAATCCCACGGATGGCAGGGCGGGCCCACGGATGAACGAACGCGGACGGTAACTTCATCCGTGGGTCCGCCCTGCCATCCGTGGGCAGAAACCCTTCGTTTACACGTTGAAGGCTCATAACGGCCGATGTGATCTCATGTTAAGCCGTCTCAAGATGTGCACAGCAGTGCCGTAACCCGGAAACGAGTTCTCCCGCCACCCCTTATTGTTGCGCCCCAGGCTCTCGGACTACAGGCCGACAACAAGGGGCGATAGCAGCGGCGTTCCGGCAGCGTGTTTCGCGGGGCATACTGACTCAATTGTCCTGCGGCTTCGTGAGTTGGGCAGTAAAGCTGCCCAGAAATGACACTCGACTGTTAGTCGTCGATGCCGTCCAGATGTTGATTACCCGCCCATCGTTAGTCGATGTGATGATCTTCACCGTACTGCTGGAATTCGGGAGAACGGTGGCAACGTCACCTGCATGCACTTCAGGAATCAGCCCCGACATCGGCTCCCCCGCCGGATCATGCAGGCCGTGAGCGAAATAGAACACGCCAACTACAAGCGCAACAGCCAGCGTCCGCCAGAATCGTGAGTCAGTCATTTTCGGGTCTCCATGATTGGGGTGTTCAGGTCTCGATAATCTGCTGATCGTCGATCAACGTAAGGGACGACACGCGTTCGGTTAACAACGAATGGACCCACCAGACTACGGTGGAAGCCCGTTCGAACGAATGCGATTGTTCCCGGATCAAAGACGCCTCAGACCGAGCTTTTCTGCCGAGGATCAAGATGGCGATTCAAACGCACGCCAGAGACGAGCGGGTGTTCGAGTATCTGAGCGGCATCGCTCGGCCGTGCGACGACGGCGATGGCTCCGGCGGCGGCCAGCAACACGGGATCCAGTGACAACTGGTCGCGTAGAAACTGCTGCAGCTCCTGGAGTACCTGCTGCCGATCCTGATTCTGGTGAGTGTCCGATTGGACCGACGTGCGCGTGACCCGGTCACCGGGCGAGCGAGTGACCGTGACCTGTCGCGGTGGCACACGCGCGGAAACCACCAGCTCCTGTGACTCGGTCTTGTCCGCGCGCTGCAACCAGGCCTGGACCGCCGCATCAGTCGTGGGCTGAGATGTCCGGGATGGTTCGGCCATGGTGCTGTGCCGGGCGAAGCTGGAAAGAAGAGGGGCCGTCGGTGATCTGCCAGATACGGAAACTTTGAGGCCGCATACAGGCATCGGGTCGTGGGCCTGGCCGCCTCCGGGGAAAAGAGCACGCGTCAGCCAATCAAATCAAGCGTATCCACGTTCGCGGGCAAAATCGATAGCCTGGAGCACATCCAGCCGGCCGAAGCCGTGCCGGTGGTCCTGACCGCTTTCTCCCAGATCTTCGACAGAACCGACAATCAGGTCCTGAACCAGCGACGCGCGATCTTCACCGTCTTCCAGTTCACGAATCCGAGTCGCCGACAGCAGCAGGGCAATCGCGCCGGCCACATGCGGTGTCGCCATCGACGTACCGCTGAATGCTTTCCATTTGCCTTTCGGGACGCACGAATAGACCGCCACGCCCGGTGCGGACAGTTCGGGCTTGGAATACGGCAGCGGCAGGTACTTGCGGTCGATGTACTCGCTCTCTCGAAGAATCTGTGTGCGACCACCGGAAAAGCCTGCCGGGCGATCGCGTGGATCCGTCGCCCCGACACTCAATGCGAACAGGTCGTTGCCTGGTGAACCGGAGGTCTGAGCGCCTTCGTTGCCAATCGCGGCAACAACAGGCACGCCACGTTCCAGGCAGGTCAGAATGGCTTCGGTGTAGGTGGGTGGAGTTTCCGCATCCATGACCAGCCCGCCGAGCGACATGCTGATCACGTCGACTTCCTGTTCCAGACACCAGTCAATGCCGCGCAGAATCTGCGCGTCGGTGCCGCCTTTGTCACCATCCAGTACGAGAGCCGCGGCGACGCGCGCATTCGGAGCCACGCCGATATGTCGACCGGACGCGTGACCGCCGACCAGCGTGCCGGCGCAGTGTGTTCCATGCTCGTCGGAATCGCGCGGTTCCGTGCCCAGCGGACGGCCCAGCGAATCGAATTCCTCCCAGCCGACGACCTTGGACTTCCCGTTCTCGTCCTGCAGATCGGGATGCGCGGCATCGACACCGGTGTCGAGCAGTCCGATTTTCACGCCACTGCCCTTTGTCCCGGTCAGACCCCACGCCGACAGCGCGTTGATCTTTCGCAGGCCCCAGGTGGTCGACAGCAGTTCTTCCTGTTCGAGCTGCAGCATGCGGATTTCCCGCATGGCGGGCACGCGCAGCATGCGATTCACATGGACGGATCGCAGGTTGGGCACTTCCGCTTCAAGACGAGCGAGTTCATCCGTCTTCAATCGCAGCGGCATGGCGCGAGACGACCACAGGGGCGTGGGTGCCGGATTCCGGGCTGCGGATTTCTTCGCCGGCTCCGTCATTCGCGCCAGCACTTCCGAGATCAGACCCTTCTTGATCAGACTTTCGAAGCTGGACCGACCAATCTTCTGAATGCGGGCCAGAGCCAGCGTGTCGGACTTCGCGGTCCGCAGCAAAGACCGCGTGCTGGCGGTTTCCTGCCGGGCCTTGCGTGAGACCTTCTTTGCGTATGCCGCGGGCAGCAGTTCGCGTGGGGTCAGCGACAGCCGACGACGCTGCAGCGCCGCACCCGTGGCGTCAGACAGACGTTTCAGTCGCGGCTGCTCCGATTCCAGATGCACGATGACTTCGACTTCGGTGTTCGGGTGCTCGTCCAGCAGACGTTTGATCTGCTGGCTGACCGGGAGTGCTGGCTGCATGTGATGAGTCTCTGTCTGACTGTGAATTATTCGGGTTCAGGAATTCCCCCCGCCGACCCTGTGTCGGTGGATGCATGACCGGCAGCTACTGCGCCGCGGTGGTAGCTGCCAGTCATGTTTCCACCGACGCGGGGTCGGTGGGGGGGAGCTCTACAAAAACTCTCAGGGATCGATCCAGAAGCAGTCCACCAGTAGTTGCCGCATGTCGGGATCGGGTGACTGGACCATGTTCACCAGATCGTCTGCGCGGGATTCGTCGCCAAAGCACAGATCGCGGAGACAATGCGCCAGCCGCAATTCGGCACTCGGATGTTCGCGCGTCAATTCGGCGATGGCGGCAAACGGTGAATCCTCTGGCCGATCGAATGCTTCCCCAATAAACAGCCAGCCGTCCAGCAGCAGTTCGTACGCCGCCTGCTTCACGTCTCTGTGCTTCGCACGCTGCTCTCGAAACGCCTGTTCGGTGGCCAGCCATGTCGCCTGCTTCAGCCAGTGAAACCGATCGGCGAGTCGCGGCAGCAGTCGCCGACGGATGGCTTCGAACCAGGCAGCCTGTGGGCTCCACTGCATCGCCTGGATCAAATCTTCGATCACCCAGCCATGCAGCTCAGGCTCGGCTTCGAACCGGCGACGAAACTCCAGAGCCAGAGCCCGATCCAGAGCCAGAGCCCGATCCCGATCCCGATCCAGAGCCAGAGCCCGAGCCAGAGCCCGAGCCCGAGCCCGATCCCGATCCAGATCCCGATCCAGAGCCCGAGCCCGAGCCCGATCCCGATCCCGATCCCGATCCCGATCCAGATCCCGATCCAGAGCCCGATCCAGAGCCCGATCCCGAGCCCGATCCCGATCCCGATCCCGAGCCCGATCCAGAGCCCGATCCCGAGCCCGATCCCGATCCCGATCCCGAGCCCGATCCAGAGCCCGATCCAGAGCCCGAGCCCGATCCAGAGCCAGAGCCCGATCCCGATCCCGAGCCAGAGCCCGATCCCGATCCCGATCCAGAGTCAGAGTCAGAGCCAGAGCCTGCATGATTGCTGAAGCGGATGAATCGCCACCATCGATCGATCGCGAGTCGTCGGTAGCCCGTGACGTGTCCAATTCAAGCCCGCACAGTCCCTCGTGAAACAAACGATATCCGACAACTTCCCGACCGATCATGGCGTGAAGCACCTGGGTGACCGGCGCGACCCGCGTCCAGGGCGACAACGCCCACATCACGGCAGACGCGCAGTTTGTCCCCACGGACGTTGACGTATAGAAACAACTGAAAGCATCCATCCGTTGGAAATGTTCAATTGGAATCCCTTTCCACGCTGCACGGTCTTCGAGAAATATGGCATGGAAACCTGCGGACTGCACGTCGTCCGCAGGGGTCGCGAGTGGCAGACTCGACGCGACCACATCCGGCGCGAAACCCAGGGAAATCAGATTAAGAGCCGTTGCCAGGCCCAGACTCGTATCGGCGTCAACCACCGTCCGCGCACGATCCAGGACACGCGTCTGCGGGTCCGGGATCCGTTCCATCACGCCGGTCAGGAACTTGAGCGGCGGACGCAGCTCTTCGACAGTCGCCGCGTGGCCCGCGACGCGCAGCAGTTCGGTCACGATTCCGTCGGTCAGCTCTTCGGCCGCTTCGACCCGGTCCAGCAGACAGCCGCAGGCCAGCAGAACGCGGGCCGACGACACTCCCTCAGCGCTGGGCTCCACAAGCTGCTCAACCAGGTATCGCTGCGAACCGGGGCTCTCCAGCGAGGCGATCAGCAGCCGCAGTGTCTCGTGCCAGCGCGCTCCTTCCGACAGACCGCTCAGATATTCCCGCCACAGCGTTCTTACACCGCCCATCTCGATTGTCACGCGCAGATACGACGCAGCCAGATATTCCTGAAACGTGAGATGCACAAAGCTGTACTGCTCGTCACCCACTTCAATCAGCAGCCCGGCCCGTTCACGGACGAACTTCAGAAACTGTTCGGCCCGTTCCGCGGGCGACTCGTCACTGGCCGACTCGTGCTGATCAATGTATGCCGTCAGAAACTCGCGCAGTTCGTCATAGGGAATGACACTCCGCGCCCGGGCGACTTCATCATCACCGGTCGCACGGTGCATGAAGAACGCAATCGCCTCCATGCGCGCCCGGTTCTGCCGCTCGACACGATTCCTTTGCCGGGTGTCCTGTGAGTGGAATTTCCAGGTGTGCCAGGTATTGAGCAGCGTCTCGGTGCATTTCTGATACAGCACGACACGCTCGTCGGGCAGAACAGCATCGATGCGGTGGACCAGACAGATAATCGTCAGCAGTAGCGGATTCCCTGACAGTTCCAGCAGGGAATCGTTGTCCTCGTCAGAAATGATGCGGACCAGGTCGGCGACATGCTGCTCGCGTTCTTTCCGACGCGGGATGCGGACCTCGTACCAGTCCCCCACAAACCGCTGCACTTCTTCCGTCAGCAGTCGTGCCACACGCTGATGCGAGAACCCGGACAGGTCTTTACGGTACCCATCGTCATAGCCAACGATCCGCGACGTGATGATCGTCGTGTTACCCGGGTACGTCTGCTGGAAGTCCTGCACGCGTTGACGCACGACCGCTTTGGCGGATTCGCCGCCCAGCTCATCCACGCCGTCAATCAGCACGATGGCCCGCGCCGCATACAGCCAGTATTCGAAGAAGTCCTGGTCAATCTCCGGCAGCTCAAACTCCCGGCGTGCGACGTCCACGACGAAGTCGATCAGCGACAGATCGGGCTGCGTGCGCAGTTGTTCGTTGTACTGTCGCAGAATGACCAGAATCGGCAGCCGGTCATCGGCCTCGGACATGCCCACCCGCTCGCGAAGGGCAGCGTGCCGACCGGCCAGGGCCAGGAACCGTAGCAGCGTCGACTTGCCGGAGCCCGGATCGCCCAGCACCACATGCCGTTCCCCACGCCGCATCAACTGCAGCGGATCGACGCGTGACGTCGCGGGTTCACGATCGTCGGCCGTTTCCGGCACGATCCGCAACGGGATGTAAATCTGCTCGATGGGCACGGCCCGCGTCGTTTCTTCCTTGTAGACCGGGACGCCGACAAACTGAATGTGCCCGTACGCCTCCCGGAGTTCCGCGTCGTATCGCTCGCGCAGCTTCTCCACTGTGGCAACGGCAGCCGGTCCGTCGTCCAGCAGGTGCGGGCAATAGGCCAGTGCCAGCGGTCGAATCGCCGCCATGCGCTTCAGGATCTCGCGTGAATCCCAAACCTCGGTTTCAATTTCGTCGACCGAGATGTGCAGGTTCTCACAGAATGAATCGACCCAGACATCAATAGGGCGTGGGCCGTGTTCCGGCTCAAATAGCACAAGCCGTTTTGGGTCGTCGCCTTTCAGGACAGACACGCATACATCGGAAATTGTGGCTTCAAGCGTCTCGACACCCGCAGACAGTCGTGCTTCGGTCGTTCTCAGCGGGAGCATATAGAACCCCGGCTGGGACTCGTCGCCTGCCGCTTGGCACCGGCGTCGCTCGAACCGGCATAACAGGTTCGTAATGTGATCGTACTCACACTGCGGATCCTCGTAGCTGCTGAGCAGTTCGGCGACGGTTGCTGGATCGGTCATGGTTGATTCGCCGCAACTTCAGACAATGGCACCACATGGGGACGGTCAATTGCGTCACGCAGGAACAATGCCCAACGGACGTTTCACTGAGAGTACACACATGTTCGTACATTGCGTCAACGATCAGATCGCGACGTACACCACGACAAACTGCAGCAGAAAAGGATGAAACGCAGAGGCGCTGAGGACGCAGAGTTCAGTAAGTGCGAATCTTTGCGTTCTCTGCGCCTCTGCGTTTCCAACTTTTGGACTCTGAGTTCAGAGTTCTTCAATCAGCAAGCGAAGCGGGCTTCAACCGGATTGTGCGCAGGTCGATCATCGCTCCCTGCGGGGGAGTCGGAGTGGATGCGGTCAACCTGTTCGTCCCTCGCCGCAGTTCGATGCGGCCGGGTTTCCAGGTGCGGTAGTTGTCCCACGTGCCTGTGCCCGGTACCGAGCCTCGCAGTTCTCGGCCGTCGGTTGAGAGGAGCAGCACGTTGCCGGCTGTTGAGTTGTCGCAGGCGTAATCGATCTCGACGTCGTAGGCACCGCTGGCTGGCAGTTCGATCGTCCAGACTGCGTAGTCATCTTTGCTCTGCCAGTAGCCCAGATTGCGGTACTTCGATTCGAAGACGAGCGTCGGTCCGTAAATGGCCGCGGCTGTGGCGGGAATGACAATCGAACCGTCTTCACCTGGGCGAATCGTCTTCGGTGAGTTGCCGGCGAACCGCTTCGATGGACTGGCCGCTGTCTGGACGAAAGCAATCACATCAGCGATGTCCTGCGGAGACACGTCCTTCTCCAGACCCTCGGGCATCAGAGATCGATTTGTCGCGACGAGTGTTTCCAGTTCGCTCCGCAGCAGCACGTGCTCCTTTCCGTCGGACCCGATCAGTGTGATGCTGTTACCGGACTCGTTGAGCAACATGCCCGAGTACGACCGACCGGCTGCGGTCACGGCCGTGTAAGCCAGAAACTTCGCCTCGACCGCACGGTTCGGGTCGAGAATCGCCGTCAGTAACGCAGGACTGGATCGATCTCGCAGCGCTGCCAGGTCGGCTCCGATCGATTTGCCGATTCCGTTCAGTTTGTGACACGCGGCACAGCGTTTTTCGAACACGACACGGCCCCGCTCGATGACGGCATCGAGTTCAAGTGCCGGACGAAACAGTTCGAGGACCTCACTTCGCGAGCTGGACACGGTGGATGCCAGCAGTTTCTTCGCGCGGGCCTGGATTTCAGGCGGTCCACCAGTCAACAGTGCTTCCCGCCGCGATGCGTCCAGGTCAGAGACCGCGATGTCTTTGCGTTCGATGGCGTTAAGTAATTCCGATCGCAGCGGATTACGTTGCATCAGCGAGTCAACGATGGCGGTACGAATGGTTGGGCTGTGACCTCGCCAGCCCGCCAGCAGACGTCGAGCCACATCGTCACGACCAGACTCGGCCACGGCCGCAACAGCGACCAGTTGCAGTTCGGATGGTGAGCGTGGGTGAATCAGCTCGACGATGCTCTCGATGGCCGTGTCGTCCAGTTGCCCGGCCATGGCGGTTAGACGAATGGCCACCAGTCGAGTTGCTGTGTTCGCGTCGGAATCACCAGCCAGACGCAGTGCCTGAGCTGCCGTCTCGGACCACTCCGGTGTGGCCGTCAGCGCTTTCCATGCGGGCGCATGTCGGCGCAGTGACGTGACAATACTGCCGACGGTTGCCCACTGCTTTGCCGAAAACGGCTGGCCAGGTTTGGGCAACATGCCTTTCAACGGCTCGACGACAGACGCCACGTGTCCGAAGGCTGCCGCCTGACTCAGATAATGGGAGAACTGTCCCGCCTCCGCGTTCCGCTTCAGGAGTTCGAGCAGGAACGGCTCGACCGTTTCCTCACGCAATGAGCTGAAAACGGCACTCTGCATCCAAGGGTTCGCCTTGTATCTGACGGCGAGGTCAGCGAGCAGACTGATCGCTCCATTCGCGTCGTCGGTGTCCGGTACGTGGCCCAGGGTGTAAGCAAGCTGCAGGTCCGTCTGCGCGTTGCCCATCTGCTGTAGTCGCAATTCCCGGATGAAGCCGGCTGTCTTAAGCACCGGTTCAGTCAGGCGAATCGCGTGCCTGCGTACTCCGTGATCGTCGTCCTTCAGGGCTTCGCGGAGCGTCTCCAAATCGAGGGCGTTGAGTCCATCCAGTGTGCAAAGAGCATGCAGTCGTGCCAGCGGTTGTTCGCTGGTCAGTGCCATTACCTTAAGAGAGCCCGCGACCGCACGCTCCTGCCGATTGATCAGGATTCGCTGCGCCGCGTCACGCCACCAGCCATTCGGACTGGCCAGTCGCTGCACAAGTCGCTCGGCGGCGATGCGGTTCCAGGTGCCATGCAACCATGATCGACCACTCGCCTGGGCACTGGGAGAATCAGGAGCCTTGGGGGCATCGGGGGATGCTTCGGCGCCGCAGCACTTTGCCAACGTATCAGGCACGATGCGGTAGATACGGCCAAGGTTCTCGCCGGCGCGCAGATTCAACTTGCGCTGAGCTGCCGCCGGAATCCATTTCGGATGCTCGATGACGAAACGGTACATGTCCGCGACCCACAACGCGCCGTCCGGGCCGGTTCGGATCATGACGGGGCGGAACCAGTTGTCGCTTGATGCAAGAAATTCGGAGTCCTGCTCGTCTTCGGCTCGCCGGCCTTTGAAGCTCAGCCCGTCGGGTGTCAGCACCAGACGAGACACCAGATTGTGGACCGGTTCGCAGGTGAAGGCGTTGCCATGGAACTGCTCGCCCAGCAGCCGGTCGCGATAAATCATTGTGCTACACGCGGACGTGAATCGATTGGCTTTGTTGAAGTCGTTGAACCGGGCCAGAGTGCGGCTGACGGGGAACACCGGAGCGGCTCCGGGTGATTCCGGAACTTCCTGACGTGTGTCGCGCACGGCCAGATGCGGGTTGCGCCGCAGGTAGTGGTCGGCCAGCACGTAATGCCACATCGGCCACGAGTTGTTGCATCCGAACCAGTTGCCCCAATCATCCCGGCAGCGGCCGAACTGCGTGCGTCCAGACTGGGGGTCCATCAGACCTTCGTCTGGTCGAATGCGCAGATCGCGACCGCTGATGGACACTTGCGAGGTCATTGGTTTCTGGCCGTCGTCGATGACTTTGCCAACCGCTTCGATGTCGCCGCCGCTGTCTCCGTTGCCGATGTGCAGCCAGTTGTCGAGGCCGAGCCGCAGGCCGTTTACGCGATGCTGCTGATTGCCTTCGGCGAAGCCGCGGTAAAGCGTCTTTCGAATGTCGGCCTTTCCATCGCCGTCCGAATCCTCGGCATAGAAGATCTCCGGAGCCGCACACACAAGGACGCCATTCCGCCAGCGTTGAATTCCGGTGGGAAACGGGATGCCATCGAGAAACGTCTCGGCTTTGTCGTACTGCCCGTCGCCATCCGTGTCTTCGAGGACACGAATGCGTCCGCCGGCCGGAGCATCCGCATCATCGACTGCAGGTGCATCCCCCCCTGCCCTTCCGCCGTTCGGATAGTCACCCATCTCAACAACCCACAGGCGGCCGTTGATGTCCCAGTCGAACGCCACCGGGTCGTGAATCAACGGCTCGGCGGCCACCACTTCGATGCGGAACCCCGAGCGCAGTTGAATGGCAGCAGCCGATTCTGCGGGAGATTTCGGCGGCGGAAAGTCCTGCTTTGTTTCTTCCGAATAGAACTGTGGCGGCAGCAGCTTCTGTACGGTGTCGATGATCAGGTCTTCGGTTTCGGGAGCGAGCCGCGTCGGACGAGCGTAATACCGCATGGACGAATCGGCCTCGTAGCCGCCTTCCCGCAGCACGCGCTTCGACGCGATGTAGCACGGCATCGCATTCGAGTACGCCGACAGCCACAGTCGGTCACCATCAAACTCGCTCGCCATGCGAACGCTGTAATCAACCACCACTTCGCCGCCGAGAAACACCATCGCCAGGTCGTTCGCAAACGACCACACCGCGACCGGGTAATCGGGGACGACGGTCGGAATCTGCTCACCCCGTTCGAGCATGCCGAGGAATCTGCGGGCATGAGCGGCTTGAACTCCGCCCGCTGCGGCCTGTTGCTCGAACTGTTCTTTGGTGGGAATGGGGCCGTGCGGCAGATCGATGTGCTCAAGCCGGCAGGTCACACGCGGATCAATCGACTTCAATGTGCCTGGGATGATCGCGTTACGTGCGGAGTCAAATCGCGTCTGACGGTTGGCGATCAGACGCTTCACTTCGTCCGCCAGTGCGCGTCCATGTTGCCGAGCGATATCGAGTGTCCCTCGGGGTTGCGGATCGGCGTCGGCACCTGCCCCGATAGAAATCAGTGCAACGGAATTGCGGTGGTCCTCCTCAATGAAGTCGCCTGCAAACGTCGCCCAGTCGCCACTGATTTCATTCGACTGGCCAGTGAGCGTTGTGCAATGGCAGGCATAGTTCGCCAGCACGGCGATCGGGTGGCCGCCCCGTCCATACGCCACAAGAATCGGCAACCGGTGGTCGACGGGACCGTCGGGAATATTTCCGAAGCCGACCCATTTGCCAGCTTGGACGTTGCGACGGTTGCTGGCAAACGTCACCTGCCCCTGCCCCCAGGCCAACTGGCCCACCCGACGCTCAGTGATGGCCGAGTGAATGACCTGTGTCAGTTTCAGGACGAGTTCCTCTTCGTACCGAACCATCGTGGCACGATGCTCGGCCGGAACGTCGGCGAACAACAGAGGTGCAAAGCCTTTCAACCACGGCGCCGAGTGCGAGTGTGAAGAGCAGACGACAAATCGCTCGCGTTTGATCCCCCAGCGTTTCTGCAGTGTGGCGTAGATCCGGTCAGTGACTGATGCCGGCACACCGCAGTTGTCGACAGTCAGGAGAACGCTTATCTCAGGCGCTGTGTGATTCGCGCGCTGAAACACCTGTTCGCGTACAGCCGCCGCGCGGTACGGCGCAGAGAGGTGTTTAGAATCGCCACCAATAACGAGCGCCTTCGCGTTTATGCGTTGAGCGATGCCTTCCGACTCCTTCGTTCGGTTGCCGTAGCCGCTTAGTCGAATCGGATACTCGGGCGTGATGTCGATTGAAGCCGCTCCGATCATCACGGTTGGTGCGAGCTTCGTCTGAGTCTCTGCCGCTTCGAACTGCAATCGCGCCGTCAGTAGATGGTCGATTGGCACGCGGTGGATCAGATCGGGAAGCGCGTCTGTGTCCTCGTTCTGCCAGCACAGATTGTCTGAGTGAATGAAGAAACCATTGTCGGACCCGTCTGCGCGAATGATCTCTGGCAACGCGTGACCGCTGCCTCGCTTCGCATTCAACACAATTCGCGACCAACCCGCTTCGAAGCTGTCGAATAGAGCAACGCTGGTTCCGGCGGCGGTCGAGACGATCAGGTCTTCGTAGCCGTCATGGTCCAGGTCGGCGAAACGGAACAAAGCGGGGTCGTTGCCGGAGGCTGCGTTCAGTGAGCCGGCCGGCCATGAGAATCTAAGGCGCCGCCAGGTCTGCTGTGTCTCGGGCGCGTCGCGCGGTGGTTTGGCAGTTTCGGACCGGAATACGGCAACGTCCTCTCGACCCGGTCGGTTAAGCAAGCCGTTTTCGTTTCGGGTATGCCATGAGATGATCGCCTCACAGCGTCCGTCGTGATCGACATCCCGAAAACGCCAGGTGCGTGCCGCTGGCGGATGGACGTTGCCGGATGCGTCTTCTCGTTCCACCGGAATACGCCGGATGTGTCGGGAGAAGCGAACGAGTGATTGAAGAAAGTCATCGTCCCGCCATTCGCGACCATCGAAGTACCATGCGTGCTCGGGACTGCGGTCGGTAATCACCTCTTTCCGTTCCGCCGGACCTTCGAGTGTTTCGGACAGGACGCTGACGCGGCCGTCGTCGCGAACCAGTGTGAACTGCACGCCTTTACCCAGTCGCGTGGGAAAGCCCGATTCACTCCATGTGCGGCCGCGAGGTCTCCAGATGCGTGTCAGACGACGGTCCCCGGTGCCGATCACGACATCCTGAAACCCGTCGTCGTTCACATCGAGCAGTCGGACACCAGCGTCACTGCCATCACCGGCTCGCAGGGAGCTCCCCGCCAGCAGGTTCTTGTTGATCCGGTCGAGTGCCTCGCGGAAGGTCAGAAACCGAACTTTTTTTCCGTGCTTCGCGACGGCGTGGTCGATCAGCTCCACAACCTGTTCCGCTTTGATCCAACCGTGGGGATGAAACACCAGATTGAACACGCCCTGCTTGTGAACTGTGATGTCCAGCGCAGCCTTCATGTCTCGTACGGTGTCCGGGCTGTTTGGCTGCTGCAGAAACTGAGCTTCCCAGTCACTGGGCACCATGCAGGGAAATTCCCAGCAGCGGCCGTTGATCACGTACGGATACGGATAATTTTCGATCCAGTTGACGAAGTTGTTGTGTTCGACGCCGTTGCGCTTGAGCCCTTTGGGGAAGTAGCGGCGAAAGCGGTCGTTGCCGTCGGCATCAAGAATCAGCTCTCGGGGGATGTCCTTGTCCGCGGATGTAAACACGTTGAAGACGGACGACGAGATGCTCAGGTAGTGCCCCTCGTGGGTTGTCCGGTTGAAGATCTCTTCGAAGAACCGCGGACTGACGGTGTTCAGCGAGTCACAGCAAGGCATTCGGAACGCGACCGGTCGATTTCCGGGAATCGAGTGCAGCAGGTCGACACACCGGTCGTACGTCGATTTCGCCTTCTGGAGATCCCCGCCCTGCAGCAGCGGGCAGGGATGGTCGACCGTGTGAACGTCAATGCTGAGGCCCTCTGCGAGCCATGACTGCAACTGCGGATCATCCGGTTTTGCACGGCAGGTCATGATGCTGACTGGAGCCCGCCCGTCGATCTCCTTGAGACGCTGCAGGATCGGACGCAGATAGGCCTCGTACTTAGCCGAGTCACGCATGTCGTCGATGGCCAGAATGACGACTGCCTCGACACCGTCCTCACCGATCCACTGCGGCGTGATGAGCTTCGGAAACTCCGTGTGCGGATACCACGGGTTGTTCTCTTCGAGATGGGCCAGACGATTGCCGTCACCAGCGAACACCAGACTCGATGCAAGCATCAGACATATGCCCGCGATGTTGACGCCAGTTCTCATCGTTCGCTCCTGTCACTCGTGTTTTGCCAGCCCGCGCAACAAAAAAACGCCGCCTGGGGACGTTACCCGACAGGCGGCGTTTTTGTGTGTGATCGAATTCCGAAAACGATGGCTATCCTTCGAACGACTTAAAAGCTTCCTCACGCGAATCGAAACACGGCCAGAGTCTTGTGAGATTCATGGTTTGCAGCACGTCTAGCATGGTCGGTGACGCTCCGCAGAAGGCTGCGCTCCCCTTTCGTGTACCGTGTTGGCGGACGATCTTGATGATCGCGCTGATCATGACCGAACCGACAATCTCGACGTCGCTGAAGTCGATCAGTAGATTCGTGACCTGGTCGCGCTGCAGGCGGTCCGTAATGGTGTTTGTTTCGCGATGGATGTCGTTGTATCGGAATCCGCCTGAGTCGCCCTGCGGCGAAACGACGAACACGTTCTCAACGGCCTGCACGGCAAAGACGCTCAGTGCTGCGCCAGTTGTCATGGCTAGTCCTCTTCTTCTGTCCAGTAAGAAATGCGACGCTGGGGAATAAGTGGGGAAGGAAGTTCGGGAGGGAGGATTGAACTGTCGAGGCGACATCGGGTAGTCGACCGGATCGCCTCATTCCTGGTAAGGATCTGACTTCTAGCGACCATTATTAACCAGTTCGATCGTCTTTTGCTTCGCCAGATTCTTTGAGATCGCTGAAAATCTGTCAGGATTCTCTGCATCGGGAATTACGTGATTCAATCCATTTATGCACAGCAAAACCGCCACAACTACATAACTAATGGTGATTTAGTCCCCAGAGCAAGACGGGATGCCGTCGTGAGAGGAATCCCCCCCATTCAGGGACCGCCGAGCCGACGAAAACGCCGCAGCCGCGAAAACCGATATCACGGGGATTGCCGGTGCTCTCATCCTCGCGTTCGCCCAGTAGACGCTGTGCAGCAGTGTCAGGCTCACGACAAATGCGGCAGATAGCCGGAAATCTCGCCAGGCACCCCTGTGGCGAGCCAGTCCGACCAGACAAAGCAGGAAAACCAGCAAATAGTAACTTCGGACAGTAACGGCGATCATTGGGGAGATTCCGTGGACGTTTTCCGGCCCGGGGCTCCACAACCGGCGAAGCCTCAGCGATGCGCAGGCCAGAAACTCCCGCGGGTGGTTGCGAATCCATTCGTACGCCATGGCCTGCAGTTGGCTCGAACGTTCCCGTTCATTCAGCCTCGATTCGCCCGATTCGAGTTGTGTCTCCAGAGATTCCTGCCAGACCGACAGGCTGTCTTTCTGCCACACAGGATTCTCAGGCCTGGCGACCACCTCGGCGTAGAAGACCGGATTATTTCCCAGAAGCAGCGTGTAGCCGCCGTGAGTTGTCATCACGATCGGATGGTCGAGGACGACCAGATTGCGAACGACCCAGGGGCTGATGATGACTCCCGCAGATAGCGCAAAGATCGCGGCCAACCGTCGGGATGCCCCGGGGAACACGGGCCGCCTCGCCGCCCGGTGGCGCAGGAAACCGATCCCGCTAACCGTCACGGCCAATACTGCGAAAGCCCAGATCGTCGGGCGGCACAGTGCTGCGAGTCCAAAAAACATCCCAGCAATCGCTGCCTGTCGGCTTCCACTGACGTGCTGAAGCGACAGCAACAGTCCGGTGACAAGGAACGTGAATAGCGTCTCGGTCATCAGTTGCGTCGAATAGAGCAGTAACAGCGGGTCGACTGCGACTAGAACTGCGGCCACGAGACGAGCGTTCGAAGCGAAGCCCAGACGCTGGGCCAGGTACCAGGTCATCCCGACCGTCACCGTCCCGAGCAGCACATGGAAAGCCGCAACGAGTGTGACACCATCAATGCTGCGGCAGGCCGCCAGAAGAACCGGATACAGCGGCGGGCGAAACGCGGTTGGTCGACCTGGTTCCGTACAGAAGCCTTCCCCGTTGACCAGATTCCGGGCGATTGTGCCGTATCTGTCGCGGTCAACGCTCAGTTCGTCGAACCGCCATACGATCACAGCGATCCGCAGCGCGCACGCCACGACAAGCAGCCCCAGCAGCGGACGAGGACATTGTGACAGGAGACGTCGCATGGCGAGTGGTAGAAGGTGATCCGAAGCGGGGCTATTCTTCGGCAGTATAGCCTGCACTGTGCACGGAGAGGGTCGGGAGTCTTTTTCGGCGATCGCAGCTACAACGTTCGAACTCATTTGGACCGAAAAAGACTCCCGATCTCTTTGGAAGAATCAAATTCTCCCCACCGACTCCCCTATGAACCAGGCTCCAGAACCAGCAACCGGTTTCCTCGACGCAGTGGTCGTCAGCCTGCTGCGCTGGCGGGTGCAGGTCGTCGTGTCGATCGGAGTGCTGGCTTACCTGGCATGGCCTGTCGCAGAGCGGATTGAATTCGATCAGTCGATCGAGTCCCTCTATTCCAAAGACGACCCGCATTTCTCTGAGTATGCCGCCAGCAAAGCACTGTTTGGCGGCGATGAGTTCGCGATCATCGCCTGGCGCGAAGCCGGACTGTTTAAGCCGGACTCTGTCGATGTGTCGGATCGCAGTCGGAAGCGCATTGAGACGCTGGCGGCGCAGTTGGCAGACGTCCCCGGTGTCCACTCTCAAAGCGTGCAGCATGCGTCCGGAGCACTGGCCTTTCCCTACAAACGCGAACGCGTGGCGGAACTGATCCGAGGCGTGTTGACCGGCACAGACGACGAGACAACCGCGATCGTCGTGCGACTTAAGCCAGAGAATGAATCATCTGTATCGCGTGGCAGGACCATTGCCGACATTCGGAAAATCGCGGCCGCCCACGATCCACCGGCACATGTCGTTGGAGAACCCGTGCAGATACACGACATGTTTCGTTACGTCGAGGAAGACGGACGTGTGTTGTTTCACGTCTCGCTGGTGCTGCTGGCCGCCGTGCTGATGGTACTGCTCCGCAGCCTGCGCTGGGTGCTGCTGCCACTCATTATCGTTGTCCTGACGATTCGTTTTACTGAAGCGCTTCTGGTCCTGTCCGGCACAAAGCTGAGCATGGTCAGCTCAATGCTCAACTCACTGGTGACAATCATCGGTGTTGCCACAGCAACGCACATCGCGATCGGTTTTCGTGAAAGACGACTCACGATGCCGCGGCGGGAAGCACTGCGGACGACCATGGTTGAACTTCTGCCGCCGATCTTCTGGACGTGTGCAACGACAGCAGTCGGATTTGCGGCACTGCTGTCCAGCGAGATCACTCCCGTCCGCAGCTTCGGCCTGATGATGTCTCTCGCCACGCTGCTGGTATTTGTGGTTGTGGCGATCCTGACACCGGGCAGCATGGCTCGCTGGCGTGGTCACGACACATTGCATGGTGACGACACAGTTGCTGACTCCACTAAAGCAACTCGCCGGGGCCCGCTTGATCTGATCTTCGGTGATCCAGTTCCGCCGCCAGCGGAACGCTATCTGGTCGGTTTGCTCGAATCGTCCTCGCGCTTTGTGGCCCGGTTTCCCGCGGCTGTGGCATCCATCGCGCTGATTGTCGTTGCCGTGTCGGCACTGGGACTGGGTCGACTCAAAGTCGAAACCGATTTCAGCCGCAACTTCCGTGAGTCGAGTGATCTGGTGCAGTCGCTGAATTTCGTGGAATCGAAGCTCGGCGGCGCGGGTACCTGGGAAGTCAACTTTGCGGCCCCGACCACGCTGACCGATGAGTACCTGGACCAGGTGCGCGACCTGGCCTCCCGACTGCGGCGGGAGCTGCTGACGTCGCCGGCTGAAGCAGGAGATCCCACGATTGCGGAAGGACGCCTGACGAAAGTCGTTTGTCTGACTGACGGGCTTGACCTGGTGCCCACGAAGATCGGCGCCGGGTTCTTTTCGAAGGAACTGTCACTGGACCAGCGGCTGGCGCTGCTGTCCAACATGCAGGGGGAGATCATTGCAGGCCTTTACAACGCGGACCAGCAGCGGATGCGCATCGTGCTCCGCGGTCTGGAGCGGCAGCAATCGGAGCGGAAGCTGGACCTGATCGCACGTGTCCGCGAACTGGCTCGCGAATCGTTCGACGGTCCGGCCCCGACAATTGCCCCAGACTCCGTCGCTGCAGCGCCCGCGCCGCCCCAGACGACCGGCGTGTTCGTGCTTCTGACGTTCCTGATCGAGAGCCTGCTGCGGGACCAGCTCGTCAGCTTTTTCATTGCGGCAGTCGGTATCGGCTCAATGATGGCGATCGCCTTCCGCAGTGTGACGATCGGGTTGATTTCACTCGTGCCGAATCTGTTCCCGATTGTGCTGGTGATCGGCTCGATGGGCTGGCTTGGTGTGCCCATCAATATCGCGACTGCGATGATCGCCAGCGTGTCGATGGGCCTGACTGTTGACTGCAGTATCCACTACCTGTCGGCCTACCGTCGGGCGCGACGCGCAGGCGCATCCGTTGGCGAAGCACTGGAACGGACACAGACACAGGTGGGCCGGGCGCTGGTGTTTGCCAATGTGGCACTTGTGGCCGGATTCAGTGTTCTGACCCTCTCGCACTTCATTCCGCTCGTCTACTTTGGCATTCTGGTGAGTGCGGCGATGCTCGGCGGGTTGGCCGGCAACCTGTTTCTGTTGCCGCTGCTGTTGAGTCTGCTGGATCGCCGGGACACGGCTACCGTGGCATCCCCGGCATCAGAGATTGGCCCCCCCTGCCCTGCGGAGTCTCTCACAGTCACGAAATCGGAGACGCCCGAATGAACACAACCGCGATGCAACAAGCGAGGCGTGTACACAGTCTCGGTCCGATCATGCTTGCCGTTTCACTTGCGCTGATCGCCACGATGACCTATCCCGTCCAGGCCGATGAGACGGATACCGACAGTCAGCGACTTGTCTACTTTGGGATCGACGGACCGACGTTTCTTCGCTTCGAATTCAACATCCGCAACACATCTCTCGCTGGCTTTCGTCGCGCATTCGCTGAGCGGCAGTTCCGGCAACTCGACGCAGATAAGAGCGGAGCCCTGGAACCGACTGAAGCGGCGAAGACACCTTCGCTCGGTCAGGCCGGCGGCGAGCCGCAGATCGGCGATGGCTGGAAAAAGCTCGATTCGTCACAGGACGGAAAACTGGACGTCGATGAACTCGCGACGTTTCTCGAAACCGCCATGGGACGACCATTCACATTGTCGCGGCAGGTGCGTGAGCGATTTCAGGAGGTCGATCTGATCGAAAAACTGGACGCCGGCAACGACCGGGCCGTGTCTGAACAGGAAATGAAAAACGGGCTCCAGCACTTGATCCGCCTGGATCTCGACGACGACGAGACCATCAGTGCGGCGGAACTCGCTCCTCTGTTTGACCCCTCGACACAGCAGATCGGCGTCGTGGAAGAGAGCACGCAGGAAGCATACCCGTTCCTGCTCATTCCGCCGGATGCGGACTTCACTTCGATCGCAAAGACGGTGATCGCGCGATACGACCGGCCCGTCGAGGGGCTGGACAAGGGAGACGGGCAGCTTTCGGAAACGGAAATTCCCGGCGAGTTTCAGAAGTTACGACGCTACGACCGGGATTCGGACTCGCGGTTGTCGGTTGGTGAATTGACGACAGTGCTCAGTAAGGCGGATCGCAGCGAGACTGTGCGAGTCAACATGCCCTCTCGCGGTCGTCCCAGCATCGATCTGCCGGAGCTCGACAACCGACCGATTGAGTTTCGCGTGTTCAAGCGAACCGGCGACGTCTCTGACACGGTTTCGTTTTACAAGCTCAGCTTTCTACGTGCTGATGGCGACAAGAATCGCTACCTGAACGCCCAGGAATTTGGGGCCGCCGGCATACCGAACGCGACCTTTGAGATGTGTGACCTCGACGGCGACAAGATGCTGCAGCTCAAGGAGCTGACCACGTTTCTGGATCAACGGACAACGCTTAGCCAGGCCCGGGTCATCATGCGTGTCGAAACGATTCGCACTTCACTCTTCGAACTGCTGGACACAAACCTGGACCGTCGGCTGTCGCGCCGTGAGTTTCATGCGGGCAGCGAACGGGTGCGGCCACATGATTTGGACAGAGACGGTCTGCTGGAACAATCCGAAATGGAAACCAGCCACCGCGTCGTCATCGAACTGGCCCGCACGGAACTGTTTCGTGACATGCGCCGACAATCCATGACACCAGACCGCAACTCGCCCCGGCTGAGCCAGGTGGCGACCGGGCCAGTCTGGTTTCAGCGGATGGACGTCAATCAGGACGGCGACATCTCGCGCCGGGAATTTGTCGGACCGAGAATACACTTCGATCGCCTCGATGCGAACGACGATGACTTCATTGATGCGGATGAGGCAGACGTTGACTCGATCCCGCAAGGAAAGCCATGAATCGGAGTACCACAGTCCGTACGTGTTGAATCGCCCTGCTTGTTGAAACGTCCGGCACGAAATCGTATTCCCCACGGGACCTTTGGAGTTTCTCGAATGCCACTGGCTGACCTCGCGACACCTGGTGCGAAAATTCATGCGGCGCTGGAAGATCTGCAGCTCGCCTGGTCAGACCTGGAGGAAGTCTGGAACGACGCCAACCGGCGGAAATTCGAAGAGGAGCAGTTGTTGCCACTGGCCCTGACCATCAAGCTGTCACTCGACGCGGTTGGCCGCATGGACGAAGTTCTGCATGAGGCCGAGCGAGCCTGTGAGGACGGCGCCCGAGAATCGATTTACTGAGTCCGTCTCAACGTCCGACTGAACCAGCCCGAGAGAGAACACCTGCGTGTCTGTTGCCGTTGATCGAGTGAAACAACTGATTGCGACGCTCTTCGACGGAATCGCGAAGCGGGTCGAGTGCGAACTCAATCTGCACGAACGCATTGCTCAGGAGACGCGGGACGAAGAGCAGCGTCATGCCGTTGAGGCCGAGCAACGCACGTTGCGTCATGAGAACGAGCGTTCGACGATCCAGAAGGAATACGACGACATCTGTGCGGAGGCCGGGCGGCATTACCAGGCGAACTACTCGGCGGCGTCTGAGGAATACGACGAGCAGCTCAAGGCGACCAACGGTGACCACGAGACCGACTCGGAAGCGGCCCGCACTGAATTTGAAGAAACCCGCTGGATGGTCACGTCGTATTTTGATGAGAACGCGGGCGGGTCACCGAAGCAGCAGTTCGAGCAGTTCGAACACAACATCGAGAAGTCGAGCGAGCATCTCGATACGGAGTCAAAGGACCTCGATGCGGAGCATGAAAAGTCGGTTGCTCTGCTGAAGAAGCGTCGCATGTGGACCGAGCCGGAACTGCCCGGCACGACGCGACTGGCCAGCTCGGCTGATGCGCTGGTCGAACAGTTTGATCAATTGTCTGAAGCTGTACGTGAGGCGGGGAAAAAGCTGAGGCGCAAGCGGTTGTCGCTACTGTTTGCCGGTCCGCTGCCGGTGGTGGTATTCCTGATGATGGGCGGCGGCCTGCTGGCTCTCATGCACGTTGTCGCGGATCCGTCGTGGTTAAGACTCAACGATCCGCCGACGCACGAATGGCTGGCGATTCTGGGTGGAGTGTCCGCAGTTTTTACGATGATCGTCATGGGGATCATGTTTGCTGTGAGTCGCAGCGGCTGTGAGACGGGGTATCTGGAACTCGCGCAGGCACTGGTCGATGCCCGCGCCTCGCAACATCAGTGGTCGCGTCTGACAACGCGCGACATGGCAAAGCGAAAGAAGGAATTCGACGCGTGGTATTCACGACTTGTCGAGGAACGCGACTCACGTCTGTTGAAGGCTCAAACCATCTACGATGCGCGAACAGCCGAGTTGAATGAGCGACGCCGTGAAGGACTCGAGCAGGCGCACGGGCGATATCCGGCTCTGATGGAATCGATCACTGCCGAGCGAGATCAGGCTTTGCAGGCGGCACACGACGCCTATCCCGCGCGTCTCGACAAACTCAAGGGCCGCTACGACTGGGACACCGAGAAGCTCCAGAAGGAGCACGAGCAGGCTCAGGACGGCATTCAGCAGCGTTTCGAATTCGACTGGCAGAACATGGCCCAGGCGTGGCATGGCGTCGTCGACTCCATCCAGCAATCGTCAGACCGCATGACCGCCGAAGCGGCGCGTATTTCGCAGGTCTGGCCGGATCTCGCGTTTGGAAACTGGTCGCCACCCGAACAGATTCCCCCCGGCGTCCGCATTGGACAGTTTCACCTGCGACTGGCCGATATCGATTACGGCGTGCCTGACGACGCGCAGCTTGTTCCCGAGCACACGGATTTCTCGATTCCGGCACTACTGCCCTTTCCTGAGAAAACGTCGCTCATTATTCGGTCCAGCGGCGGTGAGGGGCGCGAAGCATCGGTCGATTTGTTGCAGGTCGTCATGCTGCGGCTACTCACAACTCTCCCCCCTGGCAAGCTGCGCTTCACGATCATCGACCCGATTGGCCTGGGCGAGAATTTCTCCGCATTCATGCACCTGGCCGACTACGACGAGCTGCTCGTCACATCCCGCATCTGGACCGAGAACTCGCACATCGAGCTGCGGTTGACCGACCTGACCGCGCACATGGAAACCGTCTTTCAGACGTATCTCCGCAACGAGTTCAAAACGATCGAGGAATACAACGACTTCGCCGGCGAAGTTGCAGAGCCATATCACATTCTGGTCGTCGCTGGATTTCCGGCCAGCTTTTCCGAGCAGGCCGCGCGGCGACTGACGAGTATTATGTCGAGCGGTCCTCGCTGCGGCGTCTACACCCTGTTGAGCGTCGACCCGCAGCTCAGCATGCCGCCGGACTTTCGCCTTGAAGATGCGGAATACGAAGCCACCTGCCTGACCTGGGCCGACGACGCGTTCATGTTCGACGATGAGGAGATCGCGTGGCTGCCGCTGGAAGTTCACTCAGCTCCCGAGCCCGACGAATTCAGCCGCATTGTGAAGCGTGTTGGCGACGCCTCGAAAGACGCGCGCCGAGTCGAAGTGGCATTCGAACGAATCGCCCCCACCGAGCTGTGGCAGCAGGACAGTCGCGGCGGCCTGGATGTTCCGCTCGGTCGGGCCGGAGCGACCAAGCTGCAGCACATGCGATTGGGCAAGGGCACGTCGCAGCACATGCTGATCGCCGGTAAGACGGGCTCCGGCAAATCGACGCTGATGCATATCCTGGTCACGAATCTGGCCCTGCATTACAGCCCCAACGAAATCGAGTTCTACCTGATCGACTTCAAGAAAGGCGTCGAGTTCAAAACCTATGCGTCCAATCGTCTGCCGCACGCGCGCGTGATTGCGATCGAAAGTGATCGCGAATTCGGGCTCAGCGTGCTGCAACGGCTGGATAGCATCCTGAAAGAGCGAGGTGATCTGTTTCGTGATCGCGGCGTGCAGGATATCACCGGCTTTCGCAATTCCAATCCGGAACGCATGCCGCGCATCATGCTGATGATCGACGAATTCCAGGAGTTCTTCACCGAGGATGATCGCATCAGTCAGAACTCAACGTTGCTGCTTGACCGTCTCGTGCGTCAGGGGCGAGCGTTCGGAATGCACGTGATGCTCGGCTCGCAGACACTCGGCGGGGCTTACTCGCTGGCACGCAGTACGCTGGGTCAAGTTGCCGTTCGAATCGCGCTGCAGTGCAGTGAGGCCGACGCACACCTGATTCTCAGTGAAGAGAACACAGCAGCACGGCTTCTGACGCGTCCGGGCGAGGCGCTTTACAACGATGCCAACGGCCTGCTGGAAGGGAATCATCCATTCCAGATCGCGTGGCTGGACGACGACAAACGCGACGTCCTCCTGCAGCGCATCGATGAACGAACTCGGGAAGAAGCCATCCAGACCGAACCGGCCATCGTGTTTGAGGGCAACATCCCTGCCGCACCACTCAACAACCCGCATCTCGTCGAGCTGTTCTCGCCCGATCGTTCACGTGACAACGATCCGAACCGGATCATTGATGTCTGGCTGGGCGAAGCCGTCGCTATCAAGCCGCACTCGGCAATTCGTTTTCACCGGTTGTCGGGGTCGCATCTGCTGCTGATCGGGCAGAGTCCGATCAGTGCCCGAGGAATTCTGTCGACCGTCTTTCTCGCCGCCATCGGCCAGATCGAGCCGCGTGCCGTCGAATTCACACAGATCCCCGCTGACGCAGTGCTGATGGAAGATGAAGACACAGACGACATTGACGAGTCCGATACATCGGCGACATCGGAATCGCCTTCAATGGACGACGCTTTGGCGGCAATGAAGTCGTTCTCATTCTCCGACATGAAGATCGACAAACCGCAGCCACCGGGATCGGGCACGGAACGCGACGCGGAAGATTCAGCCATCCAAAAGTCGGCAGGAGTCGCTCAGTTCTACGTGCTTGACGGTGAACTGGCCGACACTCCCGACCGTGAATTCTGGAGCGAACTGGCTTCCCCCCTGCCCCATGACATACGAGTCGGCGGTCCGCGCGACGCGGCTCGGTTCGTCTCCGATCTGGCAGCCCTGATTACAGCCCGCGCGGACGACGACAGTCAGCCGCCGGTATTCCTGTTCATCGACAATCTTGGTCGCTTCCGCGACATCCGCAAATCCGACGACGAATACAGTTTCGGAGCCAGACGCGAGGAGCAGGAAACGCCAGCGCAGCAGTTCGTACGAATTCTGAAGGACGGCCCCCCTGTCGGTGTTCACTGTGTGGTCTGGGCTGACACGTTCAACAACGCATCCCGCTGGATGAGCAATCCGACACTCCGCGAACTGGAAATGCGAGTCGCATTCCAGATGAGTGCAACGGACTCCAGCAACTTCATTGAATCGCCAGTGGCCGGCAAGCTGGGCCAGAACCGAGCCATCCTGTACCTGGAAGAAGACGGTTCCCACGAAAAATTCCGCCCCTACGGCCTGCCGTCCGATGACTGGCTCGAACTCGTCCACCAAGGGCTGCCGAATCTGTCAGTACCGGAGCCCGAAATCCCCGAACCGTCAGATTCCGACGCCCCCGTCGAAGTCGCCGACGACCTCAGCAGTTGGACTGTTACGTGAAGCGAAGACGCAATACAGAGCTGGTGCCCAACGTCACCGCGAGACGCGTCGGCGGAAAGCGGCGAATCAGAGCATGATGCATAACTCAATGCGTCGCTCGTCGAGCGGCGTTGGCGTTTCATTCGGACGCAGCAGTTTCGGTGGCGGAAGCCCGTTCGATGGTGGCGGAAGCGGCTCATTCTCCAGCGGAACGAGTCAGAGCAGTTGGTAACGCCGACCGGGACGTGGCTGTTCTCGATCATCCGGGCGAATTGGATCGAGGGGGGTGATACCACCCGACAACCATTCATGTCGAGTTTCTCGCACGCTGGTTCGAGCACGTGCCGCCACGCGGCCTGAGAATGATCCGCCGCAGCGGTCTGTACGCCAACTCGCACAAGAAAACGCGTCGCCGGTTGCGAGCGGTCGCCGCCGACACGCCCTCACCATCCGTGCGGCCATTGAACGCACTTGAACACGAGTACTGCCCGCGGTGTAATACTCCTGTGGTCCGACGTGACAATCGCCGCTGTGGCATCAGTCGCACCACAGGCCACGTGCTGCCTGCCGACCCCCGACCGCTGTATGAGATCGCTCCGACTCAACCCCCATAGAGCGATCGACCGCCGATTGAGAGCGATCAATCCTCAACCCACAGCAAGTTCAACAAAGTCGTTGCAGCGGATCGGCGGATGGAGTCCACTCTGTCCGTCTACGTCGATGGACGCCGGCCGCTGAACTCAAACGTTCTGCCAAAATTCTGTCACACTGACACGTTGTGAGGTCCAGAATGAGATGTCGTAGCTTCGCCCTACTGCTGGTTCTCTACACGCTCACGACCTTTGCTTCTGAGCTACCCGCCCAGAATCCAACGCCAGCGTCGATCGCGCGGCAGCGATTCAACCAGGTGTTCGTCAAGGTGATCATGCCGGTCACCGCTCGCACTCCGAAGCAGGATGGACCCGTCGTCG
Source organism: Planctomycetota bacterium (assembly GCA_963579025.1). Taxonomy (GTDB): domain Bacteria; phylum Planctomycetota; class Planctomycetia; order Planctomycetales; family Planctomycetaceae; genus CAUZFZ01. The sequence continues at coordinate 75,909 of CAUZFZ010000005.1, read as the reverse complement.
AGTCCTGGGTTGCAGAGCAACTCAAAGAGCTGGGCGAGTCCGAGTATTTCGCTGTCACAGACTGGGTGCCTGTTTGTGACGGGCTGCTTGAGGACGATGAAGTCGACAATCGCGTCTGGAGTGGTCGTCTTGTCGGCAAGAACTCTGGTGGCTTTTGCCCTGTCGGCGGCGACCTTCCTGAACGCAAAGATGGCCGCGTGTTGGTTCTCGTTGGTGGCTGGGATCCAGGCGGGGGACACGAGACGAAGGTCACACTGGTGGATGAACCTGGCACTCGAGCCGTTGAGCCGGTGCTGCCTTATTCTGCCCGCGGAAAAAGAAAGGCGATTCCGGGTGAAAAGCCGCTGGCTTATGTGGCCGTCCTGATTGGGCCGCCACCTCGAGAGCGTGTCACGTCACACAGCAATGACGAATAGGCAGAACCATGCGGTGAACCGGAGCCGCCGATGACGTGGTTTGTGAAGTCATAGTTTTTCGGCGGCGCCCCGGTTACCGCCAGCGTTCTGCCAGAATAAGGACGATTGAATGACTCCTGTTCGCATTCTTGTTGCAGCGATTATCGCCGGCGGGATGGTGTCGACCGTCACGGGCGATGAAACGCGGCTGAATCTTAAAGTGCTCGCCACTGACAGCGATGTTGCGGCCGCGACCAACCGTAATGTCAAAGCTATTCGGACAATAAGGGACCGACTGTCCGATCAGTCCTTTGTCACTTTCGCAAAATGGCCCAACCTCTACGGTGTTTATCTCGGCAATACGACCGTGACCGGAACCGGATTTCATCTACTTGATGAACACGAGTATCTCGTTCAGGTTGTCCTGATGGGCCCGAATGTCGGCAACGAAGGTGCCTTGACCGTCGCAGACCTTCCGCATGTGACCCACCTCACAATTGGCAATGGCATTCCGCCAAAGTCTCCCGTGCGAAACGCGCGACTAACAGACAGGGGACTACGGGCCATTACTACGATGCCACACCTTGCCTGGCTGGTTGTGGTAGACGCAGACATCACGGATGAGGGGGTTCAATACCTGAGAAGGCTCAAGAGCATTGAGAGCATCGTCTTCGATTACTGTCCGAGACTGACGCCTCTTGGGATTGCGCGGCTGCAAGCAAAACTGCCCAAAACCCAGATTCGACTCGAACAGCGTCCCACGCGTCCTTAGGGCAGAACCAAGCCGTCAACCGGAGCGGCCGACAGCGCGGGTTTTGAAATCAGAATCATTTGGCGGCCGCCCGGTTACGGCTGTCGTTAGCTGGCAATCGTGACATTGAACGAACTGCGAAGGTATCACATGAAACGCAAGCCGATCATTGCCATGTTTCTTGTGCCTGCTTCTCTATCTGCCGTCTCTGGTGGTATGGTGATCGACAAAGCAGTGTGGTTACTTACCCCTAGTCGCGGCTCTTGGGGAACCGTGTTTCCTCTTGGATTCGCGATGATCTTCTTCGGGCTGTTGGCAATCGTGTTGCCAGTAGTAGCCGTCATTCGGGAAGGCCATGACGTGCAATGTGAAACTGATGTGGTCCCCGTTCGCACTCAATCACGCGCGCAGTCCCAACTCGAAAATGAACCAAGCACTTCGCTCGACAACTAAGTGGACATTTGGCGAAACTCTCGTCTCGCATCGACCAGAAATAGTGCTCGGTCACAAAGGTACTCGGTCAAATCTCTGTTCGGCATGGTCCATTGCCGCTTGAAGCCGGGGTCTTAAAACCAGCTGACAATACAATGTACCGGAGCACTCGCTGGCACGTGCTCTGAATTCACAGTCCGCCTCTCGTGCCCGCTGATTGCGGGCGTTGTTTAGCCAACAGCTCACAGTGTTTCTCTCAAACGAATGGAGTCCACAATGAAGAACATATTTGCCATCGCCACTGCTGTCGTTGCGTGCCTTGCGGCCATTGCTTACGCCGCATCATCACCACAGCAGCGAAGTACACCGCCTGTCGCTGGTGCCACGTCGAATACTCGGTTCACGATTCACAATGGCAACGAGGGACCAATCTTGTTGGATACCGCAACCGGGAATACATGGACGATTCAAGCAAGCACTAACGTGTTTGAAGTGGCTGACGCACGGATGGTTGCTTGGATTCCAATGGTACGTATCGACGACGATGATCAGTTCAAATCGTGGCTCGAAAAAGCTACCGCCAAATACAATCGTTTCGTTTCTGTCGTCAAAGAGAAAGACGATGCGTTGGCCCGACTCAATAAAAAGCGCAACGAACTGGGCGTCGATCATCCCGACGTGGTGAAACTACAACAACAAATTTGGGCCGAAGAATCGTGGCAGCAACTCACCGTTGAGCAAATGCTACAGCGTCACGGCCTACGGTAGCTCGTCCCATTTCACATAGTGTTGGCTAACAAATAGTGTTGGCTAACAAATGCACCGGAGTTGCCGGCCGGGCGGAATCTGAAATCAACGCGCAAGGTCGCCGCCCGGTGACGCTGGACGAGCGACTACGACGAATTCGACGACATGGAAAGTGGGTCTGTCAAATGCCTGTGTGGAAAGATGGAATGACAACCGAACAGGTTGTCCGAAAGGCACTCCGAAGTTTTCTGGTTCGTTGTCATAGCCTCATTAGTGAAGACTATCCAGAGATTGCCGGGATGTCTGCTGAGGACAGCGCGGACTTTCTCCTTCACCTACAGGACACCGGACGCATCGATATCCAATTAAACAACAAAGACGGCGATCGAATTGGATGCGAAATCTCGGAGTTGCGGCAGCAGGACGAAGAGCGATTGACCTGAGAATGGCAAAGGAACTGCGGTATTCACTCTACACGCTCTCGGACGGAGCGGATGCAATCGACGAACGCAGTGCGGGATTACATTTCCAGGATGTTGGAGACTCTTGCCGGTACAAAATGGCTCATAACAAGTAGAGCGTTCTGTCGAGCGCAGCCTAGATAGAATGCTTTGTTCAAGACGCCCGGGTGTTTTGATTAGACTGCCGTCTGCAGTGAGCTATCGGCAAAAGCTCTGCGGGAGGGTCAGGCGGCAAAGCCTGAGAAGCTGGCGTCACGCGGAGTCGCGGCCTGTGGGACCCGGCTCACGCTGCTGGCGGTCAGAGCCGCAGACACCGTTTCTACCAATCGTATGTGTCGAGTTCGGCGGGTTCGTCCACACAGGGCGTGCCCGGCACCGGGACTTGACGCACCTTCCACGCACACGCTTCAGGAGACTCTGCCGGAAGTCCGTCTCTGGTGCAGTCAGCATCCCGGCGCGAAGGATGTCGTCAGCTTTCTGGTCGATGTGGCTGGCTTTGGCCCAGGTCACGACGGCAGCGGACGCGTTGACGCTACTGGAAGCTCAGCCGGCGGAAGTGCGGCTGGTGTTTGAGACCTTGAGCGATGCCCTGGCCGCCCACGACAACCAGGATCACATCCACCGCCTCGCCCCGGAACGCCGAACCCCGGTCCTCAAACTGCTCGAACACCTGAAACCAGGCACGGAATAGCAGTCTGGACGGCAACCTCATTCCGCCCAGGGATCCCACGGCGCATCCGAGTCGTCTGTCGGTGCTGACCAGGGGTCTGGAGCGGCCTGCTGTTCCTCTTCGTCGTCGGGTATCGGAGGCGGCGGCGACGCTTTCGGCGTGGGAATGGAGTCTGGACCTGACCAGGTCGACTCGTGCTCGCGTCGTACAAAGTCCGTCTTTTTCAGCGTTCCGGCCGCTTTGAGTCGACAAACCTGTTCGAGAGGGACGGGGCCTAGCTCGACACCGTCGATTTTTGCGAACCAGCGTCCACTCGGTTCCGATGCGGCCGCTGAATCAGTGCCGAGCGAAAATGTTTCGGCTGGACCGGCTGATTCCGGAGTCACCACGTTGTCGACCGCCAATTGTCCCGACTCATCGCCCGTCTCATCAGTATTGTTCGCGCTGGACTGAAAGTAATGTGATGGCGGCTTGCTTCCGGACTCGTGCCTCGATGCGATTGGAGAATCGACACTGTCGCCGTCTGCATCATGCATCGTGAATGTGCGAAATTCCATGGGGCTCGATTCGTCGGACTCAGCGAGTGGAATCCGGGCAGGCGCTTCTTCGGCAGCTAAATCTGTTCCACTCGCGTAGGACGGAATTTCCGTGAGTGGTCCCGCCAGAACATCGGCGTCTGCGGGATCACTGTCGGCCTCATCCGCACCAGACAAGGGCGTTGCCGGCGGTGTGATAGTGGATTGACGCTGCCCCGAAGTGGGAGCCTGACTCTCCCATTCGGTCGACGTCGAGGCGTCTCGCAACTTCCGCAGGAACACAAGTCGGGCTTTGCGTCCACCGAGTTCAACAATCAGCGTGTCGCGTTTCAGACGCAGCGGCAGTGTTTTTTCTCGCCCCGCATGGTCGGCGCATGTGCTGCAGCCGATGCGCACCTTCTCTTCGACGATCAGCCGACGGGCGCACCACAGGCCCATGAATACCGACGCGATCGCGGCAATTGATGAAGCGGTTGCGATGCGGACCACGATCATCACCACGACCGTGACCAGCAGGGCATAGACCATACCGTCGTAGTCACGGACGACAGTCCGCACGCGCCGCCGCGGCTCGTCCGTCGGTCGGCCGCAGATCGCGCAGTGAATTGAGGCGTCAATGTCCCAGGCACGCTCCTCTCGAAACACCCCCGGACTGGGATCACTCCCTCGAATCCACAATTCATTGTCGGCCGGTTGCGAGAGCCCGTCGCGCACGTGGTGCAGAAGGTCCTGCCAGTGATCCCGATAGAACACCAGAAACGTCGGCAACTTCTGCCGGCTGATGAATGCTTTGACCGAAGCAAACGCACTCTTCAAATGATCGACAGCGCCCGCTTTTCCGGCCTGGTTATCCTCGGCATCAGGTGTGCCCGTTGCAGATTGTCCCTGTTGCTGGTCTTCATCTGAAGAGTGTTGATCGTCATTCGACCCATCTGACATGGCGGCTTTCCAACCTGCGTCTACGTTCCTGCTGTGCTGAGAGTAAATTCCAGGAGCCAACGTGACGAACTGGAGCGTACCAGAGTCGCAACAACGAGCTAAGTACCTGTCCAGAAACAAAACCGTGAAACAGGCCGAGTCTGAGCCGTAGCCCGATTTCTCCGAAATCGGGACCAGACGACATCGCAGCCTGCGGGCACATCGACCGCCGCTCCGTCTTGCCAGGACCAAGGCAGCGGATTTCGGAGAAATCCGCCTACAGCTTCACGGTCTTGTTCCTGAACAGGTACTGAGGCGTGCGGCAGATGTGCCTGTCCATCGAGCTTTGAACCGCGGCTGTGTGGCGGCAAGGCACTACGCGGCTCCCCAGACACGCTCGTGAGCCAATGCCTGGCGGCACGAACATTGCGGAACGCCAGCGACAACATGTTGGTCGATCTCAGAATCGAAGGACCTACTTGCCGAGACAGCACTTCTTGTGCTTCTTCCCGCTGCCGCAGGGGCACGGCTCGTTACGGCCGACGCGTGGAGTGGTCCGGCGGATCGGGGCGGTGACCTCGTCGAGAAGCGGCTCGGGCCGATCCGGCGGGCGCCCGGTGCGAACGGGCAACCTGTCGTTTTGGTTGGCGAAGTTCTCCCTTCGTATGCCGAAGTCCTCGAGGTCGGCCGACGCGCGATGCTCCTGTAGTGACAGCGAGGCAAAGCAGGCCTGAAGGCTGCGTGTCACGTCGTTCGGATCAAATTCCTCGGGGTCAAACTCGCCGCACCACTCGATCCGCTCTTCGTACTCGGGATGCGTCGGATCGGCGAGGATTTCGACCAGCTCTTCGTAGCCCCAGACGCCACCGCAATCCTCGGGCGGACACTGGCGCTTCCCGCCAGTGCAGCGGGCAGTTGCCGCGGACGAATCCACAGAAGTGATGTTCTCGACTTTGATTACGTGGTCCCAGGAATCGCCGAAGTCATACAGGTAGCTGATTTTCGTCTTTTTACTGTGGACAACATCGCTCAGCCAGGTGTCGGTTGAGTCTTGTGTGTCGAGATCCTCATACCCGCCGAACGGGGCCGGCCCGCTAAATCGCTCGCCATCGACCGAGAACTCGTGCAGATGCGAGTTGTCCCAGCCCATCGCGATTTGAATGGCCGTGTGGAGATCGTCCAGCGTGCAGTCTGGTACTTCGATGCGTCGCCAGATGGGCGGCTGCGTGTGCCGCAGGTCGATGCGGAGCTGGTACATCGTCGTCGGCTGCGCGTCTGCCTGAGTCATGGCCCCTCCGGTCCACAGCGGCAGGGCATCCACGATGGCCGCTCTCAGATTCCGTAGTCGCGTTCGGCCGCGCCCGCCGTCGATCGTCAGTTGCGTGCTCACTCGCTGAGACAACTCATGCCATTCCGCTTCCGGCAGTTGGACGTTGCGTCGGCCTTTCGACTGAGGCCGGACCGCGTCGCGAAGTTGTGGCATCACGTCCGCAGCGGCCTGGCTCTGTGCTTCCGTGAGTGAAATTGTGATGAGATTGACCGGTGCCTGCGCAGCCAATGGCTGTTTGTTTCCTTTGCCGCGTGATCGGTTTTTGGCATCGGAGTCCGAATCCGGTCCACCGGTAACATGCCGTGCATGCGGCTGCACTGTCAGAGAATGCGGCTCAAGATGCGGCAACGACTCCGGGACGTTGGGAATCCCCGTCAGAAAGATCACCTCGGGTTCGAAGCCGCGGTAGCGGTAAAAGACGTAATCAAGCCACGGCATCGTTCCGAGGTCATCCTTGAAGACAGCGGCCAGCCGGTCGGCGACGTCGGTTGATTCAATTCCGTCGGCAGTCGTCACACGCTCGGGCATGACGCTTTCGAGGTACGCCGTCCATTCGTCGGCCGATCGCCCTTCGAGGATGTATGGTGTGGTCAGTTCGGTGAAGTACTCGGTCCGCGCGTCGATCGGCGGCGCGAGTCGGACGAACCGCAGGTCACCCTCAGCACCGAGAAATCCGGTTGGCGCATCGACGAGCAGTTCGCGGCCGGTCACGAGTTCCCGCACAACAAGCAGGTCGCCATCGTCGCCCACGGTCTCGTAAATCCCCATGCGCGAGCCGACAACATTGCGACCGGTTGCCAGCACCTCCGCGGGCGCCCCCGTCTCTTCAAGAATCTGCAGCACGACCTGTCCGATGTTGTCGCGTTCCTCGCCAAACGTCAGGTCGCACAGAGCCCACAGATAGAAATAGCTGTCCGTCACGGGGCTCATTGGCGGAAAGCCCGGCATGTAGAGATCGATGCCTGACTCAACCGCCTCGCGATACTCGTCCACAATTCCCGACTGTTCGAGAATCACAGCCATGGACAGCAACTGACTATGGATCGCCGAGTAAAACGCAAACTGCGGATCGGCGCCGTCCCGGACCATCTGCTCTGGATCGGGCAACTCAAACGGACTCTCGACCTTGTCGAGTTCATCCTGAGGAACTGGCGGTTGAAGATTCTGGAGAAAACTGTTGAGTTTGGCGGTGTCCATGTCGCATCCGTGACCAAAGAGGAATCCAGACAATCAAGGCCCGACACTGTCGTCCCCGGCTCGCGGCAGGTTAGCACGCAGCCACCGCGACGCGGCCCGACGCGGCCGGCGGATTCTGCCAACTGAGCACGCGCTTGTCATCACAAGCCTTTCCGCACTGCAACATGCCCTTACCGGATGAGTTCCGTCGATGCCGAGATACGGTCGCGTCGGGGCCATCGCTGTTCATGGCCGTGGGACTCAGCCAGGATTCCAGTCTCCGAATTGCCCCGCCAGCTTCATCACTCCCCTGCCACGGAACTCCTCAAATGAAACACATCACTGCAGCCGTCATGCTTGCTGCTGTTCTTTCCGTCGGAACGGCAATGGCCGAGGACAAGGCTGAACCAAAGCACCCAATTTACGGGCAGAAGATGAAATCTCTGACCGGAAAGGCGATCAATCTGAAAGATTATCGCGGCAAAGTGCTGCTGATCGTCAACACCGCCAGCCAATGTGGAGCAACGCCGCAGTACGACACTCTGCAGGTGCTGCACGAAGCGCTGAGCAAGCGCGGGCTGGCCGTGATGGGTTTCCCCTGCAATCAGTTCGGCGAACAGGAACCGGGGACCGAAAAAGAAATCGCAACATTCTGTAAGAAGAACTACGGCGTCGAGTTTCCCATGTTTGGCAAGGTCGATGTCAACGGCAAGAAGGCCACCCCGCTGTTCAAGCACCTGACGTCAGCAAAGAATGGCCTGAAGGACGCTGGTCCGGTGGAGTGGAACTTCGAGAAGTTCCTGGTCTCCCGAGAGGGCAAGGTCGTCGCTCGGTTTCGGACCAGCGTCGAGCCGGATTCGGACGAAGTCGTCGACGCGATCGTTGCGGAGTTGAAGAAGGAAGCGCCGAAGAAAGACGTCACTCCGAAGACGGACCGAAAGTAGAGCCAGTCGCCTTGACCGGAATCCGTGCGAGGCGTGCATCGTATGACCGTAAAGGCTCACGCAATGCCGCGCAGACACCTTTGCGTCTTCGCGGCTTCGCGTGAGTCATCAGTCATTCACTTTGAAACTACAGGTTGCGGCTTCGCCATAAGCCTGACCCCGATGAGGTACTCCATGCCGATTTTGTTCCGAGGTCAGACACTGACCATGCTGCTCCTCAGTTGCCTCGCACTTCCGGCGAGCGTTCAGGCCGATGTGCCGCTCAACGAATTAACCGAGGCAGAACGACGCTCTGGCTGGGAACTTCTGTTCGACGGCAAGTCCACCGATCACTGGCGCAATTTCAAGCAGGACTCTGTCAGTGACAAGTGGGTCATTGAAGACGGAATACTGACACTGACTGGAAGCGGTGGCGGCGACATCATCACCAAAGAACAGTACGACGCGTTCGAACTGCAGCTTGAGTTCCGCATCTCCAAAGGCGGCAACAGCGGGATCATGTTTCACGTGACGGAAGAAGAGCGGACGTCGTACATGACAGGGCCTGAGGTGCAGCTTCAGGACAACGTCGACGGCCATGATCCGCAGAAGGCTGGCTGGCTGTATCAGCTTTACAAGCCGATGAAACCGGCATGGGCAAAGCGGTTCGAAGCCCAGGTTGGATTCAAGGGCATCGAAATGGACGACGCCACGCGACCGGTCGGAGAATGGAATCACGTGTATCTGCGACTGCATCCACAGCAAAGCGAAGTGCAGGTCAACGGCGTGCACTATTACTACTTCGTCAAGGGCAGCGACGACTGGAACGCCCGGGTCGCAAAGAGCAAATTCGCGAAGTGGACAAAGTTCGGGAAGGCTGACAAAGGGCATATCTGTCTGCAGGAGCACGGGAATCAGATCTCGTTCCGAAACCTGAAGATTCGAAAGCTGCCGGCGGATGGGAAGGCCCCGAACCCGGTCGACGCAACGCTGCCTCTGAAGCCAGAGCTGGCCTTTCCCGATCTGACTTTCGAAGGCTGGAAGCCGGTCAGCGATGACGGACTGCCGCAGCCGTTGCGGCCGATCGAGCTGATCCATGGCAATGACGGGACCAACCGGCTGTTTGTGGCGACTCAGGGCGGACGCGTGTGGGTGTTTCCAAACGATTCCGCCGCGAAGCAGGCGACGCTGTTCCTTGATATCCGGAAGCGCGTGCATCAGTGGAAGAAGGACGACGAGGAAGGCGTGCTCGGGTTCGCCATTCATCCGAAGTTCAAGGACAACGGCGAGGTCTTCGTCTACTACAACAATGAAGACAAAGCCCGCGGAGTTCACCTGTCCCGGTTCAAGACTTCGAAGGACGACCCGAACCGGGGTGTTCCTGCCAGCGAAGAAATCCTGCTGTCATTCGAGCAACCGTTTTCGAACCACAACGGCGGCCCGATGGCATTCGGTCCGGACGGGTATCTTCACATTGGCATGGGCGACGGCGGCGGACGGAACGATCCGACCGGTCAGGGTCAGGCGAAGGACTCATTCATGGGCACGATCCTGCGGATCGATGTCGACCACAAAGATCCCGGTAAGAACTACGCCGTGCCGAAGGACAACCCGTTCGTCGGAATGGAAGGCGTTCCCGGTGAGATTTTTGCAACCGGTATCCGCAATACCTGGCGACTGTCGTTCGACCCGAAGACCGGCTCGTGCTGGATGGGTGACGTGGGCCAGGACTGGCTGGAAGAGGTCAACATCATCGTCAAAGGCGGAAACTATGGCTGGAGTGCTCGTGAGGGGACCCACGTCTTCGGTAATGCGGACGAGCCGAAGGGCCTGAAAGTCGTCGATCCGGTCTGGGAGTATGACCATCGGATCGGCAAGTCCATTACGGGCGGATATGTCTACCGCGGATCGCGACTGCCGGAACTTGCCGGACACTACCTTTACGGAGACTACATCACCGGATTGCTGTGGGGCCTGCAATACGATGAGAAGTCCGGCAAGGTCATTCGCAACGTCAGCATCCCGTGGATTGGGCAGAACATCATCGCCTTCGGACAGGATGAAAAAGGCGAGGTCTACGTGATGACTCCGACGGTGAATGGCAAGTTTATCTACCGCTTGTCGAGAGAACAGTAGTCCCGAACAGCGTGCTCCGTGCCATGCGACTGTTCGGATGGTGATGCTTTGATGCCTGTACGTATGGGCGGAGGGTTTCCAGAAAAAACGAAAAAAACCACGATTTCGGGGCGGAAGTTTTCGGACTGGCGCGGTTAAACTTCTGGCGATGGCGGCGAGCAGGCTCGGCCATGTCGCGTCGGGCAGCGTCGCAGTAAACGTTTTTTCTACAAGGCGGACAGTATGGCTGAAGGCACGATCAAGAAGTTGACGGACAAGGGATTTGGATTCATTGACACGGGGGATGGCAGCGACATGTTCTTCCACATGTCGAACCTCGACGGAGTTCGCTATGACGACCTCCAGGAGGGGCAGACTGTTACCTACCAGCCAGGACACGGCCCGAAGGGCCCGCGAGCTGAAAATGTTCGCCCCGTCTAGTCGAACGACAATTTGACACTGGCAAAAGCCGATGGACTCTCGTCCGTCGGCTTTTTTGTTTGCGCGGCCTGGCAATCTCTGACGCGCCGCATTATCGGGCGATGTCCCCCGCATCCGGTCCTACCGTTTGTGGCGACGATGACGACGCCCGGTATGTCACGTGACGCCTATTTGACTCCTCACGCGGATTTCTCCGCCACGCGGCAAAACGTGGTGCAGAATCCCATCGTCGACGCAGTTCCATGAGGGACACCGTCGCGCCGCAGGCATGAGCCGCGGCTTCAGGAGTTTCGGGCCCGCCAGCCCTAAATGGAGTCATGACATGAAGGTCACACCCTGGCTGAGTTATTTGCCGATTCGTCTCCGCTCGACGCGTCGGCACAGAGCTGTCACTGCTCGTCGATGATGGGGCAGATGTTGCCGTGCAACAGGACGTGGTCACCGGAAACGTACAGGTGACGGCGAACGGTTCGCCTGTTGGAACAATCCCGCCAATCGCAGCCTCCGATGTCACGTCGCTGACGATCACCGCAGGCGACCGGGACAATGTCATTGACCTGAGTCCGCTGACTATCGCGTCGTTCAGCTCTCTGACCACGATTCGGGTCGACGCCGGCAACGGCGACGACATGGTGACCGGCAGTGACGACTTTGCGGAAACATTCTTTGGGCAGGATGGCAACGACACGCTCAGCGGCGGCGGCGGAGCCGACACGCTGGACGGAGGAGACGGCAACGACCAGATCGACGGCCTTGCTGGAGCAAACTCGATCAACGGTGGCGATGGAAACGATACGATCACCAGTGGTGCCGATGCCGACACGATCAATGCCGGAGATGGTCAGGACAGCATCAGTTCCGGGGCTGGAGCCGACAGCGTCCTCGCCGGCCAAGGTAACGACACGGTCTTCGCGGGAACGGAAGATGATTTCGTTAATGGTGGATCTGGCGACGACGTGATCGTTGGGGACTCCGGATTGAACACTCTGGAAGGTGGAAACGGAGCAGACAGTATCAGTGGCGGTGACGATGCCGATGTGATCAATGGCCAGGGCGGCAATGACACTGTCGACGCGGGCGCTGGGAATGACACGGTTCGCGGAGCGAGTGGCCGGGACTTCTTGAACGGCGACGCCGGCACGGACATCCTGAACGGTCAGGGCGGGAATGACACGATCACTGGAGGCGCAGACAATGATCGGATTCTCGGTGGTGGCGGGAATGATGTTCTGTTCGCCGAGTTGCAGGTCCAGTCAGGCACGTCGTCTGACAACGACACTGTGCTGGGCCAGGGCGGTAACGACATTCTGACCGCGTTCCTGGGGGCGGACGTTCTGAATGGTGGATCGGGAAATGATCTGCTGCAGGCCTCGGCGCCGATTCCCCCGGATATCGCAGTCAACAGCGTGGTTCTGGCGGCTGAGGGAGACTCGGGGCTGACGCCGGTCACTTTCACAATCACGCTCACACGCCCATCGACTGGATTTGAACGAGTCGACTTTGCGACGTCCGACGGCACGGTAATCGCCGGAACCGACTACGTAGCCACCAGCGGAAGCATCCAGTTCCTGCCGGGCGAAACAGCTCGAACAGTTAGCGTTGACGTCATCGGCGACGGAGCGATTGAAGGCGACGAGTTTTTCTTCCTGGACCTGAGCAACGCGGTCGGCGTGAATGTGGCCGTGACACAGGGGTCGGCACTCATCACGGACGACGACCCTCTGCGACTGTTCGCAGTGTTCTCGACGGGCAGCAGCATTGTCGAACTGGATCCGAACACTGGTGCCCAGCTCAACAGTTTTACGACGCCAGCACCCACGACGTCCGGCCCGGACGGCATCGCTTACGACGGCAACAGCGTGTTCTTCCTGGCCGGAAACTCGACGATTTTCGAACTGGATCCGGACACGGGAGCAATTCGCGACCAGGACAATTTTACTCCCGGGTCCTTCGATGGAATCGCCACTCTGAACAACAATGTCTATCTGATGAATTTCGGACTGAACGACATTCTTATCTTCGATACGGTCACGGACACCATCACCGGGACGCTCGATATCGACGGCATTAATCCCGGTTTCGGGATTATTGGCGGCCTCGGAGCTGTTGTCGGCAACGGTCCGGATCGATTGGTTGCGACGGACTTCTCGACGCGGCAGGTTCACGAAATCGATCCCGTGACTGGCCAGATCACATTCACGTTTTCTCCCGGGACACTCGGTGCGGCGTCTTACTTTGGAGTGGCCGGGATCAACGGCGAGATCTACCTCGGCTCGAACGGAACTCGGAGTATCGATGTATTCACTCGCCAGGGTACGTTAATCCGCACGATGAACATCGGCAGTCCAATTACCGCGTTGGGGGGTGACGGAATTGTCAGCAACACATCTCCACCGCCTCCACCTCCACCGCCTCCACCTCCACCGCCGCCCGTCGTGATGGGTCCGCAGGGAGACACGCTGCGTGGTGGAAGCGGTCGCGACACGGTTCTGGCTGGCGACTTTGACGACTTGATCGTCGGTGGTGGCGGGCGAGATTCACTCAGCGGTGGCGGCGGGAATGATTCGATCCTGGGCGGTTCGGGCAACGACACGCTGAACGGCGGCAGCGGCTTTGACACGCTGGATGGCCAGGGTGGCAACGACCGCATTATCGCTGGCGCCGGCGACGACACGATTCGCTGGATGGGGACCGGCAGTGGTCGCGATTCAATCGCCGAATCGCCAGGTTCTCAAACACTCGTCATTCAGGCGGACTCGTCGAACAACACGCTGACGGTCGACGCCAGCAGCGGCCGATTGCGGGTCACGGAAGGAACGTCGTCGATCACAGCCAGCGAGGAGATCAACATCGTCAGCGTGCTGGGCGGAAACGGCGCTGACACCATCACTATTCAGGATCTGACCAGCACGCGGCCCATTATCCTGATCGTCGATGGCGAAAACGGTAACGACGTCATCTCGGCACAGGGCGCCTCGTACGGTCTGGCGAGTGTGCAGATTCGAGGCGGCAGCGGCAACGACACGATCGATGGCAGCTCCGTCGGTGACCGTGTTGATGGCGGAGCCGGCAATGACGTGATCAACGGCAACGGCGGCAACGACACGCTGTTCGGCGGCGAGGACAATGACACAATCGCTGGCGCCAACGGCGATGACGTTATCGACGGAGGCACAGGCGACGACATCCTGCGGGGCGACGATGGAGACGACAGTGTTCTCGGCAGATTTGGCAACGATATGCTGATCGGCGGCGACGGTAACGACACACTCAATGGCGGCTTCGACAACGACATTCTCTCCGGTGGAGTCGGTGATGATTCGCTCGTCGGCGATCAGGGTAATGACATTCTGCTGGGTGCCATCGGTAATGACGTTCTCGACGGCGGGACGGACGCGGATACGCTGCGCGGTCACGCCGGTGACGATTCATTGATCGGTGGAGACGGCGACGACCGGATCTTTGGAAACAGCGGAGCCGATGTCATCGACGGCGGTGACGGGGACGACCGGATCGACGCCGGGAACGGTAACGACATCGTGACCGGCGGAGACGGCAATGACATCGTCAATGGTATGACTGGTCGCGACACGTTGCTGGGAGGAGACGGCAACGACTCGCTGATCGGAGGGACGGGTGTGGACTTCATCTTCGGCGGTGACGGCAACGACGGGATGACGGGGAACGCGTCGCGGGATCGGTTCAATGGTGGCCTGGGCGCAGACTCAATCTCGGACCTGGAACCCAACGAATTCGACGATTCGGGACTCGTCCCGTCAAATGCCGTACTGGCGGCGCTCGCGGCGCTGGACACTGTGTAGTGAAGCAGACGGTACGGAGACACGGTGGTGGGCACAGGAACATTCCTGCCTATGAACCGTTCAGGTTGTTTCTCACAGGACCGCAAGTGACAAACTGGAAGAATCAGCGAGCGAACAATTCCGCCAGTCGCAGGGATGGCTCGGTTGAAATTGCCCTGCTGTGCCAGGACGGGTACACTACCGGCCTCTCCGAGAGCCCCGGTTGACTGGCCGGGGTTTTTTCATTCCCCGCGATATCCCCTCTCACTATCCCTTCCGCATCTCCCCTCCTTTCTTCGGCCTCACTCCAATGCGACGCGACGATCTCCGCAACATCGCCATCATTGCGCATGTTGATCACGGCAAAACGACCCTTGTTGACTGCATGCTCCGTCAGACCGGGCACTTCCGTGACAACGAACTGACTCAGGACTGCATCCTGGACTCCAACGACCTGGAGCGGGAACGCGGGATTACGATCCTGGCCAAGAACATCGCCCTGACGTGGAAGGGCGTGAAGATCAACATCATCGACACGCCGGGCCATGCGGATTTCGGCGGCGAGGTCGAGCGCGTGCTGCAGATGGCGGACGGAGTCCTGATTCTGGTCGACGCATTTGAAGGACCTCGGCCGCAAACGCGGTACGTGCTCCGTAAGGCACTGGAAGCCGGGCTGAAGCCGGTGGTCGTCGTCAACAAGATCGACCGACCGGACTGCCGCCCACATGAGGTCCTCAATCAGACGTTCGATCTGTTCGTGGAACTGGGAGCGGACGATGAGGCTCTGGATTTCCCTTACATCTTCGCCAGCGCGCGAGAAGGATACGCCACCGACGATCCAGAAGTGCAGACCGATAACATCCATCAGTTACTGGACATGGTCATCGAAAAGGTGCCCGCCCCGCTGGTCCGGCCTGATGATCCGTTACAGATGATGGTCACCACTCTGGAGTGGTCTGAATACGTCGGTCGCATCGCCGTGGGTCGCCTGCGGAGTGGGAAACTGCATCCCGGGGATCGGATCGCGATACTGAAAGCGGACGATTCCGTCGTCATGGCAAACGTCGACAACCTGCAGGTCTTCGACAAGCTGGGACGGGTCGACGCTCAGGAGGCGATCGCTGGGGATCTGGTCGCACTGATCGGCCTGCCCGAACCTGAGATTGGCGACACGATCGCTGATGCGGCCAACCCCACGGCGCTACCGCGTATCGAAGTTGATGAGCCCACGCTGTCGATGACCTTCACGATTAACGATGGTCCGTTGGCCGGTCGCGAGGGCGGCAAGTATCTGACCAGCCGCCACCTGCGCGAGCGATTGATGCGCGAGCTGGAATGCAACGTCGCTCTGCGCGTCGAAGAGACCGAAGTGAAAGACCGTTTTAAAGTCTCCGGCCGTGGTGTGCTGCACCTGTCGATCCTGATCGAAACGATGCGCCGCGAGGGTTACGAACTGTGTGTCGGCAAACCGGAAGTGATCCGCAAGAAAGTCGATGGAAAGTGGCACGAACCGTTCGAGCTGCTGGAAGTTGACGTGCCGGCCGAGGACGTCGGGTCCGTCATGGAGCTGGCCTGTACCCGCAAAGGGCACGTATCCGAAATGCAGGCGGGCGACTCCGGCATGACCCACTTGGAATTCTCGATCCCGGCCCGGGGTCTGATTGGTCTGCGAACACGATTGCTGAATGCGACTCGCGGCGAAGCGATCATTCATCACCGCTTTGACAGCTACAAGCCGACCGAGGGCGAGGTGCCTCATCGAGTGAACGGCGTGCTGGTGTCGCAGGAGATTGGCAAGGCCGTTGGCTACGCACTGTGGAAGCTGCAGGAGCGGGCGGACATGTTTGTCGCTCCAGGTCGTGACGTGTACGAAGGCATGATCGTCGGCGAGAACTCACGCAATAACGACATGGTCGTGAACCCCATCAGAGAGAAAAAGCTGACGAATATGCGAGCGTCGGGGTCGGACGACAACATGATCCTGAAACCGCCGCGTGATCTGTCGCTGGAATCGGCACTCGAGTACATCGAAGGCGATGAGTACGTCGAGATCACTCCAGGATCTGTCAGGCTGCGAAAGATCGATCTCAGAGAAACGGACCGCAAGAGAAATCGACGCTGACGGTATCGCGGTCGTTCGCTCGACCGAGCACGAACTTCCACGCGCACAGCGTCACCTGCCGGAGTCGTGTGCAGCCGTCGTCTTCCAAATGGGAGTTCTTTCGACCGCGCGCCGTGCGATGACTCGAAAGGTCGGTATTCGGCGAACTCTCCACTTGTGAACTGGTCCAGGCGGCGACCACACTTCGCGATCGTCCAATCGATCACGCACTGGAGACGCACTCCTTATGGGCCGGCTGTTGATGCTGTTGGGTCTGCCGCTGCTGACTAAGGAGCTGATTGAACAGTCAGCGCGGTCACGCACGTGGGTCGTTCGCTCGCTGTACCTTGGCCTGCTGTTTCTGTTCTTCCTGCTCAACGCGTCTGCGTTCTGGGACACCAGCAACGTTCGGGCCATGCTGGGCTCCGGCCGCAACCTGTTCAATCTGCTGATGGGTCTGCAGTTTTTTGGCGTCTACGTGATCACTCCGCTGGCCACGTTCGGACTGATTACGTCCGAAAAGGAGCGGGACAGCCTGCAACTGCTGCTGCTGACCCGGCTCGGACCGTGGACGATATTGTTCGAGAAACTTCTCAGTCGGCTCGTGCCAATCGGGTTGTTCCTGCTGGCGGCGCTGCCACTCATGTCGGTGGCGTACTCTTACGGCGGTGTCTCGACACCGATGCTGGCCAACGGCGTGCTGTGCCTGATGTGCACCACATTCTTTCTCGCCTGCATCGCGATCATGATGTCGGCCTACGCACACACCTCAACGTCGGCTTTCTTCGGCACGATCGCGGCCGGCGTGATCATCATTCTCGGTCCGCTTATTCTGTCGCTGATCTCTCACGAGGTGATCGGCTGGCGTCTCGATCGACTGCCGTTCCTGGACGAAGAAGACCTGTTCCTGTTCATGGGCCCGTTTGTTTTCTACGAAGACGTCAACAAGAACTTCTTCTCGTGCTTCCTGCGCAATCTGCCCCAGCTCATTGCCGGACTGGTCTGCCTGTCGGTGGCGCGAGTCTTTCTGCCCTGGCGGGCTTTCGCCGGAAAGTCCACCAGTCCGCAACGAACGCGTGCCTTCATTGACCGGGTCATCCGCAAAGTACGGTCCACGACAGCAGCAAGAGATTTGCCTGATCAGAATCCGATCACCTGGGTCGAGCGACGCCAGGGAATGTCGGGCCGCAAAACGTATCTCGCGATCCTGTACGTCTTCATTGCGATCACCCTGATTCTCGGCGGCGTTTACGCGTCATCGGGGCGTGACCTGGACGAATACGCCGCGTTCTGTCATGGCTTCCTGTGGGTCATTGCCCCACTGGTCATCTGTGGAAAGGCGTCCGGTCTGTTTGGAACCGAACGCGCTCGCCAGACACTGGACGTTCTGTTGACGACCCCGTTGTCGTCGCAAGACATCGTGCGTCAGAAAATGGCCGGGACGCGGCCAGTCACCGGATTCCTGCTGCTGCTCTTCCTGCTGCTCGCGTTGATGAATTCGATCGGGGCCACGCAGCATTCCTATCGGGCACAACCGGTCCCGGCGGCGTTTCTGTCGGCGATCGTCACTCCCGCTGTTTACCTGCCGATGATCGCGTGGTTTTCTGTGGCGATCAGCCTGCGAACAAAGACGGCGGCACGGGCGACCGTTTACAGCGTTGTGGGACTGGTCGTGTGGTGCTTTGGTCCCATGGTTTTCTGCACGATGTGCATGGTGTCCAGTAACTCATGGGGTTTTGGCAACGACGAGGCAATTTTTGCTGGAATCTTCCCGCTGCTCTCACCGGCATTCTTCGCCGCAATGAGCGTCGCCGCGTTCGTCGACGACGATCCGCTGGAGGACTACTTCCTCGTTTCTCTGGTGTGGAACACGATAATTTACACGGGAGCGTTGCTGCTGTTTCGTGCGTACTCGCTGAACAATGCCAGCGATGCATTGGACCGACCGGACCGGGATTCGGCGGTCGTGCCCCAAAGTCCGTTACTCAATTGAGCCTCCACGACAAAGGCCAACGAATGTGACGAATGCTGCGAATGTCTGTATTGAATTCGTGCCATTCGCGTGATTCGTTGGCCCCGCGCCAAGGACATAAGGCGTGCGGCGGTTGAGAATTTACCAACGCCCCCGACTTTACGTCGGGGGTTCTCGCGTCTTTGCACTACCGATTGCGTAGTGCAGAAACGCGAGAACCGCTGAGATAAACTCAGGGGCGGTAAATTCTCATCTGCCACACGCCTTGGCCTGCCGTTCGGCTTGCGGCAGGACGGTTCTCGATCAGCACGGATTGTCCCACCAGGAATACCGATGCCGCGACGTGACGCAGCACATGCACCAGACGTGGAAGCACGAGAACCGTCGGCACTTGGACGAGTGCGTCTTCTGCGGTGGCTCGCAAGCGCATGCGTGTTGGCTGCCATCGCCAGCCTGCTGTCCAGTGTCCTTCCCGCACGGCTGCGACTGCTGGGCGTGACGGCAGTCGCCATTGGCCTGCTGGTCGGCTGGCTGGCCGGGATATCCACCGTGTCCCTGCGATTTCATTACCCGCGGCGAGCGTACGCTGCGGGTACACTCGTGGGGATCGTGGCCTTCGGGCTGACGACCGTTTTGTGGTGGCGAGCCCATGTCGTGCATGTGAAGGACACCTTTAAGGCTCCGCCGAAGTTGGCCTATCTGTCGGCCGCACAACAGTCGACTGATGACCCCGCAATGGCAAAGCAGTTGTTCGCCGAATTCTCCAGAGATGGTGAAAGCCGCTACAGGGAGGAAGTTAAGAGGCGAACGCGTTTTACGGGTTATCTGACACACCGATCGTCGGCTATTCATGCCGGCTCGGTCATGGCCTGGTTCATCTGGTGCATTGAACTGGGCCTGGCTGGAGTGGCAGCCGGACGGGTTGCCGGGCACGCGGCGACGACTCAGTTCTGCGACGTTTGCCAGAACTGGATGCGTCTGGTTCGCGAACAACGGTTTACAGGCCAGTTGCCGGACGTTGTCAGGAAGATTGCCGCCGCAACAGACTTGACTGAAATTGACGCGGGTGTGACGGTCTGGATGCGAACATGCGATTGCACCAACAGGCTGCCGCGAGTGGAATTCGAATTCGATGGGAAGCGACGGCGATCCGAGTCGCACGTCACCGTTGATTTGACCTCTGACCAACTGAGGGAATTGAATCGCGCCATCGACGCAGCACAGAACCTGTCAGCACCGGAAAACGACTCATCCGCAAATCTGAGAGATGCTCCCAACTCATGAAAGTGATCCAGCTCCTGATTCTTGCCGGATGCGTGTCCGGTTTCGGATTTCCGCCGGAGAGCAGCGGCGAAGACCTTGCCTCGGTCGGCTGGCAGTTGCTGCGCACAAAAGCGTACCTGCCACCGGATTTCAGTCAGCAGGTGATTGACGAAATCTGGAAAGTCTGGCCGGTGCGGGAGCGCGATCTCGCGAAAAAAGCGTCGCCGGCGGAACGCCGAAAGATGGTCTTCTCTCGCTATGGCCTGATGGAGCCGCCGGAGGGTGGTGGCAAAGGTCCGGCACTCGGTTATCTGGACGACGGAAAGGGCGGTTGGGTGATGAGCTGTCTGGCATGCCACGCGGGCAAAGTGGCTGGACGTGTCATTCCGGGCCTTCCGAATTCGCATTTCGCGCTGCAATCGCTGGTCGAGGACGTCCGACTGACAAAGCTGCGGCTATTTGAACGGCCGGCCCATCTTGATCTGGCGTCACTCAAGATTCCGCTCGGCACAACGCACGGGACGACCAATTCCGTCATGTTCGGTGTTTTACTGGGGCAGCGCCGTGATCTCGACATGCTGGTCGTGCCGGCAAAACCGACAGCACGACGCGTCGACCACGACATGGACGCTCCGCCATTCTGGAACGTGAAGAAAAAACGCAGCCTGTATGCGGATGGCTTCGCGCCGAAAAACCATCGCGTGCTCATGCAGTTCGTACTGCTTCCGGAAAACGAAGCGGACACGCTGACCAGTTGGGAAGACGATTACCGGGCAATTCTCGCGTGGATCGAATCAGTCCAGCCTCCCCCCTACCCTTTCGACATCGATCGCGCTGTCGCGAACGAGGGTCGCATCGTCTTTGAGTCGCATTGTTCGAGCTGCCACGGAACATACGGGCCCGATGGAGTATACGAGCAGACCACAGTGCCACTGGACGAGGTCGGGACCGATCCTGTTCGGCTGAACGCACTGACGCGTGAGCACCGCGAGTGGCTGCGTGACGGCTGGATGAGCAACTATGGCCAGGACGAGGTCGAAGTTGATCCGGTCGGTTATGTCGCCCCACCGCTGGACGGAATCTGGGCGTCGGCCCCGTATTTTCACAATGGTTCCGTGCCGACGCTCTGGCATGTTCTGCACCCGGATGAGCGCCCGATCGTCTGGAAACGCTCAGAAAACGGTTACGACCAAAGCCGCGTCGGTCTCGAAATCCAGACGTTCGATGACGTGCCGTCTTCCATCGACACGCCGTACGGTCGACGTCAGCACTTCGACACCAGACGTTCGGGGAAGTCGGCACGGGGCCATTTGTTCCCCAAACCGCTAAGCGAACGGCAAAGGCATGCCGTGCTGGAGTTTCTCAAGACACTCTAAGTCGGACCACGAAGCGACTTTGGCTCTTTGGCGGAATGCTGTAACGTACCGCCTCTGGCTGGGCCTGCGCGTCGATGAGCACTGAGCGCTGGTTTCGAGCCAACTGGTTCATCCAGGCGGGCTAACGGATGCCGCCGCATTGCGGAGACTGCACCCGGAATGGCGGAGACGGAAGCGTACGATTTCGAAGATGGCAATGGCTTCACCGTCGTGAATTTTAATCCCGCCATTGCTGACGCCCAGTGGGGCGAAATCGAGCAAGTCGGTACGGAACTCAAAGAACGGCTGAGTCAGCTCGAAGCGCCGATCTTTCTGGTCGACCTGACACGACTGCAGTTCATGGGCAGTTCAGTGGTCGCCCTGATCGTAAAGCTGTGGAAGGCGGTCAACGAGCTCCAGGGTGGGCTGGTCGTGATCAATTCCAGCAGCGTGATTTACGAGGTGTTGGACATCGCCGGTCTGACGCGTTTGTGGACGATCGTCGAGACGCGTGAAGAAGCCGAGGTGGTTATCACGAAACCGCCGTTCCGGCCACCATCCATGGCCCCAACCTACCTGCTTGCGGTTTTCGGCTGGGTTGTCGCCGCCGGGGCCAGCGGACTGATCGCCGCGCAGCAGAAGCAGTTGTTCGAGATTGATGCGACTGTCGGTAAGGCCGTGGTTCTGGCCTGCGGAGGTCTGGCTGCGATCACTGGCATTACGTCGACAATCCGGGAAAGAGGGTTCTGGCAAGTGCTGGGAGTTCTGCTGGTGTTTGTCGCGGGGACGCTCGTCGCAGCCGGCGTTCTACTGTAGGACCCGAAACGAATACGGTGGTCGGGAAGGAATCACGAAGGATCAGTGACGAACGAAAGACAGTCGCTCGTCCACAGCTTCAGGAGAAACAGATGGCTGATACGATGCAGGACCAGGAACCGCTGACCGACGCGACTCCAGACGAGCAGACCGTTCCCGACGAGCAACCCGTCGCCAAAGACTCTGGTGATCTGGCCGTCCGGCAGAAGGCCCTGCAGGAAGAGCTCAACGAACTCGTCGATGTTGTTGGGCCGGCACCCCTGGTCGACCTCCTGCTGGAGCGGGCGTTCCAACTGGACGCAACCGACATTCATCTGGATCCGACCAGCGAAGGATTACGAGTCCGTCTGCGCGTCGACGGACTGCTGCACGACGTGCTGCGGCTGCCGAAGTCGCTGACTGCTCAGGTAATTTCCCGGTTGAAAGTCATGGGCGGAATGGACATCGCGGAGCGGCGTGCCGCTCAGGACGGACACATTTCTAAAGCGGTTCTCACACAACAGCGAGACATCCGCATCGGTGGTGCTCCGACAGTCGCCGGCGAACGGCTGGTCCTGCGTCTCATGCCGGACAGCAAGTCCTACACGACCCTCGAGGACCTCGGATTCGAAAATGAACAGCTCGACCTGATGCGCAGGCTCGTGGAAATACCTTACGGCGTGATGGTCTCGGTCGGTCCCGTCGGTTCAGGCAAGAGCACGACAATGTACAGTTGCCTGGCAATTCGCAATCGCCCGCACGAGAGCCTGGTCACCATTGAAGACCCGGTCGAGCGGCAGATTGATGGCATTAACCAGATGCAGGTGGATCCGAGGATTGGATTCTCGTTCGTCAAAGCCCTGCGTGGCGTTCTGCGACAGGACCCGGACGTGCTGATGATCGGTGAAATTCGCGACCCGGAAACGGCTCAGATCGGTGTCCGAGCTGGTCTGACAGGCGTCACGGTTTTGACGACACTGCATTCAAACGACAGCCTCGCGACGATCGACGTCTTCCGAGAATTCGGCGTGTCGCCCATGTTCATCGTCGATGCCGTCAAGTGCATCATTGGCCAGCGTCTGATCCGCAAGATCTGCCCGAATTGCCGGGAATCGTATTCGCCGGATGAAGCCACCCGGCAGATCCTGAATATTACCGAGGAGCAGGCCAAGGTCGTCAGCCTCGCCCGTGGCCGCGGCTGCGACAGTTGTTTCAATACCGGGTACGCCGGACGTACCGGAGTCTTCGAAGTGCTGTGTGTCAGTCCGGAATTGCGTGCAGCCGTCATCAAACAGGACGGCCAGGACGATCTTCGCGAGATCGCGATCCGCAACGGCCTGGTGACTCTCGAAATGACCGCCCGCGCGAAGGTCCTGCGCGGCGAGACCACGATTGAAGAAATGCTCCGCATGCAGTCGACCTGATCCTCGCGGATCACCAGGTCAATCGACGCAACGGGCAGACGGCTACGGCTGTGCGGCAACGGGCAATCCGATACCGTTCCACGCACCGTGGACGAGCTGACCTCATATTGGAATTCGCTGGCCGAAAACTCGGCCCTGTTGCTGGTCGTCATGCCGCTGGTGGGCGCGCTGCTGGTGCGTGTTATGGGCGTGTCTGGCAAAGAGACGACTTACTTCACCGCGCTGACCAACGTCTGGCTGACGACCGCGCTGGGTGCGATCATGCTCGTCCGGTTTGAGGCGAGTGAGCTCCGTGAGTCGGGCGCCTCGCTGAAGTCGATTCAGATTGCGAGTTCTCTCGAATGGCTGGGCTCAAGAGAACCCGACCAGTCCGACGAAGCAGCCGAAACGCCCAATAAGCGGAGGCGGGTGCTCGGGCCAGACATTCGCTTCGATGTCGGCGTCTGTCGACTGAGTCTGTGGTCCATCCTCATCGTGACCGCGACCACTCTGGCATGCGTTTCGACGATTCCAATAGACGATGTGCGGCTGGTCTCGCGACTCTCGTGGCTGCTTATCACCGAGTCTGCTCTGATCGGCACGTTCGCGGCACAGGACACCATGCTGCTGGCGTTCTTTATCGAATTATCCGCCGTGGGGCTGTTCTTTCTGGCGGGCATGTCATCGGGACTGCAGCACCGTGAAGCCGCCCGACGATTCTTTCGAGTGCAACTGGTGTCGGGCGCACTTCTCTTGATCGGCCTGACGGGTCTGACTGGCGCTCACTGGTGGATGCAGCACAGTACATCGGATCCCAATCCGCCGCTGAGCTTCTTTCTCCCCGGGATCGTGCAGGGGATTCCCGACCTGTCCTATTCCAGCGAATCGGCTCATGGATATTGGGAAGTCGTGTCGCCGTGGCTGTTCACGCTGCTTGTTGCGGGACTCGTTCTGCGAGTGCTGCTGGTGCCCCTGCATGCGAGCTGGTTGCGTCTGGTCGATCACGGTGACCGGACCGTCCTGGCGCTGACCGCTGCGGGAAGTCTGCCGTTTGGTTTTTACGCCGCCGCCAGATTTGTTGTGCCTGTCTTCCCGGAGATGACTGGCGAGATCGGCTTCCGGCTGATGATCTGGAGCGTCGCTGCGGGAGTGGCACTCAGCCTGATGACTTTGACCGCTCCGACACATCGCCGTCGCATCGGCCTGGCAGTGCTGGCTGCAGGTAGCGTGTCGTTCGGAGCCGCCTTTCTGGATCACCCGCTGGCAGAACAGGGTGGACTCCTGCTGGCGGTGGGTGCATCAGGCTCGGCAGCAGCGCTTTTCCTGCTGGTTCCGGAAAAGACGGCAATGCCTGGTCCAGCCGGGCAACAAACACGTGCGAACATCGCGAAACCAGTGTACTGGGCGCTGTCGGTGTGCGCGGTTGCCGGACTCGCCTGGTTACCGCTGAGTGGATCGTTCTGGGGCGGCCTGATGGTTGTCCAGGCCGTCTTCAACCGCAACTCGACTGCGGCGTTCTTCCTGATTGGAGCCGTTCTGTGTCTGAGCGTTGCCATGCCAGCACTGTTACGGACACAGTCAGACGACTCACCGTCAACCGGCCAGACGAATGTGGATCAGCCGCGACTGGTAGCACTGTTGCCCTTGATCGTCATTCTGACGTGGATCGCGCTGGCCCCGAATGCAGTGACAGGCCCCGCAAACTGACTCGTAGATTGAACTGGGCTGGACGAGCGTCGAACATGACGCGGACAGATCGTGCGGGAACCTACGATACCGGCTCGATTGTTGATCGCTGATCGTTGATTTTCGAAGTGACAGGAAAACATCCGATGATCCATCGCACCGCAGGTCTGATTGTCGGGCCACTTGTGCTGGCTCTCGCGCTCGACCAGCTTGCCGCCGCCGATGCGCCGGACATTGACTTCAGCCGGGACATCCGGCCGATTCTGTCCGATCACTGTTTCGCCTGTCATGGACCGGACGAAAACAAGCTCAAAGCGGACTTGCGGCTCGACACGCGCGGCGGGCTGTTCCGGGAAGCAGACGACATTCGCGTCGTGGTTCCCGGCGAGCCGAAGGACAGTGAAATGTTCCGCCGCATCAGTTCGAGCGATCCGGACGAGCAGATGCCTCCAGCAAAGTTCGGGCGACCTCTGAAGCCCGAACAGATCGAACTGATCCGTCGCTGGATCGACTCAGGCGCCGAGTGGAAGCAGCACTGGTCGTTCGTAGCTCCGCAGCGGCCCGCCGATTCCCAGGTCTCCCAGCCGCAGTGGGTGTCAAATTCAATCGACCGATTCGTTCTGGCACGACTCGATCGTGAAAACCTGAAGCCATCGCCGGCCGCAAATCGCCGGACGTTGCTGCGTCGCGTCACACTCGACCTGACGGGCCTGCCGCCGACACCTGAAGAGATCAAGGCATTTGTCGATGACCAGTCGCCGCAGGCGTACGAGAAAGTTGTCGACCGCCTGCTCAAGTCCCCTCGTTACGCCGAACGCATGGCCATTCGCTGGCTGGACTACGCTCGATACGCCGACACCAGCGGCTATCAATCGGACGGTCCACGCGACATGTGGCGCTGGCGTGACTGGGTCATTGAAGCGTTCCACAACAACAAGCCGTTTGATCAGTTCACGATCGAGCAGCTCGCGGGTGATCTGCTGGCCAAAGAGCCGATCTACGGTGATGTCGAACAGGCCCGTAAGTGGCTTGAGCTGCGCATCGCAACGGCCTTTAACCGAAATCACCGCGGCAATGCGGAAGGCGGGATTGTTCCCGAGGAGTTTCAGGTTGAATACGTCGTCGACCGCGTTGATACGACGTTCACGACCTGGCTCGGCCTGACAATGGGCTGCGCTCGCTGTCACAGTCACAAATACGACCCGATCTCTCAGCGCGAGTACTACCAGGTCTTCTCCTACTTCAACAATCTGCCCGAAAATGGCCGTGCTTTGAAAGAGGGCAACTCCCCGCCCTGGATGTACGCACCCACTCATGCCCAGGTCGATGAGTTTCATGATCTCAATCAGAGATTGGACAATGCCCGCAAACGACGTGATTCACACAACGTCAGTTTGATGTCACCGGAAGAACTGGAGCATTGGCTGCAGACGATTCGCAAGTACGTCGCCGACAACGACGCTGCCAACTGGACAATCACCGAAGGCCTGGTTGCCAGTTATGACCTGAACGGCGACCTGATAAACCGTGCGACCCCGGCCGCCGAAGAGTCCGACGAGGCTGGCGCCAACGTCGTGGAGTCATCCGACAACGACTTTGTCGACGGGCTTCGCGGGCAGGCACTGCGACTGGATGGTAAGAGCTATGCAGAACTCGGGGACGTCGCCAAATTCGGGTACCTGGATTCCTTCTCGTTCGGTGCCTGGGTCTTTCGGGAGAAGGGGCAGTCGGGCACGATCATTTCGAAAATGGAACTTGTTGATCGAGGAGCCGGCTACAACCTGCACGTGACAGAATCGGGAACCGTGCAGGTTAACCTGGTCAAACGCTGGCTCGACGACTCGTTGCGTGTCGAGACCAGCAAGCCGCTTCCGCTGGGCAAATGGGTGCATGTCTTCGCAACGTATGACGGCTCGCGGGTGGCCGGCTACGACGCTGATCACGACCCGGAACCTGAAGGCGGCCTCAAGGACTGGAACCGGTTTCCCGGAATTACGATTTACGTCGACGGTCTGGCGGTCGCAAAGAAACCCAACCTGGACGGCATCAATCAGACGTTTGCCAGCGACGAACCGCTGCGCATTGGCATTGGCAATTCAACGCTCAACGGTCTGATCGATGATGTGCGTATCTTCGATCGGCCGCTGGAGCCATGGGAAGTCTGCGTCCTGGCCGAGCCATCATCGATCGGCGAACTGCTGTCGCATGAATTCGGACAACTGACTTTTGTGGGAAGAACCAAGCTGCAGCGTTTCGGAAACCTGATCGCGGGACCGAAAGAACACGTCGCAGCCCATCGCGGAGCCTACAACCTCGAGCGTGAGCGGGCTCGCGTCATCAAGTCACTTCCGCGACTGATGATCATGGAAGAACGTCCCGAGCGACGCGCGTCTCACATTCTGCTCCGCGGCGCGTATAACAATCCCGGTGAGCGAGTTGAGCCAGGCGTGCCGTCCGCTCTGCCACCGTTGCCTGATGACGCTCTGCCCAATCGCCTCAGTTTTGCCCACTGGCTGGTCAGTTCTGACAACCCATTGACCGCGCGAGTGACCGTCAATCGATTCTGGCGAGACATTTTCGGTACTGGTCTGGTCAAAACCGCCGAAGACTTCGGCGTGCAGGGCGAGCGGCCCAGTCATCCACAACTCCTCGACTGGCTGGCTGTCGAATTCGTCGAGTCCGGATGGGACGTGAAGCACGTCATCAAGACGATTGTGATGAGCAGCACGTATCGACAATCGTCGCGGCTCACGAAATCGCTGTACTCGCGCGATCCAGAGAACCGGCTGCTGGCCCGTGGTTCGCGCTACCGGCTCCCCGCCGAAATGATCCGCGACCAGGCATTACACGTCAGCGGCCTGCTGACGGAAAAGCTCGGCGGCCCGTCCGTGCGACCGTATCAGCCAGCTGGGCTCTGGGAAGAAATTGCGACGGACAAAGTCTACGAACAGTCGAAGGGACCGGACCTGTATCGCCGCAGCCTTTACACCTACTGGAAGCGCACGGTGTCGCCGCCCATGATGAGCAACTTCGACGCTGCCGCTCGCGAAGCGTGCCAGGTCGGGATGAGCCGCACAAACACGCCCTTGCAGGCACTCAACCTGCTGAACGATGTGACCTTCGTTGAAGCGGCGCGCGTACTCGCTCAGCGATTGTTGTCCAAAGACAGTGATGACGATGCCAAACGGCTTAGCTCCGCCTGCGAGCAGATTCTGGGACGCAATCCGGTGGCGATCGAATCGTCCATTCTCATGGCTAGCCTGGCCGAATACCGAAGACAGTTTCAGCAGGATCCGGAGGCAGCATCCATGCTGGTTGCGACCGGGGAAACTCAGCTTTCGAGTGAAATCGATCATCCCGAACTGGCAGCATGGACGACCATTTGCAGCACTCTCCTGAATCTTGATGAGTTCTTAACCAGGGAATGAACCCTCAGGCAGATGCATGGACACCACAATGAGACGTCATCGGCGTTTGTGCCAGAACCCCGGCTGGCGGCGGTGATGCGCTACGGCCAGGACCACGATCTCGTCTTTGCGAACTTCAAATATCATTCGATACGGGAATCGGCGCAACATGCACGTCCTGACGATCCGGCCGCCATATGACTCATCCAGGACGAAACGAGTGGGATCGCGCTCGATCGACTCGAAGCTCGCCATGACTTCGTCAAGCAGATCCCGTCCGAGACCGACTTCGCGTGTTTCATACCATTCGACTGCGTCAGCGAGTTCGGCTTTCGATTGCTCAAGCAGCCGCAGATTGAAACTCACTGAGCCTGCTCCAGCCCGGTGCGGATTTCATCGCAGACGTCACGCCAGGGCCGAGGGTCAATTTCCCCACGATCGGCGGCTGCCAGCCGTTCCCGGATTTCCGCAGCCCATTCCCGGTTCCAGTCATCCGTTCCGACGTCGTCGCCAGGCGGATCCAGTGCGTGGATCAACTCCTCAACGAGTCGAGCCCGGTCGCGCCACGAAAGGCCCATGGCCTGATCGAAGATCGATTCAAGTGTCGTCATGTACGCCGTCCGATTGTTGAAAAGCAGATTCGGAGTAACAGTAGCACTGCCAGTGTATCAGTGGCAGTTTGAATCAGGGCACAACTCTTGTTGCTCGCAACCGGAATTGACCGGGCGCGCGCGACAATGACCGAGGACTGACCA
Organism: Planctomycetota bacterium; assembly: GCA_963579025.1. GTDB lineage: Bacteria > Planctomycetota > Planctomycetia > Planctomycetales > Planctomycetaceae > CAUZFZ01. Next base: position 46,477 of record CAUZFZ010000005.1, on the reverse strand, counting down.
TGAATTGTGACGATGTTGAATCCGCCCTCGCACTGAACCGGCGGCATTTCTTTGGACGTTCGGCGACGGGACTCGGCAGCATGGCATTGGCCTCGTTGCTGGCTCGTGACGCGCAGGCCGCACCAAAGGCAAACGCTCCGGGCCTATCGGGATTCCCGAATCTGCCGGTCAAAGCCAAACGGGTGATCTACCTGTTTCAATCTGGTGCACCGTCGCAGATGGACCTGTTCGACGAGAAGCCGATGCTGGCGGATTTGCGGGCGACCGAGCTGCCGGATTCGATTCGTCAGGGGCAGCGGCTGACTGGCATGACGTCGAAACAGGATAGCTTTCCCGTCGCGCCGACCATGTTCGGTTTCAAGCGACACGGCGAGTCCGGTCAGAACATCAGCGAGCTGCTGCCACACACGGCGAAGATTGCTGACGAGATGTGCCTCATCCGGACCATGCACACCGAGGCCATCAACCACGACCCGGCCATCACGTTCTTTCAATCCGGCTTTCAGCTTGCCGGCCGACCAAGTATCGGGGCGTGGCTGTCGTACGGGCTCGGCAGCGACAACGACGACCTGCCGGCGTTCGTCGCCATGGTGTCGGGCAGCGGTGGTCAGCCGCTGTACGATCGACTCTGGGGCAGCGGCTTTCTGCCGTCGCGTTATCAGGGCGTCAAGTTTCGCTCGGTCGGCGATCCCGTGCTGTTCCTCTCGAATCCGCAGGGACTCAACGGAGAAGTTCGCCGACGCATGCTGGATGACTTGAAGAAACTCAACGAACTGCGCTTCGAAGAGTTCGGCGATCCGGAAATCATGACGCGTATCGCGCAGTACGAAATGGCGTACCGCATGCAGACTTCGGTGCCCGAACTGCTCGATATGTCAGACGAGCCGGAGCACATCTTTGAACTGTATGGTGAAGACGCGAAGACTCCGGGCACGTATGCCTACAACGCACTGCTGTCGCGACGTATGGCCGAGCGGGGAGTCCGGTTTGTGCAGCTCTTTCACCGCGGCTGGGATCAGCACCTGAAACTCCCGGAAGCCATTCGCACTCAATGCAAGGCGACGGATCAGGCATCAGCGGCACTGGTGCTCGACCTGAAACAGCGGGGCCTGCTGGACGACACGCTGGTTGTCTGGGGCGGCGAATTTGGTCGCACCGTCTACTGCCAGGGACGACTGACCGCAAAAGACTACGGCCGGGATCACCACCCGCGCTGCTTCAGCATCTGGATGGCCGGCGGCGGAATCAAGGGCGGCATGTCCTACGGCACAACCGACGATTACAGCTACAACATCACCGAGAACCCGGTCCACGTACACGATTTGCACTCGACCATGATGCACTGCCTGGGTATCGACCACAGGAAGCTGACTTTCAAATTCCAGGGCCGTCATTACCGACTGACCGACGTCCACGGGAATGTCGTGAAGGAGATCCTGTCATAGATTGTGTGTACGGTGGTCGAGCCGAATTCGCCTGGAACTGACAGCTCTGGCGATTCTGCCGTTGACGACGTGGCACAGAATTCGTGCGACATATCAAAGTGTGGGGTAGCCGAAGTCGCCAGACTTTGGACCGATCACAAGAGTCCTTTTCTCTTTCCGGAGAGTGCGCCGTGGTCACTTCACGCCGGCTGTTCTGCCTGACAATCGCTCTGGGCATTCTGACTGGCCGTTCCGTCCAGGCGGACGATGCAACCACACAGCCCCTGAAATCTACGTCCGAGTCTTCGTCGTTGAATGTGTTCGAAGGCATGCAGGCGCGGCAGATTGAGGTCAAGCTGACCCAGCAAAACGAGAAGTCCGGCGTGATGCTGGTCCGCAACACCACAAAGCAGCCCATCACAGTTGAATTTCCCGCCGCGTTCGTCGGCGTCCACATAACCAACGCCAACCTGGTCGCCCGAGGCCAGGCACCACAATCAAACGGACAGACAGCACAGTCGACCGGTGTCAGCATCAGCGGTGCACCGGCAAGACTGGCGGCGGACGCTCCAGTTCCCGACAAGCTGGGTGAACCGCAAGCAAATGCGAAAGAGGAACCGAAACCCGGTCAGTTTGAAGTTCCAGCGGGCAAGACGATCCGATTTCCCGTGACGTCGGTCTGTCTGGAATATGGCAAACCTGAGCCGAATGCGAAGTTGCCATACCTGATCATTCCGGTCGAGCGATACAGCCGCAATCCTGTTCTGCACGAATTGCTGCCTCTGTTTGCCAAAGCACGAGTCAGCCAGAAGGTCGCGCAGGCGGCGGCATGGCACGTGTCGAACGGACTGACGTGGCAGGAACTCGCCGGGATCATGGGACAGGGGGCAGTGCCCGCGCCGATGTTCGACACCAGAACGCTGCAACAGGCGAATGTGCTGGTTAACGAGGCGGCTGCCGTTGCTGTGAAGCGACGCAACTCAAGAACACAGCAGCCACCAGAGTCCAAACCTCGTGAACAGCCCAGTCGGACCCAAAAGCCTCTCACCGAAAAGTGAGCCGTTCGATTACCAGCGGCTGCCGATGCGAAACATCACCGTATTGTGCGGCCGCAGGTTGCCAAGGCCGGAGTGGTATTCGAGATCGCGGCCGAACAGCCAGCTCACCTCGATAAACGAGATCCTCGGTTCGTCGCCATCGTTCTCTCCCCGCTGCGTGGGTTCAGATTCCAGGCCGATGGCGAGTCGATATTCACTGAGCGTAGCGACATCCGCCAACCCCGTGGCGCTGCGTTCAATTGCCCAGGCGCGACCTCGATACTCGCCCAGCAGATACAGCCAGTCGTCGTGACGCTCGTGCTCACCGACTCGCACGCGAAGCCTCGGCCGCGGAAAGAACAACTCAAGGTGTGTGTTGTCGCCTCTCATGATCAAGCCGCCCGCGGGCAGCATCTGGATGTGCTCCAGATCGAGGTACTCGAACCCTGCTGCCAGCCACATGCCTTGTGAGTAGATCTCATTCACCAGCAGCACGCGCCCGGGAAAACGCCAACCGTCACGGGCACTGTCTTCAAAGTCGGAGTGAATGCCGATGTCGAAATTGACGTCCAGGCCGATGTTCTGATCGGACCCGCTGATGAACTCCGGCCACCAGTAACGCACGTTCCAACCGAAATCGTACAGCCGCTCAGGCAGGTCCGATTCGGGACGACTGGGTCCAGAGACGAAGTTGAAGGAGTGTTTGAATGTGATGTCTGTGTGCGCCGGAGCGTCGAACTCAAGTTCCCACGCCTGATCATCGCCTAGTGTAAACATCCCAATTCCGTCGAGGTCTGCGCCGCGGAGTGTCCAGGCCCAGGACGATTCGCGGAATCGAAACACATCGATGGCTCGATCCTCTGACGAATTGGGCTGGTCCAGCAGCACGGCCTCCGAGGGATCGAGCTCCCCTGGGATGACCACAGGCTCTTCGGACTCCGATTCCTCGCTGGCCGTGCTTGATTCTGCCGCATCATCCTGGGCGTCAGTTGTCTCAATGTCGGATGCCTCTTCGTTGGTCGGGCCGTTCGCGGAATGAATGACCTCGCTACTTAACGAGTCGGGCCGGGTTTTTCGTTCAGAACTCACTGACGTCGCCTGCCAGAGTGTCGGTGTGAGTCGCGACGGAGCGGATGTGTCGACAGAGCCAACCTGAGCGGGTGCGGCCTTAACCGGTGGAAGGAACGGAAGTTCTGCTTGAGCCGTCCCGACAAATCTGAGCGCCAGAAACGTGGCGACAAGCGGCGATCCGATTGTGATTTGAGTTGTTGTCGGCATGGGAACCCCGGACACAAGAACACAGATTCGCGGGGTATATCAAAGTCGTGCAGGTCCACCAGGATCAGTCCTGGAGAGCCGTCAGGAACGGGTGCGGGACGGGGTTTGCGCGTTCGGCCTGATGTCGTAAGAAGTCAAGATGCGTTGCCGAGGGGGTTGTTCTGACAGGAAGGTCAGAGATGTCGTGGACAAAGAACGATTTCTCAGCGGAATGACATCGTGCTGAAAGGATGGGTTATCGGCGCGACAGGCACATCCATCCAGCCGAAACCAGCGACAACGAACACCACGAGCGAGACCGACTTCAGCACAGGCGTGTTCCTGAGAGGCAATTTCTTTTTCGGGTAATCTGCGTAGCGGCCGTGAAAGTATGAGATCGGTCGTCGCGGCCTGGCCCTGGTCCATTCCTTTGATTCATTCTCATGAGTTGCTTAACTCAGTCGGTCCGCGTCGCATTCGTCAACTCCAAACCAAAATCGGCAGCAACCTGTCGAATGAAAGGTCGGTGTTTTGGAGGAACTCTGTCGTGCCAACCTGTCAGATAGGTCTTGAACGAAGCGTTCTCTTCAGTCGGACCCAGGTTGAGATATCTCAGCGATTGCCATGCCGCTGGTGTTGCTTCAAAAAGTGGTAGGAGCTTCACCGCGACGTAATTGTTCAAATCTCGATTCGTCCCAGTCTTTTCGAGTTCCGCCTTGTTGGCCTTATAGAACTGTGCGATTGACTCTTTTCGGCCTTTATAGTTCTTGACACGATCGTTCGCATAGTCCGCCAGCGAAGCAGAATAGCTCTTCCAGTTTGAGTACGGCGGCTTTGTCTTCCACTCGTCTGCCATTCGCCGCAAAGAGTACAACGACGCGCATTCGCAAATCGATTCTTCGAACCACAATTGCGGGTTCCTGGTCTCGCGATAGTTACAAACGATGTGGCAGAACTCGTGGGAGAATTGAAAAGCGAGCTGAGCCCAGGCCCTGGCACCTGTGTCTAACCGCACGATGTGTTCATTGCCTTCGCCTCTCCGGTAAAGCGTTATTGGACCTGACTTGCTGCGTTGAACAAGGATGGGAGCAAAACCATCGTCAGTCAGTTGAGCCTCGATGGCTCGCGCAGCCGACTCGCAGACCTTTCGCATGTCTACCAGTCCTGAGCCTCCCCATTCACCTGGCAGAACGACGATTCTCAAACCACTGGAATCGGTGGAAGTGAGGATCGTTGATTCGGGGACAGATTTGAGGGTACTCTGAATTCCGGCAATTATTTTGCGGAGCGAGCGATTTTCAGCTTCCAGTTCTACGATCCGTTTCTTGAGTCGGGCGTCGCCTTCGTCAGCAAGCGACGCCGTACAATTTCCGAGAAGTATCCAGGTTAGACCGATCAGGGCGATCGATCGATTCAGTTGATTGAATTGCATGGTTGCCTTTCAAGTTCGTTCATGTCGTTAAGGAGCGTGCGGAAAACAGGTGACTTCGGCTACGAGTGTTTATGCAACTATCGGTTCTTAGCGACTCCCAGGGTTCGTATGGTTTCAAGCAGAATCGGGCGAAGGGACTCTATGTCTTCGGCAAGGGCATCGCGTGCGATGCGCCACTTTCTGCCGAGTGCCGCAGAGAGGATCGCGCGGTGCTGACGGGCGATCTTTGCGAGTAGGCGGTCATCGATTGCGGCGTATTCGTACAGCGCGGTGTAGTAGGCGCCGTGGCGTGCAAAGAAGTCCTGGACATAACGATTCCCTGACAGATCGACCCAGTACTGATGCAGGGAATTGTCGATGAGCGGCTTCGTCGATCCGCGTCCGCTCCGGTTGGCATCATGGATGCGACGTAGAGCGACGGGTTCGAGTCGCTCGCGGCACGAATCAAATGCCTTCAATTCGAGCACCACTCGGACGTCCAGGTACGCGTCGAGATCTTCCTCACGAAACGGACGCACTCGCCAGCCACAGCGGGGTTCGTGCTCCAGAATTCCCATGCCGGCAAGACGCTGGAAGATGCTCTGCACCATGGCGCGGCCAATGCCATATTGCTCCGCGGTCTCGTTGATCTTCCACTTTCGCGATTCACCAAGCAGGCTCTCCCGAACGGCATCCTGCTGCACGATGGCCGTCCAGTCCGGCGGACGTGTTGCCGGTTCGACGGGCTTCCACCTGACGGTTGCTGGAATTGTGAGTCGTCCGTTCGGTTCCTTGTGAACGATGTCGTCTTCGATCAGCACGGTCACAGCCATGCGCACCGGCATCATGCTGACGGAGTAGTGTTTCGCGAGGCCCGGCAATGTCAGGTTCTCGGTCAGGGCATCGCCTGATTGAATCCGAGCTCGAAGGTCCGTTGCGATGAATTCTGAAATGTTCATGTTCAACGGCCGTTGCTGGACTGGACGCAATTCGTTCGTGGCCGGCTTTCGAGTCGACGCGGTCATCGAATCCTGCGAACGGAGTATCTTTGACATGTACGGATAAAGCAAATAGCGTGTTGGTTCCTCGGAGAAAACAACAGCGTGCCGGATAAGCCGTGGTTGATGGAGAAATGAGTAGGTTCATCCGTGTCCTGCCATCTGCGTCGTTTCATCGGTAAGAATCCGGACTGCCCTTCAGTGTTTAAGCATTTCTCGCGATGTCGATAATCAGCCAGTCGCCGAACTTGAGTCCGGAGTGCGCGAGCGAGATCGCGCGTGAGTTTTACGGGTTCAACGTCACGGCGGATCCGCTGCCAAGCGAGCGAGATCAGAACTTCCGACTCTCCGCCAGGGACGGGCGCGAGTTTGTTTTGAAGATCGCCAATGGTGAAGAGGACCGGTCGTTCCTTGAGGCTCAAAATCAGGTCCTGGCCAGGCTGCAGGATCGGCAGGTCGCCTTTTGTCCGGAACTCGTCCAGACACGGTCCGGAGATGATCTCTTTGAGGTTCGTGCAAACGGATCGGCCTATTGTGTACGACTCATTACCTGGCTGCCGGGCGAAGTGTTGGCGCGTTGCAAATGGCAAGGGCCCGAACTGTTGCGTCATTTGGGCGTCTGTGTTGGCGAGGTCGACAGCGTCCTCAGAGGATTTGATCACACGGCGCTACATCGAGGCGAGTTTCCGTGGGATCTCTCCAACGCTCTGGCCGTGATCCACCGTCATATCGATAAGGTTGAAGACCCGGAGATGCGCCGTCAAATCGGCGAGGTGCAATCGATCTTTGCCGAATACGTGGCGCCGCGTCTGCCTCTCCTCGAACAGAGTGTCATCCACAACGATGCCAATGATCACAACGTCATTGTTCAGCGCACGAGGATTGTCGAACCGCATGTCGCCGGGTTGATCGATTTCGGTGACATGGTCCATACCTGCACCGTTGCCGGCCTGGCGATCGCAGTGGCTTACGCGATGCTTGATAAGACCGACCCGCTGACGGCCGCAGTGCACGTCGTGGAAGGGTATCACGCCGTCGCGCCGCTGAATGATGACGAACTGGCTGTCCTGTTCCCGATGGCATGCGCTCGGCTGGCAGTCAGTGCATGTATGGCTGCGTTCCAACAACGGCTTCGGCCCGACGACCCTTACCTGAGTGTCAGTCAGCAACCAATTCAGCGAACCCTCCATCACTTGCTCGACGTGCATCCGCGGTTTGCCGAAGCCACCTTCCGAAACGCATGTGGTTTGACGCCCAATCCTGCTTCCGTGGCGGTCGGACAATGGCTGTTTGAGAACCAGGACGCTCTCTCGCCAATCATGCCGGTCGATTTGCGGACGGAATCACCCGCGATTCTCGACCTGAGCCCTTACAACGTGGAATTGCCGGTTGGTCGTGAGTGCGCGGATGCGTTCGGGAATCTTGTGGCCGAGGCCATGTCATGCTCGAGCACAAATGTGGCCATCGGCGGCTACGACGAGGTGCGGCTGATTTACACCGATGACGCGTTCGGCGGTTCTTGCCCAACCGGCGAGCGGCGCACGATTCACCTGGGCATGGATTTCTTTGTCGAACCGCACACGCCAGTGCACGCGCCTCTTGATGGCGTCGTCCAAGTATTCGCGGATCGGGCTCATGTACAAGATTATGGGCCAACGATCGTGTTACGGCACGAGGTGGATGACCTTGACTTCTACACGTTGTACGGCCATCTCAGCCGCGAATCGTTGCTGGAGATCGAATCCGGGCAGTTCATCAAGAGCGGACAGCCCTTTGCCACAGTTGGCACAAGTGAGGAGAACGGCGGCTGGCAACCGCATTTGCACTTGCAGGTGATCACGGATCTGCTCAACCTGGTCGATGCCTTTCCGGGCGTGTGCCGTGCGAGCCAACGAGAAATGTGGACTGCGTTTTGTCCGGATCCCAATCTACTTGTTGGTATCCCTGCGACTGCTTTTCCGGACAAGCGTGCGAGTAGTGATGCGACGCTCGCCGCGCGGCGCAAACTCGTTGGTCGCAACGTGAGCACGGGGTATGCCCGCCCGCTTCAGATGATTCGCGGACGCGGCCAGTACCTCTACGACGATACCGGCCGCATGTACCTCGATGCTTTCAACAACGTGCCGCATGTCGGTCACTGCCATCCGAGAGTAGTCGAAGCGGCAGACCGGCAAATGCGGTTGCTGAACACCAATACGCGATACCTTCACGGCAACCTGATCGACTACGCCGAGCGGCTAACATCGACGCTGCCAGACGCACTCAGTGTCTGTTACCTGGTCAACTCGGCGAGTGAGGCCAACGAACTGGCACTGCGGCTTGTCCGCGCCCATACTGGACGCCGTGAGATGATCGTTCTGGAACACGCCTATCACGGTAACACGACGTCGTTGATCGACATCAGCCCGTACAAGCACGACAGCAACGGCGGTACGGGGGCTCCTGATTGGGTACACACAGTACCGATTCCCGATACCTATCGAGGTCTCTATCGGCGAGACGTCCCAGACGCCGGGCCGAAGTTCGCCGCGTTTGTTGCCGCGACGATTGATCGCGAAGGAGGCGTGATTGGCGGATTCATCGCCGAGTCCTGTCCCAGTGTTGGCGGTCAGATCATGCTGCCCGACGGTTATCTTGAGGTGGCTTATGCGCACGTGCGAAAGGCTGGCGGACTCTGCATTGCTGACGAAGTGCAAACGGGTTACGGGCGAGTCGGCTCGCACTTTTACGCCTTCGAATCGCAGGGCGTGACGCCGGACGTCGTCGTTCTCGGAAAACCCATCGGCAACGGGCACCCGATTGCCGCCGTTATCACGACGCCCGAAATCGCAGGTTCGTTCGACGACGGCATGGAGTTCTTCAGCACGTTCGGTGGCAACACAGTGTCATGCGCCGTCGGGCTGGCGGTCCTTGAGATTGTCCTGGAAGAACAACTGCAGGCACACGCGCTCAAGGTGGGGAATGACCTGCTTGATGGTCTGCGAGGCATGCACGAGCGATACGAAGTTGTTGGCGATGTCCGCGGTTCAGGGCTGTTTCTCGGAGTGGAGCTCGTTCGCGATCGCGAGACTCTCGAACCCGCAATCGCTGAAGCAGATTTCGTGATTAACCGGATGGCCGAACGCGGCATTCTGATTGGTACGGACGGGCCGATGCACAACGTTCTTAAGATTCGACCGCCGATGCCATTCGATTTAGCGGACGCCGACCATCTGCTGGCAACGCTGAATGACGTCTTCGCCCTGCTGCCCAAAAGTTGAATCCGGACCAGGCCATGTCAACACCTCCCACAATCTGGCTGCGTGCCGAAAGCAAGCCGTTCGAAAAACGCACGCCGCTGACGCCAGCCGCTGTCGCTGGCCTGGCGGACGCGGGTATCACCATGTTCGTCGAACGCAGCGACGCTCGCGCGTTCCCCGATCACGATTACGCTTCTGCAGGCGGCTCACTGGTTGATGCAGGCTCGTGGAAGTCAGCCCCGGCACACGCCTTTATCCTTGGGCTGAAGGAACTGCCGGAGTCATCTGAGCCGCTGCACCACCAGCACATCTACTTTGCTCACGCGTTCAAACAGCAGGCAGGATGGCAGGACCTGCTGTCACGATTCCAGAGTGGCGGCGGGACGCTGTACGACCTCGAGTACCTGGTCAACGCTGACGGACGCCGTGTGGCCGCCTTCGGATACTGGGCAGGTTTCGCCGGAGCCGGCGTCGCGACGATGGCCTGGGCAGGTCAACGATGCGAGGAAGTACCTCCACTGGCACGGTTAACGTCCTGCCCGAACAAGGGCGAATTGATTGATCGTTGCCGTCAACAATTGAGACACTGTTCCGAAACCCCGCGCGTCATGGTCATCGGCGCCGCCGGCCGCTGCGGGGGCGGAGCGATGGAATTGTTTCGCGAGCTGAACGCCGACATCACGCTCTGGGATATCGAAGAAACACGAAACGGCGGACCATTCGAGCAGATTCTGGATCATGACATCTTCGTTAACTGCGTCTTTGTGTCGACGCGTATTCCGCCGTTCCTGACGCTCGAGTTACTGGCGAAACCACGCCGGTTGTCGGTCATCTGCGACGTCAGTTGCGATCCATCTGGGGAAATGAATCCGCTACCCATTTACGACCGCTGCACGACGTTTGCCGATCCGCTGCAGCGTGTGGTCGCAGGCGAAAACCCGCTCGACTTAATCGCCATCGATCATCTGCCGTCATTGCTCCCGAAGGAAAGTTCGGAAGACTTTTCAGATCAACTGCTGCCGCATTTGCTCAACCAGTCTAACACCGGAAACAAAGTCTGGTCGGGCGCGCGAAGCAAGTTCGAGCAAACGCTTCGGGACCTTTGAAGTCTAAACCGCAGCACAAAGGAATTCGCTGTTATGCCCACAATACACTGGCTTGGTGCCGGCCTTTCGTCTGTCCCGGGAATACGTCGGCTGGCCGCATCCGGCCGCGAGTTTGTCCTCTGGAATCGGACCCTGTCCAAAGCCGTGGACGCCCTGGAAGGCGGCGGGCAGGCACGCGAACTCAGTTGGGATGCGTTGGCCGCGGCGGTTCAACCCGGCGACGTCGTTGTTTCGATGCTCCCAGGCGATCTTCACATGCGAGTCGCTGAACTCTGTCTGCAGCATCGTGCGCACTTCGTTTCCAGCAGCTACGTTTCACCCGCAATTCAGGCGCTGGACGCCGACGCCAGAACGCACGATCTCTGTTTCGTCAACGAGGTGGGACTCGACCCAGGCATCGACCATCTGATGGCGCATGTGTTAATGGCTGACTACCAGACGTCCGGCGTCATGAACCCGCAACACGAGCATCGCTTTCGCTCTTACTGCGGCGGTTTTCCGAGTCAACCGAATGACTTTCGATACAAGTTCAGTTGGTCGCCGCTGGGTGTCCTGCGAGCCTTGAAAACCCCCGCACGCTGGATCGAAGGCGGTGCCGAAACAACAACCGACAAACCCTGGAAAGCGCTGTCGTCCTGTACCGTGAACTTGCCAGGCGGTCAGGAAACATTCCAGGCTTATCCAAATCGGGACTCGATTCCATTCGCCGGGCAGTACGGATTTACGTCCGATTTTAACCTGCAAGCATTCGTCCGCGGCACGCTCCGGCTGGACGGCTGGGCCGAAGCGTGGCGCGACATCTTCGCTGTCGTCGAGGACAACTCGACCGACGAGGACCAGCTAAAAACTCTAAGCGACCGATTGTGGAACCAGTACGCCTATGATCCGGACGAGTCTGACCGCGTCATCCTGCATGTGGAGTTAATAGTCACCGACGGCGACGATCCCGCATGGACTGGTGCCTACACGCTTGACGAACACGGCGACTCAACAGGCAGCGCCATGGCGCGTCTCGTTTCGAAGACGGTCAGCATTGCCGTCGAAGCCGTCATGACTGGCGAGCTGTCGCCCGGCGTATCTGCCGCCCCGTCCAGTCGACAAACCGCGGACGCCTGGATGACAGAACTCGTTGCGTCCGGTGAACAACTTGTTCGCACATAGAGTTATCGACCGACGACTCGTGTCACCGAGTCCTTCTGGCAGATTTATTGAGAAGACTGACAGTTCGACTCTCACGCACGAGGAAACAAAAGTGAAATCCAATCGGCCATGGCACCACTCGAAGCGCCGGCAAATGTTCGTCGTCGCAAAAGTGGCTGCGACGGCGATTGGGCTTGTGGCAGCTTGGGGGCAACCGCCTTGTGCAGCACAGGAGAAACCGTCAGGTGACGATCGTCTTCAGGTTTTCTGGCGCGACGGCTCGACAACGTTGGCAGCGGATATAGACGGCTGGTCGAAAATCAAAGCGCCCGGGGAAGGTACTCTTGATTCAGCCTCCATCGACGGGAAGCCGTTGTTTGGCCCCCGGCCTCGCGCGCGACTCGTCCGCAACATGACGCTCTCGGCCGAGCTCAAAGGGCCGTTTATTCAACTGACCAACGGCGACATTCTGCCGGGAAGTCTTGTGACGTTGCATAAGCCGTCGGATTCTGCGGATCAAAACTTTGTATCGGTTGCTGTCACGGACCCGGTACTCACGCTGGATGCTCGCCGGAACCTGATTCAAGTACGCCGACATTCGATCGCTCGAATCACGCTGAGCGGCAGAGAGCCCGACTCGTTTGCTCCCGGTCTCGTTGCATTTCGCGACGGTGGCACGATGAACGCCCGATCGATCCGATGGAATTCAGACGGGATTCGGCTGCTGACGGATCGCTCCGTGAAGGCCGCGGCCTGGGCAGATCTTGCGGACGTTCATTTGCCGCATGTCGATCGAACGCAGGCCTTCTTGCAGGACGCGCTGGTGGAGTTACCGCAAGACTCCGACTTTCTTGGACGCATGGTAACGACAGGCGGAGCCGTATTGACGTATCACCGGCGCCGAATTCGGACAGGCCTTCATCGTGGGAATCTCTGCCACATCGGGTGCGCTCCAGGAGATTGGGACACCGTGGCCTACAGTCTCGGCGAATATGTAGGCCAGAAGGTTGAAGTCACGGTCACCGTCCATCCCTCGGGAGACGAGCATGCACAACTTTGCGGTCTTCTCTGGGGACAACTGAGCCTGAGCTCTCTCATTCAGGATCTGCCCGACGGTGGTCAGCCGATACAACCAGACTTGGAGCGACCGTATTACCAGGCTTACCAAAGCTCAGCAGATCGATATCCGCGTCCCCGCCGGGCTTGGAAGTCGTTTGACCTTGCGAGTGGCAAACGGATCAAAGGATCCCGTAACACTGGTGGCTATTGATGACCGATACGAAACGAGCGGTTGATGTGAACGACATTTCCCTGCTGATCTTTCACGGACACAGACAGCATTCCGGCTACAAGCACGTCGATGGGATTGGCCAGCTTCAGCTCCCACACGCCCGGTGATGTTGGTTTGAATCGCGATGCAATGTTCTGCCCGCCGGGGCTGTCATCGATCTCGAAGTCCGCGGTCACGGTGAAGCTCTTTTCGTCGAGGCCCGTGTTCGCGTCGTGCATGCCGATCACGATGCGGTCGAGTCGTTGGCTCATTCCGGATTGCGGATAGGTGACGGTGAGTGTCGGTCGGTTCTCATCCGTAAAGTAACTGGAGTCGCCCAGGTCGATCGGACATCCCAAATCGATCCAACGAGCGATCGTCCGCTTGTCTTCATCCGAGAGTGGCGAAACTGTGCCCGCCTTGACGGCTGCTGGTGGCGGCATTTGCTTGCCGATGAAGTCGACGTCAAACCGTGAACGGTGACGTTGAATGTCCAGTGACTCGCCACGGTAGACGAGGTCGCCCTGACCCGGCTTCGATTCCGATGGATGGTCGTCGTTGCTGAAGCCGTCGGTACGTCGACCGAGCACTTTCCACATCAGCAGGCTGCGTCGCGATTGCATCTTCCGCACGTAGCGCGATGCCTGGTAGTAGCCCCAACTGTCCCAGCCCGGCGGCTTGTGTCCGTATCTGGAGTGGTTATCCATCGCCAGTCGATAATACGCCGCAGGCCAGTTGCGACCGTGTTCCGAAATCGGACTGGCCTTGGGATCAAGCACCAGATTGGCGGCCGGCTTCCTGTCTTCCTGATTCGAATGACACGCCGCGCAACTTTGCGACAGGATCGGCGCGATGTCACGGTGGTACTCAACGTCGAGCGGACCACTGTGGAATCGCAGCCCGGTTTCGTCGTCGGCATCCCACTGACGCTTCGATTCGTCCCGGTCCTTCGTAGTGACCAGAGGAGACTTCTCCGTCAGATCGAAGACCTTGTAGTTCTGCTTCGCTGCGGCGGTGAGTCTGAAGTCTGTCGGCTTCTGGCTGTGAGCATGACACCCACCGCAATCGTGTCGAATCTCACCCGGACGCACCTGATGCCAGGTCTGCGCCGAGTTCAGCACCATGCCGTGCCTGTCGATCGTTTGAAACGTGAACGGGACATCGGCCGGGACCTTTGCGAGAAAACTGGTGTCCGGATTGCCATCGGGATCGAGCGGCTGGCCGTCCTTCGCAGCCTGGCGACCGTCAAACTTTCGCACCGGGATTTCACCGAGGACACGCATACGTTCCTTCGCATGGTTGAACCACGAATGGCGATGAACGTCACTCGTCGGTTCCTGCAACAGAATGCGGATCGCGTGAATCTCGTCGTTGGAATAGAGGCCGGCGTCCCCACCCTGGTTGGCCCAGTTAGTAGTAATGCCGTTGCCGTGACTGGTGACTGCGTCGAGCCCCTGCCATGCCTTCCGGTTCGAGTCACCTGATTCGGTGGCGTAGCTGGCGGTCACACTACCAACCGGCACAACGCCGTCTGGAAATGTCTCTCGCTTGTACATGCTCGATGTACCAATCAGCCCGAACGGCGATCCCTCCTTGAGGTGAGGTGATCGCGAGCCGTCGTTCTTAATCGGATCGATCCTCCTAGGCTGTTCAATTCCGTATGTGCGCCGATACGGCACCAGCGGACGCGGCCACTGTTCGTTGTACCTTGGATCGTTCCTGATCAGTCGCATTTGAGCGGGTTCGTCGACCGCACGGCCGCCCTTGATGAGGTAGATGCCGCCGTCCGCTTGTGGATTCCGCTGCGTGTGGCCAGGCCCCGGCGTCCATACGACCAGACAGTGATTGTCGGGCGCTCCGCAGGGATGTGTGAACTTGCCAACGCGGGTCGAATCCTTGTCGTCGCGAATTGACGGGTCCGCGTCGCGATCACTGCCGTGTGCAAACGGCGTCAGTGACTCAATGCCATACGGACTGAACGGCATCCGCACATATTGCCCCTTGCCGTTGGAGTGTCGGCTGCTGCGGAGCGGAGGGTTGCGATTGTCTCGGCGATACGCGGGACCGAACATCGCATACCCCTGTGGCGGGCTGGCGGCGCACTTGCGCAATGTGCCCATGCCAAAGTTTGAGCCGACGTAATACTCCTCAAACACGATGCTGCTGTCGGACAGTTGCGTCTGAAAGTGGAACGAATTGACGGCCCCGCCCTCAGTCGCGAACGCACTCACCAGAGGATTCCAATTCGTGCCATCAGGATGAATCGTCCACAGACCCCATTCCAGATGCGTTCGCATACCTTGGGATTCCTGCGACGAGAACATTACTCGTCCGTCCGTTAACACCACAGGATGCAGAGCGTTGGCCACGTTGAGAAAACCGACGCATTCGACGTTGCTGCCTGGTCCGTCGTCCGAATCATCCATCACGAACAACTGCAGCGTGGGCGTTCCGTTCCCCGGACTACTGGGTGGACGAAACCCGTGCCGGTTACTGGTAAACATCACCTTCCCACTCGGCAACGGACAGGGCCCGAGGTTGTAAAGTGCTCGTTCCAGATGCTGTTTGTCTGGTTGGTGCGAAACAAGGTCTTCGGACCAGTTCGCCGCACCAGTATTGGGAGCGAACCCGAAGTCAGTCAGCTTGACGAGCTTCCGCGTCTTCACGTGAATCTTGTAGATGTCCGAGCCGCCGCCCCGGCCATGCTTGCTGGTGAGATCGTGAAACCTGGCGAAGTAGACCCACTGTCCATCGAACGAAACCATTGGGTCCGTCACCGATCCGTTGCCGCCTTCGACCAGCACTTCTTCGCTCGAATCGGGATGCAGCAGAACAAGATCCGCTCCCGCGTCCATGCGATGTGGATGCGAGACCTCAGTCCAGTTCGACTTTCCCTCATCGCCGAAACGCGGCGCACGGACATAGACGATGTCGTAGTCGTATTCGACCGACTGATCGGTCGTGATCGGTGGTACGTTGAGATTCACCGGAGCCAGATGAAGCTGCTGATACTGCTGGCGAATCTGCTCGTCAGTGGGCGGAAACGCAGGCGTCTCGTCAGCCGCCATTATCGACACGCGGGCAACGACGGTTGCCAAAACAACGGTGAACATCACCGACGGGCGCGGACAGGAACTTCCGTGGCGTAACCTTGTATGGTGATTCATCTGCTTTCTTCCCGAGCAGGCCAACGACATCCATGCGTCGGAGCCCGACATGAGTAATCCGGGTTGAATCGGCCCGACGTGGCGAGCAAATCGGAGACGCTCAACGTATAAGCCACCTTCGATTCGTCGGTAGGAATACCGGCTTTGGTCGGGCTGCGGTAGCGTCGGATGGTCAGCATCAGGTTACTCGTACGCGTGCTAAGCAAGCGTCGAGCCCAACGTCGATCATCACGCGGGCCAGTTATTCCTGCCGACTGCTGGACGGGATCAAAGCAGATACTGATAGATTATTCCGTCGTGAGGAATCCGCGCCGGTCGGGCGCATCTCGTACGACGGACAGGGATGTCCATCGTACACTCGGTTGCGGCTAATGATTTGAACGGCAACATCGAATGAGCAGAAACTCTGGACAGTTCATCATGCCGGTTGTCGGCGTAATCGCGATTGTTATCGGTGACGCCGTGGCGGAAAGTGACGCGCCAGATACATTGCCGGCTGCCGAGGTTGCCTTCGCGAAGCACGTGAAGCCGTTCATCGAAAGGAACTGTCTAACGTGTCATGGAGCGAACACGGCCAAAGCGGGTTTTCGGATCGATCGGCTCGGGACGGATTTCACCGCGCCACGTGTTGCGGAACAGTGGAAAGAAGTCATCGACCGGATCAATGCCGGCGAGATGCCCCCGGAGGGTCGGCCTCGCCCCGATGTCGGGCAGACAGCCACGCTGGTGAGCTGGGTCAACGAACGGTTGCGCGAAGTTGAACTGGCCGCGAAGAACGCCGGTGCGCGGATTCCGATGCGGCGACTGAATCGCGATGAGTACGCGAACACCGTCCGCGACCTGTTGAAGCTCGACGAGTTGATCGTGCGGCCGCTGACCGAGGAACTGCCGGCCGACGGACTGGCCGAGGGATTCGATCGACTCGGTGTGGCACTATACTTCGATCAGACGCAGATCGAACGAAGCTTGGCGGTGGCGTCAAAGCTCGCCGCGCGAGCCATCGTCACCGAACCACCAAAGGTCAACAAACTGGATTACGGGTTCGAATTCCACCGGCTTCGGCCGCGGCCCGATCAAGTGCCGGTCTTTCCCGGTTTCAAACACACGATCCCGCGCGGCGCCAATGATCAAATCGTGCATCCCAAACACATCGAGTTCATCCAGGGTGGTCCCACATATCGCCACGAGTATGACGGTTGGGGTGTGGTCGCGCACTTCGCGATCGCGAAGGCCGTCACACAGGACGGCTACTATCGATTTCGCATCAGAGCCAAAGTCGACAACCGCTCTCGAACCGAGCCGAATCGGTTCAAGCTGCGTTACGCCCTGAAGTCACCGATCCAGGTCGAGGAGGAAGTGAAGTTCGATCCGTCGGGAGTAACCGAGGCGGTGTTATTCCTGCGCGGTCCGGTAAACGGCGAAGTCAAAGGCCCGCAGGTCTTCAACATGTTGTGGAATCACACCGAGAAGGCGGTGATCACCGAGCCGAAGTACAAGAAGCTCTTTTCGCAATGGACGCGTCTGCGTGGCCTGCTGGAGCGGGCCGCCACGAACCGGGCTCCGAAGGCAGAAGTGGACGCGCTGAAAGCGGAGCGATCCGTTGTGGAGAAGAAACTCAACGCCTGGACCGGCGTGGCCAACATCTACAACCCCGAAATGGACCTCGACAAACTGCCGCGACTGCTGCTGGAGTCGATCCAGATCGAAGGTCCGATCCAGAAAGAATGGCCACCGGCCAGCCACAAGGCGCTGTTCTTTGCCGGCGACGAGCGGACCGACGACGCGTACGTCCGCGAGATCTTTGCCCGCTTTCTGCCGCGGGCTTATCGCCGGCCAGTCACCGACGAGGAAATCAACTCGGTCGTGGCCGTCGTCAAGGATGCTCAAGCGAGCGGCAAGCTGTCGTTCCATAACGCGATGCGCGTCGGCTTGCAGCGAGCGCTTTGTGCGCCGGGGTTTCTGTTCCTCGAAGAGAAAGTCGCCATTCGCTCCGCGAAAGATGCGCAGGACGACGCTACTTTCGCGGAGCTACAGGCGATACTCAACGACCATCAACTGGCGTCGCGTTTGTCGTACTTCCTGTGGAGCACAATGCCCGATGACGAACTATTCAAGCTGGCGGCTGCCGGCAGGCTGCAAGACCCGGACGTCCTTTCGACCCAGGTCCAAAGGATGCTCACCGATTCAAAGTCGGAGCACTTCGTCGTGAACTTCGCCGGACAGTGGTTGTCGGTACGCGACTACGGATCAATCAAACCAGCCGCCGAATACCGCGACTACGACCCGCCGCTGGAACAGGCGTCGCAGCGGGAACCGTTTGAGTTCTTCGCGGAAGTACTCAACCGCAATCTGCCGGTCACGTCCTTCCTGGACAGCGATTTCCTGGTGATCAACGAGCGGCTGGCTCGTCACTACGGCATCGCGGGAGTCAAAGGACCGGAATTCCGGCGAGTGTCCATTCGTCCGGAGCATCATCGCGGCGGAGTGCTGGGCATGGCCGGCCTGATGACGTACCTGGCAGACGGCACGCGGACCCTGCCAATGCGTCGCGGGACGTGGGTACTGCGCGAGCTGCTGAACGATCCGCCCAACAACCCGCCGCCGAACGCCGGCGAGATCCAACCCAACACGTCGGGTAAGAATCTGACCGTTCGTCAGCGGCTCGAACTGCATCGGCGCGACGATGTCTGTGCATCGTGCCACGCAAAGCTCGATCCGTACGGCATGGCACTCGAGAATTACGACGCAATCGGCGCCTGGCGCGAGCGATTTAATGGTGAAGGCTATCGCGGCTCGAACGGCCCGCTGCTGGATGTCAGCGGCACATTTCCCAACGGGCACAAGTTTGCCACGCTGGAAGAGTACAAGTTCGGACTGATGACGCAGAAAGACAAGTTTGCGCGGGCGCTGAGTATCAAGATGCTGACGTACGCTCTGTGTCGCCCGGTCGGATACGCGGACCACGCGCTGATTGATTCCCTGGTTGCCACATTGAAAAAGGATGACTACCGAATCCAATCGTTGATCCACGCAATCGTGGCCAGCGAAGCGTTTAACACGAATTAAAAAGAATTGTCATTAGTTATTTGTCAATAGTCATTTGTCATCGTGGCCCTTCCAATGACAAATAACTAATGAGAAATCCGCCGCCCCTTCCGACGGGAGCATCCCATTGAACATTCACCATGGCCACGTCGCCCTGCCTCGACGCACATTCCTGAAGGGTGCTGGTATTACGCTTGCGCTGCCGTGGCTGGAAGCGATGAGCGTGCGAGCCGATTCGGTAACAACAGCCGGGTCGATCGCCGAAGGGGAAACGCCCCGTCGTGCTGTGTTCTGCTTTTTCGGACTTGGGATCAACGGCCGGGACTTCACGCCGGCAGACACCGGATTCGATTACACGGTCACGCCGATTCTCAAACCGGTTGAAGCTCTGCGCCGCGACTTCACCGTCGTCTCGGGTTTGAAGCTGACGCATTCCGGCGGGCACGTCGGCGACCGCACCTTCCTGACGGGCACCAACACTCGCAGCGCCGGGGCGAAACTGCGTGTGTCGTGTGATCAGGAACTGGCTGCGGTGATCGGACGACAAACCCGCTTTCCGTCGCTGTCGCTCGGCATCAAACGCGGCACTGGCTTCGGTGGCTATTACGACCAGACGCTCTCCTGGAGCCCCAGCGGCACGCCGATTCCGTCCGAGAATCGCCCTCACGTTCTGTTCGATCAGCTCTTCCGAAAGGAGACGGCCGACACGCTCGACGCTCGCGAAGCCGAGTTCATCCGCCGAGCCAGTGTGCTCGATTCTCTGACCGAGGAAGCTCGCCGACTCAACGACTCGCTGGGAGCCAACGACCGACGGAAGCTCGACGAATACCTGACCGGCATTCGCGATCTGGAACGACGGATGCAGGATGAGAAGGACTGGCTCCGCGGGCCAAAACCGAATGTGGAGTTGCTGGAGTTCGGAAAGGAACAGAGTCTCGATCCCGACAAGTCCGGCCTGGAGTATCGTCGCTATCAACGATTGATGTACGACGTCATCGCGCTGGCGCTGCAGACGGACAGCACGCGAGTGATCTCGTACCTGGTCCGTATGGACGGATCGGACGGCACCGGCTCGTGGCGGGATATGGGCAATCCGTACAACTACCACGAGATGACCCATCACGGCGAAGACCCCGACAAGCTCAAGTGGTTCACTCAGTCCGACATCTGGTACATGGAGGACTGGGCGTATTTTCTGAGCAAGCTCAAGTCGATCAAAGAGGGCGACGGCACGCTGCTCGACCACACGCTGGTCGCGTATGGCAGCAGCGGCGGAGCAATCAACGCCCACCACAACCATCATCTCCCTACGATGCTCGCTGGTGGGTCGCGTCTGGGGATCAAACACCAGGGTCACATCGTCAAGGAAGACATGCGACTGGGAAATCTCTGGAGCACAATCTTCGACCGTATGCAGGTACCGCTGCCCGAAAACTTCCAGGGCGGCGAGGCTGACGGAATGATCCAGGAACTCGTGTGAGTGGCAACAAAGTTCGACATCAGCAGGTTTACTCCACCAGTCCAGGCAATCCTGAGTCGGAGAGCTGACGCTCACCGCTCGCCTGAGTGATCCGGAATAGCCGCTGCCAAAGTTGCGCGCTCGCGGCGCGTGGCAACGTGCCCACAGGGCAGAGCCCATAGTGCAGATACGTACCTGTGGCGTGCATGACCCGCTGTAAGCATCTAACTTGCGGACGTCTGGCAGCGGAGCCGTGTTGCCAACGAGCCACCCGTTGGATGCACAGTATGTCGCAAACCTTTATCAGCCACTCCACGCAGGATGACGAGGTCGTCGAAGCGATCCGGCACAGCCTGGATCGACACCGCGTCTTCGGCTGGACCGACTCGCGACGCATGCAGCCCGGGGATCCCGTTGACCCGAAAATCGAACAGGCCATCCAGCATGCCTCGCACTTTGTCGTCGTACTCAGCGGGAAGGCGATGGACTCTGCGTGGGTGATGAAGGAGGTCGAGATTGCAAAACGGGTGCGTGAAGAGAAACCCGGCTATCGCATCATCCCCATCCTGCTGGACGGCATTGAACCCAACGTCGTCGGACCGTGGTTGGGCGAGAACACCGTCACCATTCAGATCGGCACGCAACACGACTCGGTGGCTGAGGGTGTGGCCCGGCTGGTGAGCGTGTTGCATCAGGATTTGCTCATTCCGCCCGATGACACCGGTGACGATCAGCTCGACCTGCCGCTGGCGGACCTGGTGCTGGAACTCACCAGCCCGTCGCTGGACACCAGCGGCGGAACCAATCGGGCTCAGGCCAGCGCCCGGCTGGTGTTTCATCCGGCCGAAGGCGAACCGCAACACGGCGACGCGTTCCACTTCGTCGCGCCGCTGGGTCCAATCGAAGCCGGCGACCTGCGGTGGTATCTCGAAAGCTACTATCGCTGGACCAGCGACGTCTTCCGCGACCGGGCGAAGCGGATCGAGAACCAGCTTCCCGTCTGGGGCCGGCAACTGTTCGACGCCGCGCTGGCGGTGCCCCAGGCCCAGTCCAGCCTGCAGTCGTGGCGTCGCCCGGACACTCCGTCACTGCGCCGCTTCACCGTGCTGGTAGACCCCAACGTAGGACGGGCACTCTTGCCCGTCCAGGACGACGACGCGACGGGCAGGAGTGCCCATCCTACGGACGATGTTGACGACACAGGCGATGCCACATCCGCGGCTCAGCAGGCGGCCACGCTGCTGCTGGCGCTGCCGTGGGAGCTGATTCACGATCAGCACGGCTATTTGTTCCAGGGCATGAAGGGTGTCCGCGTGCGGCGTCGGCTGCCCGATGCCGACGTCGTCGAACCGCAGCCTGGCGAGCCGCCCGTGCGGGTGCTGCTGGTCAGTCCCCGGCCGGACGATGAACGGGCCGCGTACATCGACCATCGCGTCTCGGCCCGGCCTGTCGTGGATGCGCTGGCCATCCTCGGTGACCTGGCGAAACTCACCCTGCTGGACCCGCCCACGTTGCCGGCTCTGAGTGCCGAACTGCGGCGAGCGTACGAAGCGAACGAGCCGTACCACGTGGTCCACTTCGATGGGCACGGTGTGTACGACCGCCGTCATGGCTGGGGAGCGTTGTGCTTCGAAGATCCTCGTGACACGGATCAGGTCGGCAGCGTCGAGGATGACGACACGGGACGACCGCGCGGTCGGCGCACGCACTCGGTTCCGGCCGAGGAACTGGCCGCCATTCTGCGGGACTCGGACCTGCCGCTGTTTGTGCTGGAAGCCTGCCAATCGGCTCAGGCTGAGGACGATCCGACAGCGTCGGTGGCGGGAAAGCTGCTGGCGTGCGGCGTGACCAGCGTGGTGGCGATGAGCCATTCAGTCCTGGTGGAAACGGCGCGGCGGTTCGTGACGGTCTTTTATCGAGAGCTGATCCGCGGCCGTCGCATCGGTCAGGCGATGCTCGAGGCGCAGCACGCGCTGTTCAACGACCGCAGCCGCGGCCGCACGTTCGGCGGCGAACTGACCATGCACGACTGGTTCGTCCCCGTGCTGTTCCAGGAACGTCCAGACCCGGTGCTGTTCCATCGCACGGGCGACGCGACATTACGCGCGGTCTCGCAGCGAGCCCGCCAGATCGCTCTGGGAGAACTGCCGGATCCGCCCGCACACGCGTTCGTGGGCCGCAGCCATGAACTGCTGGCAGCCGAACGCCTGCTCTGCGGCCGCCGCATGGACCCCGATCACGGAGCCCATGGCGTAGGGCCGGTTCCCACCGGCCAAACAGACACGTCGTACGCCGTGTTCCTGGGCGAAGGCGGCGAAGGTAAGACCACGCTGGCTGTCGAGCTGGCTCGATGGCTGGTCGAGACGCATCGCTTTGATCAGGCGGCCTTCGTTTCGGTCGAGCAGGAGGCGTCGCTGCATTCGGTGTTCAGCCGCCTGGGCCGGCAACTGGTCTCGGACTACGTCGCGCGATCCGCCAACAACGACGATGACGGCCGCCGCCTGATCGAAGAAGTTCTCGTCGACCGCGACACACTGCTGGTGATCGACAATCTGGAATCCATCGTCGCCGCCGACTACACCCGTAGGCCGGACCAAGCGCAGCGCCGTTCCGGCACAGGTTCAACTTCCGGCACAAGTTCAACTTCTGACAAAGTGCCAGGCACCGGCGCAGACTCACGGCAAGGCACCAGCCCGGACACAGCGCCGCTTGACGCGGCTGCCGGAACGGCGCAGAGCTTGGTCCGGCCTACAGATGACGTCCTGGCACCGCTGTTCGAGCTGCTTGCCGAGCTGAACCGGATTGGCCGCACGCGGATTGTGTTCACGACGCGGACGCCGCTGCCGGCTCCGTTTGCCGGGCACCACATCCGCATCGACCGGCTGAGCGAAGGGGATGCCGTCGAGCTGGTGGGGAACGTGCTGGATCGATCGTCCAGTGAGCCGCGCGCGGGCGACGCGGGGGAATCCGAGTCCGAGGTCCAGGCGCTGGTGGAATCGGTCCACTGCCACGCGCGGAGCCTGGTGCTGCTGGCCCGCGAGGTCTCGGAGCAGGGCGTCACAGCGACGACGGCGGCGTTGCGTGAGCTGATGCAGGGTCTGCACGAGCGATTCGGGGACGACCGGGAACGTTCGCTGTTCGCGAGTGTGGAACTATCGCTCCGCCGCCTGCCGCCCGACATCCGCCAGCAGCTCCCCCCGCTGTCTGTCTTCCACGGCGGATTCCGCCCGCAGGAACTGGCCGAGGTCCTCGGAGGTGGAGGACTTGAGGCCGCGTTGGGCGGGCTGGATCTGGAAGTCCTGATGCAGCAACTGGGTGGACAGGGCGAGTCGGCTGATCCGGCCGCGATAATTCAGCGTCTGATGGAGATTCCGGAACTGGCGGCCGCTATGAGCGGCGCGAGCGAATCCGCAGAATGCGCGGCGGACATTGCCCGTCACCTGATCAACGTGGGCCTCGCAGAACCGCTCCGGCATGACCACGTGCGTTTACATCCGGCGCTGGCTCCGTACCTGTCGAGCGAACTAACCGCCGTGCGGCGCGCGTCCGCCGTCTTCGCCTGGTCCGAAGCCATGTCCCAACTGACGTCGCACCTGTATCAGCAGTCGAACACTGACACGCATCAAATATCTGCGGAGCTGACGCTGCTGGAACTGCCCAACCTGCTGGCGGCGCTGGAGCACCGTTTCCGATCCGCCATGGCCCTTGAGCTGAACGCGCTAGCGTCGGGCCTTTCCGGAGAATCGTCGGATGTTTCCAGAGCAACGTCAGGGCCCGCGCCTGGCGCCGTCGGCGCACATGAGCGAAAGGCGACTGACTTGGAATCCGTCATCGGAATGGCCACGCGCCTCGAGGGCCTGCTGCAAAACCGCGGCCGTGCGCACGCGCTCCGCGCGGCCGGTTCGATCCGCGTCCAGGCCGCCGACTGGCTGCGGGAGCTGCGCGGCGACGACGCCTGGAGCCACGCCCAATTCGAGGCGGAACGCGCCGCGATCGAACGTCTGCTGGGAGTCGGTCGTCTCGCCGAAGCCGTCGCGGCGGCCGAGCAACTGCTGGCCCGCTGCCGCAACGCTGGCGAATCCGCCTACGCCGGCGTCACCTACGACCTCGCGATGGCACACCTCACACTCGGCCGCGTGTTGCAGCATGTCGGATCGGCACAGGCCGCGTTGGAGTCGCTGGCCGAGGCCCGCACCCGCTTCGAGCGTCTTGGCCAGGCCGGCCATGCACAGGCCACCCGCATGGCTTCGGCTAGTCTGGCGGACTACGCCCACTGCCTGACCGCTCTGGGCCGCCTGGACGAGGCCGCCGCCGCGTACGAGCTGACAATCGAGGAAGCTAACCCTGCGAAGCAAATGCGTGACATTGCTGCGTCCAAAGGCCAACTCGGCACGGTCCGCCTGTTGCAGCGGCGGTATGCCGAGGCCCTCGCCGCCTGGGACGAAGCCCGTCAGACGTTCGAGCAACTCGGCGAGCCAGGCACCGTGGCCACGGCCTGGCACCAGATCGGCCGAGTCCATCAGGCAGCCGGGCAGTTCGAGGCCGCCGAGCATGCCTATCAGCAAGCGCTCCACATCAAGTCAAGCCGCGGAGACCGCGCCGGCGAGGCCAGCACGCTCGCTCAACTTGGAACGCTCTACGGAACGCAGTCCCACCGAGAAGAGGCCGTTCGCTTCTTCCTGCAGGCCGCCGACATCTACGCCGCCCCGGACATCCAGGACCTGGCAAAGGAAGGCGTGACGCGCAACAACGCGGCCAATGAACTCATCAAGCTGTCCCGCTACGACGACGCCCGCCGCGAAATCCTGCGGGCCATCGAGTGCGGCGAACCCTTCGGTCACGCCGTCGAGCCGTGGAAGACGTTCGGAATCCTGAGTAACCTCGAGCAGGCGGTGGGCGACGCCGAGGCTTCGGCCGCCGCCCGCCAGCGCGCGATCCACGCCTACCTGGCCTACCGCCGCGACCGCGGCGAGAACAACACCACCGGCGGCCACCTCGCCGCCCTCATCCACCAGGCTCTCACCACCGGCGACACGACCGCAGCCACCACCCAACTCGACGCGGACGCCGTGCATCCCGATCTCCCGAACCATCCGTCGCTGCACGCGTTGGTCCCGTCGCTCGCTGCGATTCTCAGCGGCTCGCGCGACCCTGCTCTCGCCGCCGACCCGCGTCTCGACTACGACGACGCGGCCGAACTTCAGTTCCTGCTGGAACGGCTCAACTGACCCGCCGACGCGAACCGACTTCCGCCACGCCGATCGCGTCCGCCAGCACCGCGTCGCTCGATCACCATGAGGAAGCCGGGGCGGAGGGGCAAAGGGACACATGAGCAAAGGGCAACGCCGTTAACGATTTTCAGGCCCTCGTTCCCGGGGTTCTACGCGGGAACGAGCTGCTTTCGAGGCTCCGCCTCGCGGCATTGAACGTGAGGCAGAGCCTCACAATCAGCGGGTTCCAGGGCAGAGCCCTGGAACGAGGCTCCTTAGGAACGGGGCCTCAAATAAGTTCCCGATCTGGAATCCACGAGAGCTCTGAGCCGCAGGCGCTATCCGAGGCTGTGTACTGGAGCGGAGCCGTAGGCGGATTTCTCCGAAATCCGCTGCCCTGGACCTGGCAAGACTGAGCGGCGGTCGATGTGCCGACAGGCTGTGATGTCGGCTGGTCCCGATTTCGGAGAAATCGGGCTACGGCTACGGCTCATAATTCCAGGAAGTTATTTCGGGACTATCCCTTAACGGCGTTGCCCTCTCTGCTCCCTGGTAAGGATCTTTCTTGAATTAGATCTATTGATTGTTGTTTACTCGTAGTCCCATTTCATGATCCAGGGATCATGCATCTCCTTCTGGAACGCTTTCAGTGTGGCCTGATACTGCTTCAGGACGTCGGCGTAATCGGTGCTGAAGGCCAGGTTGCGGGCTTCATCCGGGTCCTTCTCGATGTCGTACAGCTCGAACTGCGGACGGTGGATGTACTGGCCGACCGTCTTGCGGCCGTAGGGCGCGTCCATGCCTTTGCGGAATTGAGCCTGAAAGCTCGACGCCGCCCACAGGTCGGACGCAAACGGATACGGCAGGGGATGCGCGATGTTCCAGATCAGTTTGTATTTCTTATCGCGAACCACGCGCATCGGGTAATACATCTGAATCTCATGGAAGGTGTGTGAGGCGAAGACCGTCTCACGATGTTCAGCGTCCGCGTCGCCCAGGATGTCGATCCATGACGTGCCGTGATAGCTGGTGAGTCCGCCACCGCGCGGGCCGCGGTTTTCTTTCAGATTTTCACCGCGTTCTTTCCAGTAGGCGTCGGCGTTGAGCGGGTCTTTCGGGCCGTTGCTTTTCTTATCGAGGCCCCCACCGAAGTCGAGCAGCGACGGCGTGATGTCGATGTGACTGATCAGCGCGTCGGAGACAACGCCTCGGTTTTCCTCGTATGGGTTACGTACGACGAATGGGACTTTCAGGCCGCCCTCGTAGACAGTCGTCTTTCCGCCAGAGAATGCCATGCCATGGTCGGACGTAAACGCAATCAGTGTTTTGTCATACACGCCGGCTTCTTTGAGGATCGTGACGAGGCGTCCGACTCCCTGATCGATCCGCGCACACGACTGGTAGTAGTGCGCGAGCTCTTCACGCGTCTCCTGCGTGTCAGTCATGAACGGCGGAATGGGGACGTCGGCCAGTTCGAAAAACACCTCATCAACACCTGGATGCGAGCCGCGATTCGGTTTGTTCCCGAACAGGTCCGGCTTCAGTTCGCTGGCGGCCGTCTGGTCCCGGCCGCCTCCGCGATGCGGATCGCTCGTTCCGAAGTAAATGAAGAACGGTCGATCGTCCTCTTTGGTAATGAAGTCCAGGCAGGCGTCCGCCATCTGAACGGCGTTACGTCCGTTGCCTTTGATGTACGTCTCGTACCGATACACCTCTTCGGGAGCGACGTGGTACTTGCCGATCTGAGCCGTGCGATAGCCAGATCGCTGCAGCACGCGAGGCAAGGCCAGCGTGACCACATTGTGCCACGATGCGAATTTGTGAAACGAATGCTGATGTCCGTACTGCCCATTGCGGTGATTGTGCAGGCCGGACATCACAACCGACCGACTGGCACTGCAGCTTGCCGTTGTCGCGAATGCGTTTTGAAACAGAGTCCCGTCTTTGGCCAGCGCGTCGATGTGCGGGGTAACCGCGACTTTGTCGCCGTAGCAGCCCAGTGTGGGGCTCTCATCATCGGTGATGAAAAAAACGATGTTTCGTTCTGCCGCCTGCAGAACAGAACTACACAGCACAATTGCGAGACAAAACCAGCCAGTTGGTCGCTTCATGATGCTCACTCCAGAATGGAATCGCCGTGGAATTCACGATCGGGTTAATGCCGGGAGCATAATCACGGCGCGGCAACACGGACTACTCAGTGGCGCACCGGCGTGGCGCTAAGGGATCGTCCCGGAATTATGAGCCTCAGCCGTAGACCGATTTCTCCAAAATCGGGACCAGCCGACATCGCAGCCTGTCGGCACATCGACCGCCGCTCAGTCTTGCCAGGTCCAGGGCAGCGGATTTCGGAGAAATCCGCCTACGGCTCCGCTCCAGTACACAGCCTCGGCTAGCGCCTGCGGCTCAGAGGTCTCGCGGATTCCAGATCGGGAACTTATTTGAGGCCCGGTCCTTACTCGTCGAAGCGGAATGGTTCGGCCGAGACGTCGTAGGTCGGTCGCAGGGCCACGTTGATGACAAGGCCCAGAGCGAGACATGTCGTGATCAGGCTCGATCCGCCGTAACTCATCAGTGGCAGAGTCATGCCGGTGATTGGCAGCAGGCCCACTGTCATGGCGGTATTGATCGCGGCCTGACTGCCCAGCAAGGCAATGATACCCACAATCAGAAGTCGACCGAACGGTTCTCGCGTACTGCCGGCGATGATCAACAGGCGTGCGAACAAAAGCAGGTACAGCAGGAGAACTCCCAGGCAGCCCACCAGACCGTACCGCTCACCGATCAGGCTGAAGACAAAATCTGTCCGGGATTCCGGCAGGTGATACGCTCGGCGGCTTTTCAACGGCTGGCCGGTCAGCCAGCTTCCCCATACGCCGCCCAGCGCGTGCAGTCGCTTGGCTTGGTGCAGGTGATACCCGTCGTCGTCCGGCGCCTCGCCGCCATCCTGCTGAGTAAACAACGACACGATTCGCGACTTCTGCTCGGCACTCATGCCGACCCACAGCACCGGCGCCGCCAGCATCCCGAGCATCGAGATGATCAGCAGATGACGCGGTCGTGCACCGGCAGCAAACAGCATGGCAAACAGAACGGGAACAAACAGCAGCGACGTCCCCAGGTCTGGTTCCTTCAGAATCAGAGCGATCGGCACGAAAGTGAGAACAAAGGGAACAATCAACCCGTACCAGTGACGGAAGCTGTCGCGGTGCATCAGGTATCTCGCGAGCGCCGCGATGTACGCGAGTTTGGCCAGCTCGGACGGCTGCATGTTCATGAAGCCCAGCGGGATCCAGCGGTGAGCGTAATTCTTTGGCGGGCAGAAGAAGACCACGATCAGCAGCAGCAGGCACACGGCATACGCTGGATAGGCAACCCACTTCAGTCGCTGATACGGCCATGTCGCCGCTGCAATCAGAGCAAGCACGCTCATCACGGCCCACAGCCGTTGTCGGGGAGCAAACTCACCGAGTTGATACAGCTCGTCACCGCGCGCAATCGCACTCAGGCCGACTCCGAAGAGCAGCATCGCGATCCCGATGATCGCCCAGGGCATTCGCTGGATAAAAGCGGTTTCGTTCACTCGAAGCAGGAACTCCCGTGTGAGACGTTGCAGTATCGCAACAGTCTGGTCGGGGATTCTTGCCGATTGCCGCCAGTCCGAGAACGCGGATTACTGCGACATTCAACGGCACCCGAGCGAATCAGCACTGAAGCCCGCTCGATGTCGAGACGTCTCGCCGATCGAGAGGACGAGAGCGCTGTCGGGACGTTGTTGGGCTCAGTGTTCGAACAGGTTGTCGGCCATGTGCTGGAACCAGCTCCGGACGGTCAGCGTCCGACCATCCGCATCCGGGACAGGAGTATGGTTGCGACGGGTCAGCAGTTCGTCGCGGAGCAAATCGCCCGCTACGTGCTCGCCCAGAGCTCGGTAGGCCTCAAACTGAGATTCCTCGAACACCTGATCCAGAGTGGATTCGTGCGGGAAACTCTCGTTCGCGCGACGGTAATCCAGAACGTAGGCGTCTTCATTCCCTGTCACGGACAGTTTGATGTACAGCAACAATCCCTGTTGGCCATCGGGGTATTCGATCCTGCCCAGCGTGAAATGGGTACGACTGAATCGGTCTTCGTTCAGCTTCAACTCCGCGAGGTCGATGTCGATCTGCACTCCAAAGTCGATCCATGCGAACTCGATCAGCGTCATCAGACTGGGGAATTCCAGCTTTGGATCACACTCGCCATCAATCGCTATGATGAATTTGCAGCGGCGGCGGAGCAGTTCGTAGACACCCAGATTTTCGATGTGTCCACCGTCCGAAACGTTGACGTACGGGATTTTCCATCCGAGGAACCGATACGTCAGTCGGAGTTGGCCGAACATCTCGCGTACCAGGTAGCTCGGGCCGGGGCCTCCCACCGATCGGACCAGCCACGTGGGCAACCACGTCACGGCGTTGGGCCGTCGCAGCCAGTATCCCAACCGGATATTCAACACCGTCAGAAGGAAACTGGACCCCCGCGGAGTCGTTGTGCCCATGTGCGGCGACGCGGCGGCTCCTGAGATGGCCATGGCCGTGCCCAGGTCCAGATGCCCGTCATAACGCTCCCATTCGATCGTGGGCCGATAGCCCATAATGGGGCTTCCGCAGAAATGCCGGCTGAACAGAAAGAAGTCGCTGTCGCGGCCCCGCAGCTCGGGACTGTCACCGGTTGGCAGATTCAACGACCCGTTGATCAAGTGGTACGGAGCCTTGCGTGACCGACCCAATTCTGACAGCAACTGCCGGCCGTCACGTTTCACCTTGTAGCGAGCCTCAGGGTCATGTCGCAGCAAATACGTTTCGACCAGCCGATTCCGATAGTAACGGTGCGGAGAAATGAAATTCACATTCACCAGACCCAGTGCGTATATCGTCGCCGCTGCGACGTATCCGCCGTGCAGCCAGCCCATGTGTCCTTTATGGGTGACGAGGAAAACCTGACACAGCAGGAAATACAGCCCGATGATCAGCATCGGACCTGCAAGGCCAAGCAGCAGCCCGATGGCTGGTCGTATCAGTGATGCCAGAGTCCTCGAACCTTCCTTGAACTTCTCTTTCTGTGCATGCACGAATGCCATACGTGCGGCAAGGAACGCGATGACGTTACCCAACGCAGGCCAGACCGCGTGCCACGTGAACTCCAGCCCGTCCCGGCCACAGAATGCCAGTTCCCTCGCGGCCCACAGGAATCCGTAATGTGCCGCCGGCAAAGAATCGATCAACAGGAAGAACAGCATCATGCCGAATCCGGCAATACAGGCCATTTCGAATCGACTTCGAAGACGGTGCATCGCTGCGCTGATGCGTCCCAGCTTCTGAATCAGTGGAAGCAACATGGTCATACTTAGCCAGAATCCACCGAATCCCCAGGTGCCCCATGACATTTCCCAGAAAGCCGATTGCCCCGCCGTCAGATGTGAAGAGGCTTCTCGCAATCGGTCGGCAAGGGGAAACCAGTCGGTGGCGATCACCGCTAATACGACAAGAACGGTGAGCACAGCCAGGTTCATGACGACGCCGTACAGACCCTGCGCGACAATCGTGAGCTTTCGAAAGAGGCCTCCGGCGATCAGGTAACGGCTGTTATTACGCAGGTACCGCAGTGGATCAGATTCGCACTTCTCGCGTCGCCGAAACGGCAACTGATCGGCCCGCGATCCGACCTCGTCGTTCGCGTGTGCTCCGTTGAGAAATGAACTGACGAACGATCCCAGGTACCCCCCACCGGAAACGGTGGACAGAACATCGACATCCCGCAGCAGGTCGGATCGTTTTGGGCCGCCGTCGTCGTCCGTTCCATACTCCTCTGGCAACGTGGTACGTACCAAGCCCTGCAACACACCCTGCGCGAACGTCGCCGAGCGAATGCCGCCACCGGAAATCGCCAGGCCCGTCAGATCAGCCAATGGCTCAGAGTTTGAATTGACCATCGCTCGGCGGGCCGCGATGTCCACCTGCTCGCTCTGGATAATCTCGTCGCTGATCTTGTCGGGAAGTCCCAGCAGTCGGTCATACAGGATGGGTGTTCCAACGTCGTCGAACTCGCACAGTTCAGTTACTTCCAGCCCCGACTCGCTTCCCGCCTGAAAACCGTCTTCCTCAGCCAGCAGCCCCAGAAACCTCTGAAACTCGCGGAGCTGAATCTGCAGTTTCGTCAATTCCTGTCGCAGCAGGTGCCGACCGTCTTCGGTGTCCAGCTTGCCGTCGATCAGACGTCGATGCCATCGAGCTGTAAACGGTCGGATCTTCGTATTCAGCACATGGACGCTGATCGTGGCAAAGTGCCGGCACTCGATTCCGTGTTCACGAGTCAGGTCTCGAGTGCAACGAAACAGCTTGTAAAGGCTGTCGAGTGCCGCCTTTTCATCCCCCGCCCGATAATGCAGCGGTTGCGTGCTGATCCGCGTCCGCATTTCGGTATACAGCTCCCATGCCGCCTTCCGATCATTCGCGGTCGGTTTCCATGTCTGCTTCGCGACTGCAGGATGAAGTGCCACCAGTTCATTCAGCTTCTTACGCTTCAGCCAGCCCGACCATGTTGTCCGT
Source organism: Planctomycetota bacterium (assembly GCA_963579025.1). Taxonomy (GTDB): domain Bacteria; phylum Planctomycetota; class Planctomycetia; order Planctomycetales; family Planctomycetaceae; genus CAUZFZ01. Next base: position 14,124 of record CAUZFZ010000005.1, on the reverse strand, counting down.
CGAGGCCTCGCCGCTTTTTTCTTAGCCATGGAAAGACTGCCTGTTGCGAGACGACGAATCAGAGATACGAGTCACAGTGGCGGCTACTGCCGAGTCCGGTGTCATCCTGTTCCATCCTGATGACGGGGAACTCTATGAAAACGCTCAGTCCATACATGTTCATTATTCTGCCCTGGAAACCGGCGGAGATGCCAGTGTGTGAATCCTCGCGACGCGGAAGTATTCGCGAAGAATTCGCGCGGAGCAGGTTGCCCGTTACCGAAAGTGGGTCGCGTTTGACATTCCCTACCGAGAAGACAGTTGTTGTCGGCAAGTACCGACAGCTAACGCCCGATGGCACTCGGTTTTGTGTCGGCGACGGACGGCGCCGACCGCTCGCGTGATTTGCCAAGTTGATCTGGCTGGTGGAATCACGGGAATACCAGCAGTGCACAGTGCATCTATCGAGCATGCCTGTTCTTTATCGCGCCGCTGCTGATCTGACGGTTGTCCTGCACATGGGATATGCGCTGTTCATTCTGCTGGGGCAGTTGGCGGTTGTGGCCGGTGTCGTCTTGCGGTGGCGGTGGATTCGCAACGTTACGTTTCGTGGCCTGCATCTGATGGCAATTGTCATTGTTGTGGCGGAGAGCCTGCTGGGAATTACATGCCCGCTGACGACTCTGGAAAAATGGCTCCGGCAGCGTGGCGGACAGATGACCTATGAAGGCGACTTTATTGCCAACTGCGTCCACGACGCTCTGTTTGTGGACTTTCAACCGTGGGCGCTGACAACGGCCTATGTCACGTTCGGGCTACTCGTCGCCGTGACGTTCTGGCTGGCTCCACCGAAGCGCTACAAGGTCAGTGACGAGTGGCTGTTGGAGGGATCGGGCGGTGAGATGTGATCCCGCGACTCCTCGACTCCATGATTCAGAGCGGATCCGAACTGGCGTTCCTCTGCCGACTCGCTGACCAGGTATGCGGCCGAACGCATTGGTGCGTCCTGATAGAACCTCAAAGCATCGTTAGCGGATTCTTACGATTTTCCAGCGGGAATTTGACGCGCCCTCCCTGGCGGTGTGATTCGTAGACCGCCGCGATCATCTCAGTCGCGGCACGAGCGTCGTAAACGCTGCTGATGGGATCGCGGTCTTTCTCGATGGCCGCGATCAGATCGACCGCGGCATCCATGTTCGAGCCGGCGTGGCCGGATGATTCGATCGTCTCCGGCTTGTCGACACCGTTGGATGAAATTGATTGCCACTTTGAGCCAGTACGACCAGGCGACCAGGCCGGGTCACCCAGAAAGTACGCCGGGCGCAAATAACCGGACTGCATCTGAATCATGCCCTTCGATCCGTAGACGGTCAGGCCGAACCGGCTTCCGCTGCTGCCCGCCCCACGCTTCGACGAGAAATATCCAGTGACGCCATTCTCGAATCGATACATCGCTTCGACGTGATCGGCTGCAAGCGGGCCGATGCCCTCATTGCCGTCGTAGACGTGTTCCTTCGTGACCGGTTTGCCGCCTTCGGACGCCGTCGCGAAACACGACTCGACATCGCCAAACAATGAACGAGACAGGTCGAGCATGTGGGTACCCAGGACCCACAGGTCTTCTCCGCCACCGCGGCGCGAATCCTCTTTGCCCCGCATCCGGACTTCCAGCACATCACCGATCTGATCATTGCGGATCATCTGCTTCACGACGCGCAACTGCGGTGTGAAACGGTTTGTGTGCGCGATTGCGAATTTGAGATGTCGCATCTCGCAGGCGTCTACAACTTCGTCGGCTTCCTGCAGCGAGCGGCAGAAGGGTTTTTCCATATACATGTGACAGCCGGCTTCGGCGCAGTGCATCGCCATCTCGTGATGCGCGTCGATCCATCGCTGTGCGATCACAACAATGTCCGGCTTCTCGGCCTCGATCATCTTGCGATAGTCCACATAGCCCTGCTTCGCACCGGTCCGTTTCACGGCAGCGGCACGTCCGCCTTCATGTTCGTCCGCGACACCGACAACTTCGCACGACTCAATGTGCTGCCACGGAATGTCGAGCCCGTGCCCGTAATTCCCTTTGCCAGTGCGACCGATAATGGCAACGCGATGCTTTGGCATGAGAGGCTCTCTATTTAATGGGATGACAATGCGCGTCCAATCTGAGGCGGCGAGGGGCAGTGTGGAAGATCACTGACCAGCTTTTCCAATGCAGTACAGGTGGTCGTACGTCCGCAGCAGAATCTGACCGTCAACGAAGATCGGTGATGCGACAGTCTGCTCGCCACCGATGTCGTTCGCTCCGACGACTTTCAGTTTGTCCGTCGTGTCCAGCACGAACGTCTTTCCGTCTTCGCGAGTCACGTACAGATTGTCGCCGACCAGGACCGGGGAAGCGCTGTATTTGGCGCGGTTCTTTTCGAGCGGCGTGCGGTGCAGGACATCGCCGGACTTCGTGTCGAGGCTGACGACCTCGCCGCCGTCACGGCAGAAGTAAACGCGACCGTCTTTTCCTGTGGGCGTCGGCACGTCGGCTCCGGCTTTCGTCGTAGTCCATGCGACGTGCGATTGTGTGACGTCTCCCTGACCGCCCAGCCTGACAGCCGTCACCGAACCGCCACGGGCGTACGGCGCGATCAGCAGTCCGTCGATCAGCGTGGGTGACGAGATTGATCGAAAGTACTTGTGCTGCGTCGGGTTCAGTCCGCCGACGCGCCACAGTTCTTTGCCGGTCGCAGCACTGTGAGCGGTGACGTGGTCCGCTCCCACAACGTAAATGCGTTCTTCTCCGCCGACGTTCGCCACGATGGGTGTCGTGTAACTTTGAGCCGCTTCCAGGGGAGCGCCCAGGTCGCGGTCCTGCTTCCAGGCGAGTTCACCGGTCGCTTTATCGAATGCCGCCAGAAACGACGGTCCTGTCTGCATGACGGTGATAACCACGTGGTCCTGAGTCAGAACCGGAGACGTGCCCAGGTCCCACCACAACGTGTTGTCGCCGTACATCTCCTGCACGTTCTTCTGCCACTGCTGCTTTCCCTTCAGATCGAAAGCCGCCAGATCGCCGCTCTTGAAGTAGGCGAACACGAATTCGCCATCGGTGACACAGGACGGATTGCTTCCGCTGGCTTTGCCGTTCTTACCGCCCTTGTCCTCGCCGACCTCGGCGTTCCACTGCACCTTGCCATCGCGACCGATGCACTGCAGCCGGTTGCGTCCGTCGTTTCCCAACGTGATGAAAATCTGATCTCCCCAGACGGCGGGTGTCGACGCACCTCGTCCATCGAGTTTGACCTTCCACACTACGTGGTCGGTGTCGCTCCACGAAGTGGGATACTCGCCCGCGGGGACGACACCATTCGAATTCGGTCCTCGCCAGCCAGGCCAGTTATCCGCACGCGCGGCGGAAGCAAACAGGGCGATCGTCAGGGCAAGTGTGAGTCCACGCATGATTCAGTCTCCGTCTGAGTCGGCAGGTTGCCGAAGCCGCAAAGTTGCAAAGCGATACGATAGCCCGGCTTAAGGGAGTCGAACAGCGAACGCATGTGTCGCACTTGATGCGTCACGGATTGTCCAAAATCAGGCATGGTTGCGTTCAAGTTGACGCGATCTAGGATGGTTGGCTTCCTCGGAATCTGCCGTTTTGAAACCTGAGTGATCTCAAGAAAGTTCCCATGGCGAAGCAGACGATTGCTAACGTTGATGTCTCCGGAAAACGAGTTCTTGTGCGGGTTGACTTCAACGTCCCGTTGGATGATCAGCAGCGAGTGACCGACGACCTGCGCGTGCGCATGGCTCTGCCGACGATCCAGTCCGTGCTCGAACGGGGTGGTCGTCTGATTCTGATGAGCCATCTGGGACGACCGAAGGGTCAGGTCGTGACCGCGATGAGTCTCAAACCGGCGGCAGACAAACTGGCAGAACTGATCGGCCAGGACGTCGCGTTTGCCAGCGACACGGTTGGCGATGATGCCCAGGCGAAAGTCGAGGCACTGCAGGACGGCCAGGTGCTGGTGCTGGAAAACGTACGGTTCAATCCCGGAGAAGATCGCAAGGCGTCTGACGATGTGAAGGACCTGTTCGCCACCACGCTCGCCAGCTTCGGAGACGTGTACGTCAACGACGCATTCGGCACGTGTCACCGCACAGACTCGTCGATGTACCTCGTACCGAAGCTGATGGAAGGCAAGCCCCGCGTTGTCGGGTTTCTGGTCGAACGAGAAATCCGGTACCTCTCGGACACGATCAGCAAGCCCGAACGGCCGTTTGTCGCAATCGTAGGTGGTGCCAAGGTCTCGGACAAAATCAACGTCATTCAGAATCTGCTGACGATCTGCGACAAGGTCCTCATCGGCGGAGCCATGGCTTACACGTTTGAACTCGCGCAGGGCGGAAAGGTCGGCAAGAGTCTGGTCGAACCTGACAAGACAGACCTGGCTAAAGAACTGCTGGAATCCGGCGGCGACAGGTTGGAGTTGCCGACGGATACGCACTGCGGTGATGACTTCAATTCGGACTGCAACAAACAGGTCGTCGCGGCTGGTCAAATCGCTGACGAATTCGAAGGACTCGACATCGGTCCTGAAACCGCGAAGCATTACGCGGAAGTGGTCGCATCAGCGAAAATCGTCGTGTGGAACGGGCCGATGGGTGTCTTCGAGATGCCTCCGTTCGACGCAGGGACGAAAGCCGTTGCTCAGGCGATCGCTGACGGTGATTGTACCAGCATCATCGGCGGCGGTGACAGCGCGGCGGCGATCCAGCAACTGGGTTTTGCGGATCGCGTTAGTCACATCAGCACGGGCGGCGGAGCCAGCCTGGAGATGCTTGAAGGAAAGGCGTTCAAAGCCGTCGATTTGCTCGACGACGCCTGAGGCGAGCGGCGGTTGTGAGTCGGCCTGCATCACTACACGTCTGACCGAGGTCAGCAGTCCATCAGGCAAGGATGTCGTGGATCACATGCCCGTGCACGTCAGTCAGTCGGCGATCGATGCCGTTGTGACGTACGGTCAGTTTTGTGTGATCGATGCCCAGAAGATGAAGCACTGTCGCGTGGATGTCATAGACCTGCGTGGGATTGTCGCGATCCAGTGGCTTGTATCCCCACTGATCCGACGGACCGTGAGTCACTCCGCCGGCAACTCCGCCGCCGCATAGCCAATTGGAAAACACAAACGGATTGTGGTCTCGCCCCTTGCTGCGCTGCGTAGATGGCATGCGGCCGAACTCGGTCGTCCACAGGATGATCGTGTCTTCCAGCAGCCCGCGCTGTTTGAGGTCCTTGATCAGCGCCGCCGTGCCGACCGCCATTCCGTACGCGAGCGGTTCGTGGTCACGTTTGATGTCTTCGTGACTGTCCCAGTTGCGGCGAGGGAAACTGTTGTCATTGCCGCTCCAGATTTGGACGAAGCGGACGCCTCGCTCCAGCAAACGTCGCGCGATCAGGCATTTGCGTCCAAAGTACTCGGCTTCTTCCGGGACGTTGATTTCGGCCGGATACTCGCGCCCGGGATTCTCCAAACCGTACATCTTCAGGATGTGCTGTGGTTCGCCGGAAATGTCGAGCGCTTCGGGTGCGCTGAGCTGCATCTTCGCCGCGAGTTCGTACGTACGAATACGAGCATCCAGACGCGAGTCGCCCGGCCGCTGCTCGCTGAACCCGCGATTCAGCTCACCAAGTAGAGCGAGACCATCGCGATCGCTGCCGGCCGTGACGTAGTCCGATTTCGGCAAGAGGTCTTCGATTGGATTCTCTCTCTGCGGAAAGATTGTCGTGCCCTGTGACTGAGCCGGCAGAAACGCAGACGACCAGTTCTTCGGTCCGTTGCTGGCATAGCCGCGATGGTCGGGCAGAACGACAAACGTCGGCAGGTTTTCGTTCAGCGCACCAAGTCCATAACTGATCCAGGCACCCATCCCGGGAAACCCTGGCCGCTGAAACCCGGTGGCCTGCAGATAGGTTGCCTGGCTGTGGACGCCAGTCTTACCGATCAGATTGTGAACGAATGCCATGTCATCGACACAGTCTCTCAACGGAGCGACAGCATCACTGATCTGTTTGCCAGACTGACCCGATGGCTTGAATGCGAATGGCGACTTCATCCACGGGCCGAGACCATTCTGAAATGCCTCGACGTGCTCGCCAAAGTCGGACTTCTCGCCGTGGTGCTTTTCGAGTGCCGGTTTGTAATCCCACAAGTCGAGATGGCTGGCAGCTCCGCCCATAAACAACTGCACCACACGTTTCGCTTTGGGCGGATGATGCAGCACATCGACGACACCACCGACACCGGGATTCGCTGATGCGGCTGTCGCATCGTCAGCGTGCAGCATTGCCGCAAGAGCAAGTGCCCCGAAGCCGTGTCCGGTGCTCGTCAGGAATTCACGTCTCGTTCTCATGCCACTACGTCTCCGTCACTCAGCAGTTCAGTTATTGAACAGAAGGCCGCCAAGGTCGCAAAGGATTATGTCGGCCATTTTTCTTCGCGTCCTCTGCGGTCTTCTGTTTCCAATGGTCTGAGGCGTAGCCTCGGACGTGTCCCAATTCACGGCAGCTTGCGCGCTTGCTGCATGTCAATCGACAAAAACAAATTCACTCATGTTGAACAGCACTCGACACGAGTTCGCCAGCCCATGCTGTTGCGTGTACGCCGTGAATGCCTGCTGCTCGCGCGGTGACGGCAATCGACCGACTGCCAGTTTGAAGGCTTGCCTAACCTGATCGTCGATCGCCGAGGATTCGTTCTCAAGCCGTGACGCAAACTTCGTAGCCATTAGCAGAGTAAACCTGTTGTTCAGCATCGAGAGTGCCTGGAGCGACGTCAGCGTTTCGTTTCGTCGCGGCGTGCTTTGTGAGGAATCCGCGCAGTCGAGCGTCGTCATGAATGGGTCTGGTTGTGATCTCACGATGAATCGGTACACGGAACGGCGATACGAGCCGACATCCGTGTGATCGAACTTGTGATACTCGTAATGCGGCGAGTGGGCGGTTTTCTCCAATGCGAAAAGGTAGTACCCCGATCCGTGCATCCGTGGATTGAGAGTTCCGCTGACGGACAGAATCGAATCGCGAACTTCCTCAGCCTCCAGTCGACGGCGACTCATGCGCCACAGGAATCGATTACTGCCGTCGATCCTGGCATTCACTTCGTTGTGGGCACTCGATTGCCTGTACGTTGAGCTGTTCACGATCAGCCGGTGCAGCTTCTTGAACGACTGACCGTTGTCGCGGAATTCGGACGCCAGCCAGTCGAGCAATGCAGGGTGAGTTGGCTGCTGGCCCATCCGGCCGAAGTCATTGGGTGACGCAACAAGGCCCTGTCCAAAGTGGTACTGCCAGATGCGATTGACGATCGATCGCCAGGTGAGCGGGTGGTTGTGTCTGGTCAGCCAGCGGGCGAGGGCCGCGCGGCGATCGCCCTCGGAATGGTCAACAGGCAGATCAAGGTGCCAGTCGGTTCCGCGAATGACGGGGACAATACCCGGTCGCACTTCGTCACGGGGCTGCTGAATGTTCCCTCGATGCAACACTTTGACAACCCGCGGCTTGCCCATTGTTGGCTTGAAGTTGCCTTGCGGAGCAAATGTTGTCGCGGCGGCGTAGACCATTCGCCCCTTCGGCAGCCCGTTGAGTTCTTTCTGTGTTGCGGCGAGGTCTTTCTCGATACGTGACTTTCGCGCCTGCCGATCGGGTGTGTTGATCTTTGCGAGCATTGCTGTGTGCTGTCGCTGCGCTTCGGCGAGTTCGGCCAGCGCCGATTCGTCCTGGGCTTCCGGCCAGATACCGTCCGTGAGATTCTTCCTCGCCCATCGAACGGGAGCCTGGATCGAATCAATTGAGGTGACTTTCGCATTCAGTGCAACGTTGTTGCCCTTGCCGTCGAACACCTGCAGTTCCGACACGGCCAGGATGAAGTCGTTCTTGCGTTCGACCAGTTTCGTTGCGGTGAGTCTTACGAAGCGAGCCTTAACGGTGTCGGTCTCGATCGTGTACGGAGCGAGGCCCGGATTGGGAAAGTCCATTGAAGTCTGGTCGGCCAGCGCCTCAGAGTCGGACCTGGTGAAGTCCGCTTCGAGAAGTGCAGCGGCGACTTTGAATCGCACTGGAAAACCGAAGCCGGCTCCGATTCCGGCGAATTCATCGTGGCAGGGCCGGACGATGATTTTTGCGATTTCGGTCTCGCGGCCGAGGTCAACCTGCACCCATTTCTCGACATCGGGCTTGGGTACGATCTGGCTGTGGTAACCGAACTCGGGACGCTTCGGTTTGAGGCTGGACTTCGACTTCAGCTCGTTCACGCGTTGATCGATCGCCGCGAGTTCCTCGCCGCCGGCTTTGCGAATCTCGTCCATCAGCGCTTTCTGCTCCGCCTTCAGGCCAGCGAGTCGTCCCACGAGTAGCTTTCGCCTCCGCTCGACGCGCGGGTCCGCTCCGTATGGTCGTTCGGCTCGGTCGACCGCCGCGAAGACCGACTGCAGACTGTAGTAGTGCTCTTGCGTGAAGGGATCGAACTTGTGGTTGTGGCAGCGGGCGCATTGGATCGTCACGCTGCAAAACGTGTTCAGCGTGTTGCTGACCATTTCGTCCCGATCGATGTGCCGAGCGACGCGACCGTCGATCTTCGATTCCGGAACTTCGACATGACCGATGAAGTCCCACGGTCCGGCCGCGATGAAGCCAAGTCCGAGAATGCCGTCCGCTGTCTCCGGAAACAGCACATCGCCGGCGATCTGTTCCTGCACGAATCGCGCGTACGGCTTGTCGTCATTGATCGAACGAATGACGTAATCACGATACGGCCACGCATTGGGACGCAGTTTGTCTTTGTCATAGCCGCAGGTATCGGCGTACTTGACGACATCCAGCCAGTGTCGCGCCCAGCGTTCTCCGTAATGCGGAGATTCAAGCAGCCGATCGACGAGCCGTTCATAGGCCAGCGGATCGGGGTCGTTCACAAACTGATCCACTTCTGACGGTGTGGGCGGCAGGCCGATCAGGTCAAAGGTCAGTCGTCGGATCAGTGTGCGGCGGTCGGCTTCCCCGGAATGCCGCAGCCCCTGTTCGTGCATCTTCGCCAGGATGAACGCGTCGATCGGATTCCTGAGCCATGCGGCGTTGTCGGAGTCGGCCGGAAACGCCGGCACGCGCGTGCGTTGCATGGGCTGCAGTGACCACCAGTCGAAGTTGTCGACGACGGGCTCTTCAATTCGAAAGTCGTCCGGCCAATTCGCTCCGGCGGCGATCCACTCGCGAATCGCCGCGACCTCTTTGCCGCTCAGCGGCTCACCGTTCTTCGGCATGGCGGCTCGCTTGCCGTCAGCCGGCAACAGTACGTCCAGCAACGCGCTTTCGTTCGGGACGCCGGGTTCGAGGTAACCGCTGTCTCGCAGTTCATCGCGCGTCTGCAGAGAGAAGTCACCCTTCTTGTCGACACTGTTGTGACAGTTCAGACAGCGGTGCTGCAGAATCGGCACAACGCGATCCCGGAACAGGTCTCTTGACACAGAGTCCTCGGCACACCCCGTGTCGGAGATTCGGCACAGCAGGACTGCAATGATGCACCAGACCGAACGCCTCATCGACAAATCCCTCGACGGAGAACCGATAACGTGACTGCGCCACACCCGCTCGCGACACTGTGCTCAAGTTTCGTCACACGGGATCATCAAGAGAAGCCAACAGGAACGGAAGGCAACAGAGTCTCGGCTGAGGCGGTGCATCAGACCAGGAACGGACGACCGAATCACGATGCACTGATCCACTCTGATGCGCGACCGAGTCCGTTACTTGGACAGCGCCACGTTGCGAGGTCGTTTAACCGCTAGCCCAACGGGCTGCGCGATTCACGGTGAAGAGTTGCGATGCCACGTCGAGACGCCGGCGCGCACGCCGATGGCGTTGCGGTTAAACGGCTTACGGCAACCGGTCGGACAACGAGTGAAAGGCCACGCTGTGGACGAAACTACCGAGGTCTCTGGTCCCCGGCTGAGTCGAACATTCGAGCATTGAAGCGAACAGGCCTGAAAACACGGGCCGAGCCAGTGGCGCCCACACCCGGCAGCTTTCAGTGCCACTCGGCCCCAACGGCGTCTATTTGTTCCACTGGCCTGGGCCGTGCCGGAATAGCGGATCAACCAAATGAGCAACGAACCACACCGGAAACGAATCAGGCACATCGAAGGCCTGGGCCATCTTCACGAGCTGACTTTCTCCTTCTACAGGAGAAGGCCGCTACTGAACCCGATCAGGCGGCAACTCTGCGATAAAGCCGACCAGTGGAAATGGTCGAGCGCCCGATTCTCTCTGAATGGAGAGATCGACCCTGATCTGCCACGGCTTGATCCCATGTAGTTTGAGACTTCCGGAGTTCAGGTGGGCATCTCTGAATTCACTGGCAGAGCCAAGTGGCACACGCAAGGAACGCCGATTACCAGTGCCACTCGGCCGCAATCGCCACGGACTGCGTTTTTAGTTACGCTGCCCACCGAACGCTCCATATTCCTCGGTGTCTGGTTTCCTATGTCCAACACAATCGATCAACAAACGCCAATCCTGAAGCGACGCCCCGAAGCACGCGGATTTCGCGTTGAACTCTTGCTCGAAGAAGCCGTGAGAGGCACGTTAAGGATCCCACATTTTCAGCGTCCTCTCCGTTGGAGAACGAAAAATGTTCTCGAATTGTTCGATTCCATCCGTCGAGGCTTCCCGATCGGCGATTTGTTATTGTCGCGGGCACATGCAAGAGCTGGCAACATTTCCTTTGGGCCGGTGAGTTTTTCTGTGGGTGAGCAACACACGGCCCTATGGGTCGTGGATGGACAGCAACGATTGACCGCCCTGATTGCAACATTGCTGCGCCAGGAACTCACGCCTCGCCGCGACTACTGGGCTATCTGGTACGACTTGGAGAACGAGAAGTTTGAAGTCCTCAAGCGGCGGGAACCCGATGCGACGTGGATCCCGTTAAACGTACTTTCGGATTCGGTGAAGCAACTCAAATGGATTCGATCGTGGCCCTATGCGGAGGAACGAGAAGACCTCGTCAATAGAGCGTTTGAGCTTGGGAAATCAATTCGGGAATACGAGGTGCCGGCTTATATTGTCGAAGGAGCTGATGACGAACTGTTGAGGTTGATCTTTACGCGGTCAAACACCGGTGGCAGCCCGATGAAGGAATTCGAGATTTTCGAAGCTCTTCACGACAAGGAAGGAGAGAAGCCCATCCGGAGTGCAGTGGCCCGATTGGAAGACCTCGGCTTCGGGCGACTCGATGAGGACCTGTTCCTGCGATGCGTGAGAGTCACCTGCAAGCCCATGTTGTCGGAACATGTAGGCGCTGAAAGTCACCTTCCCGAAAATGCAATACAAAAAACGGAATCTGCGGTTCGGCGAGCAATCGTCACAATTACAACATGGGCAGGTATTCCAACTTTCACATTAATGCCTTACCGGCTTCCGCTCTACATCCTCACAGCCTTTTACGATCAATTCCCGGGGGAAGACATTCGCGTGGACCGCCTCGCTGCACATTGGATCTGGAGAGGGGCGCTGTCCGAACAGCACTTGGATTCGTCCGATGCTAAAATTGATCGCTTAGTGAGAATGGTGCGGGAAGGAACGAACGCTGCAAGGACGATGGCGGAACTCATCGGAATGCTTGGAGAAGTTACACAGGAAGACTGTAGAAAGGGCCTGTTCGAGCAACTTGATAGGAAGGTTTCGTTACGCAGTGCAACTTCCAAGCTCCTTGTACTTGCACTTCTAGCCAACAATCCTTGCCGAAACAACAGCGACGGATCGAACAATCAGCCGACATTGCTCGACGTTGTCGAAACGGACGCAAAATCCGATGACACACTCGACGATGACTCAGCAGTCGAATCAATGTTACACCCGAAAGTCTATTGTTCCGCCCTTTTGGATAACGACGACAATCTCGGGACTGACGTCATTATTCGTCTTGCGGGAATGAAGCCACAGTTGATCGTCAACTCACCTGATTACGATGCTGGCTCATTTCTGTTGTCTGAGGAATGCATGACGTTTGCGTCAGCGAAGGACTTAGCAGGTTTTCGGAGCTGCCGTCGAGAGATTCTTAAAACATATCTGCCTCGCTTTGTCGAGGATCGCATCGGAAACGCGGTCGATGTCAGGCCCTCAATAGCGAGCATTCTCAGTACGCGATCCATTTCAGAATAGTGAGAATGTGGTGAATGCACTGAAGGTTGAGTTAGGGACTATCGAAGTCGGAACACTGGAGATGTTTGCGGACTGCGCGCATCGATTCACGTTCTCGGAAGGCTATATTTCGCGTCTACTACCAGACCGACCTGTTCTCGGGCAGCTGTTTGAAGACCGCTTTCCACACTCGGTTGATGTGGATGGTCCAATCTGTTGGTTTAGCCATCTCTTGCCCCAGGGGGTTATGCGAACCTGGCGGTCCCGCCTTCTCGGCATTGACGGCGACGACGACTTTGCTCTGCTTACCGAACTAGGCGAAGATATGCCGGGCGCCGTCAGGCTTAGCCCGACCAGGTCTCTGCTAGCGACTGAGGACCAACAGTTCGTCGTTACGCCTACGCCGTCGGATGACACGTCAGTATTGAAGTTTTCGTTGGCCGGAGCGCAGTGGAAACTGTCCACGCGATCTTCTGGACGAGGACTGACAACAAGGGCAAAGGGCGATGGACGCGCCTACATAGCTAAATTCGATGCGCCCGAGTATCCGAACCTACCTGAGTGTGAATTTGCGACAATGACTTGGGCCAAAGAGACAGGTGTATCTGTACCAGAAATTGATTTGCGCAGTGTCGACGACTTCGACGTGATCCCTGAAGGGATGCCGATTGGAAATGGCACGGTCTACACAATTGAACGATTCGATCGAGTGAATTCATCGAGAATCCACATTGAAGATTTCGGGCAGATTCTCGATCGTCCGCCGGGAAGCGGTCAATACCACGGAAGCTACGAGGAAATTGCGGAAGTGCTTTCATGGCTAGATCCGGCGAGCACAGTTGAGTTTCTGAAACAGATAGTGTTCGCAGTTGTTTGTGGAAACGGGGATGCCCACCTAAAGAACTTTTCGGTAATCTACAGTGACGGGAGAAATGCCGAGTTGTCACTCGCGTATGACGTGGTTTCCACAATTTGCTACTACGCCCCAAACAGAGAATCTCTGTCGCTTACGTTGGGCGGGATTCGTAAGTTTAGTGACGTCACTCTTGACTCGTTTCAGTCGTTGTTTCGCGCCCTGCGCATTGATTCCCTGACGGGTGAGTCCCTTGTAAGGGATACCGTGAAACGGGCGGTCGACAAATGGAGTTGTCCCGGAATCCGAGACGGGTATTCCAATCGACATCAAGAACGCATCGACCAACATCTTGATTCCCTCGAAATAGTTAAGCTCTAATTCTGCAACGATCGTATCGAAACGGCCGTATGAGACTGACGTCGGCACAAGTGGTGTGCTCGTCCTGCGACTGACGCGCATCGGAAATGCACATGTCGCGTGAATAGCCTTGTGTAATGAATAAATGAAATGCAGCTGATTCTTTCCCGGGCACAGTTTGTTTCATCACTCGTGCGAATGCCGCGTGGTCCATCGGCTTCTCGACGACAAATAACGGCCGTGCATGCGTTCTCGCGGACTGGCGGCGGGTGGCACGTGCCTGACGTCAGAAAGGGCGTGGCGTTCGAAGTGTTGTCGCATTCTCCACGCCCTTCGTCCGGGCTCAGGGCATGCCACCCGCCGCTCGCGAGAGTACGATGACACGGAAGCTCATCACGCCTGCTTCGGTAACTGAAGATGTCTTCGGATGTCTTCGAACGCGTCGTTCAACGGCTTGCCCTCACCTGCTTCCATCTGAGCGATGCCTTCCGCAATTGCATCATGATCCTGCTACCGTCGCAGGGCATCCATCGCCTGTTGATGCACGCTCCCCTCGACAATGAAGTAGGTCCGGTTGTCGTGAGGGTTCACGACTTCCAACGAACCATTGTCGTTTGAGGCCACGGCAGCCGACAGTTTTTCGGTGAGTTTTGGAATCATGCGCCCATAGTACCAGACGCCGGATTGTCGAAGAAATCGATTTCGCCGGCGGGTGGCACGTCCCTGACGTCAGGAAGGGCGTGGCTGCGTCAGTGAT